>JAJEGU010000039.1 GCA_022819645.1 Pseudomonadales bacterium
CTGATTGCCTACCGGGGCGAGGATCCCGAAAGGACACTTCCCACCTGGAAGGGATCCACGGCCCAGCCGACCACGCCCTACACTGCCGACGAAGCGACAGCGGACGAGAGCGAGTGGTCCGGCTGGACGCCGGTGCGCGAGATATTGCAGTGTCTGGAAAAAACCTACGGTGGCGTTTCCACGGACTCCGTCATCGGCGGCGTCCCGGCAGTGGGCCAGTCCGGTGAAGTCGGAACCGGGAATCCCGGCGCGGCGATGGAACGCAACCGCTGGAATCCGCAAACCGCCCCGGGAGGATTCGGGCCGGATGCCCTGACGGATTTCGCCGCCGGAAGCTGCGTTTCCCCGCGACTGCGATCCGAGGCGGCGGCCCGGGCCAGCGAAACCTGGCGCGGCGCGGCCCACGTGGAGCGCTGGCTGCGGGTGGGGCAGACCTTCTCCGGCGGCGCCAACGACGCCACGGTGGTCACCCCCGCCGAGGCAAGTTTCCGCGCCGCCGCCGGCCAGCCCGGCTGGCTCCCCGTGGCCGACGCGCTCCGGTGCATGGAGCAACAATCCCTGCGGGAGGCATTGTCACGATAGGTCCGAGGCTCAGCCCACTCCCCCCGTGTCATTCCGCGCGCAGTCGCGGAATCTCCCCGGGAGGCCACATCCCGTCATTCCGCGACTCCGCTTCGCTTCGCGCGGAATGACGGGGAGTGGGTAGCGGCAATCCACGGACCAGAGCGAGGCAGCCACGGTGACTCAACTCGAAACCGCAACAGGCAAACTTCCCCGATGGTCCATGGTTCTTGGCCTGCTGGCGGTGGCGTTGCCGGTGCTGGGCGCCCTGGGCACCCGCTTCGGGCTGTGGTCTTTCGGCATCGGGCTGTTGCTTGTGCCGGCAAGCCTGATTCCGGCAACCCTCGGCCTGATTTTTGGACTGCTTGGCGTATGGCGCCTGCGCAAAGCCGGGCAGGCGCCCGCCACGGCGGCGCTGGGGGCGGCCATCTCGCTGCTGGCGGGCGTTTATCTTGGCCTGGGCGTGCTGTCGGCCTTCAGTGTCCCGCCGATTCATAATGTCAGCACCGATATCGAGGACCCGCCGCAATTCACCGCCGCCTACGAACTTCGCGGCGAGGAGGAAAATCCCCTCGAATACGACAGCGAAGTCATCGGCCCCCTGCAGCGCGAAGGCTATCCCGAGCTCGGGCCGTTGGTTTTGCCGATCCCGGCCGAGCAGATGTACCAGCGCGTCCTGACGGCGCTGGGAGGCATGGGCCTGGAAATCGTGCGGGAAGACCCGGAGCGGGGGGAAGTCGAGGCCGTTGCCACCACCCGCTGGTTCGGCTTCAAGGATGACGTCGTGCTGCGCGTGCGGGAAACCGGCGACGGCGCCCGCCTCGATATTCGCTCGGTTTCCCGGGTGGGCGTGGTGGATCTCGGCGCCAATGCCGAGCGCATACTCGAAATCATCAGCCGGGTCGAAACCTCCTCCTGACCAAAAGCGCTCATTTGGCGCTAGGAGCCTGCGCCGATCTTCCTGCGCTTCCCCGCCCATCATCCCGCGCTTCTCGGCCAGGGGCCCCTCCGGGAGATTCTGCGACTGCGCTTCGCTTCGCGCAGAATGACGGATCGCGAGGCATTGACTCAGACCGGGAACTATTCAAGACTCATCGCAAACCTCCCGCCATGATTCCAGGGTGACCGCCATGATGAGCTTGCCGCGCCGACTGTTGCCGCTTTTTCTGCTCCTGCTCCTGTCCGCGAAGGGATTCGCCGGTGTCGAACGAATCGAGATTGGCAGCCGCGAGACGCTGGAAAGTACCGGGCATGACTTCAGCTACGAAGTGATCGAGGGCGTGCTGCACCTCAGCCTCGACCCGGAGCATCCGGGCAACGCCATGATCACCGATATCGGCCATGCGCCGCTGGACAGCGGGGGAATGGTGGCGTATTCGGCGGATTTCCGGATTCTGAGGCCATCCGCCAACATCGCCAATGGCGGACTGCTTTACCACGTCAACAACCGCGGCGGCTCCCGGGTCGCGCCGGAAATCTCCCTGGACCATCCCCTGAGCGGCCTCGGCTTTACCTATCTGGTGACCGGCTGGATCAATGAAATCACTCCGGCCGAGGGGAGAATCCGCCTGCATGCGCCGGTGGTGGGCTCGGCGGACAAGCCCATCACCGGCGAGGTGCGCTATGAAATCAGCGTCAACAGCCCCGCCGATGAAGTCAATATCGCCGGCGGCGGGCATCTGGCCTATGCGCCCACGGAACAGGGCCTTGCCGAGGCAAGCCTGAACCAGCGGCAATATCAGCAGGACCCGCGACTGCCCATTGAACGTTCCCGATTCGAACTGAAGGTGGAAGACGAGCCGCAAAGCAGCCAGCCCCTGATCAGCCTCCGCCTCGACGGCGGCTTCGAGCCGGGCATGATCTACGAGTTGATCTATGAGGCAAGGGACCCGGTGCTCGCCGGCGCGGGCATGGCGGCCATCCGCGATCTGGTTTCCCTGATCCGTTACGGCGGCGATGGCGAAGCCCGGCTTGGGGAACTGGACCTGCCGGAGATCGAGCACAGCGTCGCCTGGGGCAATTCCCAGAGCGGGCGGTTGCTGCGGCAGTTCATGTACGACGGGTTCAATGCCGATCTGGAGTCGCGCAAGGTTTTCGACGGCATCATTCCGGTGATCGCCGGCGGCGGCTACGGCATGTTCAACAATCGCTTCGCCATGCCCACCCGCACCAATGGCCAGCACTCCAACCATCTCTACCCCAACGACCTGTTCCCTTTCACCTACGGCGAAAGCACCGACCCCTGGACCGGCCGCAATGACGCCATCCTGCGCCGGGCCCGGGCCAGCGGCACCGTGCCCATGGTGTTCCATATCCAGACTTCCAACGAATACTGGGTGCGCGCCGGTTCCCTGCCACACACCACGCCGGACGGCAGCGAAGACGCCTGGATCCCGCCCAATGTGCGCTTCTACACCATCGGCGGCTCCCAGCACGGTTCCGGCAATGGCGTTTCCCGCGCCGACCCGAATACCCAGCTTCCGCGCAATCCCAATATCTGGGCGCCCATTGCCGATTCCCTGTTGGTGGCCATGTACCGCTGGGTCGCCGACGGCGTCGAACCGCCGGAATCGCGCTATCCGCGCATCGCCGACGGCAGCCTGGCGCCGGCCCATGTGGACGGCCGCATCAACCGGGCGGTGTGGAATCCCCTGCGCGGGGTGAACCATCCCGGGGCGCTGTACCGCCCGGCCCACGCCGGCTATGGCCCGCGCTGGGAAAGCGGGCGAATCATCGACCGGCATCCGCGGCAGTCGGACCACTGGTACGGCGCCCTCGCCCCGGCGGTGGACGCGGACAACAACGATTTTGCCGGCAGCACGGTGCTGCCGCCTTTGGCGGCGGTTCCCCTGGCCACCTTCACCCCCTGGAACCTGCGCGCGCCGGCCAGCGGTGCCGAGCTTTCCCTGGCCCGGCTTGCGGGAGGCTATATTCCCTTTCCTGCCAATACCGCGGTCGCGGTGCGGTCCGGCGACCCGCGCAATTCCATCGCCGGCCTGTACGCCTCCTTCGAGGACTACCTGCGAAAATACGAAGCCGCCACCGACGCCCTCATCAGCGAAGGCTATCTGCTCCCCGGTTTCAAGCAAACCTACCTGGACGCCGCCCGGGCCAACGAGGCGGTTTTTGAGTGATTGGGGAAAATTTCCAGGGAAGGGCAACGAAGCGATTGCATTACAGCATCGGTAGCATTATGCTAGCGCGATGCAATCCATATTGATTCGCAATGTTTCACCGCAAACCATGCGTGCCCTCAAGCGCCTGGCGCAGAGCCATCATCGTTCGCTTCAGGGTGAGTTGAGCGTGATTCTGCAGCGGGCCGCCAGATTGGCGCCTCCCGATGATTCCGACGGAAAGCTCGATCTCGTCACGGTCAAGACGGGAGGCGCGACATCGTGGAGCAGGGAAGAAATCTATGACAGCGATGGACGCTGAGCGCGTAATGCTCGACACCAACATCCTGCTGTCCGCAACGGATGAATACCGGCGAGAACATCAGGCCGCGCGAGAGATCATCGAAACTTCGGGCGACAAGGGCTGCGGGCTCTGTGTCAGTGGCCAGATCCTGCGGGAGTACCTGGTAGTGGCGACCCGACCCATGAAATCGAATGGATTGGGCCTGACCACCGCTGACGCGATCACCAATGCCCGCGCCTTCCTGCGCTATTCCCATTTGCACGAAGAGTCGGATGCGGCCACTGGAAAATTGATCGAGATGTGTAAAGTTCACGATTTGCGGGGCAAGCGTATCCATGATGCGAATATCGTCGCCACCATGTTGGCCCATGGCATCGGAACTCTCCTGACCCAAAACACCAGGGACTTTGCCTGCTTTACAGACATTCGAGCGCTCACCCTGGAAGAAATGGGCTCGCTGGATAACTCCCATTGACCACGGGCGGGCCGTCTCTTCGGATAGTCAAATAAATCGAAGTTCGCGTAGCGCGCCAGCGTGCTTTACATAGGCCTCGGACGGCAGTAGCTTTGTAATTAGGGTCGAGGCGGCATTGGAGCAAGGACAAGATTTATGGAGTCGAAGGACACCGGACGTGTCATGAAAATACTGGCGGTGGGAGATATTCATCTCGGGCGGCTGCCATCGCGGATTCCGGAAGATTTTCCCTGCCAGGCGCGGGAACTGTCGCCCGAGGAGGCATGGCGGCGCACTGTTGATCTCGCCATTGGGGAACAGGTCGCCGCTGTATTGCTTGCCGGTGACGTGATCGAAAGCGAGAAAGACTTTTTCGAGGGCTATCGCTCCCTCGGCGACGGGGTCAACCGTCTGGCGGAAGCGGGGGTCGAAATCATCGCCGTTGCCGGCAATCACGATGTGGAAGTTCTGCCCAGGCTGGCCCGGGCGCTTGCGGACCAGCCGGCTTTCACCCTGCTTGGGGAGGGAGGTGTCTGGCAGTCCCATACTCTCAAATCTTCGGGTGAACAGGTCACGATCTGGGGCTGGTCCTTTCCCCGGAGGCAGGTAAGCAACAGCCCGCTGGCAGGCGCTACCCTGGAGCGAGGCGCGGGCCTGACCCTGGGTCTGCTGCATTGCGATCTCGACCAGCGCGGCAGCGCCTATGCCCCGGTGATGCGGCGCGAACTCGACGCCGCGGGGCTCGACGGCTGGTTGTTGGGCCATGTCCACTTACCGCATCAGCTTCGCCCCGATTCACTTTGCGGTTACCTCGGCTGCCTTTCGGGAATGGACCCGGGAGAGCACGGCGCCCGTGGGCCCTGGATGCTGACCGTGGCAGGCGGCCGCCTGGAGAACATGGAGCAGATACCCATCGCGCCGCTGCGCTGGGAAAGGCTGCAGGTTGATGTCGGCGAACTCGACGATATCGGCAAGCTCGACGAGTTTCTACTGGAAAAAATCCAGCGGCATGATGCCTCGCTGTTTGCTTCCGATTCTGGCCCCGAGGCCGTGGGACTGCGGGTGCAATTCACGGGGCAGACCCGTTTTGTCAGGGAAATACCCGACAGCGCACGGCAACTGGTGGAAACCGCGAACCACATCGGGGTCAGCGGCCGCCACTACTTCATCGAACACTGCGAAGCCTTGGTGCGCCCCCGCACCGATCTCGCGGAACTCGCGGCCCGCAACGACCCGCTCGGCCTGCTGGCCGGCAAACTGCTGCTGCTCGACCGGCCGCAGGAAGACCCGGAAAGGCGGGCGTTGCTGAAAGCCGCCACTGCCATCTTCAGCTCCACCCTCAATGAATCCCGATGGCGGGACATCGAATCCAACGGCGAAGAACTGCGTGAAACACAAGTCGTGGAAAGGCTGCGGCGCACCGGCACAGCCGCACTGCAAACGCTCTGGGCCCAACGGGAGCCCGCCGGGTGAAACTCGAGCAACTGACCATCGAGCGCCTGCCGGGAATCGCCGTCGGTTTCACCCTGGATGCGCTTTCCGGCGACATCAACCTGGTCACCGGCCCCAATACCATCGGTAAATCGAGCCTCGTGCGCGCCATTCGATTCCTGCTGCGCCCGCCGGAAAAAGACGACCCGCCGGTTTCGCTGTCCGCCACATTCCGCGATGGCGATGCAAGCTGGCGAGTGGAGCGAACCGGCAGCCGGATCCAGTGGCGCGGAAACGGTGAAATCGCAGAGCGCCCGCCGTTGCCGGATGGCGAGGAAGTAAGCCGCTACTGCCTGTCAATGGAAGACCTGATTGCAAGCAACCAGACCGACCAGCGACTTGCGGCGGAATTGCAGCGGGGGCTATCCGGCGGATTCGACCTGAACGAGCCACGCATCCAGCTTGGCGGGCGTCATGGCGCCAACGAAGGAAACGCGCTTGTGCAGGCAAAGCGAGACTTGCTGAAGGCCGAGCGGGATTCGGCGCAACTCGATGAGCGAAGAGACCGACTTCCCGAGCTTGCAGCCCGGATTGCCGAAGCCGGGAAAGCCAAAGAACAATGCCAGCGTATAGCGCGCGCCCAAAACCTTCTTGCTGCCGTATCAGAGCGGAAAAACAAGCGCACCGCACTCGATGAGTATCCCCCGGGCATGGACAAGCTGGGCGGCGAGGAAAAAGCCAACCTTGACCGCTTCCGTAACCGCAGGAAAGGACTTGAGGAAAGACTGCGGGAAGCGCAACAGGAACGAGATCAGGCAGCGCAGCAAATCGAACAACTCGGGTTCGAAGATTCCAGGCTCGAAGCCGCTGAAAAGGCCCGGGACATTGCCGAGCGCAAGCTGAAACAAGTCTCGCAATTACGGGAGACAATCAAGCAACGCAAGATTGATGAGGCAAAAACGGAGGCTCGACTCGAATCCGCATCCCAGGCTCTCGGTGGAGCGGGCCCACCGCAACTGGATATGGACAAGCTGGCCGAAGCCGAGAGATTTGCCGCCGGTTTCATCGCTCTGCAAACAAGACGAGATGAGCTTGAAACCAGGAAAGGCATCGTCGGCGTTGCGCCCGACGAGCAAAAAATCAGGCAGCACGAAAAGGCCATTGATGCCTTGCGTGACTGGCTCAGTGGGTCGATTCCGTCGCGCCCGCCCCGCGCAAACCATTGGGTCCTGTTGACTTCGCTGATTTGTGGCGTACTTGCCGGCGCTTCCCTGCTCTTTCTCAACCCTGCTATTGGCATGACCCTGTTCGGCGCAACGTTGCTCGGTATTGCCATTGCCACATGGCAACAGCGCCCGGCCGTCAGTACGGTCGGGGCCGAAGCCCGGGAGAAATTCGAAGCGCTCGAACTCCCGGCACCCTCCGCCTGGAGCGGCAGGGAGGTTCGGCAAAGACTCAGGGAACTCGAAGAAGTCGCCGGGCAACTGATCGCCCAGCGGAAGCGGGCCGAAGGTGTCCATGAACTCGAACAGAAACTCAAAACCACGCGGGAGGCGATTCAGGAAGAAGAGAAGAAACGCCAACAACTCGCCGAATCCATCGGCTTTGATCCCACCATGCCGCTCACTGCTCTCGACCGCTTTATCCATCTGGTAAGGGAATGGGACCAGGTGGGAAAGGAACTTGCCGAAGTCAGGTGGGAAATTGTGCTTCACCAGCAAAAACGGGATGATGAGGCCGAGGCGCTGCGGGAGTCGCTCCAACCCTGGTGGTCGGAGCCGCAGTCGGACCTTGATGCGCTGGAAGGCGCCGCGGAGTTCTTCCAGTCGCGTCTGGCCAAGGCGCAAGCGGCGGCGGAGCGATTGCGGCTCGCTACCGCGGAAATCTCAAACCTCAAGGGGCAGATCAAGGTCTGCGACGAAGACATCGGCAAACTGTTCGAAGGGGTCGATCTCGAACCCGGCGATGATCAGGGCCTGCGTGAACGCCTGGAAGTTCTCGAACGTTGGCGGCAGACTCGCAAGAATCACAATGATCTTCTCGTTCAGGAAAAGCAATTCCGCAATGAATTGAAGGATTCACCCGAGCTATGCGAAATCGCCGAAGCCGGTAACGAAGTAAAACTCAAGGAATTGCTGGAAGAACAACGATCACTCGCAGACAAACTGGAAAACCTGCGTGACGAGCGGGCAAACATCGAAGCCGAAATCAAACGCGCCGAATCCGACAATTCCATCGCCAGGGCCCTCGAATCGGTAAGCAAGGCCGCAACGGCTCTCGTCGCCAAACGTGATGAGCTGCTTGACCAGCAGGCAACCAACCTGCTGCTCGATCAGGTTGAAGAAGCCCATACCGCCGAGCACCAGCCCGAAGTGCTACGCAATGCCGGAAAGCTGTTTCGCGAAGTCACCGCCCATGGTTTCGACATCGAACTTGCCGGCGACGGAGGCTTCCGGGCCCGCGACCTGACACAGAACGAAATGCGGAGCCTCGATGAACTTTCCACCGGCACCCGGATGCAACTCCTGCTCGCCGTGCGCACCGCCTGGGTGCAAACCCGGAGAATGCTGCCGCTTTTTCTCGATGAAGCCCTGACCACCAGTGACGAAGTCCGTACCGCCGAAATCGTCAAGTCCCTCAAGACCCTGGCGGAAAAGAGCGGTGTGCAGGTGATCTATTTTTCCGCCCGGCAAAGCGAAGCCAGCCTCTGGCGCAGAGCAGTCGGCGACGACTTGCATGTGATCGACCTTGGGCGAATGCGTGGCCGCAAGGAGAGTAATGAACCAGTGGACTTCAACCTTCCCGAAATCCCCGCCGTACCCGCACCCGAAGGCTCGCCGGAGGAATACGCAAAACTGCTCGGCGTCCCCGCCATCGACCCGCACCGGGACGCCGGGGAAATCCACCTGTTCCACCTGCTGCGGGACGATCTCGACCTGCTGCACCGACTGTTGAGCGAGTATCGCATTGCCACGCTGGGGCAGGCGCAATCCCTGCTGGAACACGACGCCAGTGAAGAAGACTCCTGGCGCGGGCGGTTGCTCGACCGATGCCGGGGGGCGCGCAACTGGGTCCATGCCTGGCGGCGGGGCCGGGAGCGAAAAATCAGCAGGAGCGAACTCGAGGCATCGGGCGCCATATCGAGCACTTTCATGGGGCCGGTGTCGGAACTGCTTGCGTCTTCCGAAGTCCACGGTTCACCGGGCCGCCTGTTGCAGAAGCTGCGTGATCAGGAGCTGCGCGGTTTCCGCAGCAGCAAAGCCGACGAATTGGAGGACTGGTTGCGGGAAAACCGCTATCTCGACGAAAGCGACGAGCTTTCCAGCGCCGAGCGGAGAATCGAAGTCCTGCAACACTGCGACCCCGCCGACGAGAAAGCCGGCGCGGATATCGCCACCTGCATCGAATGGCTCGAAACCGCTGTGGGAGACTGAACCCCGCAGAAGCGCATGGCGCCTCAATTTCGCACAGCAATTCTCATTGTGTAACTGAGCGCGCTCTCTTTGGTCATCCTGCGCGCAGTCGCAGGATCTCATTTCGTGGCCACTGGAAGAGATTCTGCGACTTCGCTTCGCTCCGCGCGGAATGACAGGAGGAGTGAAGCGCCATAATGAGAATTGCTGAATTTCGCATACCGTATTTGCAATGGGCGGAAACTCGCGCTAAAAATGGTTGTCAAAACCAAAAAGAGGAATCCATCCGTGAAATCCACCAATTCCGCAGTTTCCTTGATGGTGGCGGTTTTCGCTCTGGCGGGCTTGTCCCCGCTGGCGGCGACAGCGACCACCGAAGCACGCGCCGAGATGAAGGATGCCCAGGGAATGAGCGTCGGCGAGGTCATTCTGCGTCAGACGCCGAACGGAACGATATTGCACGCGAAGCTAAGCAGTCTGCCGCCCGGCGCCCATGCCTTTCATGTGCACTCGGTGGGCATGTGCGAGCCGCCCTTCAGTTCGGCGGGCGGGCACTTCAATCCCCAGGGCAAGATGCATGGGATCGTGGGTCCCGCTCCGCAGTCCGCCGGTGCTGCATCCGCCGCACGACAGGCCGTGGTTACGGCGCAAGACTATACCGGGGAAGATTTCACCCTGACCCTGACCTATGACGTGAACGAGACGGGGGACTTGTTGCCGGACACCTGGCGCGTGGATTTGGCCCGGGGGCACGTGGGCGATATGCCCAACATCCATGTGCCGGATTCCGGCGAGTTGGAAATCGAGATTCTCAACACGCTTCTCAAGCTGGATTATGGCCTGTTTGACGCCGACGGCGCCGCGATCGTGATTCACGCGGGGCCGGACGACTACATGTCCGACCCGGCAGGCGCCGCGGGACCACGCATCGCCTGCGGCGTGATCAACAGTATGGAATAGTGCTGTCCGCAAGCCAGCGCGAGTACCCGCCTCTTGTCAGGGAATACCTGGTGGTGTCCGGCTGTTCCGGTCGCGGTCGCGATTGCATGATTCACAGGCCCTAAGTATTCTCTGAAAAACTCCATCCGTGGAGTTTTTCATTATCGCAAAACAAAAGCGTGGTTTTGTTTTGCTCGCGTATTCAATGGCTTACGCCATCGAATACGGCGGCACTTCCATGTGCCGCAGGGAAGCTCTGACTTAATCAGAGCTTCCCTAATTCTCTCCGCTCTTGGGGAAATCAAATCGGGCGAGGGTGGCCCGGCCGCGCAGGATTTGAGACCAATGGTCGATGGGGAGGGTGAGTTCAACCAGGCCGCAGGTGGGAATGTTGGCGATGTCGCCGTTGGTCATTTCGTTGGCGAAGTCGGTGATGGTGGGGTTGTGACCCACCAGCATGGCGGATTGGCAGGCTTCGTCCGCGAGGCTGGCGGCCTTGAAATACATGGCCGTGCCGCAGAAATAGAGATCGGGGTTGCTGGCGATATCGTCCACGGGAAAGCCGATGGCCTCGGCCATGAGTACCGCCGTGGCGCGGGCCCGCACCGCGGGGCTTGTGATGATGCAATCGACGCTGGCCTCCCGGGCCGCAAAACGACTGCCCATGAGCGGCACGTCCCGCCTGCCGCGTGTGGCCAGGGGGCGTTCGAAATCCCGCAGCCTGGGGTAGTCCCAGCTTGACTTGGCGTGGCGCAGCAGAAAAAGCGTTTTCATTTCCGTTTAATCGGCAGAAGCAATCATCTTGTTAACCGGCTACGGGGCAGGCTCCTGGCCCGTTCTGATGGTAGAATCCCGCCTTCCCAAAGCTACGGAGTTCCTGTCTTGTCCAGAATCGCCATCCTGCCCCTGCTCACAGCCCTGACCGTGTCCGGCCATGCGGCGCTCGCTGCGGAAGAAGAAGACCGGCCCTGGAACAGCGAGATCGAACTCGGCGCCATCTTCACCTCGGGCAATACGCAGGACGAGAATATCCAGTTCCGGGGCGAGGTCAACTATGCCCTGGAAACCTGGGACCTGGGCTTTACCCTGGATGGATTCCGCTCGTCCAAGGACGACGAACTCGCCGCCCAACGGGTGTATTACGTTTCGGAAGCCAACTACAACATCAACGAGCAGAGTTTTGTGCTGACCCGCCTCGCCCACGACGACGACCGCTTCAGCGGTTACGAGGGCCAGTCGGACATTTCCCTCAACTACGGCCGCAATCTGCTGACCAACCGGGACGACATGGACCTGACCCTGAATCTGGGCGGCGGTTACCGCCAGTCACGCGCGCTGGAAGAGGATTTCGGCGAAGCCATGCTGCGGCTTGCCGCCGACTTCAACTGGAACCTGTCGGATTCCGCCGCCCTGCTGCAGGAATTCAGCACCGAGGCGGGCGAGGAAACGAGCATTTTCCGCAGCCGCAGCGGCATTGAAACCGAAATCCTGGAAAACCTGCTGCTGCGCTTCTCGGTGGACCTCAAGCACCAGACCCGGGTCCCCGCCGGCCGCGAAAAAACCGACACCGAGACCAGCGTCACCTTCGTCATGCAGTTCTGAATTTCTACATCGCAGGCTCCCCGGGCCCGCCAACGCGGGCCCGGGGTTTGTGATCGCTCAGAATGCGTTCCAGGTGGCCCGCAGATAGTAGAAGCCACCGTTGAAGCCGAAGGGCGACTGTTCCGGATAGATCAGGCCGGCCACCTCGCCGTTCGGATTCATCATCGGATACTCGTCGAAAGCGTTCTGCAAGCCGAGAATCACCGACAGAGAGTCACTGACCTCATAGCCCGCCTCCACGTCGAACACCACGCTCGGGTCGGGATAGAAAGCCACGCTGGCGTCATTGGTGGGGGCGTCGTAGTACTCGCCGTAGTAGCGCGCCCGGGCCATGAAACGCCAGGGGCCCTGGAGATGCGACCAGGTGGCGGTGTAGCGCATGTCGGGGCGGCCGCGTTCGATCTGCAGCCGGCGATTGTCGCTGGTGAACTCGGTGCTGTAGTCGCTCAGTTCCACATCGGACCAGTTGGCGACAAAGGTCAGCGTGGAATCGCCCTGCCCCAGATCGAAAGGCAGGGTGGCCACCAGATCGATGCCCGAGGCCTGCACGGTCTGCTGGTTCGAGAAGAAGCGCACCGAGGTGAAGCTCTGGGCGTCGGACACCCCGGCCGCCAGCAGCGAGGAGATATCCTCCTCGGTGAGATTGAAGCGGCTGGTGAACGAGATGCGATCGGAAATCTCGATATTGTAGTAATCGAGGGTCACATCCAGGTCGCCGGCGGAGAACACCAGGCCCAAGGTCATGTTCACCGACTCTTCCGGCGTCAGCGGCGTGGCGCCCTTCTGCTGGGCAATGGGATTGGTCGGCGGCAAGGTGGCGATGTCCGCCAGCCGGCCCATGTTGAACTCGGTGGTCACATTGCGCAGGTTCGCCTGCCCCGCCGTGGGGACCCGGAAGCCGGTGCTCACCGCGCCCCGGATGGCCACATTGTCGGCCACTTGCAGGCGCGCCGCGAGCTTGCCGTCGAGAGTGTCGCCAAAATCGGCGTAGTCCTCGAAGCGCAGGGCCGCGCCTACCAGCAGGGACTCGTTCACATTCGATTCCACATCGATATAGGCGCCCCAGGCGCGCACGGTGTTCTCACCGGCGTCACCGGGCTGGAAGCCGGGGAAGCCATTGGAGCCGACGCCGAATCCCTGGGCCGCCAGATTCGGATCGATGAAGAAGGAATTGGGTTCGCCGTTGCGAATGGTGAAGGTCTCGTCCCGGTACTCCAGTCCCATGGCCACGTTGACGCTGTCCACATTGCCGGGGAAGAACTGCCGGGACAGGTCGAAGTTCGCCACCCGGTCGGTTTCCACATAGCCGCCGGCGTCGTAGTAGGTGGGGATGTCGTTGCGACGCGACAGCAATTGCGGATTGATGGTGTTGTAGATGTAAAAGTCCGCGCCGCTCTGGCCGGCCACGGCGCTGATGTCGTAGTACCAGCCGGAATCAAGCTCGCCGCGAACGCCGCCGGCGAGGCTGATGTCGTCCACATAGCCGCCGAACTGGGGCGTGAAGCCGCCGGGGAATCTCTCGATCAGCGAATAGCAGCCCGGGTTGTTGCGGATCGAGGCCAGCGCGTTGGCGTCGGGCATATTGTCGGTAATGCGAACCGCGGGGCAGTTGCCCGACATGTCGCCGGTGAGGTCGGCCACTTTCACCGAAGGCGAGCCGTCCTCCAGGGTCGGGCCAAGAAAGACGCCGCCCCGGGTATGGGGATTTCGATAGTAGAAGCCGCCTTCCACCTGGCGCTCGGCCCAGTTGCCGAACAGGTAGGCTTCGCTGCCATTACCCAGGTCGATGCCGAAATTGCCGAACAGCTTGAAGTCGTCGGAAATCTCCGGGGCGCCCCAGATCTGGGCCGCCGGCTGGCGCACGCTGGTGTTGCCGGCATTGATCAGGCCCTGGGCGTCGCCGCGCTGGACGCTGCGGCTGGTTGGATCCTGCTCCTTGAATTCAAAGCTGATATTGCCGAAGCCGGAATCGCTCAGGCCAAAGCCGGCATTGCCGGCAATCGTCAGGGCGTCGCCGTCGCCTTCAAAGTGGCTGCCCCATTTGGTGTCCAGGGTAAATCCGGAATCGTCTTCCTTGAGCACGAAATTCATGATGCCCGCGATGGCGTCGGAGCCGTATTGCGCCGAAGCGCCGTCCCGCAGCACTTCGAGCCGGTCCAGGGCGATCGCCGGAATCACCGAAAGGTCGGGACCCTGGGAACCGCCGGAGATGCCCGCCCCAAGCAGGGCGATCACCGCGGCGCGATGGCGGCGTTTGCCATTGACAAGCACCAGGGTGGCGTCCGGCGGCAGCGAGCGCAGGGTGGCCGGGCGGATGAATGTCGCCGCGTCGGAAATCGGCTCCTGGGCCACATTGTAGGATGGCACCAGCGCCGAGAGCAGCGAGTCCATGTCGCTGTCGCCCTGGGCGAGGAAATCATCGCCGCTGATGACGTCCACCGGCACCGGCGAATCATCGGCCGAACGGTCCCGGCGCCGGGAACCGACCACCAGAATCTCTTCGGCGGGCTCGGCCGCCTGGCCCGCGTTGGCGGGCTGCGCCTGGGCGCTGGCGGCCAGTGCGGCGCAAAGCAGGGCGACGGGAACCGAAAAGGTCAAACGGGAAATGACTTGCATGACAACTACCTCCTGGACTTTGTCGGTGGTTCTGGTTTTTTTGAACCCACGCTAGGGATGGATTCAGACTACGCCTCGAACCATTTCATGTCAATCAAATCTATCGGAAAAACCGAAGAAAAGTTGACTGTGAAATCCGCTGCGCGAAGAATTCGTGCGAAGAATTCGGGACACCCATGATCCCGGGCCAGGAGCCCGCCGAAACACCAACTCGGGGTACACTGTGCGGGTTGACCTATCCGCAACCGGTTGCATGAAGGAACCGTGACTCCCGTCGCCCGCATCTATCTGCTTGTGGCGCTGCTGCTGACGCCGCTGAGCCTGGTCTGGCTGATTCTGGGAATGGACGGGATTTCGCCCGCCGCGCTCGGTTCCGCGCCCTGGCGACTGGCCCTGTTTCTGCTGCTTGCGGCATGGACCACCGCCGGCGCCTGGGACTTCTTTTTCAGCCCGAGCAACCTGCGCCGCAACTATCCGGTGCTGGCCAACATCCGCTATCTGCTGGAATCGTTCCGGCCCGAGATACAGCAGTACTTCATTTCCAATAACCAGGAAGAGCGGCCTTTCAGCCGGGAACGGCGCAACATCGTCTACGCCCGGGCCAAGGGTGAAACCGACACCATCCCCTTCGGCACCGAGCGGAACCTGCGGGAAGAAGGCTATCGCAGCCTGCGGCATTCCCTCAGCCCGACGCACCTCGACGCAAGCCATGGCCGCTTGTTGATCGGCGGCGAGGCGTGCAAGCAGCGATACGAGGCCTCGCGCCTGAATGTCTCGGCCATGAGTTTTGGCGCGCTCAGCGGCCGGGCCGTGCAGGCGCTCAACCTCGGCGCCGAACTCGGCGGCTTCGCCCACAATACCGGCGAGGGCGGCATCAGCCCCCACCATACAAGACACGCGGGCGACCTGATCTGGCAGGTCGGTACGGGTTATTTCGGCTGCCGCCAGACCAACGGGCGTTTTGACCCGGGGGCCTATGCCGAACGCGCAGGCCTGGAACAGGTGAAGATGGTGGAGCTGAAACTGTCCCAGGGCGCCAAACCCTCCCATGGCGGTGTGCTGCCCGGAGCCAAGGTCAGCGGGGAAATCGCGAAAATCCGTCTCGTGGAAGCGGGCAAGACGGTTTTCTCACCCGCTAGGCATCCGGAGTTCGACAGCCCCGTCGGATTACTGGAATTCCTGCAAACCCTGCGCGAGTTGAGCGGCGGCAAGCCGGTGGGATTCAAGCTCGCCGTCGGCAAGCCCAACGAATTCTGCGCCATCGTCAAGGCCATGCTCGCCACCGGCATCCTGCCGGATTTCATTACCGTGGACGGCGCCGAAGGAGGCACCGGCGCCGCGCCGGTGGAATTCACCAACCGGCTTGGCCTGCCCTGCCTCGACGCCACTTATCTGGTGGGGCAGATTCTGCTCGGGGCGAATCTCAAGCGGCAGGTCAAGGTGATCAGTTCGGGCATTACCGCAACCGGATTCGACATGCTCGAGAAAATCGCCCTGGGCGCCGATGCCGTCAATGCCGCCCGCTCCATGATGCTCGCCCTCGGTTGCATCCAGGCCAGGGCCTGCAACACCAACCGCTGCCCCACCGGAATCACCACCCAGGACCCGGGCCTCGTCCGGGCGATTCGCGTTGCGGAAAAAGCGCGGCGGGTGCGGCGCTATCACGCCGCCACTGTGCAGGCGTTTCTGGAGCTTTGCGGCGCAATGGGCCTTGCCAGCCCGGACGAACTCGGCCCGGAGCATCTGTTCATCCGCCGCGACGACGGCGGCCAGACCTATGCCGATGCAAACTGCTCGCTGCGGTCCGGGCAATTGCTGGCGGGCGACGTCCCGGAGAGATTCCAGGGCGATTGGGACCGCGCCAGTCCGGAGCGGTTCTGAGCCGGCGGGGCCCGCCCGCCGGCATTCCGTCGACCCAGAATCGTCAGGTCGATTCGGCGCGGGAGGCGGCCCGCCTTGCGCGGCGTTTACTGACGAGTGCCGGTAACCTGCAAATCGCCGAAATCGGTGGCGAAGGACCCGTCCAGGGTGTCGCCTTCCACGGAGCCGCTGAACTCGAGCATGACGGTCTGGCCCTGGGCGTCGATCTCGGTATTGAAGGTCACCGCGGGGCCGTCGTACATCACGTCGTTCACCGGCGCCTCACCGAGCGGGTCCGCCGCCATCATGCCGGTGCCGTCCTCGTTGAGCGTCAATGTAACCGGAATCGAGCCGAGTGGCGTATTCATGTCCACGCCCCAGACGCCCACCGCGGGCGGCGGCGCGCTGGCGCAGCCGGCGAAGATCATGAGGGAGAGGAAAAGGCTTCCGCCTGTGATTCTGTTCATATGGATACCTTATCTGGCTTTGTCATTGGTGGAGCAGTTCGCGCAAACGGAAACCCCGGGAGCCTGCGCCGCAGGCTCCCGGGGCAGCGAGATGCAGCGCCTATTGTCCGGTTAATTGTCCCCGCGTCAACCGCAAACCGCCTGGGAGCCTGCGCCAACCAGCCGTCAATCGACTTCGGCGAGAAATTTTTCGCCCTGCAACCAGCGCGCGGCCGGCCAGGCCAGCAATGCGCCGATGGGCGGAGCCGTCAGATACAACCAGATCAGGTCGAGATTTTCCGCCGCCAGCGCCGGGCCGATGGAGCGGGCCGGATTCATCGAGGCGCCGGTGACGCCGCCGCCGAACATGCTCAACAAGGTCACGGCTGAGCCGATCACGAGACCGGCCATGACTTTCTTGGCGCCGTTGCCGCTCAACACGTTGAAGATCACGAACATGAGCAGGAAAGTGAGCAGGATTTCGAAGAGAAAAGTGCGGGGAACGTCGATCACGGTCGCCGTCATGCCGTAACCGGAATGGTCGGGGAACAGCAGCCGCAGCAGGAAGGCCGCGGCGATGGCGCCGAAGCATTGCGCGGCGATGTAGGGCAGCAGCAGATCGCGCGGCAGGCGGCCCGAGGCGCAGAAAGCGACGCTCACCGCCGGATTGATATGGGCGCCGGAGACGTTTCCCAGCGAATAGACCACGGCCATGACCACCATGCCGAAAACGAGGTTGACGCCGAGGGCGCCGAAGCCGACGCTGAAAAGATCGTTCGCCACCACGGCGCCGCAGCCGGTGAATACCAGCGCGAAAGTACCCACCGCCTCGGAGCCGAGAATTTTCCAGTTCATCGCCTGTACCCACAGTTGCCGATTTCTCGCATTATCGCCCAGCGGAACCCGCTTGTCCTTTAATCCCCCAGGCCGATTACATATAATCCCGGCTGACTTCACTGTTCCAAAGGGGGAAACGTGGCCAATTTCAGATTGAACGGAGAGAGCCGGGAACTCGATATCGAGCCCGAAATGCCCTTGCTGTGGGCGCTGCGCGACGAGCTCGGCATGACCGGAACCAAGTTCGGCTGCGGCATCGGCAATTGCGGCGCCTGCACCGTGCACGTGGACGGCAACGCCGCGCGCAGTTGCGTCACACCGGTGAGCGCCGTGGAAGGGCGCGACGTTACCACCATCGAAGGTCTCGCCACCGCGCTCGGCGGCGACGAACTCACGCCGGTGCAGCAAGCCTGGATCGACCACCAGGTGCCGCAATGCGGCTACTGCCAGTCGGGCATGATCATGGCGGTTTCCTCCCTGCTCGAGCGCAACCCGTCGCCCAGCGACGCGGAAATCGACGCCGGCATCACCAATATCTGCCGTTGCGGCTCCTATCCCAGGGTGCGCAAGGCGATTCGCGCGCTCGCCAGCGCATAGGGGGCCGCCATGACCGAAACCACCAGCAAACCCAAAATCAGCCGCCGCAAGTTCCTGCTCGTTTCCGCGGTGGCCGGCGGCGGCGTCCTCATCGGCTACGCCGCCACTCGCCCGAGCCGGCACCGGGTCGCCAACGACACGCTCGCCGAAGGCGGCGAACGCTTCGTCACTTCCTGGATTCGCCTCCAACCCGACAATCGCATCACCGTGTACGTGCCGCATTCCGAAATGGGCCAGGGCATTCACACCGCCCTCGGCCAGATGGCCGCCGACGAACTCGACGCCGACTGGGAACTCGTGGACATAGAACAGGCGCCCGCCACCGACCTGTTCGCCAACGACGCCATCGTCAAGGGCTTCGGCGAAGAACTGCTGCCCCCCTTCCTTATGGGAGTAGTCAACGCCAGCGCCCTCACCGTGGCGCGGGTCGCCAATCTGCAGACCACCGGCGGCAGCTCCTCGGTGCGCTACACCGGCGAAAACACCATTCGCGTGGCCGGCGCGGCGGCGAGGCAGATGCTGCTCGAATGCGCCGCCGAACGCTGGGGCGTTCCGCTTGCGGAATGCAGCACCGAACTGAGCCATGTGCATCACTCCGCCAGCGGCCGCTCGCTCGCCTACGGCGAACTCGCCAGTGCCGCGGCCGAGCTTGAACCGCCGGAAAACCCGGTGCTTAAAGAGCGCTCGCAATTCAACATCATGGGCAAGGCCATCTCCCGGCGCGATATTCCGCCCAAGGTCGACGGCAGCGCGCCCTATGGCATCGACGCCCACAGCGAAGACATGCTCTACGCCGCCCTGCGCCTCGCGCCGGTGTTCGGCGCGAAGCTGGTCTCGGTGGACACCGGGGAAGCACTCGCCCAGCGCGGCGTGCAAAGAGTCGTCGAGCTTGAAGACGGCTACGCCGTGGTCGCCGACAACTACTGGCGCGCCAAACAGGCGCTGGAACTCGTTGAGGCGACATTCGAATCCACCGAGAACGACAACGTCTCCAGCGCCATGCTGGCGGAGCGATTCGACGCGGCGCTGGCCGGCGACAACGGCTCGGAGGATTTCGAATCCGGCGACGCCGACGCCGCCCTGGAAGCAGCCAGGGACGTGCTCGAAGCCAGCTATCGCGTGCCCTATCTCGCCCACGCCGCCATGGAGCCGATGAACAGCACCATGCACATCCAGGGCGACCGGGCCGAACTGTGGACCAGCACCCAGGACGCCCTGGCCATCAAGGCCCGGGCCGCATCGACGGCGGGGCTGCGGGAAGACGACGTCACCTACCATCACAGCTATCTCGGCGGCGGTTTCGGCCGGCGCCTGCCCTTCACCTGGAACGTGATCGACCACGCTGCGCTGATCGCCAAAGAGTTCGACGTCCCCGTCAAGACCATCCTCACCCGGGAGGAGGACATGCGCCAGGACTACTACCGGCCCGCGGTGCACAGCAACTTCCGCGCCGCGTTCGACAGCGAAGGCCGGGTGACCGCCTGGCATAACCGCTTCACCGGCCCCATCCAGGTTCCCGGCGCGGCGCATATCCCCTATGCGATTCCGAACCAGTCGATCCGGGTGGTGGACGTGGAAACCCACGTGCCCATCGCTTCCTGGCGCAGCGTGGACCATTCCCAGCAGACTTTTTTCATCGAATCCTTCATCGACGAAATCGCCCACCGCGGCGGAGTCAATCCCTATCAGTTGCGCATGGACCTGCTGCAAGAGCATCCGCGCCACCGCAACGTATTGCAAGTGGCAGCGGAGTCGGCGGGCTACGGCAGCGGGCTGCCCGAAGGCCACGCCCTCGGCATCGCGGTGCAGGAAAGTTTCGGCAGCATCGCCGCCCAGGTCGCCGAAGTCTCCATCGGCGACGACGGCCGCGCCATCGTCCACAAGATCACCTGCGCCATGGATTGCGGCTGGGCGGTCAATCCGGACGGCGCCGAAGCCCAGATCGAAAGTGGCATCATTTTTGGCCTCACCGCCGCGCTCCACGGCGCCATCACCATCGAAAACGGCCAGGTGGTGCAAGGCAATTTCCCCGACTACGAAATGCTGCGCATGGCCACCACCCCGGAAATCGTCGTGCACCTGGTGGAATCCGGCAACCCTCCGGGCGGCCTCGGCGAACCGGCAACCCCGCCCGTAGCCGCCGCAGTGGCCAACGCCATCTACATCCTCACCGGCCAACGCATCCGCGAACTGCCCATCGGCGACCGCGAGTTCACACAGACGCCATCATTAGCCACTATCGATTGACATATTCTCTGCACGAGAAAAAACTTTCTCCGGAGTAGGAAACCATCTGATAAATGTCCAATTTTCAAAGAGAAGGATCGATAAGCAACACTCAAGTCGGACGAGACTTTGAGTTTCGTGCAATGAAAGCGCTAGCCCAAAGGGGCTTCCGTTGACTCCTAATTTTAATGTTTCTTGCGGTTTGGACGAAGTTCAGAAGGATCATGCTTTCGACCTCGGTTCAGAGAATCCAAAAGTTATTGTCGAATGCAAGTCTCAGACTTGGACGTCTGATGGCAATGTTCCTAGTGCCAAGATGAAGAACTGGGTGGTAGCAATGTTCTACTTTCACATGGCACCATTGGACTACCGAAAGATATTCTTTGTCGAAAGAAGTGTGCGCCCAAATACTGGTGAATCCCTTTTGGAGTATTTCTACCGAACTCAGACCCATCTAATCCCTTCGGAAGTAGAGTTGTGGGAACTTGATCGGCATAGTGAAAATTTGACTATTTTGAAGGAGTAGCTTAATGGATGCTGACGACCATCCCGTCGAAGTTGTCTTGAAAGAATCTCGCCGGTTTATGGTTCCGCTTTACCAGCGGAAATATCAATGGGCCGATGCGCGGCTTCAACCTTTCTGGGAAGACGTTTCAGCCAAGGCCGCAGAAGTCATCGAAGATGAGAGTAAATTTGAACACTACATGGGAGCACTAATACTTTCTCCTGTTGACCAAGGTTCGCAGATAGGGCGTACACCAATAGTTCAAGTAGTAGATGGTCAACAACGCCTCACTACATTTCAAATATTCCTCTCAGCACTAAGGGAAGTAGCAAGAAATCACAATTTGGATGACCTAATTTCGCAGATTGAAGGCTACCTTTTCAATGAACTTAAAAGTAAAGATAAGGACAAATTAACTCGCTTCAAGTTAACACCTACTCTAACAGATAGAGATATATTTAATGACATCATCCAATTGACTCACAAAAATCTCACTGAAAAACATAGAGGCTTGTTCTGGGGAAATCGTGTACCTAAAAACACAGGATTTCCTGCGTTTCGTGCTTATTACCTGTTCTATTCTTGGATTGAAGAGTTTGCTTTACATGGCCCGGAGGAAGACTCCGAGGTAAGTTTCGAAAGTGATGCAAAAGCCACTCAAAAGGGAGCCGTCGAGCCCGAACTACTGAAATCGCGGTTGGAAGCACTTCTCACAGCCGTGCTCGACAGACTGAAACTTGTAGTTATTACACTTGGAGAGAACGATGATGC
Source organism: Pseudomonadales bacterium (assembly GCA_022819645.1). Classification (GTDB taxonomy): domain Bacteria; phylum Pseudomonadota; class Gammaproteobacteria; order Pseudomonadales; family Pseudohongiellaceae; genus UBA9145. The sequence goes on from JAJEGU010000039.1 coordinate 21,676, forward strand.
ACAAGTCATTTTCGAGACTCTTAACTCCAAAGGCGAGCCACTTCTGGCCATGGATTTGGTGCGCAACAATATATTTCACCGCGCAGAAAAGCAGCAGGCATCAGTCGAGGAGTTATATAAGCAGTTATGGGATCCACTAGACGATGTTTGGTGGCGTGAGCCCGCACCAAATGCTCGACCCAGGCGTCCTCGACTTGACCACTTCCTAGCACATGTATTGACAGCAGAAACGGGCAATAAAATTTCAGTTCGAGAACTATATGCTGAGTATCGGGCTTTCGCAGTACCAAAAGGTAAGCCACGCTTCGATAATGTAGAAAATGAACTAAGACTTTTGGAGGCATATGCACCATTGTACGAAACACTAGAAGGGCGAGTACGTGATGATTCGGCTCTATATTGGCTTGGGAGGAAATTAACTTCGTGGCAAGTAACAACTGCGTATCCTTTGGCGATGCAGATTGAAGCTGCAGATATTGAAATTGAAGAGAAGCGTACACTTGCGAAACTAATTTATTCATTCCTCGCCCGAAGAGCAATTTGTGGATTGACTACAAAGAATTTGAATAGAGTATTCCAATCGTTAGCAGCAGAATTCCTAATTCGCGGAGTATCAATAAGTACGTTTCGAGAATTCTTTAAGGACAAGCTTGGCGAGAGTACGCGATTTCCCGATAATGAAGAGTTTCAACGAGGAATTTTGGAGGGTAACGCGTACTCCATCTCACCAAAAACGAGGTTGGTTGACATACTGTCTGAAATTGAGAAAGCTAGCCGACCTGAATTCTCTGAGAAAACGGAGCTTCCGGTGGGGCTTTGGATTGAACATGTCCTCCCTCAAACTTGGACGGATGAATGGCCTTTCGAAGATGGAATTGGACGAGACTTTAACTCTATTGATCCAAAAGTAATGGCAAGAAACTCACTTATTCATACGCTTGGAAACCTTACCTTGCTTACTCAAAGTCTTAACATTTCATCAAGTAACTCAGGATTTCTAGAAAAACGCGACAAATTTGAAGAGCATACTGGGCTTTTCTTAAACAAGTGGTTCCTTAAGCGCGAAAAATGGATGGAGGTGGAGATTGGTGAACGGGGTGAAGAACTTGCCAAGATATCGAAAGATATCTGGGTAAGCTTGTAATTTTCTGGCATGGGCACCATACGTCAGCCCATCTGCTGGATTGTCGCTGGTTCTAATGGTGCGGGTCGGTCCGTCAGGGAAGCCGGCGACAGCGAGCAGGCGGAAGTCACCGTCAAGAAGAGAAGGAAAACCCTGAAATAAATCGGTGAATTGATCCCCGCCGAACTGCTGATTACCCGTTTTTCGCGGACCGAAAACTGGATTTGGAACGTCTCGAACTCGAGTTCGCGGAAGCGACCGAGCGCAAAACGGCTTTCGAGGAGGAACACGGCGGCGACGAAGGGTATTTCGCCGAACTCGATGTTCTTCACGACTGTTCGGATGGCGAACGGGGAGTCGGAGCGAAAGAATGCCGTGAGCGCCGCAAGCAAGAATCTGAACGAACTCGCGCTGGAAAGATATGCGGCGCTGGACGACGGCGAAATCAGGCGACTGGTCGTCGAGGACAAGTGGTTCGCCAGCTTTCGCAAGGCGGTGAACGAAGTTTTGCACTACACCGGCGGCCGGCTTGCGGCCCGGCTCCGGGAACTCGACGAGCGCTATGCCCGACCGCTGCCGGATTTGCAGCGGGACGTGAACACCTTCGAGACAAAAGTCGAGGGGCATTTGCGGAAGATGGGAGTTTCCGCATGAGCGAAGCCTTCGATTTCGATCGACTCGTCGATTTGTTTCAACGGACCCATGAGGAGACGCAGCGCGGGCCGTGGACCGCTCGCTCGTGGTGCGAAACTGGCTGTTCGGCTGGTACATAGTGGAGTTCGAGGGCGGCGGCTTGTCCCACCGGGAACTCTACGGCAAGGAGTTGATCGCCCATCTCTCGAATCGACTGACGGAGGTTGGGATCAAGGGGTGTTCGCGCACCAATTTGAGAAAATTCAGGCAATTCTACCAAGCGTTTAAGGACATTCCACAGACGCTGTCCGCCCATTCCGGGCAACCGGAAAAGATTCAACAGCCAGTGCCTGTTGAATCTTTTGCGCCAGACACATTTGCAGTGGCTGAAAGCATGCCCGAGCTTGCGGCGCGTTTCACTCTCGGCTGGTCCCACTACGTTGCTCTCGTCGCTATCGACAGTGCCGAGGCGCGCCGCTTCTACGAAATCGAGGCCGCCGAAAACAATTGGAGCACGCGCGAACTGGAACGACAGATCGCCAGTTCCCTCCACGAGCGGCTCGCGCTCAGCCGCGACAAGGAGGAAGTTCGCCGCCTTGCCAGCGAGGGACAAGTGGTGGAGAAGGCGTCGGACCTGATCAAGGACCCTGTCGTGCTTGAATTTCTGGGCCTGGAAGAGAAACCCGCCTATTCCGAAAACGATCTGGAGACCGCAATCATCGACCGGTTGCAGCAGTTTCTGCTGGAACTGGGCAAGGGCTTCCTGTTCGAGGCGCGCCAGAAACGGTTTACGTTCGATAACAGGCATTTCCGCGTGGACCTCGTTTTCTACAACCGCCTGCTGCAATGCTATGTGCTGATTGATCTCAAACTCGGCGAGCTGTCCCACCAGGACCTCGGGCAGATGCAGATGTACGTGAATTACTTCGACCGCCACGTGAAATCCGACGAGGAACTGCCAACCATCGGCATTCGATTCCAAACACATTGGCCATCCCGTTGACAATACAAAATATGACCGACTCTGGAAGTTCCGATTAGGCCAAAGGAAGCAAATGACCTTGCGACGTATCGCCGAGGGCATAAAGGTCGCAACCAAATACAACGAAGATCTCGATGGATAATTCAGGCGGCAAATCAACTGATTCCCGGGCTCAGGGGCAGTACCCGCAGATTCGGGAATCGGGTGAAATCGCGGTCCTGGGTGAGCAGGGTCTCAATGCCCTTTTGCTGGCAGAGAGCGGCGATCTGCGCATCAAAGACCAGATTGCCTTTGGCATTGCCCTCTTGAAGACATGATTCAAGCTCGTCGATGAATGCTTCGTCAGGGAGAGCGATGCGGCATGGGGGCGCCGCCATAAGCGCGTGGATGAAGCTCAAGGCGTCTTTCATGGTGGACGGCGGCGCGCAGATTCTCGGGTGGGTGACGACACGCAGGAATTCAGTCACGCAGAACACCGGAATCGCCCATTGCCGCGTTCCCTCGGCAAGATTCGTCAGTTACCGCAACGCAGCGGCATGGAAATGACTCTCCGCGCGATGGGCGTAGACGAGAATATTGGTATCGACCGCGATCATTCCCGGTCCAGAAAATCGTACAGCTCATTGCGGTCCGCCACATCCACGGCCGGCGGCTTGTCGCCCCGAACGATGGGAGGGTCGAATCGGTAGTCCCCGGCAGATCTCGCGACCGGCATGAGCTTCGCCCGCAGGGCGTCTTCGACGAAGCGGGTCAGCGTGACCCCCCTGCGCCCTGGCAAATTCCTTTGCCTGTAGCAGCACCTTGTCATTGAGGTTCAGCGTGGTTTTCATCGGGCTTGCTTCCTGGCCGATACGGCACGACCATACCAGAATAGCCATATATACGGAACTGAACCCCGGAGCCTATGGATATGGTTCCCTATGCCGAAAGCACCGCATTCCGTTGCTGTCTCCCGCACTCTCCTGATAACTTCAAGCTTCCTGGAAATCTCAATTCCCGGGGCTCTTTTTCCAGACCAGCAACTGATTGTTGGCGGGCATGGCATGGTCTTCCACCAGCGCCAGGGCGGCATCTTCCGCCAGTCGATTGACCCACTCGAAATCGCGAATGCCGCTGAGCGGGTCGCGTTGCCGCAGCCAGTGGTCGAAGCGGGCGTTGCTTGGGGAGGTATAGGCATTGCGGTAGCGGAAGGGGCCGTACACCAGTAACAGGCCGCCCGGAAGCAGATGGGAATCGAGCCCCAGGAAGAAATTCTCCACCGATGTCGCGGCGATGATGTGCAGCACATTGGCGCAGAAAACCGCCTCGAAGCGCCCGCAGTTCCAGTCAGCCGCATCCACGTCGACCGCAATCGGCGCCGGCAGGCCGGCCCGGCTGACGCGCGGTCGCAATATGGACAAATTCGCCGCGGTGTCCGAAGTCTGCCAGCTCATGCCCGGAAAGCGCCCGGCCATATATTCGGCATGCTGACCGGTGCCGGCGCCGATTTCGAGCAGGGAGCCGGTGTTGCCCAGATGCTGCCGCAGCACCGCAAGAATCGGACCCTTGTTGTTCTCGCTGGCCTGGCTGAAAGGCAGGTCTTCCATGGTTCCGGCGCGGGTCAGTTCTTGCGCTCGCGCAGGAACACCGGCCGCTCTTTGGAGGATTCCGCTTCGCTGTAGCGATAACCGCTTTCGTCGAATTTCTTCAGCGTCGGGACGGCATTGATACGGTGGCGGATGATCCAGGCCGCCATTTCGCCCCGGGCGCGTTTCGCCATGAAGCTGAGAACGCGGTAATCGCCGCTCCCGGTCTGATCCTTGAAAACCGGCGTGATGACATCGGCCGCAAGCGCCTCGGTATCGATGGACTGGAAGTACTCATTGGAAGCGAGGTTGATCAGCACTTTTCGCTTTTGCGGCTGGGCGGCAAGGTCTTCGTTGAGGGAACGGGCCAGCGTGTCCCCCCAGAATTCGTACAGGCTGGCGGCGCCGTCCACGGCAACTTCCCGGCCCATTTCCAGCCGATAGGGCTGGATCAGGTCCAGCGGGCGCAACACGCCATACAGGCCGGACAGGATCCGCAGGTGCTTTTGGGCGAAGTTCAGCTCGGCGGTGCCGAACTGTTCCGCACGCAGGCCCAGATACACATCGCCGCGAAAGGCGAAAGCCGCCTGCCGGGCATTGCGCAGGGTGAAAGGCGCCTGCCAGGCGGCGTAGCGCTGCCAGTTGAGTTCCGCCAGGTCCGGGCTGATGTCCATCAGGTCCGAAAGGTCTCCCGGGTCGAGGGTCTGCATATGTTCCACGAGGCGGGAAGCCTGCTCCAGAAACTTTGGCTGGGAGCACTTGCGCGTCGCCACGCGGCTTTCAAAGTCCAGGGTTTTGGCGGGGGAAACGACGGTAAGCATCGGTTGCGCTCTCTTGTTGACATACTTGGAAAATCACATGATACATGAGCGCCAAATCCTTTTGGGCTTGCTAAGCTTGCCCATGATTGCAGGGTGGAATCCATGATTGATCGTCTGGGACGAATCGCCGCAACGGTGCAGCGGGGGCGCTGGCTCTGGTTGCTGCTCGTGGCGGCGTCATTGGTGATCGTGGCGGCTAGCGCGGTTTCCAACCCCTGGCTGGCCGACGACCGCTGGCTCATGCCGGGCGTGGTGGCGTTGTGCTGGGCGCTGACGCTGCTGAGCTTCGGCCGCCTGTTCGAGTCGGTGCCGCCCCGGGCGACCCGGGACATGACCTGGCGTCGCCGGCTGGCCCGCGGCATGCAGCGGGGAATGCTCCGGGTGCTGGGGCTGGCAATGCTCGGGCTTTCCGCGGCAGTGCTTGTGCTGAGTTGGCAATTACTGCGGGTGTGGTACATGGGATGAAGCCATGACCGGAAAGAACGCCACGGTCATCGCCGCCATCGACGCTTTCAGCGAACGCACGGGGCGCATAATCTGCTGGCTGGCAGTGGCCGAAGTGCTTGTGGTGTTGCTGATCGTATCGCTACGCTACCTCTTCAGCATCGGCCATATCGGCCTGCAGGAATCGGTGATCTATATCAACTCGGCGCTGTTCGCCTTTGGCGCCGCCTACACCCTCAAAGCCCGGGGCCATGTGCGGGTGGACTTCTTCTACAATCGCCTCGGCCCCAGATGGCGGGCCGTCGTGGACATGATCGGCGCGGTGCTTTTTCTCGGCGTTACCGGCTTATTCATTATCTGGGCGAGCTGGGACTATGTGGCGCTTTCCTGGAGCAGTCTCGAAGGCTCGCCGGAATCGAGCGGGCTACCCTTCGTGTTTTTGCTCAAAACCCTGATTCCCGTTCTCGCGGGCCTTTTGCTGCTACAGGGAATCGCTGAATTCCTGCGCTCGCTGGAGCAATTCCGCCGGTGATCGAATTGCTGCCGCTGCTGCTTTTCCTCGTCGTCTGCCTGTTTTTGCTGGCGGGCTACCCGGTGGCGCTGACGCTGTCCGGCGTGTCGCTGCTGTTTGCCGGGCTCGGCCTTGCCGCCGGGGTGTTCGACGAGGCGTTTTTCGGCCTGATTCCCAACCGCATCTTCGGCATCTTCGTCAATCAGAACCTGTACGCCGTGCCCCTGTTCGTCTTCATGGGCACGATGCTGCAACAATCGCGCATCGCCGAGGAACTGCTGCAGAACATGGAGTCGGTTTTCGCCGGGCTTCCCGGCGGGCTTGGCATTTCGGTGGTGCTGGTGGGGATGCTGCTGGCGGCAAGCACCGGCATCGTGGGCGCCACGGTGGTCACCATGGGCATATTGTCGCTGCCGTCCATGCTCAAGGCGGGTTACCGGCCTTCCCTGGCCACCGGTGCCATTTGCGCCACCGGCACGCTTGGCCAGATCATTCCGCCGTCGATTTGCCTGATTCTCCTGGGCGAAGTCATCAGCAACGCCTACCAGCAATCACAACTCAATGCCGGGGCTTTCGCGCCGGACTTCATCTCCATCGGCGACCTTTTCGCCGGGGCCGTGGCGCCTGGCTTCCTGCTGGTATTCGCCTATGCCGGCTACATCGCGCTGGTGGCCCGCCTCGTTCCCGGGGCGGCGCCGCCCATGGAACGGGGAAGCGGCGAGACCTCGGCACTGCGCCTGTTCGGCGGCCTGCTGCCACCGATTCTATTGATGATCGCCGTGCTCGGTTCAATCCTGTTCGGCCTCGCCACGCCAACCGAAGCGGCGGGAGTCGGCGCGGCGGCGGCGGCCCTGCTGGCCCTGGGCCGCCGCAAGCTGAATCTGGAAGTGTTGCGCAATGTCTCCCTGGAAACCGTGCGGATTACTTCGATGGTCTACCTGATCCTGGTGGGCGCCACGATCTTCTCCTCGGTGTTTCGCGGCTTTGGCGGCGAGCAACTGATCGAGGGTGTCTTTGCCGCGCTTCCCGGGGGCGCATTTTCGGCCGCCCTGATCGTCATGCTGGTGATTTTCCTGCTCGGCTTCATTCTCGACTTTATCGAGATCACCTTTCTGGTGGTTCCCATGGTGGGCCCGGCCTTGCTCGGCATGGGGGTTGACCCGATCTGGCTCGGGGTGATGATCTGCGTCAACCTGCAAACTTCCTTCCTGACGCCGCCCTTCGGCTTCTCCCTGTTCTACCTGCGCAGCGTGGCCCCGGACGATCTGCCCACCGGCGCGATCTATCGCGGCGCAATCCCTTTCGTGCTCATGCAACTGGGAATCCTGCTGCTGCTGGCGCTGCAGCCGGGCCTCGCCACCGCGCTGCCTGATCTGCTGCGGCAGTGATCCTGCAAAGAATGCCGATTACCTGCTACTTCAACCTTATGAATACGTCAGGATGCTGTTCGGCGATTCTCAAAAGGGCAATTGCAGGCCCCTGGGGATGCCGGTGTCCTTGTTCCCAGTCCTGAAGGGTTCGCAAGCTGACGCCGAGCAATCCGGCAAACGCCGATTGCGACAGGTTCAATCTTGAGCGAATTACCTTTGGTTTCGATGAACAACAGGAAATGCTATACGGCAGCGCCGGAGTTGTCAAAGCTGTGGTGGCGGAGCCGGCACCGATTTAGGACAAACGGAACCGAATTACCTGTATAGACCGGAAACGCCGGAAAATTTGTTCCACAAGTGGCTAATTCGCTGGTAAACGGCGGGCTTCGATGAAGGCTTCTTCGGCGATGTCGCGGTAGTTCATGACGCCTTCGCGGAAATCGCGCCAGGATTCGTAGATGCGCGCGGTGGCGGGGTCCGTGGCGGCGAGTTCTTCTACCACTTCTTCGGAAATGCGGCGCAGTTCGATCAGCACGTCGTCGGGCAGCTTGCGCAATTGCACGCCGTGTTCCTCGACGAGGATGCGTAGCGCCTCGTTGTTCCTGGCGGTGAGTTCGTCATGCAGCAACTGGTTCATCGCTTCGGTGGCGGTGAGCAGGATTTCCCGCAGGTCCGGCGGCAGGGCGTCGAAGGCGGCCTTGTTGATGACGGTTTCGAGCGTCGAGCCGGGTTCGTGCCAGCCAGGGTAATAGTAGTAGTCCGCCACGGTGTGGTAGCCGGCGGCGAGATCGTTATAGGGGCTGATGAACTCGGTGGCGTCGAGGACGCCGGTCTGCAAGGCGTTGAAGACGTCGCTGACCTGCATCGTTACCGGCGTGCCGCCGGCGCGGCGGAATACTTCGCCGCCGAGGCTGGGGATGCGCATCTTCAGGCCCCGCATGTCTTCGAGCGAATTGATCTCGCGATTGAACCAGCCGAACATCTGGGTGCCCGAATTGCCGCCCCGCACGGGAATCAGGCCGAAGGGCTCGTACAATTCGCGCCACAACTCATTGCCGCCGCCGTAGGAAAGCCAGGCGTCCTGCTCCGAGCCGGTGAGGCCGAAGGGGATGCTCGAGAAAAACGGCGTGGCGGCGATCTTGCCTTGCCAATAGTAGGCGCCGCTATGGCCCATTTCGGCGACGCCCTGGGAAACCGCGTCGAAGACTTCGAGCCCGCCGACGAGTTCGTTGGCGCCGTAGACGCGGATCTGCAAGCGGCCGTTGGTCATGCGCGCGACGCGCTCGGAAAACTCCTCCGGCGAAGTACCGACCGCGGGCAGGTTCTTCGGCCAGGAGGTGATCATCTTCCATTCGAATACCTTTTCCTCCGCGGGGCGCGAAGCGGCTGCGGCAGCGGCTTCCGCCGGGGCGGGCGGCTCGCCGCAGGCCACAAGCAGGGGCAGTCCCGCGATCAGGCACAGCAAGGATGAAATTCGCATTGTGATTTTCCCAGGCTCAGGGCCCGACAAGTTCGAGTTTGGCGTGTGACAGGGCCAGCCATTTGCTGCCCGCAGTATCGAAATTTACCTGCACCCGGGCATTTTGGCCATTGCCCTCGCTTTGCAGTACCACGCCTTCGCCGAATTTGTTGTGGGAAACGCGCTGGCCAAGCGGCAGGCCGGCCGGCGCCGGGTTCGCCGCGGGCGCTGGTTGCCGGGGCGGAACGGCGGCCCAGCGCGGTTGTCGTACCTGGGCGCGCAATCGAAGATTCTCAATCAGGTTCCGGGGGATTTCGCTGATAAAGCGCGAAGCCATGCTCAGGCTGACATTGCCGTGGAGCCGCCGCGATTCGGCATAGCTCAGATACAGCTTGACTCGCGCCCGGGTGATGCCGACATAGCACAGCCGGCGTTCTTCCTCCAGGCCATTGGGGCTGTCCATCGACATCCGGTGGGGAAACAGGCCTTCTTCCATACCGGCGAGAAAGACCAGCGGAAACTCGAGCCCCTTGGCGGAATGCAGCGTCATCAACTGCACCGCATCGCTGTTCTCCCCTTCCCGGGCGTCGCCGGCGTCGAGGGCGGCCTGGTCGAGAAACTCCACCAGCGGGTTTGCCTCCCCGGCGTCCTCCTGTTCCATCAGTTCGGCGAATCCACCGGCCGCATTGACAAGCTCTTCCAGATTCTCGATGCGATTCTGGGCGATTTCGCCGCCTTCTTTCTCATGATGTTCAAGCAGCCCGCTTTGTTCGATGACAAACCTGATCTGCTCGGGCAGGTCGAGCCGCCCCGATTCGCCCTGCAGGGCATCGAGCAATTGCAGGAAGCGCAGCACCGCGGCCGAGGCGCGGGGGGCGAGCAGTTCGCTGTTGACGCATTGCACGGCGGCGGCCCACAGCGAGCTTTGCCCGCGACGGGCCAACTGCCGGATCTCGTCCAGGGTGCGGCTGCCGATACCCCGCGGCGGCAGGTTGATGACCCGCTCGAGCGCCGCGTCATCGTGACGATTGACCAGCAGCCGCAGGTAGGCCAGGGCATTCCTGATTTCCAGGCGATCATAGAAGCGCAGGCCGCCGTAGATCCGATAGGGAATATTGACCCGCAACAGTGCGTCTTCGAGTTCCCGGGACTGGGCATTGGAGCGGTACAGCACCGCCACATCGCAATGGCGCTCGCCCTCCCCGACCCAGGATTCAATCCGTTCCGCGATGAAGCGCGCCTCGTCCTGTTCGTTGAAGGCGTCATAGAGGCCGACGGGTTCGCCATCGCCGGCGTCGGTCCACAAGTTCTTGCCAAGCCGCCCCTGATTGCGGGAGATGAGCTGGTTGGCGGCGTTCAGAATGTTGGAGGTGGAGCGGTAGTTCCTTTCAAGCCGCAGCAGGCGGGCGTCGGGAAAATCGCCCTGGAACTGCTGAATGTGCTCGATCTTCGCGCCGCGCCAGCCGTAGATCGACTGGTCGTCGTCGCCCACCACGGTGACCCGGCCTTCCTCGCCGGCAAGCACGCGAACCCAGGCGTACTGGATCGAATTGCAGTCCTGGAATTCGTCCACCAGGATATTGCGGAAGCGATTGCGGTAGTGGGCGAGCAACTGCGGATTCTTGAGCCAGAGTTCGTGGGCGCGCAGCAGCAACTCGGCGAAATCCACCATGGCGCCCCGGTCGCAGGCGCTTTGGTAGGCCTCGTACAGCGGCAGCAATTCCCGGGAGGGCTTGCTCTCTCCCGGCTCGATACCGTCCGGCCGCCGGCCCTCCTCCTTCCAGGCGTTGATGACCCCCTGGCAGGTCCGCGCCGGCCAGCTCGTCTCGTTCACGTTCAGATCCCGGGACAGCCGCTTGATCATGCGCAACTGGTCGTCGCTGTCGATGACGGTAAAACCCTCGGGAAATCCGGCTTCCTGTTTGTGGGAAAGCAGCAAGCGCCGCGCCAGGGCATGGAAGGTACCGATCCACATCCTGCCGACGAGGCTGCCGCTCTCTTCCATCGGATGCTCGCCATGGCCCATGGCCAACAGCGAGGCGACCCGCTCGCGCATCTCCCGGGCCGCCTTGTTGGTGAAGGTAACCGCAAGCAGTTCAAACGGCGATGCTTGCCCCGTGGCAAGCAGCCAGCCAATGCGATGCACCAGAACCCGGGTCTTGCCGCTGCCCGCGCCGGCGAGCACAAGCAGATTGCGGGCTTCGCTGGTAACCGCTTCGCGCTGTTGTTCGTTGAGGGGATCAAGAAGAGGGGTGGTATCCATCGCCGCATTCTAGCAAAGCTCGCGGCCAGGCCGGGCCGGCTATCTGCGTTGGCGCCACAGCCGAACATCGATGGACATCGCAAGTCGGTCCACTGTCAAACTTTGTCACGGCTGCGGCCTTGCGGGGGTTTCTTTTGCTGTGCTACTAATTGATGCGGAAACGAACCCATTTCGGGGAGAATCCCATGAAACTTCGAGTACTGGCAGGACTTCTCGCCGCGGCAGGCATGTCTTCCGCGGCCCTGGCCCAGGAAGACGGGCAGATCAGCTATAACAGCCATGTCGGGCGCATCATCAATGAGAATTGCGTGGTCTGCCACCGGGAAGGCGGCATCGGGCCCATGCGGTTTGAGACCTATGACCAGATCCGCCCCTGGGCGCCGCTGATTTCCGTGCGGGTGGCGAACCGGGAAATGCCGCCTTACGCCTACGACCACGGCATCGGCATTCAGGATCTGCAGGGCGACTGGCGGTTGTCCCAGGAAGATATCGACACCATTGTCGCCTGGGTGGATCAGGGCGCGCCACTGGGCGATCCCGATCTGGTGGTTCCCCCGCCGGACCTGAATGATCCCTCCGAATGGAACTTCGTCGATGCGTTCGGCGAGCCCACCATGGTGATCCCCTCGATTCCCATCGACATTCCCGCCACCGGCAACGACATGTGGAGCAACCACTATGTGCCCAGCGGCATCACCAGCGACCGCTGCATCAAGGCGATCCAGGTCAAGCCCCGGGGCGACGCCAAGGCGGTGGTGCATCACGCCAACTCCTCGGTTGAGTTGATGCGCGAAGACGGCACCATGGAGCGCTATGGCCAGTTGACCGAATACGCCATGGGCAAATGGGGCGAGATCGTCCCCGAAGGCGTCTGCCGCACGATTCCCGCGGGCTCGATGGTGCGCTGGAGCATCCACATGTATCCCGGCGGCGTGGGCCCCACGGCCCAGGGCCGGATGATCCGGGACAATGTGGTGGAAATCGGCCTCTGGCTGCACGATGAGGACTACGTGGAACAGGCAAGGTACAAGCAGGACCTGAAGCTGTACCGCATCAGCGAACAGGATGACCTGGTGATTCCGCCCAACGGCTATCACATGACCCAGGGTTTCCAATCCTTCGATCATCCGGTTCGCGTCGACAGCTTCCAGCCGCACGGCCATCTGCGCATGAACGCCGCTTCGCTGGAAATCTTCTATCCCGAAACCGGCCGCACCGAGCAGATCAGCCAGATTTCCAACTGGAGCGCCACCTGGCATCACAGCCACATCTATGAACCCGAGGTGGCGCCCCTCGTGCCGGCCGGCGCGGTGCTGGTGCTCAAGCAATGGTACGACAACACCGCCGCCAATCCCAACAACCCCGACCCGGATCAATGGGTGTACGGCGGCAGTCGCACCGGTGACGAAATGACCCACGCCTGGATCGCCATTACCCATCTCGACGAAGAGGGTTACCAGCAACTCCTGGCGGAGCGGAGGGCTGCCGAACAGCGCTCACTCGCCGCATCGGATTGATTTTGCCATTCATCAAGGCTAGGAGCCTGCGCCGTAGGAATTCACGGCTGCAAATCCGCTCTCATCCGCGCCCCTGGCCGCTCGATTTCGTTGCATATTCACCAATATTCGCCTCAATCGACCGGCCAGGGGCGTGGCGATAGCGAATTTTCGCTTTCGCGAATTCCTACGGCGCAGGCTCCTAGCGGCGCCAAGCCGCCGGCCTTTCCTTTTTCCGCGCTGCCCGCAGCTCAGCCAGTACAGCAGCAAGCCCATCCAGCATTTCAACGGCTGCGGGATCATTGACATCCCCGAGTTTGCCGCGAATGCGTTTCAGCACCCGGGCCGCGTCTTTTCTCCTGCCTTCGGTAAAAAGGACCGTGATCGCCTCACCGGCGAAAGCCCCGGCCTTTGCCCAGTTCCCCCTGGCCAGAAACCACTTCAGACAGGTTCGGGACAGGGCAATCATTTCGCCAATATCGCCGAAAATCGCAAGATTGATGGCGGCGCAGCACTGCAGGTCGATTCGCGCTTCCTCGTCTTCCAGCCCGGAGTCCACCCGGGACCAGGGATCGGCGAAAAACTCCCGCAGGCTGGCCTGGTCGAGGTGGCGAAAGTCAGCGTCCGGTGGAGCATACCGACTATTGCGAATGTCCCTGAAGTACAGCGTGAAAGCTTCATGCCAGCACCCGGCGCGAACGCCATTGATTACCGCGAGATAACGCGTTTCCTGATTTCTCGGGGATTCGCCGGCGCTGGTTTCCCGTTCCCGCATCCGTGCGAACAGCAGGCGGTTTCCAGCTCGCCATAGCTCGGGTAGATGCAGTTTCAGATTCAACACCATGGCCGCCCCGGGAAAGCGGGCGAGTTCCAGCTTCATGCCCTGGGGTTTGCGCCAAACCCGGACGATGCCCGCTTTCTCCAGCGCGAAAATGCCATAACGCAGCTCCATATGGGTCAGGGAAAGAATCTCCGAAGTGAGGCCTTCGACTTCCAGCCCTCGGCAGGTTTTCAGAATCTCCCGCAAGCTTGCCTGTCGCTGATACAGGCTCAGCAGACAGAAAAACATCCGCTGCCCATACAACGGCAGCCGGGCAAGGCACTCCCGACCGTACTCCGCGGCTCTTTCGTCTTCACCGCTTTCCTCAAGCAGCGGAACCAGCTCCATGTAGTGCGCCAGCTCACCATCCCGCACAAGGTCGAGATGCCGGCCAAGCAGGCGCAAGGTCATCGGCAGACCCTGGTGCTGCTCTACTGGATGGCGAATACGTTCCGCCTTGCCCCGAATCTTGCAGGAGCGCATGAGTTCACAGGCGGCGCCAAATCCAATTCCGCCAAGGGTAATGAGCTTTGCTCTTGGTTGGCCAATGGTTTCCAGGTCTGCGTTCCCGAGCCGGGAAGTCAGAACGCAAAGGCCGGGATTTTCCTTGGCGAGTTCGCGCAGGAGCAAGGCGCAACCGGGATCATGGAAATGTCCGAAGCCCGGGCCATAAGCGTTCTGCAGGTTTTGCACGCCATCGAGCACGAGCAGGGTCCGATGTCTCCTGATCCATTGCACCAGCCGGATCGCCTGGCTTTCCGGGTCGTACTGGCCCGCATCACTTTCGCCGAGCAGAGCCAGGGCGCGGCGCAGGAATGCCTCGGGAGAAGCAATGGAAGCCTGGGAGCCATAGCCTTGATGAAAAGACCAGGCGAGCACGGTATCGGCGCCGCAGTAATTTTCCGCATCCATCCTCACGAGCCATTCATTGATCAGGGAACTCTTGCCTGCGCCACTGATGCCGATCACCTGTATCACATTCGTGGTCTGCTGGTTCCAAGCTTCGTTCAGAGCGAGCAGTTCGGCTTCCCGCCCGAACAGGCGTTCGCTGGCGGCGGGGAGATTGTTGTGGAAAATCTGCTGCGGGCGCCGCAATCGCCTGCGGTTGCGGTGGTCAAGGATCAGGCGGACTTCTTCCTCAAACTCTTCGATTTCCAGCGTGAACAGATAGGAATCAATGCCGAAAATCTGTCCCAGTCGGAAGAAATGCGCGTCGGGGATGGCGTCCCCGGAGCGCGTCCGGCTACCGGCACCCCATTTGCTCACCGACTGCCGGCTGACGCCGAGAACTGTGGCCAGATGCTGATTGTTGCTGATTTCCGGGTTGGCCTTCAGGTTATAAAGAAGCCTGAGCTTCCTGGCGAGCCGGGGATGTTTTTCATGAAACCGGTCTGGAGGGAGCGTACCGCGCAAGAATGCGGGGCAAGCGTCATTCCTTAACTTCGTGGCCAAGCATAATGGGAAGCGCAAGCTCTTGCAAATCGACAGTTTCCGCGCGTCATTCTGCGCGCAGCCGCGGAATCTCATTTCGTGGCCACTGAACGACTACGCTTCGCTCCGCGCAGAATGGCATGAGGGGCAGCAATTCTCATTATGGCGATGGGCGCGCTCACATTGGTCATCCCGCACGCAGTCGCGGGATCTCATCGCGTGGCCACTGCAAGAGATTCCGCGACTCCGCTTCGCTTCGCGCGGAATGACATGAAGGCTGGAGCGCCAAAATGAGAATTGCTGCATGAGGGGTGAAGCGCTTGCAGATAATCCTGGATTGGCGATAATCGGGGGGTGATTTTCTGCGTGGGAGGAGACCGCGATGAAACAATTTGGAATATCTGCTGCGCTGCTTTCCCTGCTGGCGATTCCCTCCCTGGCGGGCGCCCAGGGCGACTATGTGGCGCCGCGCACCATTGATGGCCACCCCGATTTTCAGGGCGTGTGGGAGAACAATACCCTGACCCCGGTGGAACGCCCGGACGCATACGCCGACAAGGAATTCTTCACCGACGACGAGATCGCCTTCCTGCGGCAGCGGGCGCTGGAAGTCAATGAGTCCGGCGCGGACGCACTGTTCGGCGACGGCTTCTTTTCCGCCGCCGTAAGCGGGGAAATCAACTCCTACGATCCCACCACGGGCAATTATGATTCCCAGTGGATCGTTGACCGCAGGGTGCACCGGCGCACTTCCCAGATTATCGACCCGCCCAATGGCAAGTATCCGCCGCGCACCCTGGAAGCGGTAGCCGCCGCCCGGGAGCTGGCCGAACACCGGCGCCTGCACCCGGCGGATTCCTGGACCGACCGGCCCCTTGGCGAGCGCTGCCTCTCCTTTGGCGCGCCCCGGCTCGGCTCGGGCTACAACAGCTACTGGCAGATCGTGCAGACCCGGGACACCGTGGCGATCATCCAGGAAATGGCCCACGACGTGCGCATCATACCCATCGTCGAAAAGCCCCATCTCAGCGACAAGGTCAAGCTGTGGCACGGAGATTCCCGGGGTTGGTGGGAAGGCGACACCCTGGTGATCGAAACCACCAACTATTCGGACGCCAGCAGCACCGCGCCGGAAACCGACCGGAAAGTGAACATCGAGCGGCTGACGCGGATCAGCGATAACCAGATCCAGTATCACTTCACTTCCGATGACCCCGGCCAGTTCACCGCGCCCTATACCCGGGAAATCCTGCTCGATTTCACCCCGGACAAGATCTACGAGTACGCCTGCCACGAAGGCAACTACGGCATGTACAACATTCTTTCCGGCCATCGCGCCGAGGAGGAGAGAATGGCGCGGGAAGAGGCTGGGCAGTAGCCGGGAACGGGTCTTCTAGGAGTCTGCGCCGTAGGAATTCGCGAAAGCGAAAATTCGCTATCGCCACGCCCCTGGCCGGTCGATTGAGGCGAATATTGGTGAATATGCAACGAAATCGAGCGGCCAGGGGCGTGGATGAGAGCGGATTTGCAGCCGTGAATTCCTACGGCGCAGGCTCCTAGGAGCCTTCGCCGGCGGCTCCCGGCGTCATTGTCGACGCAGGTCCTCGCTCAGTTGATACACCGCCATGGCGTACAGCTTGCTGTGGTTGTAGTGGGTAATGACGTAGAAGTTCTCAAGGCCCAGCCAGAACTCATCGCCCTGCTTGCCGACAAAGCGCAATGGGGTCACCTGTTCATTTCGGTCGAGACTCTCCGGCGCCTCCTCCATGCCCATTGCCTCGAGTTCGGCGAGTGATCGGTTCGGCTCCAGGGTTTCGCTGAAGACCTCCCGCGGCAGATCGTCGGCCGCAATCCGCAAGGCAATACCGGCGTCGCGCCGCCAGCCGTGTTCGCGCAGGTAGTTGGCGACGCTGCCGATGGCGTCCGCGGGGTTGTTCCAGATATCACGGAAACCGTCGCCGTCGAAATCCACGGCGTAATTCAGGTAGCTGCTCGGAATGAACTGCCCGAGCCCCATGGCGCCGGCATAGGACCCGAGATAGCCGGTGATTTCGCCCCCCTCCCGCTCGACCAGCCGGATGAACTCCTTGAGCTGGCCGCGAAAAAAATCGGCTCTTGGCGGATAGTCGAAGGTCAGGGTGGCCAGGGCATCGAGCACGCGGTAACTGCCGCTGATTCTGCCGTACATGGTTTCCACGCCGATGATGGCGGTGACAATCTCCGGCGGCACGCCATAGACCCGGTAAGCCTCATCCAGCGCTTCCCGATGTTCCGCCATGAACCTGACGCCGGAGGAAGTCCGTTCCTCCGTCAGGAATATGTCCTGGTACTCCGCCCACACAAGCTGCCTCTCCGCCGGGCGGCTGATGGCGTCGATGACGCTTTGCCGGTACTCGGCCCGCCCGAGGAGCGACAGCAGTTCCCCCTCATCGAAATCGCTTTCCCCCGCGAATTCCCGCGCAAACTCCAGCGCCTCGGAACGGCTGGCGTAATCATCGGCCTGGGTCGCCAGCGGCAAAATCAGCAACACAAACAGGGATGGCAACATCTTGTGCATGGGAAATTGGTTCCCCTTGTTCGATGGTTGGTTGTCGATATCCTAGGTATTCTCTGAAAAACTCCATCCGTGGAGTTTTTCATTATCGCAAAACAAAAGCGTGGTTTTGTTTTGCTCCCGAATTCAATGGCTTACGCCATCGAATTCGGCGGCACTTCCATGTGCCGCAGGGAAGCTCTG
>JAJEGU010000085.1 GCA_022819645.1 Pseudomonadales bacterium
CTCGAACAGGAAGGTCGGCGTGCCGGTTTCGTACCAGTGGGACTTGAACACCCGGCTTCTGAACAGCAGCAGGATGTCGAAGGGGTTGTAGACCTTCTCCCCGCCCAGCCAGTGGTAGCCGTTGTACCAGCGGCGGATTTCGTCCCGGTCGAGTTCGGGCAGTTCCGGGGCGAAAACCGTGTCCAGATCATGGTCGGTGTAGCCGCAAATCGCCGCGTATTGCGGGTCGAGACTGATGTTTTCCAGATTGTTCAGGCCCGAAAACAGGCTCACCTTCGAAAACATGCTGATGCCGGTGACGAAGACGAAACGCACCAGGTGGGCGCAGTCCTTGACGACGCCGTAAAACCCCCGCAACTGGTCGCGGTTCGCCTTCGTCCGCTCCGGGTCGCCGAGCACGTCGAGGATGGGCTTGTCGTATTCGTCCACGAGCACCACGACTTGCCTGCCGGTCTGGTGGCGCAGCCGGTCGAGGAGATCCCGCAGTCGGTCCGGAGGTTTCATGGTGTCGGGCGCGGGGTCCAGCCCGGCGTTTCTCTCGATGATTCGCAATTGCGTGTGAATGCTGCTCCCGAGTTCGCCGGGTTCGCTGTACTTCCCGCCAAAACTCAAGTGGACGATCGGATGCTTTTCATCCCAATCCCAGTGGTCATGGATATGCAGTCCCTGGAAAAGGTCTTCGCTTCCCGCGAACAGCTCCCCCAGGGTGTCGAGCAGCAGGCTCTTGCCGAAGCGGCGCGGGCGCGACAGGAAGTAGTGTTCCCCCCGGTCGATCAGGTCGCCGATGAGCCCGGTCTTGTCCACGTAGTAGCAGTCCCTCTCCCGAAGCCTGCGGAAGGACTGGATGCCGATGGGAAGTCTGTGGCGTTGCATGGCGGGATTGATATTGCCGAACCCGGCGAATCCTATCATGCCAGCCCTGGCGTTGCCTGTCACTGCCGCCCTAGGAGCCTGCGCCGTCGGAATTCACGGCTGCAAATCCGCTCTCATCCACGCCCCTGGCCGTTCGATTTCGTTGCATATCCACCAATATTCGCCTCAATCGACCAGCCAGGGGCGCGGCGATAGCGAATTTTCGCTTTCGCGAATTCCGACGGCGCAGGCTCCTAGCACCTGAAATCGGTGGATTTGCAGAGAAGCGACAATGTATATATAGAGTTCTTGATTGAGGGGAAGAGTTACGGAATGAATTTCACGAAATCTGACGTCAAGACAAGCATGTCCGCTGGTGTGCCGTCTCATTGAAGATCGAACAGGCAGCATTGGAATGGACCGCCTCGGGGACGCCGCGTTCGCTGGAGTTTGGCGACATCTATCGCGATGCGACGGATCCGCTCGGGGAGAGCCGGCATGTGTTTCTCGACGCCAACCGGATTGCCCGGCGGCTGGCGGATCGCAGGGAAGATTTCGTCGTCGCCGAGGCCGGGTTTGGCAGCGGGATCAATTTTCTCCTGACTGTGGAAGCCTGGCTTGATGCGGGCCGCCCCTGCCGGCTGCATTATCTTGGTTTTGAAAATCGCCCGCTGCGCCGGGAAGACCTGCGCCGCTCGCTGGCGCGTTTTCCGGAGCTGGCCGAGCCCGCGAGCTGGCTGCTGGCGCAATATCCACCGCCCGCCAGCGGCTGCCACCGCCTGCATTTGCATGACAGGCTGCAACTCGATCTGTTTGCTGGCGACACAGGCGAGCAGATTTCCGCCCTTGGCGAGGGCCTGCGGGGCAGAGTCCAGGCCTGGTACCTCGATGGCTTCAGCCCCGGAGTCAATCCTGGGATGTGGAGCGCGAAACTGTTCAGCCTGATGGCCCAGTGCTGCGCGCCCCAGGCAACCATCAGCACCTACAGCGCCGCCGGCGCGGTGCGGCGCGGCCTGGTAGATTCCGGATTTGCGGTGAAGCGGGTGAAGGGATTCGCAGGCAAGCGGCACATGTTGCGGGGCGTGCTGCGAAAGACCCGGCCCGGGAAATCCGGCTCTCCCGGTTTCGGTATGCTTTTTCGCTGCTATTCGGCCAACTTGCGGCGAACGCTTGCCAACGCGATAGCGCGCCCGCCCAAAATCGCGGGGGCGTATACCCTGTACGCACCGGCGAGCCCGATTCGACAGAGATTGCTGCGAACGCTTTCCCGGTTCGAGGATCCCGCATTCGATGGCGGACTCCCCCACAGGCGCCTGCCTGGCTGGTCGGAAGAATCCTTTGCGCAAGATCGGGATCGCAAGGTCCCGGTCTGGTTCCGTTTTCCCGGAAGCGCGGCGAAAGGCGGGACGGTTGCCGTCATCGGCGCCGGCATCGCGGGGAGCGGCACGGCCTCGCAACTGGCGCGACGCGGCTGGCGGGTTGTGGTTTTCGAGCGTGCCGAAAAGCTCGACCACGGCGTCAACTCCCTGGGGCAACTGGCGCTGCATTGCCGGACTTTTGGCCAGGACAGCCCCCTGGCGCGATTCTTTCTGCTGGGTTTTCTCCATTCAGCCAGGGAATTCGCCCGCCTGGCCCGGAACCGGGGATTGGGCTGGCATCCCT
This sequence comes from Pseudomonadales bacterium, assembly GCA_022819645.1. GTDB lineage: Bacteria > Pseudomonadota > Gammaproteobacteria > Pseudomonadales > Pseudohongiellaceae > UBA9145. Next base: position 2,515 of record JAJEGU010000085.1, read on the forward strand.
GCGGCCAGACGCAATTGCCGCGGCCCAGGGAGCGGCGGCGCAAGCTCTCGCCCGAAGCTCTGGCGCAACTCTACCCCGATGAAGTCCTGCGCTGGCTGTCCCGGGAACAGGCGCGGGCTCTGACCGGCCTGCCCATAGCCGGAGACGCATGGCACAGCCCCGCCGCCGGCTGGCTCGACCCGCTGGCGCTATGCCGGTGCTGGCTCGATCATCCGGGGATTGAACTGCGGTGCGGATCCCGGATTACATCCCTCGCACTGGACGGCGATGGTTGGCGTCTGCCGGAAAACCGCCGGGCGATCAGCGACGAGCCTTTTGCCGCGGTGGTGATCGCCTGTGGCGCGAGCGCCCGCAGCTTTGACGCGCTGCGGGAACTGCCCCTGGAGCAGGTCCCTGGCGAAGTGATTTCAATTCCGGAGAATTCGGCAAGCAGCGGTATCCATCACATCATCCGGGGAGACCGGGCCATATTTCCCGCGATGTCCGGGCGGCATTGCATCGCGGCGAGTTTCCCGAATGCCGAAGCCGGGAAGGAAGCTGGGGAATCTGCTGGCCGGAGCCTGTCACTGATTGGGGAAATGTTCGAGCCAGCGCTTGGCCTCGCAAGCGGAGAAATACGCGGAGCCAGCGCCGGGCGCTGCCAGTCTTCGGATTTCGTGCCCATCATCGGCGGCGCGCCGGATACGGAGGAATGCCGCCGGCGCTTTGCCACCCTTGCCCGCAACGCCAGAGCCAGAATCTCCCGGCCCCCGGCCCATTTGCCGGGGCTCTATCTCAATCTTGCACATGGCTCCCACGGACTTTGCAGCGCGCCACTTGCCGCCGACTATCTGGCAAGCCTGATCCATGGCGAAACGCCGCCCCTGGCGCGGGATATGGGAGCGGCGCTGGACCCCCTGCGCTTTCTGATACGCAGTCTGCGGCGGCAAGGCGCCTGATTCAGACAAGCCGGTTGTAGAATGCGGTGATGCAGCGCAGCAAATGGCCGGGGTCTTCGCTTCCCGCAAGCTCCCGAATCGAATGCATGGCGAACTGGGGAACGCCGATGTCGAGCACCGGAATGCCAATCTCCGCGGCGGTAAGCGGGCCGATGGTGCTGCCGCAGGCAAGGTCGGCGCGATTGGCGAAAAACTGCCAGGGCACGCCAGTCTCCTCGCAAAGCGCCTTGAACAGCGCCACGAACCGGCTGCTGCCGGCATAACGCTGGTTGGCGTTGATCTTGATTACCGGGCCGCCATTGAGCATGGGGCGGTGGCCGCCGTCGTGGCGGCAGGTGAAATTGGGATGGACGCCGTGGGCATTGTCCACCGAAAGCATCAGGGAATTTTGCATGACCCGGCTGAAACCGCCGGCGCCCTGGTCTTGCTCCGAAATCAGGCGTTCCAGCACGGCGCTGAGAAAGGTGCCCTGGGCGCCGGAAGCCGAAACGCTGCCGACTTCCTCGTGATCGTTGCAGACGATCACCGAAGCGTAGTCATCCTCCGCATCGAGCAGGGCCCGCAGGGCCACAAAAGTGCTCAGCAGATTGTCCAGCCGGGCGGACGCGATAAATTCGCCGCGCAGGCCCAACCGGGCCGGCGGCTGGGTATCGTACAACAGCAGATCCCAGGACAGCACTCTGGCAAAGCCGGCTTCGGGCCGGTCGCGCCGGATGCGTTCGAGCAGGATTTCCTCCAGGGCGAAGGGCTCGCCTTCCCCGAGTCGCAAAACCACTGGCGACAATTCCGTCTGGGGATTGATATTGCGGCCCTTGTTGGCTTCCCGGTCGAGATGGATCGCCAGACTGGGAATGAAGGCGACCGCTTCGCGGAAATCGATCAGCGAGGAGACCAGGCCGCCCGCTTCGTCCACCCCGCTGATACGACCGGCCAGCGACAGGTCGCGATCGTACCAGGGATGCAGCAGCACGCCGCCATAGGTTTCCACGCTGAACTGGCCATATCCCTGACTTTCCCGGATCGGGTTTGGCCGCAATCGCAGGCAGGGGCTGTCGGTGTGGACGCCCGCCAGGCGCAGGCCCGCATCGGGCAAGGGCTTGCGACCCCTGCGAAAGGCGATCAGGGAACCGTCATCGCGGGTGACGAATCCGGCGCCGGGAGCGTCGGGCCAGCGCTCCGTTTCCGCCAATTGCCGGAAGCCCGCATCCCGCAACATGCGGCAGGCATTGTCCACCGCATGGTAGGGCGTGGGCGAGCGCTGGATGAAATCCAGCAGATCTTCGGGCAGGGCCGGATCAGTCATGGGGCGAAGCGGGGCCGCGCTGCCGGCGTTCAGTCGACGATTTCCAGCAACTCCACATCAAAGATCAATACCGAATTGGGTGGAATCGCCGGGGTGGGCGAGGATTCGCCATAGGCCATTTCCGCGGGAATGAAGAGCCGCCAGTGATCGCCCACGCTCATCAGTTGCAGCGCCTCGGTCCAGCCGGGAATTACCTGGGACAGGGCGAATTGCGCCGGCTCGCCCCGGTCCACGGAACTGTCGAAAACCGAGCCGTCGGTCAGGGTGCCGTGATAATGGGCGAGTACCGCATCTTCGGCGCCCGGTGATGCGCCGCCTGGGCCGGCTTCGAGCACTTCGTATTGGAGCCCGGAATCCAGGGTGACGACTTCGCCGCGCTCACCGTTCCGGGCCAGGAATTCCTCTCCGGCGGCAAGGGTTTCGGCGGCGGCAGCCCGGGTTTCCTCCATCTGCCGCTCCATCAGTTCCTGCTGGCGTTGCTGAAAGGTATCCAGCGCCACGGACATCTCCTCCATGCTCAGGCTGAATTCGCCATCCATGGAATCGGTGATTCCAGCCACAAACAGCTCGGCGTCCAGCCCTTCGAGCAAGCCCTGGGACATGACGTTCATGCCCACGTTCATGCCGATGGCATAGGCGATCCGGGCGTCTTCGCTTTCGAGGCTGGTTGTATCCTGGGCCAGGGCGGCGGAAAATGAAACCGCCTGTGTCACGCTGAACAGCAGTGCGGTCGGTAGAATTCTCATGCTTGCTTCCTCATTATTGGGCTGGATCAGAAGGCAGGGTGGAATCCGGAGCCGGTTACCAGCGGAGCACGCCATCTCCCGAGATGCGCATGCTATCCAGATTGGTTCCCAAATGCCAGAATGGAGCTGTGAAAACCATGAGCAGATCGATCCTGACCGTGGCGGCGCTGGCGGCTGTTCTAGCGGGCTGCGGGCGGAATCTGGCGGTTTCGGTGAATGATCGGGCGATTTATGACCCCCAGGGGCGGCTGCCTGTGGGGGAGGTTGCCGATGCGGATTTGCAGGGCTGCGTCAATTTCGCCATGGAACAGCAGGGAGTGGGGGCCGCCGAGCTTGCGGCGCTTTCCTGCCCGGCTTCGGCGATCGTCTCGCTGGAGCAGGTATCGGTGCTGGAACGGCTGCGCTTTCTCGATCTGGGCGGCAACAACATCAGCAATGTGACGCCCCTGGAGGATCTGCCCCTGCTGAGCGCCCTGAACCTGTCGGATAACGCCCTGACCGATGTCTCCCCCCTGCTCAATCTGGAAAACCTGATTTCCCTCAATCTGCAAGGCAATCCCGGCATTCCCTGCGCCCAGATCGAAGCCTTGCGGGAGAGGCTCCGCTCAAATTTGCAGGCGCCGGAGAGTTGCGAATAAATCCGGAATACCTGGAATTCAGACCAGATTTTCGATGATGACCTGCAACAGTTCGCGATTGAGCCGGGCGCTGTCTTCGGCTTCTTCCAGTGCCTCCGAGGTGACGTTGATGCTGCCGCCGGCGTCTTCGAGATGCAGCGTGAAATCCTGGTAGCTCAGTTCCGGCGCGTCATCCGACCCGCCGATCAGGCGACGGAAGAAGCCGGGTTCCGGGGCTTGCTGGACGATGCCGGCGAAGCGCACATTGAACACCGAGTCTTCCCGGTTGGAATCGATGATTTCCACTTCGGCGTTGTCCAGGGCCTGGCGCACCTGCACCCAGGCCCGGTCGTAATCGATTCGCAGGGCGAGGAAAGGCGGGTTGCCGGCGGCGTCCACGATATTCGCCTTGCGGGCGCCTTCGATGGTGCCGGCGAGCAGGCTGGCGGTGGAGGCCTGATAGATGTCGTTGCGGTCGGCGAGATACTGGGAAATGGCATCGAGAATCTGCCGTTCCAGGTCCGGGTCGTCGGAAACTTCGGGCCATTCCACGGTGAGGGGAGGCGGCTGTGTGCGCAGGTTCTGCTGGTGCCGCAGGGTGATTTCCGAGGAACTCGAATGCAGGCCCGGCTCGATCACAACGCGGTATTTTTGCCGCAACTCCGGCGCATTGCTGGATTCAAGCCAGGCAGTCTCCATGACGCCGGCGCCCGGGTCGGCCATGTCGAGTTCCAGATTGAGCTGGCTCCAGAAATCCCGCACCAGCGGCCAGACCTGGGCCGGGGTGGCGTCGATCACGATCCAGCGGCGGTCGCCAAGGGCCTGGATGACAACGCCTTCCCGGCGCCGGGTTTCAATGGGTTTGGGCAGGGGAATGTCGTCGGCAAAGGTCACGCCGGAAATCAGCGGGGTTTCGGGAATGACATAGAGCGCGTCGATGGTGTAGCTGTCCAGCTCCGGCGGGATTTCCATGGGAGGCATGATGCGCGCGTCGCGGTAGGTTTCCGGGTTGCCGCCGATACCGAAGATACCGTCTTCGCCGATGCCGAGAAAGCCCTCGTCCTCGCCGGACTCGTCTTCGCCGCCGCCGAACAGCCCATCTTCCCCGCCGATGACCGAGCAGCCCATGACCAGGGCAAGCAGGATGAGGCAGAAAATGGTTCGGAATCTGGTCATGCCGTCAATCATTTTCCGGGGCCGGATCTTCGATACTGACTCCGCCGTGGATCAGGGCCTGTTCCAACTGCCCGTGGAATCGCGGGTGGAGTTCCACCAGCGGCAGCCGGATTCCCGATGCAACCCGGCCCATTCGCCACAGGGCCCATTTCACCGGCGCCGGGTTTCCTTCCACAAACAGTCCCTGGTGCAAGGGCATGAGTTCATCATTCACAGCGGCGGCCCGGGCAAAATCTCCAGCGAGGGCGAGTTCGCACATCTTCGCCATCTTCCCGGGAGCCACATTGGCGGTCACCGAAATAGTTCCCCGGGCGCCGGCCCGCATCAAGGGCAAGGTGACGGCGTCTTCGCCGCTGAAGACCGCAACTTCTGCGACCTTGCATGCCTCCACAAGTTCCCCGCCCCGTTCCGGGTCGCCGGTGGCGTCCTTGATTGCGACGATGTTGTCGAACTCGGCCAGGCGCAGCACGGTCTCGAGTTCCAGGTCGCAGGCGGTTCTGCCGGGAACGTTGTAGAGAATCTGGGGAATGTCGATGGTTTCCGCAATGATGGCGTAATGCCGGTACAGGCCCTGCTGGGAAGGCTTGTTGTAGTACGGCGTCACGAGCAGGGCGGCGGCGGCGCCGCAGTCGGCGGCGGCCCGGGTAAGCTGCAGGGCTTCGGCGGTATTGTTGGAGCCGGTGCCGGCGATAATGGGGATGCGACCCGCGGCCCGGTCCACTGCGCGCGCGACGAGATCGCAGTGTTCGGTATGGGACAGGGTCGCCGATTCACCGGTGGTGCCGGCAATCACGATGGCATGGGTGCCCGCCGCGATATGCCATTCGAGGAGGCGGTCGAAGCCCGGCTCGTCCAGGGAACCGGCGGCGGCCATGGGCGTGACCATGGCGACAATGCTGCCGGCGATCGAAGTTTTCACGCTTTTCTGATCCAGTAGTAATAGGCGGTTTCGTCCTTGCTGAAATGGAGAATCTGGTGTTCGCTGTGTTCGGCGAACATGTGGAAATCCCTTTCCGAGCCGGGGTCGGTGGCAACCACTTTCAGCACCTGGCTGGCCGCCATCCCATTGAGGGCGAGTTTCGCCTTCAGCAGGGGCATGGGACACTGCAAGCCCCTGAGGTCAAGTTCAATATCGGCCGCCGGATTCATCCCCGCATTCTAGCAACTCGTCCGCTCGACTGTCTGCACCGGACGTTCTATCCCATTATGGCAATGGCCGCGCTCACATCGGTCATCCCGCGCGCAGTCGCAGCATCTTCCCGCCGGGGCCGCTGCATGAAATTCTGTGGTACCCTCTTCGGGATGCGGTTTCGGGCTGCTCTCATGCGTTGGTTGATCTTGCCGACTGTTGCATTGATGGTGGGTGCAATTCTGGTTCCGGGCGAAACGGTCGGGCAGTCGCGGCTGCCCACGCTCGGGGACAGGATTTCCGGGACGGTTTCGCTGGAAGAAGAATACCGCATGGGCCGGCAGTTTCTGACCCAGATTCGCCGCGGCGCGCCGACGATTCCGGACGCCCTGCTCAACAGCTATCTGGAAAACATCACCTACCGGCTGGCCTCGCGTTCCGAACTCAAGGACCATCGCCTGTCCTTCGTCATCATCGACAGCGACGAACTCAATGCCTTTGCGGCGCCGGGCGGGATTATCGGGGTCAATACCGGGCTGTTTCTCCATGCGGTGAACGAAGCCGAATTCGCTTCGGTCATGGCCCATGAAATCGCCCATGTGAGCCAGCGGCATTTCGCCCGGGGCGTGGATGAAGCCCAGGCGGGGCGAATTCCGTATCTTGCCAGCCTGCTCGCCAGCGTGATCGTCATGGCGACTTCCGACGCCCAGCACGGCACGGCGGCGATCACCGCGGCCCAGGGCATGGCGGTAAGCAATCAGCTTCGCCACAGCCGCAGCAATGAAGCCGAGGCGGACCGGGTGGGCCAGAACACCATGTTCAACGCCGGCATCGACCCTGCCGCCATGGGCTCGCTGTTCGAACGGCTCATGTCCCTGAACCGGCTTGGCAGCAGGCCTCCGGAGTTCCTGCTGTCCCACCCGCTCACCGAATCCCGGGTGGCCGACGCCCGCAGCCGGGCGGTGCGCTACCCCGGGCGGGATTATTTCGACAACCTGGAATACCGGCTCATGCGGGCCCGGGTGGTGAATCATTACGCCCCGGACAAGCGCGCCCTGGTGGCGGATTATGAGCGCCGCAGGGAAGAGCCGCGCAGCGACGTCGAGGAAGACGCCTTCCTATACGGCCTGGCAGTGGCCTATTGGGAAAATGAGCAATACGCGCTGGCTTCGGAGACCCTGGCCCGGCTGCTCGCCAGGGACCCCAACCGCATCAGCTACGTGGTGACCCAGGCCGAAATACTGATTCGCCGGAACGAGGAGGGCCAGGCGATTCCCTTCCTGCGTCGACATCTGGAAATCAATCCCGGCAATCATGCCCTGACCATGACCCTGGCGGATGCCCTGATCCAGGCCCGGGCCTATGAGGCCGCCGCCATGACCCTCGACGCCCATACCCGGCGCCGCCCGGACGACCACCACATCTGGTATCAGCTTGCGGAAGTGCAGGGCCAGGCGGGGAATATCAGCGAAGTGCATCAGGCCCGGGCAGAGTATTTCAGCCTGGTGGGGGATTTCCCGGCGGCGCGGAACCAGTTGCAGTACGCTTTGCGGCTCGAGCAGGACGCCGGCGCATCGCCCACGGAGCAGGCCGGACTGCAGCAGAAAATCCGGGAAGTCGAACGGATTATCGCGGAGATGAGCGGCTAGTCGCCCGCCATCTGCTTCCCGAAATCGAGCATGCGCCGCAGGGGAATCATCGCCTGCCGGACAAGCTCCGCATCCACCAGCACTTCGTTATCGCCATTTTCCAGCGTCTCCCGCATCTCGTGGAGTGAATTCAGCCCCATCCAGGGGCAGCTCGCGCAACTGCGGCATTCGGCGCCTTTGCCCGCTGTCGGCGCCACGATGAATTCCTTGTCCGGCGCCCGCATTTGCAACTTGTGGAAAATTCCCCGGTCGGTGGCGACGATGAACTGGCGATTGGGCAAATCGCTCGCCGCCCGGATGATCTGCGTGGTGGAGCCGACAAAATCGGCAAGTTCCAGCACGCCGGCGGGGGATTCCGGGTGGGCCAGCACCGCGGCTTCGGGATAGACCTGGATCAGGTCTTTCAGGCCCCGGGCCTTGAATTCCTCGTGCACGATACAGGCCGCGTCCCAAAGCAGCATTTCGGCGCCGGTGACGCGCTGGATATAGGCGCCAAGGTGGCGGTCCGGCGCCCACAGGACCCGCTCGCCTTCCCCGGACAGGTGATCCACCAGATCCACCGCGATGCTTGAAGTCACCACCCAGTCCGCCCGGGCTTTCACCGTGGCGGAAGTATTGGCGTACACCACCACGGTATGTTCCGGGTGGTCATCGCAGAATCGGGAAAATTCATCCGCCGGGCAGGCCAGATCGAGGGAACAGGTGGCCTCCAGCGTGGGCATCAGCACGGTCTTGCCCGGGCTCAGGATCTTGGCGGTTTCTCCCATGAAGCGAACCCCGGCCACCACCAGCACCTCGGCGTCGCAATTCCGGCCAAAGCGCGCCATTTCCAGGCTGTCGCCCACGAATCCCCCGCTCTCCTCGGCCAGTTCCTGCAACTCCGCATCGACATAGTAATGGGCGACGATGGCCGCCTTCCTGCGCCCGAGCAAGCCCATGATCGCATCGCGGTATTCGGCCCGCTGCCGCGCGCTCGGCGCTTCGGGCGGAACCGCCCGGTCGAGATACCGCTTCACCAGCAGGGTGTCGGCAATCAGCCGATCTTCATCGACCGCAGCCGCACCGGAATCTGCAAGCGTTTCCGTCATATCCGGCCACCAGATTGGCCGGACATTCTAGCACGGCCGCCAATGTCGGGAGCCTAGGAGCTTGCGCCGCAGGAATTCACGGCTGCAAATCCGCTCTCATCCACGCCCCTGGCCGCTCGATTTCGTTGCATATTCACCAATATTCGCCTCAATCGATCAGCCAGGGGCGCGGCGATAGCGAATTTTCGCTTTCGCGAATTCCTACGGCGCAGGCTCCTAGATCACGGGAGGCGGGATACCGCCGTGCCCCTACTCCTGGCTGTACACATCCGCCATGAGGGTTTGTTCGTGGAGGCGGGCGGCCTTGATGGAGGCCTGTTTGGCGGAGTCGTTGCGGGTGTTTTCAAGCCGGCGGAGGTAGATTTCGTCCACGTCCGAGGTGATGTAGTCGCCGTCGAATACCGAACATTCGAAGCGGGTGATGTCGCGGTTGCCTTCACGGCAGGCGTCGATGAGGTCTTCAAGGTCCTGGTAGATGAGCCAGTCGGCGCCGATGGTCTCCTGCACCTCTTCGATGCTGCGGCCCGCGGCGATGAGTTCCGAGGCGGCTGGCATGTCGATGCCATAGACATTGGGAAAGCGGATGGGCGGCGCCGCCGAGGCGAAGTAGACCTTGCGGGCGCCCGCGTCCCGGGCCATCTGGATGATCTGTCTGGAAGTCGTGCCGCGGACGATGGAATCGTCCACCAGCAGGACATTCTTGCCGCGGAATTCGAGATCGATGACATTAAGCTTCTGGCGCACGGATTTCCTGCGCTGGACCTGGCCCGGCATGATGAAAGTCCGGCCGATGTAGCGGTTCTTGACGAATCCCTCGCGGAACTTGACGCCCAGCCGGTTGGCGAGTTCCAGGGCGATGGGGCGGCTCGTTTCCGGGATCGGGATGATCACGTCGATATCCTGCTTCGCGCGCAGGCGCTTGAGCTTGTCGGCCAGTTTTTCGCCCATGCGGAGCCGGGCCTTGTACACCGAAATGCCGTCCATCAGCGAATCGGGCCGGGCGAAATAGACGTGTTCGAAAATGCAGGGAGTGTGGATGCCCGGTTCCACGCAGACCCGGGTGTGCAGTTTGCCGGCGAAATCGAGGTATACCGCTTCGCCGGGAGCGAGGTCGCGTTCGATCTCAAAACCCTGGGAGTCCAGGGCCACCGACTCCGAGGCCACCATGTACTCGCGCCGGCCCTCGCGGCTGCGGCTGCCGAAAACCAGCGGTCGGATGCCGTGGGGGTCGCGGAAGCCGGCAATGCCATAGCCGGCGATCATCACGATAACCGCATAGGCCCCGCGGCAACGCATGTGAACGCCGGTGACCGCGGCGAAAATGTCTTCCGGGGTGGGTGACATCTTGCCCCGGCGCTGCAGCTCGTGGGCGAATACATTGAGCAGCACTTCGGAATCCGAATCGGTATTGATATGCCGCAGGTCGTCGCGGAAAAGCCCGCGGCTCAGTTCGCGGTTGTTGGTGAGATTGCCGTTATGGGCCAGGGCCAGGCCGTAGGGAGAGTTGACATACAGCGGCTGGGCCAGGGCCGGGCTGCTGCTGCCGGCGGTGGGATAGCGGACATGGGCGATGCCCATCTGTCCGGTGAGCCGCCGCATGTGGCGGCTGCGGAAAACATCCTTGACCAGGCCATTGTCCTTGCGCAGATTGAGCTTGCCATGATCGCTGGTCATGATGCCGGCGGCATCCTGGCCGCGATGCTGCAGCACCGTCAGGGTGTCGTACAGGCACAGGCCCACATCCTTGCCGGCGACCACGCCAACCAGACCACACACGGTCAATTCTCCTGCCAGGTCGGGGCCGCCATTATATGCCAACCAGAGGCGCGGATGAGAACGGATTTGCAGCCGTGAATTCCTGCGGCGCAGGCTCCCAGGTTGGAAGATTCGGGAAAATCGCCGCTGCCCATTCGATCAGGGCGAGACCCATGGGAATCAGCAGGGACTCTACCCACAAATCCGCCTCGTTGAAGAATATCCGCAACAGGGACAGGACCAGGCAGACCAGCAGCGTTCCCCAGAGGACGCCGAATATGCCGCCAAGCGCCCGGTCCATCACGGTCAGCCCGGCAAGCGAGACCATGCCGGTCAACAGATTGGCCAGCACCACATTGCCCAGCAGCATCACCCCGAGAAACAGGCCCAGAAACGCCAGCGCGCCGCGCAGGGCCGCGTTTTCGATCATTCCCGCCATGGCGTCGGCGAGACCGCCGGCATAGAGCCAGACCAGCGCCACCGCGGCCGCCAGGGTTGCCAGGGACAGGACCGAGCGCAGCAGCCCCCGGAACAATCCACGCAGGCAGGCCACCCCGATGATGATCAGGATGACCAGGTCCGCCGCATTCAGTTCCTGGAACGACATGGCTCAGAACCCCGGCAACTCATAGGGAACGATGGCGCCGGAAATACCCAGTTCCTCCGCCAGCGCGGCCTGGTAATCCAGCGCGGTTTCCCGCACCAGCCAGGGGCCGGCCAATACCAGGCTCGATGCTTCCGATTCCGCTTGCCGCCGGCGGATATAGGCGCGGTAGCCCGCCGCCAGCAGGCGCTCCAGCATCTGCTCCGCCTGCTCCGCATCGCTGAATTGTCCGAGCCGCAGACTCCATCCTCGAGGCAGGCCCTGTTCATCGAGCAGCGGGATCTCGCGCCAGGGCTGCGCCGGGTCCGCCACCGCGCGCTGTTCTTCGGGCACATTGATGGCCGGCGTATCGGCCAGAATCACCGGTCGGGTTTGCACGGGTTCCACAAGTTCGGGAACCGCCGGCGGCACGGGAATGCGACTCGTCAATGGCGCCTGGGCGGGCTCTTCACCGTCAAAGATCATGGGCAGGAAAATCAGCCCGAGAGCCAGCAGGAACACGGCGGGAATCACAATCCGTCTGAAAAATTGCTTCAAGCACCCTACCTCGAAAGCACCCTGGTCCCGGGACGCACCGCGGCGACTGTGCGGAAGGAGCCGGTTACCACCACCCCTGGCGCTCCGCATTCCCGCGCCGCACGCCAGGCTTCAGGCACGGAATCCGTGGTGAAGATGGCGGCCCCGGGCAGACATGCCTCCAGCCGCTGGCGCTGCTCGGCGACGGGCATGGCGCGGGAATCGTCGATTCCGGCAATATACCAGACATCCACCTGCCCCCCCAGAGCCGTGGCAAAGCCCTCGATGTCCTTGTCCGCCAGCATGGCGAGCACCACGGCGGGTTTGCCGGAAAAAACCGAATCCCGGCGCAACCGCGAGATTTCCCCGGCAAGCATTCGTCCCGCCGCCGGATTATGCGCCACATCCAGCAACACGGGCATTCCGCTCTCAGCACAGCGGCGCAGTTCCAGCCTGCCAGGCAATGCCGCCTGCCCCTGGGCGGCGCGGATCCCCTTCCGGGTGACCGCCAGTGGAGACAAATGCACCGCCTGGAGCGCGGCGGCCATGGCGGTCAGGGATATCCGCGGCGGCTTGAGCCCATCAAGGCGAAGCGGGCCGCGGGTTCCCCTCCCCCACCAGCACCAGCCATCGGCGCGGACATCCACGCCATAATCCTTGCCATGGCGATAAACCGGCGCCCGCAATTCCGCCGCGCGCTCGATGATACTCAGGGTGGGCCTTGTTCCGCCGTAAACCAGGGGCTTGCCCGGGCGCAAGATACCGGCCTTTTCAGCGCCGATGGCCTCCCGGCTTTCGCCAAGCCAGTGCTGGTGGTCCAGATCGATATTGGTGATCAGCATGACATCCGCGTCAATGAGGTTTACCGCGTCGAGCCGACCGCCAAGCCCCACTTCGAGTATGAGTGCATCCAGCCTGCTGCCGGTAAAAATCTGCAAGGCAGCCAGGGTGGCGAATTCGAAATAACTCAGGGATACGCCTTCGCGGGCCTGCTCCACCGCTTCCAGGGAGGCGCAGATCCGGGCATCGTCGCAATCGCCGCCATCAACGCGGAATCGTTCATTGAATCGCTCGATATGGGGGGAAAGATAGCAGCCGGCGCGCAAACCCGAGGCCAGCAGGATCGCTTCCAGCGCGGCGGCCGCGGAGCCCTTGCCATTGGTGCCGGCAATGGTGAACACCACCGGCAAGCGCTGTCCGGGAGTCAGATGCAGTTCCATCCTTTGCGCAACCAGACGGACGCGGTCAAGGCCGAGTTCGATCTCCCGGGGATGCACGGCGGCGATATGGGATAGCCAACTGGCCAGATTCACGGCGCGACCCGGCTGGAATTCAGTTCACCGCCCGCCGGAACCAGCAGAGTTTGTCCAGCAGCGACGCGATGCGCTCGCGCAGGTCCCGGCGATGCACGATCATGTCCACGGCGCCATGCTCAAGCAGAAACTCGCTGCGCTGAAAACCTTCCGGCAGCTTGACCTTGACCGTCTGGCGAATGACGTCGGGGCCGGTAAACCCCACCAGCGCATTGGGCTCGGCGATATTGACGTCGCCCAGCATGGCCAGACTCGCGGATACGCCGCCGTACACCGGGTCCACCAGCACCGAGATATAGGGCAGGCTGTACCGCCGCAGGCGCTCCAGGGCGGCGGCGGTCTTGGCCATTTGCATGAGCGAAATCAAAGCCTCCTGCATCCGGGCGCCGCCGCTGGTGGAAAAGCACACCAGGGGCAGGTCATCCTCGATGCAGATGTTTACCGCCTGGGCGAATTTCTCACCCACTACCGCGCCCATGGAGCCGCCGATAAAGCCGAATTCGAATACCGCCAGCAACAGGGGCTTGCCGTGCAGCCTGCCCTTGACGATGACCAGAGCGTCTTTTTCACCGGTAACTTTCTCGGCGGCGCCGAGACGGTCCCGGTAGCGCTTGCGGTCCTTGAAGCGGAGCAGGTCCACCGGCGCCAGATCCGCCAGCAGTTCCCGCTGTTCGTCCTCGTCGAGAAACAGGGCGATGCGGCGGCGGGCGGAAATGCGCAGGTGATGATCGCATTTCGGGCAGACGTCGAGATTGTCCTCCAGGCTTTTGCCATAGAGCGTGGCGTCGCAACGGGGGCATTTTTTCCAGACGCCTTCAGGCACTGTGGACTTGCCGGCCCCGGTTTTCTTCGCCGTTGCAATCGACGGCAGTATGTTGTCCAGCCAACTCATGAAACTCGTTTCCCGTCGTGGTCCAGCGCCCGCCGCACCTTGCCGATCAACTCCGCGGCTTCGCCGATCGCTTCCGGATGCCCTGTCGCCTCCGGCGGCAATTGTTCGATTTTCTCCACCAGCGCGCTGCCGATAATGACGCCGTCTCCCAGGGCATTCATGGCCAGGGCGGTTTCCTCATCCCGGATGCCAAAGCCGATGATGATGGGCAGATCGGTCAGTTTCCGCAGCCCGGCGATGTTCCCGGCCACGGATTCACGATCTTCCAATGCCGCTCCGGTTACTCCCTTGAGCGAGACATAATACAGGTAACCGCTTGTATATTCGATAATTTCCCTGGCGCGCCCAGGGGTTGTGGTGGGTGAAACGAGAAAAATGCGGTCGATACCCTGTCCGGCCAGCAGGGCGGGCAGGTCGCCGGCTTCGGCCGGCGGCATGTCCACCACGAGCACGCCGTCAACCCCCGCCCTGGCGCAGCCCGCGGTGAATTCCCCATAACCCATGATTTCGATGGGGTTGAGATAGCCCATCAGTATGACCGGTGTTCGCCCATCCTGGTCCCGAAAGCGGCGGGCGAGTTCGAGGACTCCCGCGAGCGTGGCCCCGCCGGCAAGCGCGCGCTCTACGCCGCGCTGGATTACCGGTCCATCGGAGGACGGGTCGCTGAAGGGAATGCCGAGCTCGATCATGTCCGCGCCCCGGGCCACGAGTTCGCGCATGAGCGCGAGGGTGGTTGCAAAGTCCGGGTCTCCCGCCACCAGATAGGGAATCAGCAGTCCCCGTTCCTGTTCCCTGGCGCGGGCGGCGCATGGCGCAATCCGGCTCATCAGACGGTTCCGAAATCCGCGCCTTCCAGCCTGGCGACAGCCTCGATATCCTTGTCGCCGCGTCCGGAAAGGTTGACCAGCAGGTTTTGCCCGCTTTTCATCTTCGCGGCAAGTCTGCCGGCCCAGGCCAGGGCATGGCTCGATTCCAGTGCCGGGATGATGCCCTCGAGGCGGGTAAGCTGGTGAAAGGCCTCCAGGGTTTCCCTATCGGTGGCGCCAACATATCGCACCCGCTCGAGATCCTTTAGCCAGGCGTGCTCCGGACCCACGCCGGGATAGTCGAGCCCGGCGGACACCGAATGGGTGTCGAGAATCTGGCCGTGTTCATCGGTCATCAGGTAGGTGCGGTTGCCGTGCAGCACCCCGGGCCTGCCGGCGCACAGGGGGGCGGCATGATCCGGGGTATCGAGCCCCCGCCCGGCGGCTTCGACGCCGTACATCGCCACGTCACTGTCGCCGAGAAAAGGATGGAACAGGCCGATGGCGTTGGAGCCGCCGCCGACGCAGGCCACCAGGGCATCGGGCAGGACCCCTGTGCGTTCGAGAAATTGCCTGCGGGCTTCGCGCCCGATCACGCTCTGGAAATCCCGCACCATCCGTGGATAGGGATGGGGGCCGGCAACGGTGCCGATAATGTAATAGGTGTCATCCACATGGGTGGCCCAGTCGCGCAGGGCTTCATTCATGGCGTCCTTTAGCGTGCGCGAGCCCGACTCCACGGCAATCACCCGGGCGCCCAGCAACTTCATGCGGTACACATTGGGCGCCTGGCGAACGATGTCCTCGGCTCCCATATAGACATGGCATTCCAGGCCCATTCGCGCCGCCACGGTGGCGCTGGCGACGCCGTGCTGGCCGGCGCCGGTTTCGGCGATGAGGCGGGTCTTGCCCATGTGTTTCGCAAGTAGCGCCTGACCGATGGTGTTGTTGATCTTGTGGGCGCCGGTATGGTTCAGGTCCTCGCGTTTGAGCCAGATTCGCGCGCCGCCCCAGGCTTCGCCCAGGCGCTCGGCAAGGTACAGGGGAGAGGGGCGGCCCACATAGTCCGCCAGGTCGGCGTCAAACTCCCGCCAGAATTCCGGTTTCGCCGACAGCGAAGCGTAGGCTTCCGCAAGCTCCGCCACCGCCCGGACCAGGGTTTCACCGACAAAGGCGCCCCCATACGGCCCGAAATGGCCGCTTTCATCGGGGCCCGAAAACTCCCGGCGCAATTCTGGCGCAGGCTCATGCATTTCTGGCTTCCTTGATAAAATCAGTCACTTTGGATAGCTCCTTGACGCCGGGCTCAATTTCCACACCAGAACTGGCATCGATGCCCCAGGGCCGCACCTTGCGAATGGCCGCGGCCACATTCCCCGCCCGCAAACCACCGGCAAGAACGATATTGTCCTTTCCCGCAGCTACCAGTTCTGCGGCGACCTCCCAGGGAAAGGTTTTGCCGGTGCCTCCCGGGGCCGAGTTGTCCCAAGTGTCGAGCAGGATGCTTTGCGCCGAGTCGTAACGGTTGACCAAGGGCAACATATTCTCATCGCCACGTACGCGAAGGGCTTTCATGTACGGCAGGCCGAAGGATTCGCAGAATCCAGGACTTTCCCCGCCATGAAACTGCAGGCCGGTGACCAGCCCGGTCTTCACCACAGCCTCCACGGCGGCGGCATCGGAATCGACAAAAAGCGCAAAGATTTCGACTGTGCCACTGGCCTTTTCCAGAACCTCCGCAAAGCGTTCCGGCGTCACATGACGGCGGCTTGGGGGATAACAGACCAGACCGATCGCGTCGGCGCCCGATTCGGCTATCGCCAGGGCGTCCCGGGCCCGGGTGACGCCGCAGATCTTGATCCAGATTTCGGCCATGGGCTGCCGCCGGAAAACAGAGGATTGTAGCAAACTTTGTTCAGGCGAATTCCGGCAGTTGGTCCAGCAGGGGCGGCGCCACGGTTCGCGATGGTACGCCACAGGAGGCGGGGTAAGCCACGCCGGTCAGGTACAGCCCGGCGGCGGGCGCGGTTGCGCCGGCCAGCTTTCGGTCCCTGGCGACAAGCACTTCAGCCATCCAGTCCGGCTCATGCCTGCCCCTGCCCACTTCGAGCAGCGAACCGGCGATATTGCGCACCATGTGCTGCAAGAAGGCGTTGGCGCGAATGTCGACTACGATGAAACCGCGCTGCCGATAGATTCGCAGGTGTCGCACATTGCGCAGGGAAGACATCGACTGGCAACCCGCCGCCTGAAAGCTGCGGAAGTCCTTCTCTCCCTCCAGGTGGCGGGCCGCCGCCTGCATGGCTTCGAGATCCGGCGCCTCAGCCACGCGCAGGGCTCTGCCCGCCAACTGGGGAGAATCGATCCCGGATGAATAAAGCAGGTAAGCATATCGCCGGTGAATCGCGGAAAATCTGGCATTGAATTTGTCACTTGCATTGAACACTTCCTGTATTTTCACAGAACCGGGCAGAAGGCTGTTGACGCCAGCGGTCCAGGCGCGCGGGCTGCGTTCGGCAATGCAGTCGAAGTGGGCAATCTGGCAGGTGGCGTGGACGCCGGTATCGGTTCTGCCGGCACAGACGAGTTTTATCGATGCATCGGCGACCTGGCTGATTGCGGGTTCCAGTATCCCCTGCACCGTGGGGATTTCCGGCGATGACTGCTTTTGCCAGCCGCCGAATGCGGCGCCATCGTATTCGATGCGCAAGGCGATGCGATTACCGCTGGGAGGCAGGGCCACGGCGGTCACAAATCAGTTCAGGTCATGAATGATTGCCAGCAATTGCCGGGCTTCACCGACCTGTGCTTCATTGCCGACCCGGATGACCTGTTCGAGAATTCTGCGCGCCTGCTCGCTGTCCCCCATCCGATGGAAAGAATAGGCAAGATTGAGCCGCTCGGCGATTTCCTCCTCGTCGCCGTTGTCGAGTTCAATGACGTAATCGTCGTCCGCGCCGGAGTCATCCCCGCCGTCCGGAATTTCTCCCGGGTCGTCAAGGTATCCGGCTTCCGGGATCGGATTTTCGGCAGCCTCGCCGGTCCCGCCGTCCGGCTCGATCCGGAAAGTTTCGCCATCGAAATCGTCATTGTCGTCTTCCCTGTCTATCGGAGCATCCGCCGCGTCAGTTTCCGTTTCAGGCGCCGGATATTCTTCCGCTCTTTCCGTTGATTCGTTTTCCGCATAAGCCGGTGAATTTGTCGGCGCTTTTCTGGCAGTATCCTGCTCCGGGCTTGCGCGCAACATTCGCAGCACAGCCAGGGTAAGCAGCAGCAATGCCGCGACGATCGCGATAAGCACGGGGTTGAACAGGGAATCATCAGCAGCGGCTTGCCGCTGCTCCTGGCTGGCGGCTTCCGCCTCCGCTTCTGCCGCCGCGGCTGCGACGGACTCCTGCTCCGCTTCGAGTTGCGCCTGCTGCCGGGCTTCCGCGGCGAGATTGGCCTGCAGCAGGGCGAGTTGTTGCGATTGGGAGGCAACGAGCTGTCTGGCTAGTATGATCTGGGCGTCGAGATCGTCGAGTCGGGCGAGCAGTTCGGCGCG
This sequence comes from Pseudomonadales bacterium, assembly GCA_022819645.1. GTDB lineage: Bacteria > Pseudomonadota > Gammaproteobacteria > Pseudomonadales > Pseudohongiellaceae > UBA9145. The sequence goes on from JAJEGU010000085.1 coordinate 20,591, forward strand.
TTCCCGGTTTATCCGCGCCACTTCCTCCTGTACCCGGGCCATCTGGCCTTGCAGTTCGAGGATGCGCTGGTCCAGCGATTCCAGGCTTTCCCGGTCGACGGCGGCGGCGTTGTCCGTCGGGGAAGCCCCGGCGCTGTCGGGCTGCAGGACAGGGGCGGCAGCCTGCGCCAGACTTGCCGCAAAACTCAGCAGCAGGCCTGCGAACCACACTGGCCAATATGTTTTCCTGTTCCGCAAAATCGTTGGATTCCGTCTCGCGCCGATAGCCGAATGAACTCTCCGGTAGCAACTTTTCACACCTGCCAGTATTTACGATAAGTACTCGGCAAGCAAGATTTCCGCGATCTGCACCGTGTTCAAGGCGGCGCCCTTGCGGATATTATCGGCCACTATCCAGAGATTCACGCCATTTTCCAGAGAAAAATCATCCCGAATCCTGCCCACAAAGACCGGGTCGGCGCCCGCGGCATGCTCCACCGGTGTGGGATAGCCATTGGATTCAGGCTCATCCAGCAACCGCACCCCGGGCGCATCGAGCAACAACTCCCGCACTTCCGCCGCCGAAATCGCTCGCCGGGTTTCCACCTGCACTGCTTCGGAATGTCCATAGAAAACCGGGATGCGGACGCAGGTCGCGCTGACGTCAATGTTTTCATCGCCAAGTATCTTGCGGGTCTCCCAGTGCATTTTCATCTCTTCCCGGGTGTAGCCGTTATCCATGAAGCGATCGATATGGGGCAAGGCATTGAACGCGATCTGGCTCGGAAACACATCGGCCCGGGCGGGGCGTCCATTAAGCAACTCGGCGGTCTGGGACGCCAACTCTCCCACCGCCGAACGACCGGCTCCGGACACCGCCTGATAGGTGGCCACGCTGATCCGGCGAATGCCGGCGGCATCGTGAACGGGCTTCAGCGCCACCACCATCTGCATGGTGGAGCAGTTGGGGTTGGCAATCAGGTTTCTATTTCGAAAATCCGCGATATTTTCAGGGTTTACCTCGGTTACAACAAGTGGAACATCAACATCATTTCGAAACTGTGAGGTGTTGTCGATCACCACGCAGCCCGCCTCCGCGGCTTTGGGGGCGAACTCCGCCGAAATCGCTCCGCCGGCGGAAAACAGGGCGATCTCGACCTGGCCGAAGTCGAACTCCGCAAGATTTTCCACGGTAATCGAACGCTTGCCGAACATCACCGAAGTCCCGGCGGAGCGCTCGCTAGCCAGGGCATGCAGCTGCTTCACCGGGAACTCCCGCTCGGCGAGTATTTCGAGCAGGCATTCCCCCACAGCGCCGGTCGCGCCGACTATGGCTACATTGCAGGCGTTCATGTGTGGAAATACCAGGGCGACTGTTCCCGCCAGCGCTGTTCGAATTCGCGAATCGCCGGCGCATCCTCAAGCGTCAGACCGATGTCATCCAGGCCATTGAGCAGGCAATGCCGGCGAAATTCATCAACTGAAAAAGCGATTTTTTCCCCACCTGATTTGACGATTTCTTGCCGTAGCAGATTCACCTCAAGGCGATAGCCTGGCGCCGCGTCCACTTCCCGGAATAACATGTCTATAATATTTCTTTCCAAAACAATAGGTAATACTCCATTTTTGAAACAATTATTAAAAAATATGTCGGCAAAACTCGGGGCGATGATGACCCGGAAACCATAGTCGTCCAGCGCCCAGGGAGCATGTTCCCGGCTCGAACCACAGCCGAAATTGTCCCGGGCAAGCAAGATCGATGCGCCCTGGTAGCGTGGCTGGTTGAGCACGAATTCCGGGTTCAGCGGGCGATTGCTGTTGTCGCTGTCGGGCTCGCCCTTGTCGAGATAGCGATGCTCATCGAACAGATTGGCGCCGAATCCGCTGCGGCGGATCGACTTGAGAAACTGTTTGGGAATGATGAAATCCGTATCCACATTGGCCCGGTCCAGGGGCATGACCAATCCTTCCACGGTCGAAAATGCCTTCATGATCTTTTCCTCAGAGGCTGCGCACATCGACGAAGCGGCCATGCACCGCCGCCGCCGCAGCCATGGCGGGGCTGACGAGATGGGTGCGCCCGCCCCGTCCCTGGCGGCCTTCGAAGTTGCGATTGGAGGTGGAGGCGCAATGCTTGCCGGGAGGCAACTGATCGGCGTTCATCGCCAGACACATGGAACAGCCGGGCTCGCGCCATTCCATGCCGGCTTCACTGAAAATGCGATGCAGTCCTTCCGCTTCCGCCTGTTCCTTGACCAGGCCCGAACCGGGCACCACCAGGGCGCATTCGATGTTGTCGGCAACGCGCCTGCCTTCCACCACCCGGGCCGCTTCCCGCAGGTCCTCGATTCTGGAATTGGTGCAGGAGCCGATAAAGACGTAATCGAGCCGGATATCGCTGATGGGCGTACCGCCTTCCAGTCCCATGTACGCCAGGGCCTGTTCCATATTGCCGCGGCGGATGCTGTCCGGCTCGGCTTCGGGCCTGGGCACGGCGGAGTTCACCGGCGCCACCATTTCCGGCGAGGTGCCCCAGGTCACCTGGGGCTCGATGTCTTCGCCGCGCAATTCCACGATCTTGTCGAAGCCCGCGTCCGCGTCGCTGCGCAATTCGCGCCAGGCCTTTTCCGCCTGCTCCCACAATTCGCCGGCAGGAGCAAAAGGCCGCCCCCGGATGTAGTCCAGAGTCTTGTCATCCACCGCGATCAGGCCGGCCCGAGCGCCTGCTTCGATGGTCATGTTGCATACCGTCATGCGGCCTTCGATACTGAGATTGCGGATGACCTCGCCAGCGTATTCGATGGTGAAGCCGGTGCCGCCGGCGGTGCCGATCCTGCCGATAATCGCCAGCACCGCGTCCTTGGCGGTGACGCCGGCGCCCAGTTCGCCATCGACCCGCACCAGCATGTTCTTCATCTTCTTCTGCAGCAGGCACTGGGTCGCCAGCACATGCTCCACCTCGGAAGTGCCGATGCCGTGGGCCAGGGCGCCGAGGGCGCCATGGGTCGAGGTGTGGGAATCGCCGCAGACAATGGTCATTCCCGGCAGGGTTGCTCCCTGCTCGGGCCCGACCACGTGGACGATACCCTGGCGGCGGTCCTCCATGCCGAGTTCGGTAATGTCGAATTCGCGGCAGTTTTCGTTGAGCGTGGCGACCTGCAGCCTGGAGACCGGGTCCTTGATGCCGGAGAGCCCCTGCCGGCGTTCCGCCGCCGTGGTGGGAATATTGTGGTCCGGGGTCGCCAGGTTGGCGCCGCTGCGCCAGGGTTTGCGCCCGGCCAGGCGCAGCCCTTCAAAAGCCTGTGGCGAAGTGACTTCATGGATGAGATGCCGGTCGATATAGATCAGCGCGGTACCGTCATCGCGCCGCCTGACCAGATGCGCATCCCAGATCTTGTCGTACAGTGTCCTGCCGCTCATGGTTTCCGGTTTCCGTCAGTTTTGCCGTTCAGCGTCGCAAGCCGGCGCATTGGGCGCGGTCGCGCAGCAGATGATCCATCAGCACAATGGCCATCATCGCCTCGGCGATGGGAGTTGCGCGAATGCCCACGCAGGGGTCGTGGCGACCGGTGGTCACCACTTCCGCGGCCTCGCCCGATGTGTTGATGGTACGGCCGGGAATGCGAATGCTTGAAGTGGGTTTCAGGGCGATTCGCGCGGTGATTTCCTGGCCGGTGGATATGCCACCCAGGATTCCGCCGGCATTGTTGCCGAGAAATCCCCCGGGGGTGATTTCATCGCGATGCTCGCTACCTTTCTGCGAAACAGCGGCAAAACCCGCCCCGATTTCAACGCCCTTGACGGCATTGATGCTCATCAGGGCTCTGGCGAGGTCTGCATCGAGCCGGTCGAACACGGGCTCGCCAAGCCCGGGGGGCACTCCGCTGGCGGATACGCAGACCGCAGCGCCCACCGAATCGCCGGCTTCCCGCAGGGCGATCATGTACGCCTCCATCTCGGCCACCTTGCCGGCGTCCGGGCAGAAAAAGTGATTGTTGTCGATTTCCCCATAATCCACCTTGTCGATGGCGATGGGGCCTAGTTGGCTCAGATAGCCCCGGATTACGACGCCGCAGTTTTCCGCGAGATACTTCCGGGCAATGGCGCCAGCCGCCACGCGCATGGCGGTTTCCCGGGCGGAAGCGCGTCCGCCGCCGCGGTAATCGCGCCTCCCGTATTTTCGATCATAGCTATAATCCGCATGAGATGGTCGATACAGGTCTTTGATTTTGCTGTAATCTCTCGGGCGCTGATCGGTGTTTTCTATAAGCAGGCCGATGGGGGTTCCGGTGGTCTTGCCCTCGAACACGCCGGACAGGATTTGCACGGCGTCGGCTTCCCTGCGCTGGGTGGTGTGGCGTGACTTGCCGGGTTTGCGCCGGTCGAGCTCGCGCTGCATGTCGGCTTCGCAAAGCGCCATTCCCGGGGGGCAGCCGTCCACGATACAGCCCAGCGCCGGCCCGTGACTTTCGCCGAAACTGGTGACGGTGAACAGCTTTCCAATACTGTTGCCGGACATTGCCCGCTCCGGGCTCGCTGACCAAAACCGACGGATTGTACACCAAGTCTTCAGTGTCGCCATCCTGAACCCTGCCATCCAGCAATTCTCATTCTGGCGCTTCAATTTTCATGTCATTCCACGCGAAGCGAAGCCCTCCCCCTCCGTCATTCTGCGCGAAGCGAAGCGTAGTCGCAGAATCTCCTTGGGGATTCTGTGTAAGGGTACATCCCTTCCCTGGCGCGGCTACCGTGGTTTCGCTAAACCCCGACCTCGACTTCCTGTCGAGCCGTTCGGGCCTCGCCCCGCGACTGCGCGCCCCTGAACCATCCTTGAGCACCTTGAGGCGGGTATCATGAAAGCCTGGGAGCCTGCGCCGCAGGCTCCTGGACTCCAATCTGCGTTGGCCACTCGGAATTTTCGGGAAAATCATGATGCGAACCCGCCCGGAAAAAAATATCGCGTTTCCCCGGGCGGGGCTTGCCCGGCGGCTGGCCGCCCTGCTCTACGATGCTTTTCTGGTGCTCGCGATCTGGATGGGGCTTGGCTTTGTGGCGCAGTTGCTGGCCGGTGCGGAAACCAACCGGATTATTGACGGGAGATTGCAGACTGACCCGGCTTTCGGGCTGCTGCTGTTTGCGCTGATGTGCGCCAGCGCGGCGGGGTTTTATGTCTGGTTCTGGACTCGGGGCGGCCAGACTCTGGGTATGCTCGCCTGGGGCATCCGGGCGGAGTCCAGGAGCGGTGAGCTGATGAGCGTCACACAGGCCCTGCTCCGCTTCCTCTGCGCCTGGCCCGCCTTCTTTCTGTTCGGGTTTGGTTACTTCTGGCTGTTTTTCGACAGCCAGGGCGACACCGCCCACGACCGCCTCAGCGGTACCCGGGTGCTGCGCCTGCCACGCCGCAAGGCCTGATGGCGGGTTTTCCCATTTCATCCGGTGGGCGCCCCAAGGTCCGGCGCCCGCCGATTCGCTATCGCCGCGCCCCTGGCCGCTCGATTGAGGCGAATATCGACATTACGGAGTCCCGATTCCCGGACAAGCACGGTACGCGGATTCCGCAAGCCGGGCCCCATCTCTATTCCGGCGCGGCGGTGGGCACGATGACGACCGGGGGGAGGGCGGTGAAGGAACTGCCGGCGTACAGCAGTGAGACAGCGGCGATTTCCGCGTCGCAACGCAGGTTGACCGCGCCTTCGGCGAAGTCCGCGGGCAGCTCGAACAGCGTGTCCAGGTTCCGTTCGGTCGTCGATTCGCCGGGAACGGGAATCGGCGATCGCGCCCCGGTCCCGGCGTCGTGGTCCGCCGCTTCCGGCGCATCCCGGACCGTCGTTTCCAGCGTGGCATGGCAGGAGGCTTCGGTTGCGGCGGGGTTGCCCAGGACCAGCGTCAGGCGCCCGAGCCGGGACACGACCGGGAAACGGAACGCCCGCGCGGGCTGGACGGTCGATATGGCCGTCATGCCGAGCAGGCCGCCGGCCGTATCCTCCGCCGTGGAAACCCGGCGCAGCAGGTTGCGCGCGTGGACCGGCCCGTCGCAATCGAGGACGGCGTGGCCGTAGGCGAGGAAAGGGGACCGCCCAAAGCTCGTCAACTCGATCCGGTCGCCGGGGCCGGGCAGGTCGAGTTCGGCCCGGACGAATCCGTCCCGCGTCACGCCGGCGGCGTTTGCGAAGCGATAGCGATACGTGTTCAGTCCCCTGCCGTGCAGGCGCAGTTCGCAGCGGTTGGCCGCGGCGGACGTGTTCGTCACCAGCAGGCGGGATTGAAAACCCGCGCCGTCCATCACCAGGGGCAGGACGTGGGAGACAGGCGTTGCTTCCCCGGCTTCTCCGGACAACGTTTCCGCGGGCGTTTCTTCCGTCGCCACGGCCGCCAGCGCGGCGAAGACGCCGTTTTCGAGATGCACGCCCAGGGCCGTCACCGCGCGGTCGCAGGTCACTTCGGCCGTGCCGCCGCCTGTGTCCCCGCCAGCGGTCGCGCCGTCCGTTTCGCCCGCGGCAACGAGTTCGTCCAGAAAACGGAAGAAGATCGATCCGGCGGGCACGGCGAAATTGCCGCCGCCCGCGCCTGCTCCGTCCGGGGCGCCGGTTTCCACCGCGCAGGCGGCTTCCCGTTCGCCGGCGTTGGCGAAGGCCAGCCCGAGGCGGCCCGGTCCGGGCCATACCGGGAACCGGAACGCGTTTCCGGGTTCGGCGCTTTCCATGACGGTCAGGGCCAGCGGAACGCCCCCCTCCTCCACGCCGAGCAGCAACCGCGCCACCGCGGGCTGTTCGCATGCGAGCTCCGCATGGCCGACGGCCAGGGGCATCGAGCCTCCGGTGGTGAGCAGGATGCCGCCGCCCGCCGCGCCGGGGTCGATCCCGGCGCTATGCGCGTCCGTGACGGTCAGGGCGGGATGTTCATCCAGTCTGCCGGTGTCCAGCCCCGCGCCGCGCAGATGCAGCGTGCAGCGGTTGTCCAGCGGCGAGACATTGTTCAGGAACAGGCTGCCGCGAAAGCCGTCGCCGTCGGCGAACAGCGGAAACCGGTGCGTCCGGGCCGCGGCGGCGTCCGGCGATTCGTTGTCGACCAGGGCCAGGACGGCGGTTTTTACCGCGACGGCGTTTTCGGAACCGGAAAGCGCGCCGGAAATCGTGACGGTCCCGTTGCCGTTGTATACGCCGTCGTCCACGGGGGTGAGGGTGAACTCCGCGCCGCCGCCGTCCGCGCCGGGAGGAACGGTCAGGTCGAAACCGGCGACCGGGGCGAAACCCACGCCGCCGTCCGGGCCGGACACGGTCACGGCCAGGGTTTGCGTTCTGGCCCAGCGGGTCGCGCCGCCGACGGTGGCGGTCACGGTCACGACAGTGGGGCCGGCGTCTTCGGAAATCGCGTCCGGGGAGACGGACAGCGTCACCGTATCCGGCGCGGCGTCG
>JAJEGU010000008.1 GCA_022819645.1 Pseudomonadales bacterium
CTACACCCTGGATTATCCCAATCTGGAAGTGCGCCACAGCCTGAACCAGGGATTGCTGACCCATCTGGAGCAGTCGCCCAGGGAGGTCTCGAACCGGGGCAAGGACCTGTGCCGCCTGCTGGCCGAAAACGACTTCGACGCCTTCGCCGAACAACTGCGCGCCTTTTTCGCCGGCGTCCCGTACCAGTGGCAGACCAGGCCGGAACTCGCCCGCTACGAGGCCTGGTACGCGGGCATGCTCTACGCCTGCTTCCGCACCATCGGGGTGGACCTGCGGGTGGAGGAATCCACCAGCCACGGCCGCTCGGACATGGTGCTGCTGCATGGCGGCCAGGTCTTCGTCATGGAGTTCAAGACGGCGGAAGAGAGCGAGGAAACCGAAGCCGCCCTCGACCGCGCCATGAGCCAGATCCGCGCCCGGGGCTACGCCGACCGGTACCGTGGCCGGGGCGAATCCATCCACCTGGTCGGCATCGTTTTCGGCAGGAAGGAGCGCAATCTCCTCGCGATACGATCCGAGCCCGGCTGAACCACGGCGAAATCACTCCCGACACCGGACCAGCCCGTACCCGCTCGCATCCGGAGACGCCGCTTTCTTCCCATTCTGCAATTTCACGAAGAAAGACCGAAAAACCTTTCAGATTTTCTGGCATTTTTTGGAAACTGTGGTTTACCATGAAATCCTGTTTTCGAGGGTGAGACGGGTCGATCCGCCGATTCAGCCAGCCGGGAGCACGCGATTCCACACCCGGTTCGGGGACCATGCGGCCGTTTCGCCCAACAGCGGATTCGCCACGGCATAAGGAGTCAGACCACAGTGAACACATTTCGTTACTTCCTCTGGGTATTCCTCGCGGTACTGCTGGTCTACACCGCCGTTGTGATTCTTAATCACGGCGCCAACCTGTTTCCGGTATTTTTCGGCGAGTTGGCGCGGATGAACTGGGCCGGGCAGTTCAATCTGGATTTCGCCGGTTTTCTTTTCTTGTCCGGCATCTGGTCCGTCTGGCGCAACGGTTTCACCCCGGCTGCCTGGGGGCTGGGAGTGCTGGCGTTCTTTTTCGGCATGCTGTTCCTGACAGTCTATCTGCTGTTCCTGATCTCGCGGGAGCGGGGCGACCTGAAGCGCATATTGCTGGGGCCCGCGCGCGCGGCGATAGCGGATTTGCAGCCGTGAATTCCTGCGGCGCAGACTCCTGAAACCCGTTTGCGATAGAATCCACCGGCGATGGAACCGGACGAATCCGCCATGCTCGAAGTCAGCAGCCAACTCAACAAACTCAGGGAAATCTCCGGGCGCACCGAAAGCCTCAGGGGGTATCTTTGACTATGCCGCCAAACGCGAGCGCCTGACCGAGGTCGAGCTCGAACTCGCCGAGCCCTCGGTGTGGGAGAAGCCCGAACGCGCCCAGGCTTTGGGCAGGGAACAATCCGGGCTTGCCGGGGCGATCGGCGCGATCGACGAGCTGGAATCCGGCGCGGCGGATTTGCGTGAATGGTTCGCGCTCGCCCGGGAAGCCGACGACGGCGAACTGCTGCGGGAAGCCGACACCGAACTGGAGAAGCTGCTGGGCAAGCTCGAGGCGCTGGAGTTCCGCCGCATGTTCGCCGGAGAAAGGGACCCGGCCAATGCCTGGCTCGAGATTCAGGCCGGCTCCGGCGGCACCGAAGCCCAGGACTGGGCGGAAATGATGTTGCGGATGTATCTGCGCTGGGCCGAAGACAAGGGTTTCGACACCGAACTCACCGAGGCCTCCGGCGGCGATGTGGCGGGAATCAAGAGCGCCACGGTGCATGTGCGGGGAGACTACGCCTTCGGCTGGCTGCGCACCGAGACCGGCGTGCACCGGCTGGTGCGAAAATCGCCCTTTGATTCCGGCAACCGGCGCCATACTTCCTTCGCCGCGGTGTTCGTCTCGCCGGAAATCGAGGACGATATCGAGGTGAATCTCGATATGGGCGAAGTCCGGGTGGACACCTACCGCTCCAGCGGCGCCGGCGGCCAGCATGTCAACAAGACCGATTCCGCCGTGCGGCTGACCCATGAGCCCACGGGTATCGTGGTGCAGTGCCAGAACCAGCGGTCCCAGCACAAGAACAGGGAAATGGCCATCAGGCAACTCAAGGCGAAACTCTACGAAATGGAAGAACTGCGCCGCAGGGAGCAGTCCCGCAACATCGAGGAATCCAAGGACGATATCGGCTGGGGCAGCCAGATTCGGTCCTATGTGCTCGATTCTTCCCGCATCAAGGATTTGCGCACCGGCGCGGAAACCAGCAATACCGGCGCCGTGCTCGACGGCAAGCTCGATCCATTTATCGAAGCCAGCCTCAAGTCGGGGCTGTAGGAATACCCCATGTCGGCACAGGACAGCGATTCCGAACACCGGCTCACCGCCGAGCGGCGGCGCAAGCTCGCGCTGCTGCGGGAGCGGGGCGGGGCGTACCCCAATGATTTCCGGCCATCGGGCGGCACGGGCGAAGTCAGCAAAAATCATGCCGAACACGACGCTGCCTCGCTCAGGACGGAGATGCAACAGGTCAGCCTCGCCGGGCGCATCATCCGCATGCGGGGGCCTTTTGTGGTGATCGACGACGGCAGCGGCCCGATACAGTTGTATCTCGACAAGCGGCAGTTGGCGCCGGAGCCGGCGGCATTGCACAAGCTGCTCGATCTTGGCGACATCGTCGGCGCCACCGGGGAACTGTTCCGCACCGGCAAGGGGGAATTGACCCTGCGGGTGGCGGAGTTCAGCCTGCTGGGCAAATCCCTGCGGCCATTGCCCGACAAGTACCGCGGCCTCAGCGATACCGAACTGCGCTACCGCCGCCGCTATGTGGACCTGATCGCCAACCCGGAGACGAGGCGGCGTTTCGCCCTGCGCTCGCGCATCCTGCGCGCCATCCGCGGCTATTTCGAGAACGGGGGTTTCATGGAAGTGGAAACGCCGATGCTGCAGCTCATTCCCGGCGGGGCCGCGGCGCGTCCTTTTGCCACTCATCACAATTCCCTGGACCTGCCCATGTACCTGCGGGTGGCGCCGGAACTCTATCTCAAGCGTCTGCTTGTGGGCGGCTACGGCAAGGTTTTCGAGCTCAATCGCAATTTCCGCAATGAAGGGCTTTCCCCCCGCCACAACCCCGAATTCACCATGCTGGAGTTTTATCAGGCTTATGCGGATTACAGCGACTTCATGAACCTCACCGAAGACCTGCTGCGAACCGTGGCCAGGGAAACCCTGGGCCGGACCCGCATCCACTGGCAGGGCAGCGGGATTGATCTGGCTGGAGAATTTCGCCGCCTGAGCCTGCGCGAGTCCGTTCTGGAGTATTGCAAAAACATTACCGATCCGTCGCAGCTTGCCGGGCTGGCCGATTTGCGGTCCACAGCCACCAGACTTGAAGTTTCCTTCGATCCGGCCTGGAGCGAAGGCAAGCTGCTGCTGGAGATTTTCGAGCAAAAGGTGGAGCCGAAACTTTTCAACCCGACATTCATCACCGGTTACCCCACCGAAGTATCGCCCCTGTCCCGGCGCAACGACGAGAACCCGGAGATCGCCGACCGCTTCGAGTTGTTCATCGCCGGCCAGGAGATCGCCAACGGCTTTTCCGAACTCAACGACCCGGAAGACCAGGCGAAACGCTTTCGCGCCCAGGTCGCCAAACGCGAATCCGGCGACCGGGAAGCCATGTATTTTGACCAGGACTACATCACCGCCCTGGAATACGGCATGCCGCCCGCCGCCGGCGAGGGGCTTGGCGTCGACCGGCTGGTCATGCTACTTACCGACTCGCCCTCCATCAAGGACGTACTGCTGTTCCCCCACATGCGGCCGGAACATGCCGGCTGAGCCGGCCCGCCAGATCAGGCTCGAAGCATCCTGGCTGGAACAGCTCGGCGGCGAATTCGAACAATCCTACATGCGCGAGCTCAGCGCCTTCCTGCGCCAGCAGAAAGCCGCCGGCAAAAGGATTTTCCCGCCGGGAGAGCGGATCTTTCATGCCCTGGATGCAACGCCATTCCATGCGGTCAAGGCGGTGATTCTGGGCCAGGACCCGTATCACGGCCCGGGTCAGGCCCACGGGCTGTGTTTTTCGGTGCCGCCGGGGGTGGCGTCGCCGCCATCGCTAAAGAACATCTTCCAGGAATTGCAAAATGACCTGGGTTGCGAGGCGCCGCCACACGGCTGTCTGGAACACTGGGCGCGGCAGGGCGTGCTGCTGCTCAATGCCGTGCTCACGGTGGAAGCGCGCAAGGCGGCGTCCCATCAGGGCAAGGGCTGGGAGCGGTTTACCGACCGCATCGTGGAAGCGCTTGATGCAAAGCGCGAAGGACTGGTATTTCTGCTCTGGGGCGCCCATGCCCAGCGCAAGGGGGCGATCATCGACCGGACAAGGCACCAGGTATTGAGCGCCCCCCATCCCTCGCCTTTCTCCGCCGACCGGGGTTTCTTCGGCTGCCGCCATTTCTCCCTCGCCAACGAGTATCTTCAGGCCAGGGGAATCGAGGGCATCGACTGGCAATTGCCGTCGCGGCCCTGATCGGGAAAGTCGGGCGGCCTAGGAGCCTGCGCCGTAGGAATTCACGGCTGCAAATCCGCTCTCATCCGCGCCCCTGGCCGCTCGATTTCGTTGCATATCCACCAATATTCGCCTCAATCGACCGGCCAGGGGCGCGGCGATAGCGAATTTTCGCTTTCG
>JAJEGU010000065.1 GCA_022819645.1 Pseudomonadales bacterium
GAAGGGCGCGCCCCCCGCGGCGCGTGGCCGCGTTGCGCTCCTTGGCAATGGGGCGGGCCATTACCTGCGGACCGCGCCTTGCCACACACCGCGGGGGGCGCGCTGAAATACGGCGAACTTGTGGGACAGCACACTAGGAGCTTGCGCCGTAGGAATTCACGGCTGCAAATCCGCTCTCATTCCACGCCGCCCCCGTCATTCCGCGCGAAGTCGCGGAATCTCACCGGGAGGTCTTCGCCTGAGACTCCGCCACTGGGCACAAGGAAATCGGGGAGAGAGAGTTAAAAGGCGCTGAAGGGGGAAGCGTCGCCAGCAATTCCATTCGTTTAGGGGGAACGATAAAGAAAGTAAACTCACGAGCCCCGCCTTCAGCTATTCATTCGCTGATTACGGGGGGGCGTACAGCGAATGAATTGCCGAACATCTTAACGCTGACTCGGGACTGTTTGCGGTTTTGTAACAACTTATTACAATGTATCGCCGAATTTTCTGTCTCACGTTGTCATAACCGCCCGGTTGTGCCCGGATTTGACTGTTCGAGCGGAATAATGCCGAGTTTCCGGGCCCGGCGGTTCCAGTTTCTGCGCGCCAGGGCCTGCATGTCCTCGGTATCGTCGGATTCGTCGACAATCTCAAGCCCGAGCAGGGTCTCGATGATGTCTTCCATGGTCAATATGCCTTCCATGGCGCCGAATTCATCCACCACCACCGCCAGATGTTCCTTCTTGGCGATGAACATGTCGAGCAGGTCGGGCACTGTGGCGGTCTTGTGGACGGCGATGATGTCCCGGCGCAGATCCTTCAGCCTCACCTCGTCGTGTTCGTCCACGAGCTTGAGCAGAACTTCGTCCTTGAGCACGTAGCCGGTGACATTGTCATTCTTGCCCTGATACACCGGGATGCGCGAAAAAGGCAGTTCAGCGTGGCTGTCGTGAAATTCCCGCAGCCCGGTGTCCTCGCTTGCCGCCACCACGACGATGCGCGGCGTCATCACATCGGCGGCCTGAATGCCCCGGAAGGCGAGCAGGTTGTGGATGATCTTGCGCTCGCTCTCGGCGAGCACGCCGGTTTCGGTGCCGATATCGGTCATCACCGCGAGGTCGGTGCGGCTGAGCACGGGCCGGTCCTTGTCCTTCTTCAGTTTGCCGGTGATGAACTGGCTCAGCCACACCAGCGGCCAGAGCACGATGAGCATGACCTTGAGGGTTCTGGTGGTGGCCGGGGCGAGCGCCTCCCAGTTGTTGGCGCCGATGGTCTTGGGAATCACTTCGGAGAAGATGAGAATCGCCAGGGTCATGATCACCGCCACGATGGCTTCCCAGTTCAGCGCGATGCCCACGCCAAACAGCGAAATCTCGGAATGGGGAAACAATACGGCGGCCTGGGCGCCAACGCCAATGGCGCCGACGGTGTGGGCGATGGTATTGAGGGTCAGAATCGCCGCCAGTGGCCGGTCGATATCCTCCTTGTAGGCGGCAAGGTCGGCAGCGACGCCGGAGCCCTGCTTTTCCAGAACGCCCACATAGGTCGGCGTGACGCTGAGCAGCACCGCTTCCATGATGGAGCAGAGAAAGGAGAAGCAGATGCTGACAAAAAAGAACGCGAGCAGAAGGCCCATGAAAACTACCGCGACATCCTCAAGGCCGATTCTCACACAGTCCCCCGAGCCCTTACAAGCACAGCCCGAAATTGACAGTCTCCAGGACTGCGTCGCAGGCTCCCAGGCCATTACGCAGGGCTGTTGACTGGGTGTGGCTGAGGGGGACGAGCGGCGGGCGGGGGTTGGCCCAGGCGCTGTCGTTGGTGGCCATGGCGATGGCGGCTTTTACCGAGGCGACCATGGGGGCGGCTTCGAAACATTCGCGGATGCGGGTCAGGTCGGCCTGAAGCTGCCCGGCCTGGTCCTGGCGCCAATTGGCACAGAGCGCGGCGATGGGGGCTGGGTTGATATTGGCGGTGGCCGAGATGCAGCCGGCGCCGCCTGCTTGCAGGGTCTGCAGGAGAAAGCGCTCGGAGCCGCAGAAAACCCGGAAATCGTCCCAGCCGGCATGGATGAAGGCGGCGGTTTGCGCCCATTTTCCCGAGCTGTCCTTGATGCCGGCAATCGTGCCGGGATAGGCCTTGACCAGGCGGTCGATCACTTCCATGGGCCAGGGCGTTCGGGACATGGCGGGGAAGTGGTAGAGGTAGATCTGCAAGTCTCGATTGCCCACCCGCTCGATGACTTCGGCGGTGTAGCCGAAGAGGCCGTCTTCACAGAGGTTCTTGTAATAAAAGGGCGGCAGCAGCAATACCCGGGGGCAGCCGGACGTCGCGGCCCGGGCGGTGAGGTCCACGGTTTCGCTCAGGGAGCACAGCCCGGTGCCGGGCATGATGCGGTCCGGGTCGGCTCCGGAGTCCAGCAATCGCTCGAGCAGGGCGGACTTTTCCGCCAGTGAAAGCGAATTGGCTTCGCTGGTGGTGCCGAATACCGCGAGCTTTACGCCCTGGCCGAGCAGCCAGTGGCAGAAGCGGATAAAGCGTTCGCCGTCGGGATGGTGGTTTTCGTCAAAGGGCGTAACCACCGGAGCCAGGGCTCCGTCGAGTCGGTCTCTGCTCATGGGTCTGTGTTCCCTGGGGTTTTGCGCGCCAGCAGGCCATAAAGGATCATCGGCCAGATTCCCGCGTGGATCGTCAAGTCGGCGAGATTGAATATGTAGTTCCAGTATGGGATGTGCTGCAGGTTGATGTAATCGATCACGCTGCCATGGACGAGCCGGTCGATGACATTGCTCAGGCCGCCGCCGGCGATACAGCCGAAACAGGCGTATTCGAAACGCGAGATGGCGGCGCCCATGAATAGCCAGACGGCGATACCCGCAAGCAGGCCGAGGCTGAGAGAGCCGAACAGCCAGCCCTGGCCCTGCAGCAACCCGAAGATGCCGCCGTGGTTGCGGATATGGGTCAGATGCACAAAACCGTTCCACTCCAGGGTGCCGTAGAGGGGAATGTTCTGGTTCACCCACCATCCCGCCGCCTGGGCCCAGGCCAGGGTCAGCCCCGTAATCAGGCAGAATAGGAGAAAATCCTTCATTCTCTTGTGGGACGGCACACTAGGAGCCCTTGACCTGGGCGAAGGGCCGGTCTGCGTATTGCAGAATCTCGCCTTCGCCGCCGCGCTCGAGTTGCACGATGCTATGGGCGCAATTGTGCATGGGGCGCCAGGCCCAGAGGTCGCGCATGGGCAGTTCTTCAAGGAAACACAGCACCGACTTGATCAGGGCGCCATGGCTGACCACGGCAACGCGCTGGCCGAAATGCCGCCGGGCAATGCCGCGAATCGCCTGCATGGCGCGCTCCTGCAATGCAAAGAAGGTCTCCGCGCCTTCCACCTGGAACAGATGCGGCATGTGCCAGAAGTGATGCTGCGATTCCGGGTCTTCCAGGGCGATTTCCGCATGCAGGCGGCCTTCCCAGGGGCCAAGGTCGATTTCCCGCAGGGCGTCGACGAAAACCAGGTCTTCGTGGCGGTCCGGGAAGGCCAGCCAGGCGGTCTCCCTGGTGCGCAGGGAACTGCTGCAATAGATGGCGTCGTAATGGGTGTCCGCCAGCCGTTTGCCGAGCGCCACCGCCTGCCGGTTGCCTGTTTCATTCAGGCCCACATCGCATTGCCCCTGCACCCGCCGGTCCCGGTTCCACTGGGTTTCGCCATGGCGTAACAGATGCAGTTCCACGCTAGTGTGCCGTCCCATAAGTTCGCCGTATTTCAGCACGCCAGGCCTCAACTCAGGGTGCGCCGCACCGCGTCCTTCCAGCCGGCATACTTCCTTTCGCGCCAGGCCGCGTCCCGCCGCGGGCTGAATTCGCGGTCCAGCCGCCAAAGTCCGGCGATGGCGTCCAGGCTCGGGAATACGCCGGCCTGCAGCCCGGCGATGCAGGCTGCGCCCAGCGCCGTGGTTTCGGTTACCGCCGGGCGGTGTACGCGGCAGTCGAGAACATCGGCGAGATATTGCAGGAAGACCTCATTGGCCACCATGCCGCCGTCCACCCGCAGCAGGTCGAGGGCAACACCGTCGGCGGCGATGGCGCCGGTGAGGTCCCGGGTCTGGTAGCACACCGAATGCAGGGCGGCGCCCACGATTTCGGCGCTGCCGGTGTCCCGGGTCATGCCGAAGATGGCGCCCCGGGCGTCCGGATCCCAATAGGGCGCGCCGAGCCCGGTAAAGGCGGGCACCAGATAGACGCCGGAATCATCGGCGCATTGCTCCGCCAGGGCGGCGGACTCGGCCGACTTGCGAATCAGCCGCAATTCGTCCCGCAGCCATTGCATGGTGGCTCCGGCCATGAAGATGCTGCCTTCCACGGCATAGCTGGGTTTGCCTTCGAGCCGGTACGCCACCGTGGTCAGCAGGCGGTTGCGGGAATACACGGGCTTGTCGCCGGTGTTCATCAACAGGAAGCAGCCGGTGCCATAAGTGCTTTTGGCGGCCCCGGAGTGGAAGCAGCACTGACCGAAGGCCGCCGCCTGCTGATCGCCGAGCACACCGGTGATGGGTACCGCGCTGCCGAGCAGCTCAGGCTCGCTGGCGCCGAAATCGGCGGCGCTGTCACGCACTTCCGGCAGAATCCGCCGGGGAATCTCGAACAGCGCGAGCAGGTCGGCGTCCCATTGCTGGGTTTCGATATTGAACAACAGGGTGCGCGAGGCGTTGCTGGCGTCGGTGAAGTGGCTGCGGCCGCCGGTGAGTTTCCACAGCAGGAAGCTGTCGATGGTGCCCGCGGCGAGTTCTCCCGCCTCGGCGCGCCGGCGCAGGCCGGGCACTTCATTCAGCAGCCATTGCAGCTTGGTGGCGGAGAAGTACGGGTCGAGCAGCAGGCCGGTCCTGGCTTGCAGGTCGGCCTCGTTCACCCGGGACTGTTTCAGCTCCTGGCAGTGCTTCGCCGTGCGGCGGTCCTGCCAGACAATCGCCCGATGCACCGGCTCGCCGCTTGCCCGGTCCCAGAGAACCGTGGTTTCCCGCTGGTTGGTGATGCCGATGCAGGCGAGCCGGCGGCTCTCGATGCCGGCGTCCCGCAAGGCGCCGCGGCAGCTTTCCAGGGTGGTGCGCCAGATTTCCCCGGCGTCGTGTTCCACCCAGCCGCCCCTGGGGAAGTGCTGGGTGAATTCCTGCTGGGCAAGCCCCCGCAGCATCCCCTTCGCATCGAAAACCAGCGCGCGGCTTGAGGATGTGCCCTGGTCGATCGCGAGAATATGGGTCTGCACGGCTCAAGCTCCTAGGCTGATTTGCCGCCGCTTCGCAGCAGGCCCACGCCCGCTGCCGCCATGGCGACGGAAACGAAGGCGTTAAGATAATTGAAAAACGCAAAGGGCGCATACTCGATCACGGCCACACCGAGGGTTGCGGCGTAGAAGGCGCCGGCGGTGGTCCAGGGAATCAGGCCCGTGGTCATGGTGGCGCCTTCTTCCACCGAACGCGACAGAATCGCCGGTTCGAGCGCCTGTTCGCGATACTTTTCGCGAAAAAGCTGGCAGTTGAGAATAATGGAGATATACGCCTCGCCCATGGCCATATTGCCCAGTACTCCGGCGCCGATGGTGGTGGCCACCAGGGCGTGGACACGTCGCACCCGACGGATCAGCCCCGCCAGCAGCGCGGCGAGAAAGCCGGCGCCGTGGAGCATGCCGCCGAGGGCCAGGGCCATCAGCGCCAGCAACAGGGTCCAGCTCATGGAAGTGATTCCGCCCCGGCCCAGCAGTTCATCGAGCCGGGCGTTGCCCGTGGCGCCGGGGGTATTGCTCCACAGGGCATTGAGCACGTCCGCCGCCCCCTGCCCCTGGTACAGCACCGCGACGAGCATCGCCACAAGCACGCTCGCCGCCATGGCCACCTCGGCGGGAATCCGCCGCATGCTCATCACCGCCAGCAGGACAATCGGCAGCAACACCGCCGCCGGCTGCAGGCCGTAGGCCGCCCGCAAGGCTTCGCGCAAAGGCTCGATGCCGTCTCCCGCCGCCAGCGGCTGCCGGTAGATCAGGCCCGCAACGCCGAATATCGCCAAAGCCAGCACAAAGCCCGGCCCCGTGGTCAATGCCATGGCGTGAATATGACGATACAGATTCGTGCCGGCGCTCATGGCGGTGAGGTTGGTCGTGTCGGAAATCGGCGACATCTTGTCGCCGAAAGTCGCCCCGCCAATGATAGCTCCCGCCACCAGCGGCAAGGGCAGCCCCATGGCCCCGCCGGCGCCGATCAGCACCACCCCCAGGGTGCCCGCGGTTCCCCAGGCCGTGCCCGTCGCCAGGGACATCAGCGCGCACAGCATCAGGCACAGGGGCAGAAACCAGTTCGCCGAAAGCCAGCCAAGGCTCCAGTACATCAGGGCGGCAATCGTCCCCGCCTGATTGAAACTGGCAATGACCATGCCAATCAGCACGAAAATGTAAATCGCCGGCAAGGCCCGGCTGATGGCCCCGCTCATCATCTCGCGAATGGCTCCGAAGCCATGCCCCAGCCAGGCGCAGTGCAGCCCGGTCCAGAACAGGCAGAGAAACATCACCGCATGCAAATCCACCGCCAGCGCAAAAAGCCCCAGCGCAATCGCCGCCACGATAACCACAAAGCACAGCAGGGCCTGCCCGAACCCGGGCCGGCGGTTTTCCAAAGATGCCGCTGCAGCCATGCCCCGCAGCTTAAAACCAATTCCCCCGTGAGTAAAACCGCCGCGACCGCGCGGGTGGTCCCTCCGTCATTCTGCGCGCAGTCGCAGAATGACAGGAGTTCCGATGGGTGTCCCGTGAGTTTTGCTTTACAATGAAGTCGCTTTGTCAGGGGGGAGGTTGAGGATATTATGGCTTACTCATTGATCGGGAAGGATTTCACGCCTTCGGATGTGCGGGCGAAGGTTACCGGCGGCGCAAAATACGCCGAGGATTTCCGAGTGGAGGGCATGGTCTACGCCCGCTTGCTTACCAGCCCGGCGCCGCACGCCAGAATCCGAAATCTGGATCTTTCCCGCGCTCTCGAAATGCCCGGCGTCGTCGGCGTCATGACCGCCGATGACGTGCCCCCGGCGTCTTTTCCCCAGCCGCCCTTGCTCACCAACGAGCCATTATTCGCTGGCGACCCCATTCTCGCCGTGGCCGCGGTGGACGAGCGCAGCGCCGAGGACGCCATCGAGCAGATCAGTTTTGATATCGAACGCCTGCCCTTCGTCACCGACCCCCTCACCAGTCTGCGCCCCGGCGGCCCCAACGCCCGTGGCAATGGCAATGTGGGCAACTACGCCATGCGCGACGAGATGCTCGACCTGCACTGGACCGAAGAACAATTCCGTGAACTCGAACAGGGTCGACTCCCCCGGGGCGAAGCGGCGCGGGAGTGGGCCTATGGCGATGTGGAGGACGGATTCGCCCGGGCCGACTACGTTCTCGACCAGAGCTTCGTCAACGCCAGCCATTCCCACCATTCCATGGAGCCGCGCTCGGCGCTGTCCTATTGGGAAAACGGCAAGTGCTTCGTGTACGCTTCCTGCCAGAGCGGCACCTTCCCCCTGCCCATGCTTTCCGGCCTGATCGGCGTCAGCCCCGAAGACATCGTCTTTATCGCCGAGTTCTGCGGCGGCGGCTTCGGCTCCAAGGGCGCCGCCTATCCCGCCATGGCGATTCCCGCCCACTTTTCGCGCCGGATCAATCGCCCGGTCATGCTGCGCATCTCCCGGGAGGAAGAGTATTTCATCGGCTCGGCGCGGCATGGCTTTCAGGGCCGGGTGAAAATGGGATTCCGCGGCGATGGCCGCCTGCTCGCGGCGGACCTGTACCTGATCCAGGACAACGGCTCCTACGGCGGCTTCAGCGACTGGCTCGCCGCGGCGGATTCCTTCTCGCTGATCTACCAGCCCGAGGCCATGCGCTTTCGCGGCGTGCCCCTGATCACCAATACGCCGCCCAAGGGGCCCCAGCGGGGCCCGGGCCAGAACCAGATCCATGCCGCGGTGGAGCCCATGTTCGACCGCGCCGCCCGGGAACTCGGCCTGGACCCGCTCGCCATCCGCCAGATCAATGCGCCGGGAAGCGATTCCAGCTATGGCCCCGACCGGGGCGGCATGACTTCGGCCTATATCAGCGAAGCCCTGGCCATGGGCGCCGAGCGATTCGACTGGGCCGGCCGCCGCGCCCGCAGCGGCCGGCGCAATGGCTCGAAAGTGATCGGCTTAGGCGTGGGTCAGGCCTATCACTCCGCCGGCAGCAGCGGTTTCGACGGCCTCGTGCGCATCACGCCGGACGGCAAACTGCATATCCATACCGGCGTCGGCAATCTCGGCACCTATTCGTATTCTTCGACTTCCCGGGTGGCGGCGGAGGTGCTGAGGCACCGTTGGGAAAACACCGTCATCGAACGCGGCGACACCCGCAGGCATCTGCCCTGGAACAACGGCCAGTTCGGCAGCAATACCTCGTTCACCATGACGCGGACCAACTACGTCGCCGCCGTGGACGCCGTCCGGAAGCTGCTGGAAATCGCCGCCATCGAACTCGGCGGCGCCACGGAAGACTACGACATCGGCGACGAACGGGTGTTTCTGCGGGAAGACCCGTCGCGCTTCATCACCTATGCCGAAGCCGCGGCCCGGGCGATCGAACTCGGTGGCCGCTACAGCGGCGAACTGGCGCCCGAGGACATCAATCCCATCACCGGCCGCTCCGTGGCCGCCCTGGCGGGCACCGGACTCATCGGCGTGGCCAGGGACAATCTCGACCGGGACGGCACGCCGCCGGCCCTTGCCGTGGGATTCATCGAAATCGAACTCGACACCGAAACCGGCAAGTACGAGATTCTCGATTATCTCGGCGTTGCCGACTGCGGCACCGTGCTCCACCCCCGGGGACTGGAAATCCAGACCAAGAGCGCGGCGGTGATGGGATTCGGCATGGCGGGTTTCGAGCGCCACGCCTACGATCCGCAAAATGGCCTGCCCGCCGCCACCAGCCTGTGGCAGGCCAAGATCCCCACGGTTCTCGATGTGCCCACGCCCATGGACCACGACGCCGTGGGCATGGCGGACCCGGAAAACCCGGTGGGCGCCCGGGGCATCGGCGAGCCGATCCAGGGCTGCGCCTCGGCGGCGCTGCTCTGCGCCATTGCCGATGCGCTCGGCGGGCATCAGTTCAACCGGGTGCCGGTCACCGCGGACATGATTCTCCATGCCGCCGCCGGGCTGGAGCCTTCCCATGGCCCATTGCAAACCAATACGACCTGATCGCCGCCTGCCTGCCGCATTGCCGGCGCTTGCCGCGGAAATTTGTGTGCGGGACCAAGGTTATGCAGAATACCGGATGGCCTTCCGTGGCTCGCAGGTCATCGGGGCCAGGAGTCTGGGCCCGGATAATCCGACACTCATTACAACGAACAGGAGGACGCACATGACACAAAAGCATCATATCAACCTGGTTTTAGGTGCTGCCCTGCTGCTCGCCGGCAGCGTTTCCGCCCAGTCGGGAGGCAACATCGTCACCGGCGAGGGTTTTCCCAATCCCAATCCCAATTTTGAAAACAACTGGGGCGACCTGCCCGCCGGACGCGAGTGGGGCTCCACGGCGGGAATCGACATCGATCCCACCGACGGCCACATCGTCGCCTATGAACGTTGCGGCGCCGGCGCCCTCGGCGGTCAGGGCATCAATTGCGACAGCAATCCCGTGGATCCGATTTTCAAGTTCGACCGTCACACCGGCGAAGTGCTCGCCAACTTCGGCGGCGGCGTCATGGTGGTGCCACACGGTATTCACGTGGATGACGAAGGCAATGTCTGGGTGGCGGATTTCGCCGGTAACGCCGAGGGCACCAAGGGCCACCAGGTGCACAAGTTCAGCCCCGACGGCGAACTGCTCATGAGCCTCGGCACCGCGGGTGTTCCCGGCAACGACAGCGCCCACCTCAATCAGCCCAATGATGTCATCGTGGGCCCCGACGGCAGCATCTATGTGGCGGACGGCCACAGCGGCCAGGGCATGCTCGATGCCCAGGCCTTGCAGGAAGGCCGCGACGCCGGCCTCACCGCCCGCATCGTGAAGTATGCTCCCGACGGCACCTATCTGATGGAATGGGGCCAGCTCGGCACGGCCCATGGCGACTTCCGCACGCCACACGCGCTGGAGTTCGATTCCCGGGGCCGCCTCTGGGTGGCGGACCGCGGCAATCACCGTCTCGAGATATTCGACCGGGACGGCAACTACCTGGAATCCCGCTACAGTTACGGTCGCATCAGCGGACTGTTCATCACCGATGACGACATGGTCTACGCCATCGATTCCGAATCCGGCCCCCTGCGTCACGAGGCCTGGCACTGCGGCGTGCGTATCGGCCCGCTCGATGAGGACCGCATCACCGGCTTCATTCCCGGCTACCAGACCGAAAGCCGGGGCGAGCAGGGCACCGCCGGCGAAGGCGTTGCGGTGGACGAAGACGGCAATGTCTACGCCGCCGAAGGCCCGGCCTCCCTGCCTCTGGCGGGTGGCGCCTTCACCAGGTACACCCCGTAAGACAGTCTGACGAAACCCCGTCCAGGCGGGGTTTCTCTCTCCGCAATTCGCCATAACCTGATCGCGCCATGCAACGCTACTCGGCATTCAGTCTGTTGCGCAACGCCCTCGGCCATAACCGGAACTGGGGCAGGGTCTGGCGCAGCCCGGAACCGAAGCAAGGCTACGATGCGATCATCGTCGGCGGTGGTGGCCATGGGCTGGCGACCGCCTATTACCTGGCGAAAAACCACGGCATGAGCAATATCGCGGTGCTGGAGAAAGGCTGGATCGGCGGCGGCAATACCGGGCGCAACACCACCATCGTACGCTCCAACTACCTGTGGACCGAAGCGGCGCTGCTTTACGAGAAATCGATGCAACTCTGGGAGGGGCTGAGCCAGGATCTGAACTACAACGTCATGTTCAGCCAGCGCGGCGTCTACAATCTTGGCCATTCGCTGCAGGACATGCGCGACATAGAGCGCCGGGTCAACGCCAACCGGCTCAACGGTATCGACGCCGAAGTCGTCGGAACGGCCGAACTCGGCAAGGCGATCCCCCATCTCAACATTTCGCCCGGGGCGCGCTATCCCGTTCTCGGCGCATCGCTGCAGCGCCGCGGGGGCGTGGCGCGCCACGACGCGGTCGCCTGGGGCTTCGCGCGGGCGGCGGATGCGCTCGGCGTCGATATCATCGAACAATGCGCGGTCACGGGCATCGACGTCAGCGGCGGCAAGGCCGTGGGAGTTCAGACCACGCGCGGCCCGATCGCGTCGGATCGCATCGGCGTCGTCGTGGCCGGCCACGCCGGCGTGCTGGCGCAAATGGCGGACTTGCGATTGCCGATCGAAAGCCACCCCTTGCAGGCCTTCGTCTCGGAGCCGATCAGGCCCGTACTGGACACGGTGGTCATGTCCGGCGCGGTTCACGGCTACATCAGCCAGTCCGACAAGGGCGAACTGGTGATCGGCGCCGGCATCGACGCCTACAACGGCTATGGCCAACGCGGCAGCTTTCCCGTCATCGAACACGCGATGCAGGCGATCGTCGAGTTGTTTCCGGTTTTCAGCCGCGTGCGCATGCTCAGGCTCTGGGGCGGCATCGTCGATGTCGCCCCGGATGCCTGCCCGATCCTGTCGAAAACGCCGGTCGAAGGGCTGTACTTCAACTGCGGTTGGGGCACCGGCGGGTTCAAGGCAACCCCGGGTTCGGGCTGGGCGTTCGCCCATACCATGGCCCATGACGAAGCCCACGAACTCAACGCTCCGTTCAGCCTGGAGCGGTTCTCCACCGGCGCCCTGGTCGACGAGCACGGTGCCGCCGCGGTGGCGCATTAGCATGAAAAGCGATTACCCCGCCTGTCATTCTGCGCGCAGCGAAGCGAAGTCGCAGAATCTCCTTGAGGGGCCACTGCATGGGAGTGGAAGCTTCGCTCCGCGCAGAATGACGGGGAGGAGAGGCCCCGGTTCATGTTGCTGATCGAATGCCCCTGGTGCGGCCCCCGGGCCGAAACCGAATTCAGCCATGGCGGCGAGGCTGGAATCACGCGCCCAGCCAACCCGGATGCCCTGAGCGACGCGGAATGGGCGGACTATCTGTTCTACCGGAGCAATCCCCGGGGAGCGCACCGGGAGTTGTGGAATCACGCCCGGGGCTGCCGCCGCTGGTTCGTGGTGGAGCGGGATACGGTCACCAACCGCATCGCGGGCAGTTTCCGGCTCGATGAGGCCTTACCGGTTCCTGCGTCAGCCGCCGGCAAGCAAGCGGAGCAGGGCGACTGAACGTGGCTGCCGGGCAAGCAAATCGATTGCCGGAGGGCGGCAGGATCGACCGGTCCCGTCCGTTGCGGTTTTCCTTCAACGGCAAGAGCTATGCCGGATACGCCGGAGACACCCTGGCCTCGGCACTGTTGGCCAATGGCGTCTCGCTTGTGGGCCGCAGTTTCAAGCTGCGCCGTCCCCGGGGCATCGTCGGCGGCGGCGCGGAGGAGCCCAATGCGGTCATGCAATTGGGAGAGGGCGCCGCTGCCCGGCCCAACCTGCTGGCGACCCAGGTGGAACTCGAACCGGGGCTCGCGGCCCGCGGCACCCGGGGCTGGCCGAGTACGCGCTTCGACATCGGCGCGGCGCTCGATGGCTTCGGGCGAATCCTCGGCGCCGGTTTCTACTACAAGACCTTCAAGTACCCCCGGGCCTGGTGGAAACTCTACGAACACGTCATCCGCCGCGCCGCCGGCTTCGGCAAGGCGCCCGACTCGCCGGACCCGGACCGCTACGAACACCGCAACGCCCATTGCGATGTGCTCGTCGCAGGCGGCGGCCCGGCCGGCCTGATGGCGGCGCTGATGGCGGCAAGAGCCGGCGCCAGGGTGATTCTCGCCGACGACGATGTCGAGTTCGGCGGCAGCCTGCTTGTCGGCGGAGACGCCATCGACGGTATCCCCGCCATGGACTGGGTTGCCCGCGTGGTCGCCGAATTGCGCCAAATGCCCGATTGCCGATTGCTATCCCGCGGCACCGTTTTCGGCTATCACGACCACAACTTCCTCACTATTGCCCAGCGCTGCGTTCGGGAATCGGACATCGCGGCGCAAGACCAGGCCCGCCGCCCCGTGGCGGAGCGGCTCTGGCGCGTCCGGGCGAAAAGGGTGGTGCTGGCCCAGGGCGCTTTCGAGCGGCCATTGGTCTTCTGCAATAACGACCGCCCCGGCGTCATGCTCGCCACGGCGGTGTCCGGCTATATTCGCCGCCACGCCGTGCTGCCGGGCCGCCGGGCGGTGGTCTTCACCAATAACGATTCCGCCTACCGGACAGCCATCGATCTCGCCGGCGCCGGCGCCGAAGTGGCAGCCATTGTGGACAGCCGCCCCGGCGGCGCGGGCGCCATCGAACAGCGCGTGAAGGAACTGGGAATTCCGGTGCTGCCCGGCCATGTGGTCAGCGACGTCAGCGGCCGGCGCCGCGTGCGGGGCGCCGGGATTGCCAGATGGACCGGTGAGCCCTGGTCCACGGTGGAAATCACCCTGCGAATCGACTGCGATCTGGTGGCGGTATCGGGCGGCTTCAGCCCGGCGGTGCATCTGCATTCCCAGGCCGGCGGCAAGCTGGAATGGAGCGAATCGCAACTGTGTTTCCTCCCGGCCGAGGCGCGCCAATCCCACGATTCCGCCGGCGCGGGCAATGGCAGGCAATCCACTGGCGATTGCCTGGCCGATGGCTTGCGGGCGGGGACAGCGGCGACAGTGGAACTCGGGCTGAGTCGTCCGGAAATCGAAATCCCGGCTACGGAGGAAGTTCCCGCGGCGCCCATCGAAGCGCTGTGGCGCGTTCCGGCCGTGAAAGACGCGGACCGTTGCCCGAAGCAGTTCATCGACTTCCAGAACGATGCCACCGTGGCCGATATCCGCCTTGCCGTGCGGGAAGGCTACCGCAATGTGGAACATGTCAAGCGCTACACCGCGCTCGGCTTCGGCACCGACCAGGGCAAGCTCGGCAATATCAATGGCATGGCGATACTCGCCGACGCGCTCGGCAAGCCGATTCCCGAAGTCGGCACGACGACGTTCCGCCCGGCCTACACGCCGGTGCGTTTCGGCACGGTCGCCGGCGAGAGCGTCGGCGAACTTTACGATCCGGTGCGCAAGACCGCCTTGCACGAGTGGCACGAAGCCGCCGGCGCTCCCATGGAGGCAGTCGGCCAGTGGCATCGGCCCTGGTATTTCCCTCGGGGCGGAGAAGACCTCCACGCCGCCGTGGCGCGGGAATGTCTCGCGGTGCGCAATTCGGTGGGGATCATGGATGCTTCCACGCTAGGCAAGATCGATGTCCGGGGCCCGGATGCGGTGAATTTCCTCGAGCGCGTCTACACTCACAATGTGGGCCGCATGAAACCGGGCCGCTGCGCCTACGGCATCCTGCTCGGCGAGGACGGCATGGTCATGGACGACGGCGTCATGGCGCGGCTGGCCGAAGACCGCTTCTACCTCACGACAACTACCGGCGGCGCGGCCCATGTGCTGGACTGGCTCGAAAAATGGCTGCAGACCGAATGGCCGGAACTCGAGGTCTACCTGACTTCCCTTACCGAACAGTTTTCCACCCTTGCCGTGGCCGGGCCGAACAGTCGCAAGCTGCTGGAAAAACTCGGCTGCGATATTCCCCTCGACCGCGAGTCCTTCCCCTTCATGCACGTCAGGACAGCCACCCTCGCCGGGATTCCCGTGAGCCTGTTCCGGGTCGGTTTTTCCGGCGAACTGGCGTTCGAGATCAACATCGGCAGCCAGTTCGCCCTGGATCTATGGCGCAAGCTCATGGACGCGGGCCGGGAATTCGATAT
Source organism: Pseudomonadales bacterium (assembly GCA_022819645.1). Classification (GTDB taxonomy): domain Bacteria; phylum Pseudomonadota; class Gammaproteobacteria; order Pseudomonadales; family Pseudohongiellaceae; genus UBA9145. The sequence goes on from JAJEGU010000065.1 coordinate 14,837, forward strand.
CACGCCCTACGGCACCGAAACCATGCACGTACTGCGGGCGGAAAAGGGTTTCGTCATCGTCGGCCATGACACCGACGGTTCGGTCACGCCCGTGGACCTGGGCATGAACTGGCTGTTGTCCAGGGAGAAGGATTTTCTCGGCAAACGCTCCCTGGCGCGCCCGGACTGCCTGCGGGAAGACCGCAAGCAACTGGTTGGATTGCTGTCCCGGGACGGTTGCACGGTGATTCCGGAAGGCGCCCAGCTCATCGAGCGAACCGGTCAGGCCACTCCGGTCCCCATGTGTGGCCATGTGACTTCGAGCTACCCAAGCGCCAGCCTCGGCCATCCCATCGCCCTGGCCCTGGTGACGGGCGGCCGGGGGCGCAAGGGCGAAACCCTGTTCGCCGCCTCGCCCGGACGCGAGCCGACGGCGGTGGAAATCGTTTCGCCGGCTTTTTACGACCCTGGGGGAGAGCGGCAACATGTCTGAGAAGATTGCGCGCCCCCGCGGCCTGGAAGCCTTTATCGGCGCGGCGGAATCCATGCCAGAAGCCGGCGCCGAAATTGCCGTGCCGGCGAATCGCGGTTTCCTGAACCTTCGGCTCGACTCGCGCCAGCAACAGGCCGTCAAGGCTGCTGAGGATGTTTTGGTTCAGGATTTACCTCTGGCGGCGAATACGTTCACTAGCGGCAAGCGCCGGGTCTATTGGCTGGGCCCGGACGAATGGCTGCTGGAAACCGGCGCCGAAGAAGCCGGCGCACTGTGCGGTGAACTCGAAGCTGCACTCGCCGGACACCACGCCGCAATCAACGATATCAGCGGCGGACAGGCAGCCTTGCGCCTGACGGGTCCCGAAGCGCGCGCAATACTGTCCAGGGGTTGCACCCTGGACCTGCATCCCCGGGAATTCGCTCCCGGACAATGCGCCCGTACCGGCCTCGCCAGGGCCACGGTGCTGTTGGCCTGCATCGACGAGGCGCCCACCTACACCCTGATCGTCGGCAGAAGCTTCGCCGACTACCTCTGCCGCTGGCTGGCGCACTAGGGAAGCTCTGATCAAGTCAGAGCTTCCCTGCGGCACATGGAAGTGCCGCCGAATTCGATGGCGTAAGCCATTGAATTCGGGAGCAAAACAAAACCACGCTTTTGTTTTGCGATAATGAAAAACTCCACGGATGG
>JAJEGU010000040.1 GCA_022819645.1 Pseudomonadales bacterium
CCATCCGTGGAGTTTTTCATTATCGCAAAACAAAAGCGTGGTTTTGTTTTGCTCCCGAATTCAATGGCTTACGCCATCGAATTCGGCGGCACTTCCATGTGCCGCAGGGAAGCTCTGACTTGATCAGAGCTTCCCTAGGAGTCTGCGCCGCAGGCTCCCAGGGCGCATCACTTCTTCGGTAAGGGTCGTCCCATGCCCAGGTTCACGCCGATCACCATGTAGGACACATGCTCGGAGATATTGTTGGTGTGATCTCCGATGCGCTCCAGGGAACGAAATGCCCACAGCACGATGAGCACCACGCTGACGCTTTCGGGATTCCTGGTCATATGGGTGACCATGGAGCGGATAGCGCCGTGGTAGTCATTGTCCACTTCCGCGTCCTCGTCGGCGATCGCCGTGGCAGCGTCGGTATCCATGCGGGCAAAGGCGTCGAGCACCTGTTTTACCATGGCGAGAACCCGCTCCCCCATGCGGTGAAACTCGCCGAGATCCACCGGGTCTTCGCCTTCTTCCGCAAGCGCCAGCGCGCTGCGGGCAATCCGGGCCGCTTCGTCGCCGATGCGCTCGAGATCCCGCACCGCCTTGATGATGGCAAGCACAAGGCGCAGGTCACCGGCGGTGGGCTGGCGGCGGGCAATGATCAGGCTGCACTCGATGTCGATTTCGCGTTCGAGCCGGTCGATCAGCACATCGTCGTCGATCACCTGCTGGGCAAGTTGGCTATCGTGCTCGGCCACCGAACGCAGGGCGTCGCCAAGCTGTTTTTCCACCTGCCCACCCATGCGCAGCATGTGCGTGCGCACCTTTTCCAGTTCATGGCTGAACTGGCGCGAGATGTGGGCGGCGGTGTCTTCAACGGTACGTGGCATGGCGGGACCTCGGATTGCATATACTGCCTGTGATGTGTTCTGGCGGCTGCGGTCGGGGGCGGTCTCGCCTTCCCTGGCGAGCCGTTCAGGTCTTCAAGAGCTGCGCTCTTGATCGGCTGCGCCGACCGACTGCCTGCTCTCAGGGAGATTGTACATGCCATCCCTGGCGCGACTTCGTTGACCTCGATCAGCCCCGGTCTCGCCTTCCCTGGCGAGCCGTTCAGGTCTTCAAGAGCTGCGCTCTTGATCGGCTGCGCCGACCGACCTTCACCCAAGTCTGGAGGGTTACTTTGCTTTTGAAGGCTTGTTCCATGTCCTTGCGGGCGGCGGCGCCGATGAGTTTGAGGCGCTGGCCGCCGCTGCCGATGAGGATGCGCTTCTGGCCCGGCTTCTCCACGGTGATGAGGGCGCTGATCTGGACCGCGCCTTTTTCGCTGGCGAACTTTTCGATTTCCACCATGACTTCATAGGGCAGTTCGTCGCCGAGTTGCCGGGTGATTTTTTCGCGAATAAGTTCTGCGGCAAGAAAGCGCGAACTGACGTCGGTGACCTGATCGCCTGGAAACAGAAACGGGCTTTCCGGCAGGAATTCCCGCAGTCTGGTTTCCAGCAGTTCGAGATTATGCCCGCCCAGGGCGGAAACCGGCACGATTTCGGCGAAATCGAAATGCGCCGCGAGGCGCTCGATATGGGGCAGCAGCCGGCGCTTGTCCCGAAGCTGATCCACCTTGTTGATGACAAGCAATGCCGGCGCCGAAACTTCCCTCACCGCCTGCAATACCGCCTCGTCCTGCTCGTCCCAGCGCAGGCGTTCGCTGACCAGCATAATGACATCGACTTCGCTGACCACGGTCATGACGGTTTCATTCATCATCCGGTTGATGGCCTTGCCGTAGCGGCGGTCGAGACCCGGCGTGTCCACATAGATGCACTGGGCTGCGGCGGTCGTGCTGATGCCGAGGATGCGGGTGCGGGTAGTCTGGGGTTTGCGCGAGGTGATGCTGATCTTCTGCCGCAGCAGGTGGTTGAGCAGGGTCGATTTGCCCACATTGGGCCGACCCACGATGGCGATGTGGCCGCAGCGGGTCGCAGGCTCCCGGGTATTCGTCACTCTTCCTGCCCCAGCGCCGCCAGGGCCTTGCCCGCCGCCGCCTGTTCGGCGGCGCGGCGCGAGGGACCGCTGCCTTCGGTGACGATCCGGTGCCCCGGAAGCGAGCAACGCACCTCGAATCGCTGCTGGTGGCCCTTGCCCCGGATTCCCAGCAATTCATAATCCGGCAAGGCGCGCCGTTCGGACTGGATCAGTTCCTGCAGCCGCGTCTTGTTGTCCTTGCGCACGCCGCTGCTGGCATAGTCGGCACCGGGCTCGGGAATCCAGCGCCGGACGAATTCGCGGCAGGCTCCCATGCCGCCGTCGAGGTATATCGCCGCGAGCAGGGCTTCCACCGCCGCGGCCAGGATCGAATCCCTTTCCCGCCCACCGCTGCCCGCTTCGCCGGAGCCGAGTTCGAGAAAGTCGCCGAGTTCGAGATTCCGCCCCACCCGGGTCAGCGTGGAACCCTTTACCACGGCGGAGCGCATAATGGTGAGATCGCCCTCGTCGGCGTCGGGATGGGCGTTCCAGGCCTGTTCCGCCACCAGAAAGCCAAGCAGGGCATCGCCGAGAAACTCAAGCCTTTCGTTGTGCTCCCTGCGGGCGCTGCGATGGGTCAGGGCGCGCCGGACCAGGGACTGGTCGCGGAATTCATGGCCGATTGCCGCTTCCAGGGCGTCGAGTGGCTTGCTCATGGCCGCTGCGGGCGCCCCGGCTACCGGATCCAGCGGGATTGGGAAAAAGTGGGCAGATTCCAGCCCGGGTCCTTGTGCATCCATACGGCAACCGCCTTGCCGACGATGTTCTCCTCGGGCACCACGCCCCAGAAACGGCTGTCGCTGCTTTCGTCGCGATTGTCGCCCATCATGAAGTAACTGCCCGGCGGCACCACCCACAGGGTTCGCACCGGGTCGCGCATGAGCTGGTTCTTGGTCTGGATGGTGTGCTCCACACCGCCGATGACTTCGGTCCAGCTTGTGCCCGGCACCGGCCCGAAGGCGGAATTGATGGTGATGCCGCCCCGGGGTTCCTTGCGCACCAGTTCGCGATTGATGTACAGCTCGCCGTCTTCGTAGCGCACGGTATCCCCCGGCACGCCGATCACCCGCTTGATGTAGTACTGGTTTTCATGGGGCGGGAAAAACACCATGACTTCCCCCCGTCGGGGTTCGTCCACATCCATGATCCTGGTTCCGACCACCGGCAGGCGCAGGCCATAGGCGTATTTGTTGACAAGAATGAAATCGCCGATATTCAGGGTCGGAATCATCGACCCGGTCGGAATCTGGAAAGGCTCGAAAAGAAAGGAGCGCAGCACCAGCACCAGGGCGAGCACGGGAAAGAAGGCCCTGGCGTATTCCACCACCACGGGCTCCCGGGCGAGGCCATCGTTCCGGCTTTGGTCCGGCTCGCCGGCGCGGGACGCCGGACGGTTGCGGCGGGCTTCCTCGGCAAGGGCGAGGCGGCCGGGCTTCAGCAGCAGCGAATCCAGCAGCCAGATCAGCCCGGACAAGGCCACGAGAATGACCAGCACCAGGGAAAAATCGATATTCATCATCATAGGGGCACCCGCGCCTAGGTATTCTCTGAAAAACTCCATCCGTGGAGTTTTTCATTATCGCAAAACAAAAGCGTGGTTTTGTTTTGCTCCCGAATTCAATGGCTTACGCCATCGAATTCGGCGGCACTTCCATGTGCCACAGGGAAGCTCTGACTTGATCAGAGTTTCCCTAGCCGTCAGACCGTAATACGGCGAGGAAGGCTTCCTGGGGTACTTCCACATTGCCGAGCTTCTTCATGCGTTTCTTGCCGGCCTTCTGTTTTTCCAGCAGTTTCTTCTTGCGGGTGATGTCGCCGCCATAGCACTTGGCGGTGACGTTCTTCCGCATGGCCTTGACCGTGGTGCGGGCGATGATCTGCCCGCCCACGGCAGCCTGGATCGCCACATCATACATTTGCCTGGGTATGAGTTCGCGCATTTTCTCCGCGAGTTCCCGGCCGCGGGAGCGGGCGTGGTCGCGAAAAACGATCAGGGCCAGGGCATCGATCCGCTCGCCGTTGATAAGAATATCCAAACGGACCAGCCTTGACGACTCAAACCGGAGGAAATGGTAATCCATGGAGGCGTAGCCCCGGCTGACGGACTTGAGCCGGTCGAAAAAATCCATGACCACCTCGCTCATGGGCAACTGATAGCGCAGGGAAACCTGGCGGCCGGCGAACTGCATGTCCTGCTGTACGCCCCGCCGCTCTTCGCACAACTGGATCACCGCCCCGAGATGCTGCTGCGGGGTGAGAATACTGATCTCCACGATGGGCTCGCGCATTTCCTCGATGTCGTTCACCGGAGGCAGCCGGGCCGGGCTGTCCACCAGGGTGGTTTCGCCGTCCTTGCCGAGGACTTCATAGGCCACGGTGGGGGCCGTGGTAATCAGGTTGAGGCCGTATTCCCGCTCGAGCCGCTCCTGGATGATCTCCATATGCAACATGCCAAGAAAGCCGCAGCGAAAGCCGAAACCCAGGGCCGGCGAGTTTTCCGGCTGGTATTGCAATGAGGCGTCGTTGAGGGAAAGTTTCGACAGGGCCTCGCGGAAGCTCTCGAGATCGTCCGAGTCCACCGGATACAGGCCGGCGTAAACCTGGGGCGAAACCTGGCGAAAGCCGGCGAGGGCCGCCGTGTCCGGCGATTTGGCGTGGACGATGGTGTCGCCCACGGGAGCGCCGTGGATGTCCTTGATGCCGGCGCAGACGAAACCCACTTCGCCGGCGAGAAGCTGACCGGTAACCTTGCGCTTGGGAGTGAAGACGCCGAGCTGGTCGACTTCCTGGGGCTTGCCCTGGGTCTTGACGATGATCCGCTCGCCGCTGCGGAGACTGCCGTTCATCACCCGCACCAGGGAGACGACGCCGAGATAATTGTCGAACCAGGAATCGATGATCAGCGCCTGCAGGGGCGCGTCCCGGGAGCCGGCCGGGGCCGGCGCGCGGCGGATGATCTGTTCCAGAATCTCGCCCACCCCCATGCCGCTTTTGGCGCTGGCGGCGATGGCCTCGCTGGCGTCGATGCCGATGATCTCCTCGATTTCCTCGCGCACCCGCTCGGGCTCGGCGTGGGACAGATCCATCTTGTTCAAGACCGGAATCACTTCCACGTCCTGGTCGAAGGCGGTATAGCAGGTGGCCACGGACTGGGCTTCGACCCCCTGGGAGGCATCCACCACAAGCAGGGCGCCTTCGCAGGCGGCAAGCGAGCGGGAGACCTCGTAACTGAAGTCCACATGGCCGGGAGTGTCGATGAAATTCAACTGGTAGCGCCGGCCATCGGCGGCGTCGTAATGCAGGGTGACGCTCTGGGCCTTGATGGTGATGCCGCGCTCGCGTTCGATGTCGAGGGTGTCGAGCACCTGGGCGGCCATTTCCCGCTCGCTAAGCCCGCCACAGAGCTGAATGAAGCGATCCGCCAGTGTCGACTTGCCGTGATCGATGTGGGCAATGATGGAAAAATTACGGATGAGGGCCTGATCGGTCACAATGGCGGCGCGGCAAAAAACCAGCCGGCAAGTCTACTGCATCGGAGCGGCGGTTTCAGCGTGTATGAGACTGGCCCGGGATGGCCGCACCCCCTGTCATCCTGCGCGCAGTCGCAGGATCTCGTGGGAAGGCCGCCGCACTTCCGGGCGGATACTCAGGGCAAATCGATGGTCAGATTGCGGCTTTCGCCCTGGCGCAGGATTTCCAGCGGGATTCGCCCCCCTGGCGGGAGGGATTCGGCGATGCGGGCGAAACCGGCGACGGTATCCACCGCATCGCCGTTGAGGCGGGTGATGACGTCATTGAGCCGCAGGCCCGACTCGCTGCCCGGGCCGGGTGCCATCTGCGCCACCCGCACGCCGCTGATACCAGCCACCTGGCGGGTTTCCGAACTCAGTTCGGCAACGCGAAAGCCCAGGGAATTGGGGGAGCGCGACCGAGGCTCCGGGGAAGGCAGGGTGATATTTCTCGCGTTTGTGTTGGTGGGCGAACTGCCGAGAGTGACCTGGAAGCGCCGCTCCTCGCCGTCGCGCAGCACGGTGACCCGGGTGCTTGCGCCGGGACGGTACTGGCCGACGAAGAAGGGCAGTTCGGTGTAGTACCCGATTTCGTGTCCGTTGAAGCGGGTGATGATGTCGCCATTGCGCAGCCCGGCCCGCTCCGCGGGGCTTGCCGGTTGCACCCGGTCCACCAGGGCGCCGAGTGGCCGGGCGAGACCGAGCCGCCGGGCGGTTTCGTGATCGACTTCGCGCATTTGCACGCCGAGCAGACCCCGGGCGACGGCGCCAGTGTCCCGCAGTTGCTCCGTCACATTCACCGCCACATTGCTGGGAATCGCGAAACTGACGCCGTTGGAGCCGCCGGTGCTGCTCAGAATGCGGGAGTTGATGCCGATGACCTCGCCCTCGAGGTTGAACAGGGGCCCGCCGGAATTACCCTGGTTGATGGCCACGTCGGTCTGGATGAAGGACATGTAGTTGTAGGACGAGCGACGCGGCACGGTGCGCCCCTTGGCGCTGACGATGCCCGCCGAGGCCGAAAATTCCAGGCCGAAAGGCGAACCGATGGCCAGGACCCAGTCGCCGATTCGCACTGCGTCGGAGTCGCCGAAGGCGATATGTGGCAGGGCTTCCGCATCGAGTTTCAACAGGGCAAGATCGGAAGGTTCGTCGAGCCCGACCACGACCGCTTCAAATACCCGCCGGTCATTGAGGTGGACCCGAATCTCCTCGGCGCCTTCCACCACGTGATTGTTGGTGATGACGTAGCCGTCGGCGGAGATAATGAATCCCGATCCCACCGCCGGCGGCTGGAGCAATTCGCCGGGTTGCCGGCCGTCGGGAATCTGCCGGCGAAACAGGTCGTCGAATTCGTCGAACAGGTTGCTGGAGTTGCTGCGCCGGGTGGAAATTTCCACAATGGCGGGGCCGTGGCGCTCCACCAGGGCGGCAAAATCGGGAAGCTCCGCCGCCAGCGCGGGAATCGCCAGAACCCAGGCCAGGACAAGGGAAACCAGTCTGCTGTGCAAGGCGTTCTCCCGACACGGTGGTAGAGCGTCAAATGTACCACAGCCATGGGAATCCTGGCAGTAAAATGGTTTTTCCGGACCAGGACCGGTCAGGTAGCAGAATCCCGGGCAGATTTCCCGTCATTCTGCGCGTAGTCGCAGAATCTCCCTGGGAGGCCACTGTCTGAGATTCTGCGACTGCGCTTCGCTACGCGCAGAATGACTGTGGTTGGAGGCTGCGGCGCAGGCTCCTAGTCCTGCAAATCGTTCACCAGATGGAACAGGGGGGAGTCTTCGATGTGTTCCATTCTGGGAGGTTCGGCTGGGTCGAATCTCATGCTGCCGATGTATTCGAGGAGACGCTGCCGGGCTTCCGGGTCTACCGGGGCTGCCGGAGTATTGGCTACTTCGAGCACCTGGGAGACCGGCGCGGAGGACTGGGCGGTGGGTGCAGTGGTTCCGCCGGCGATCCGGGAGGCTGCCGGGCTGGTGTCGAGGCCAGCCTGGAGGCCGACGAAAACCGCGGCCGCCACGGTGGCGGCGATGGCGAGCTTGCCGGCGAATTGCCGCCCGGCGGGAATGTGGCGAGGTTGCCGGCCCGGGACAGGCTCGTCCCGCAGCTTGCCGGCGAGCTGCAAGTGGAAATCCTTGCTGAGCGGCGCCACACGCTCGCGCCTCGCAACGGCGCTGGCGAGGTGGAAGCGTTTCCATGCCGCCAGCAATTCCGGGTCGTTGCCGACGCTCTTGAGCAGACGCCGCAACTCAAGGTCGTCGGTTTCGTTGTCCAACATGGCGGAAAGCGTTTCCCACCGTGATTCATTCATGTCCTGCCTCCCGCATTTCCCGCTTCGCGGATTTTCCGGTCAATGGCTTCCCGCGCCCGGAAAATCCTCGATCTTACCGTACCCACCGGACAGTCCATCACTTCCGTGATCTGTTCATAACTCATTCCGGAAAACTCGCGCAAGGTAAAGGCGGTGCGCAGGTCCTCGGGCAATTCCCTGATGGCGGCGTCGATCACCGCCTGTAAATGCTCCATGGCGAGTTCGCTTTCCGGGTCGTCCGTTTCCCGCAAGGCCGGCGCCATATCGCCGTGTTCCGCTTCATCGATCTCGACGCTAGCGAGCATCAGGCGCCGGTTCCGGGATGCCAGATGGTTCTTGGCCGTGTTCACCGCTATCTGGTAGAGCCAGGTATAGAACGAACTGTCGCCCCGAAACAGCGAAAGAGCCCGGTATGCCTTGATGAATGTTTCCTGGCTGATGTCCTCGATTTCCTGTGGATTCTGCACGAAGCGGCTAATCAAACCGGCCACCCGGTGCTGATAGCGCAGCACCAGAAAGTTGAATGCGTTGGCGTCGCCAGCCCGTACCCTCTCCACGAGTTGCCGGTCAGTATCCCGGGACATTCGTTCCTCGCAGTCTTTCCCGGAGGCTTTCGAACCCTCCCCGAGGCACTGACACCTTGTTCCTGAGACAGCGGATGCGGCAAAAAGTTCTCACCCGGGTTTCAGCAGACGGCCGGATGGCGTCCAAAGCCGCTGCGCCTGTGCTAATGTAGCCGGTCATTTTACCCCGTCCACGCTACGGAGCGGCACATGACCGGTTTCCCGCCGCCAAAACTGGATATTCTCATCATCGGCAGCGGGGCCGCCGGGCTTACCCTTGCCCTGCGCGCCGCGCGCTTCGCCAGGGTGGGGGTACTGAGCAAGGCGAGCCTGGAACAGGGCGCCACTTTTTATGCCCAGGGCGGAATCGCCGCGGTACTCGACAAGGGCGACAGCCTCGAATCCCATATCGAGGACACCATGATCGTGGGCGGCGGGCTGTGCCACCGGGAAATGGTGGAGCATGTGGTGAATCATAGCGCCGCGGCGGTGCGCTGGCTGCTCGAACAGGGCGTTCCATTCAGCACCCGAACCGAAGCCGCCGCGCAGGAAACCGGCGGCGCCACAGACCTGAGTTCCCTGCATCTCGCCCAGGAAGGCGCCCACAGCCATCGACGCATCATCCACGCCACCGACGCCACCGGCAAGGCAGTCTTCGAAACCCTGCGCCAGCGCGCCCGGGAACATCCCGGCATCCACCTGATGGAAGGCTGGACCGCCATCGACCTGATCGCCCTGGGGCGGAAAGCCGGCAGCCGGCGGCGCTGCGGCGGCGTGTATGTGCTTGACGACGCCAGCCGCGAAGTTCACTCCATTGCGGCCAGATTCGTCGTTCTCGCCACCGGCGGCGCCAGCAAGGCCTATCTGTACACCACCAATCCCGACAGCGCCAGCGGCGACGGCATCGCCATGGCCTGGCGCGCCGGCTGCCGGGTGGGCAACATGGAATTCAACCAGTTCCACCCCACCTGCCTGTTTCACCCGCATGCCCGCAGTTTCCTGATTACCGAGGCCATGCGCGGCGAAGGCGCCTGGCTCGAATTGCCCGACGGCGAGCGTTTCATGCACCGCTTCGACAGCCGCGGCGAACTCGCCTCCCGGGATGTTGTCGCCAGGGCCATCGACCATGAAACCAAGCGGCTCGGCGAGGACTGCGTGTACCTGAATATCAGCCACCAGCCCGCCGAACTCGTTCGCGAGCGCTTTCCGAATATCCACCGCCGCTGCCTCGAACTTGGCATCGACATTACCCGGGACCGGATTCCCGTGGTGCCCGCGGCGCATTACACCTGCGGCGGGGTGATGATCAACCGGCACGGGGAAACCGACATCGAGAACCTGTACGCCGTGGGTGAAACGACTTTTTCCGGGCTCCACGGCGCCAATCGCATTGCCAGCAATTCGCTGTCGGAGTGTTTTGTGATCGCCTTCAGCGCCGCCGACTCCATCGCCGAAAAATTCGCCGATACGCCTTTTCCCGAAGCAGGCGAAACCTGGCCCGCGGGCCGGGGCGAATCCGGCGACGATGTTCTGGTTTCGCACAACTGGGACGAGTTGCGCCGCTGTATGTGGGACTATGTGGGCATCGTCCGCAGCGACAGCCGTTTGCGCCGGGCCGAGCGGCGGCTCGAATTGCTGCGGGAGGAAATCCGCGACCACTTCCGCAGCTATCGTATCAGCCGCGACCTGCTGGAATTGCGCAATCTGGTGCTGGTGGCGAGCCTGATCGTGCGTAGCGCGGCTGCCCGCAGGGAAAGCCGCGGCCTGCATTTCAATCTGGACCATCCGCAAACCGCAAGCGAGGCCGTGGATACGGTTTTGGTCCCCACGGACCATGCCGACCTGTCAGGCGCTCACGCACCCGGGGCTCAGTCGCTCTCATAGTGCAGCCAGCGCCGCAGCCGCCGCAATTCATCGGCGGCCAGGGAATCGGGAAACAGGGTCAGCAGCAGATGGCGGCGGCGGGCGCTCTCCAGGGGAAACTCGAGCACCAGCAGCCACTCGGAGCCATGCAGCATCCGGGGCGGCGAGGCCGCCACGGTTTCTCCGTCGATTTCCAAAGCGACCGATTTCGCCCCGAGTTGCAGGCTGACCGCAACTCCCCGGCCACGAAAACCGCGGAACTCATGCCAGAAACTGGCGAGCACGGTCAATGCCGCGCCAGCCTGGAGCCACAGCGGCGCTCCCGAATGGACCACCGCCAGCAGCGCGAGCGAATGGAATGCCAGCGCCAGCCGCCAGCGCTGCCGGGAAGGAACAGGACGAAGTAACAACACCGCAAAAACCTAGGAGCCTGCGCCGTAGGAATTCACGGCTGCAAATCCGCTCTCATCCACGCCCCTGGCCGCTCGATTTCGTTGCATATTCACCAATATTCGCCTCAATCGACCGGCCAGGGGCGCGGCGATAGCGAATTTTCACTTTCGCGAATTCCTACGGCGCAGGCTCCTAGTCGGCTTTCGAGGGTTTGGCCAGGAGTCGGGGTTTTTCTCCTCATTCTGCGCGAAGCGCAGTGGCAGAATCTCATTGGAGATTCTGTGAAGGGGTGCATGCCGTCTTGTGCGCCAGGATGCGGTCGACCAGCGGTTGCCAGAGGCCCGCCGGCTTGCCCCCCAGCAACCAGCCGAACAGTTCCTGATCTTCACAGGCAAGCAATTCCCGATACCGCTCCTGCTCCCCCGCCCCAAGCGAGCCATATACTTCCCGCGAAAAAGGCACCAGCAATAAATCCAGTTCAAGCATCCCCCGCCGGCTACGCCAGTAAACCACTCCCCCATCACCCCACTCCTGCGCCATCACCCCTCCACAACCCACTCTCCGGCACTGCACCCGGCCAACAGAATTCTGAATTGCTCGACGACCCCCGCCCCGCCCTTGCCAGGAGCCTGCGCAACTTCCAACTCACCCAGGCCCAACCAATAGTAAGATAATCCATCCTTGCCACTCCCAGTTTCAACCATGACCTATCCGGATTGCAACAACATCTCCGTAGTGCTGACCCACACCTCTCATCCAGGCAACATCGGCGCCAGCGCCCGGGCCATGAAAAACATGGGCCTGAGCCGCCTTGCCCTGGTTTCCCCGAAGGAGTTTCCCAGCGGCGTGGCCGTTGGCCGGGCGGCTTCAGCCGTGGATCTGCTGGACCAGGCCCAGGTCTTCGGCTCTCTCAAGGAGGCCGTGGCCGATTGCGGACTTGTGATCGGCGCCAGCGCCCGTTCCCGGCGTATTACCTGGCCACTGCTCAGCCCGGTGGAATGCGCCCGGCTGCTGGTTCGGGAGTCAGGCCGGAACCGGGCCGCGCTGGTCTTCGGTCGTGAGGATACCGGGCTCAGCAATGAAGAGCTGCAGCTTTGCCATTATCACGTGCAGATTCCCGCCAATCCGGATTACCCTTCCCTGAATCTTGCCGCAGCCGTCATGGTGCTCTGTTACGAGTTGCATCAGGCCGCCCTGGCCCCGGACAATCCGGAAGAGCTGGAGCGGGACTGGGACCAGCCCATGGCAACCGGCGCCGACGTGGAGCGCTTCCATGAGCATCTCGAGCGGGTACTGATTGCAGTGGAATTTCACGACCCGCGGCATCCGCGCCAGCTCATGCAGCGCATCCGGCGACTGTTCGGGCGCATCCGTATCGACGTCATGGAAATGAACATCCTGCGGGGTATGCTCACCAATATCGAACGCAAACTGGACGGGAAGCCTGCGTCTCGGAACAAAGCCCGAAAATAAGCCGGGCGGCGCAGGGGAAGACTCAGGCGGCCTGTTCCACTTCCGCCAACCGGCGGATTCGCCAGGCGCAGCGCCGGTCACCCTCCAGCAGGTGATCGGTCTGTTCGATGGTGACAGCGGGGCCAAGCAGTTCGCAAAACATGCGCTTTTCCGCCTCGCAGAAATGTGGGTAGCTTTCGGCGCAGGCCTGCAGGGGGCAATGGTTCTGCACCAGCAGCCAGCCATCGGGCAACAGGCGCGCTTCCGCCATGTAGCCATCGGCGCTGAGCAGGCTGACCAGGTGTTCCACACGCTGCCGGGTGTCCTGCTCCAACCCCTGGACTGCTTCCTGATAGCGTTCCCTGATGCGGTGAAAGCGCTTGTCCACCACACGCTCGACGCCTTCCCCGCCCCAGCAGACATCCACCACTTCCAGCATTTCCCGGGCCAATTCGACGCCGGCGCCGGGGAACCAGTCATTGCCCTTCCGGGTCAGCGCCCAGCGGGAGACCGGGCGGCCCCGGTGCTGCTTTTCAGCGGCCTGTTGCTCGACGAGTTCCAGTTTTGCCAGGTCGGCAAGATGATGCCGAACGCCCATGGTGGTCATTTCGAGTTGCCGGGAAAGAATCCGCACCGACTGCGGGCCGCGCAGCTTGAGGCTGCGCAGGATATGCCGCTGGCTGCGTGGGACTTGCATGAAGGAAACCCCTTGGAACTTACCCGGTATATCGGTATGCAAGCCGAAAGGTTTACAAAGGCTGACGAAACTCCCCCCGAGCAGGCGCCTAAGTATTCTCTGAAAAACTCCATCCGTGGAGTTTTTCATTATCGCAACACAAAAGCGTGGTTTTGTTTTGCTCCCGAATTCAATGGCTTACGCCATCGAATTCGGCGGCACTTCCATGTGCCGCAGGGAAGCTCTGACTTGATCAGAGCTTCCCTAACGCACCATGTCCACGTGTGGAATTCCTGTATCGTCATAAGGTGCCGAAACCTGACGAAACCCCTGGGCGGCGTAGAAATCCACCAGATGCCGCTGGGCGGAAAGCTGAATTTCGGCGCCGGGCCAGTGCTGTTCACAGCGGGCGATGGCTTCCCGCAGCAGGATGCCGCCGAGTCCGCCGCCACGCTGTTTCCGGCTGACGATGACCCGGCTGATGGCGGCGGCGGGGAATTTCAATTCGGGCGGATTGAGACGGGCGTAACAGGCGAGTTTCCCCTCGGCCATGCCGCACAGATGCAGGGATTGCCGATCATGGTCGTCCAGGTCCTGATAGACGCAGTTCTGCTCCACCACGAATACCGCCGAGCGCAGCCGCAGCAACTCGTAGAGCAGATCTCGATGGAGTTCGGCGAAGGGCAGGCAGAGCCAGCGCAATTCCGGCAAGAGCATTCTCCGGTCAGGGGCTTGCGTTTTCCAATCGTGGCCGGGAACCGTATACTTCGCGCAGACTCGTCCCCGTGGCACAACTGGATAGCGCGACGCCCTCCTAAGGCGTAGGTTGCAGGTTCGACCCCTGCCGGGGACGCCAGATTCCTTCTCCGGTTTCGGTGGACATCCTCAATTGCCCTGGTATCTCAGGGGCAGGGGAAAGGCTTCCGCCGCGAAATTGCCGTCGAGAAACCATGGCGCGCCGGATTCCGCGATTTCGATACTCACGGCGGCCAGGGCCAGATTGGGCTCGCGGCTGCAATTGGCAAAGGCCAGCAGTGGCTCGCCCTGGGTTTTTTCGTCCGTGGGCTGGGGACACAGGCGGCTGTTCTCACGCAAAGTCTGATGGCAATGGAACAGGAACATGCGTTTTTTGGGCTTGCCGCGAAAGTGCATGCGGGCAACAACTTCCTGGCCGGTATAGCAGCCCTTGCTGAAATTGATCACTCCGGAAATATCGTAATTGAGCAGTTGCGGCGTGTACTGCCCGCTCATGCCCGGGCTCACATGCACCTCACCCGCCTCCAGCCCCTCGCCGAGCCAGTCCTGGCAGGGGTCTGCCCGCCATTCACCGAACAATTCCCGCAGCGAGGGAATGACGGCTTCATCAAAACACCATAATTCGCAGCGGTCCCCGGGTATCCGCAGCAGACACATCTGCCTGGAAACCAGGCACTGATTCACCGACGCCGGCGGCTTGGGAAACAGTCTCGCCAGCCCATTTTCGCTGTCGGTGGACCATAAACCCAGCGCCAGGGGCATCTGGAACCGCCGCAATTCGACTTTTGAAAACACCGCATAACGCGACAGCGTGGCGAGTATCTTTTCCGACATTCCCGCCGAAGTCTGCAACAGGCAGGCGCCGCCGGCAGTCAGCACAAGACGAAAATTCGCAATGACACGGCCTTTCAGATTACAGATCGCCCCGGGCAGCGAACGATGCTCCGCCAGCAGATCCACATTGCAGCTTACCTGCCCCTGCAGAAACTTCCGGGCATCCGGCCCGCTGACCTCGACAAACTCATGTCCCGGCAAGGCGCAAACAGACATCAATCGCTTCTTCCCCAAGAGCCAAAGGCGCAAAGTGTAGCAGCAACCGCAAATCCAGGCAGATAGTGCGACTTCTGCAATGGAAAACACCTGCGTCAAATGAGCCGCCACAAGCCGCTGTCGATTCGGGGCATCGGACCTCTTCCTGCTTGTAAACCCCGGGCAAATGCAGTAGCTTGAAAGTTCGGCGACCACCCGGCCCTGAAGCCTGCGCCGTAGTTGTGAAGTAAAGGTTACGGGAACCGGAAATGAACAGGCGCAGCGCAAACCATTCCGCCAGGCGACGCAAGCCAGCCATCCACAAGAGATATACCAAAACGGAAATTCTCGAGGAAATATCGAACAATACCCATATTGAACGCAAACAGGTCGCCGCCGTGCTCGACGAACTCGGCTCCATCGTCGAGCGCCATGTTCGCAAGCGCGCGGCGGGGGAATTCATCCTGCCGGGCTTGCTCAAGATCCAGGCCGTGAAAAAACCCGCCCGGCGCGCGCGCAGGAATGTGCCCAACCCCTTCAGGCCCGGCGAAGTCATGGACGTGCCCCGCAAGCCCGCGTCTACCCGGGTCAAGATTACCCCGTTGAAGAAACTGAAAGATTTCGCCCTGTAGGAGCCAGTCTCCCGGCCCGCGCGCAGCATTCCCGAAAGCGTGGCCGGCATTCCGCCCGGAACCAGCGCCATGAGAACCAGTCAATTCCTCCTCGCCACCGTCAAGGAATCACCGGCTGAAGCCGAACTTGTCAGCCACCGGCTGATGCTGCGGGCGGGCATGATCCGCAAGGTCGCCAGCGGCGTTTACAACCTGTTGCCGCTGGGCCTGCGGGTGATTCACAAGATCGCCAACGTGGTGCGCGAGGAAATGGACCGCATCGGCGCGCTCGAAGTACTGATGCCCATGGTGCAGCCGGCGGAATTGTGGCGGGAGTCCGGCCGCTGGGAAGGCATGGGGCCCGAACTCGCGCGGCTTCGGGACCGCCACGAGCGGGACTTCTGCCTCGGGCCGACCCACGAGGAAGTCGTCACCGACATCATTCGCAACGAATGCCACAGCTACCGTCAGTTGCCGGTGACCCTGTACCAGATCCAGACCAAGTTCCGCGACGAGCGGCGGCCGCGCTTCGGCGTCATGCGCGCCCGGGAATTCATCATGAAGGACGCCTATTCCTTTCATGACAGCCAGGACTCGCTGGAGCAGACCTATCGCGACATGCACGGCGCCTACGAAGCCATCATCGGCCGCCTCGGGCTCGATTATCGCGCCGTGGCGGCGGATTCGGGCAATATCGGCGGCAAGACCTCCCATGAATTCCACGTACCCGCGGATTCCGGCGAGGACGAGATCGTTTTTTCCACCGAAAGCGATTATGCAGCCAACATCGAACTCGCCACGGGCAATGTGCCCGAGCCCGCCGATACCGCGGAGCCGCTGGACTGCGAAACCACCGACACCGGCGCCGCGGCGAGTATTGAGGAAGTCTGCCGGGTTCTCGGCATCGAGCCGCGGCGACAGGTGAAAACCCTGGTGGTGCATGCCGCCGACGCCAATGGCGCCCCGGGGGAGAATCTCGTGGCGCTGTTGCTGCGGGGCGATCAGAGCCTGAACGAAACCCTGGCCCAACAACTTGAGGGCGTCGGCTCGCCCCTGCGTTTTGCCGATGACGCGCTGATTGCCGAGCGCATCGGCTGCGCCCCCGGTTGCCTTGGCCCGCTGAAAGGTCTGGGCATCCGCCGCATCGCCGACCCCAGCGTGACGGGCCTGCGAAACTTCGTCTGCGGCGCCAACGAGGCGGGTCGCCATCTGGTCAACGCCAACTGGGAACGGGACTGCGCCTACGACGAGGCGGCCCACATCCGCCGGGTGCGGGAAGGCGACCTGAGCCCCGACGGAAAAGGCAGGCTGACGATTCGCCGGGGCATCGAAGTAGGCCATATCTTCCAGTTGGGCACCAAATACAGCGAAGCCATGAACGCCACCGTGCTCAATGAACAGGGCAGGTCGGTGGTGATGCACATGGGCTGCTACGGCATCGGCGTCACCCGTCTCGCCGCCGCCTGCATTGAACAGAACCATGACGACCGGGGCATCATCTGGCCCGCCGGCATCGCCCCGTTTCAACTCATCATCGTGGAAATCGACGCCCACAAATTGGAAAACGTCAGGCAGCAGGCCGAGGCCATGTACCGGCAGGCCAGGCAGGCAGGCATCGAGACCCTGTTCGATGACCGCGACCGCAAGACCAGTCCGGGCGTCAAGTTTGCCGAATCCGAACTGATCGGCATTCCCCATCGGCTGGTGATTTCGCCGCGCACGCTGGCCAATGGCGGGGTCGAGCACACCTGCCGCCGCAGCGGTGAAAAATCGAGTGTCGCAGCGGATGAGGCGGTGGCGATGATCGCGGACCAACTCGCCGCTTCCTGAGCAGCGTCGAGGCATGCCATATGGGGCGACTTTCAGCGATTCCCCGGGCGCTGGCCAGGTCCGCCGGCGAATGGCTGTGGCGGGATGACGCCGGCCTGCCCATGACGCAGCGCGCCCCCCGGCGCTGCCTGCAAATCGCCGCGGCCCTGGTTCGCGATCTCGCCGGCGGGCAGATTTCCCTGCGCGCCATGGGCCTGGTATTCATCACCTTTGTGGGCTTCTTCCCGGCGCTGACCCTGATTTTCGCGATTCTGCAGCAGTTCGGCTTTCACAACGACCTGCGGCCCGCCCTGCTTACGATACTGCGACCGCTTGGCGAGCGGGGCGCCGAACTTGCCGACCAGATCATCGGCTATATCGACAATCTGCAGGCGGAATACATCGGCGGCGCGAGTCTGGCCTTTCTGCTGTATCTGGTGCTGGACATGCTGCGCAAGATCGAGGGCTGCTTCAATTACATCTGGCAGGTGCGCCCCGCGGGGCTGCGGCCAAAACGGCTGCTCGGCTATTTGCTGGCGGTGCTGCTTGGCCCGCTGCTGCTGTTGCTGTCCATCAGCATCAGTACCCTGGTCAATGCCCCGGCGCTGCTCGGCCATATGGAGGCATTCGCCGCCGACAGCCCCCTGCGGTTGCTTGGCGGCCAGATTCCGGCGGCGATTTCCCTGTTGCTGCCGCTGGCTCTGATGTCGCTGGCTTTCGCCCTGTTGTACCTGCTGCTGCCCGCCGCCAGGGTGCGCTTTGTTCCGGCGCTGATCGGCGGCGTGGTTACCGCCCTGGTGTGGAAACTGATGGGTTCGGTGTTTCAGGTGGTTTTCGTTTCCGCGGCCCGGGATTCCATCTATCTCGCCTTCGCCTCGGTAATTGCCGTGATGTATTTTGTATACTTTGGCTGGATGGTGGCGCTGACCGGCAGCAATATCGCCTATTATCAGCAGCACCCGGACCGGATTCGCAGCGGCCGCTGAGCGCTGGAGCGATCTATGGCGCAACTTCTCGTGTACCACAACCCCGACTGCTCGAAATCCCGGGCCACCCTGGCCCTGCTCGAGGAAAACGATGTGGAGGTGGAAATTTTCCACTATCTCGAAACACCGCCGGACATCACTGAACTGAAACAATTGCTCGCCAGGCTCGGCATGGGAATCCGCGAACTGCTGCGGCGCAGCGAACCGGATTACAGCGAACTCGGGCTTGATGACGAAACGCTCAGCGAAGAAATCATCTTCGATCTGGTCTGCCGCCATCCGATTCTGATTCAGCGTCCCATCGTGGTGAAAGGCGATACCGCGATCATCGCCCGCCCGCCGGAAACCGTGCTGACGCTTGTCGGGGACGCCGCGTGAATCCCTACATTCTGGTGCTGTATTACACCCGTTTTGGCGCCACCGGCAAGCTGGCCCGGCTGATTGCCCGGGGCGTGGAGTTGACCGACGGCATGGAAGCGCGGCTGCGAACCGTACCCGCGGTTTCGCCTGAAACCGAAAAGAGCGCTCCGGACGTGCCCGAAGAAGGCGCGGTGCATTGCAGTGAAGACGACCTGCGCGGCTGCGCGGGGTTGATCCTCGGCAGCCCCACGCGATTCGGCAATATGGCGGCGGCGCTGAAGTATTTTATCGACGGCACCGGCGCGGTCTGGGGTTCCGGCGATCTTGCCGGCAAACCCGCCGCCGCCTTCACCTCGACCTCCTCGCTTCATGGCGGCCAGGAATCCACCCTGCTCAGCATGGCCCTGCCCCTGCTGCACCACGGCATGATCTACTGCGGCATCCCCTATTCCGAACCCGCATTGCGGACCACCACCGGCGGCGGCACCCCCTATGGCGCCAGCCATCTGGCCAGCGGCGGCGGGGAAATCACCGAAGAGGAAGCGGAACTGTGCCAGGCGCTGGGCAAGCGAGTCGCCCGGATCGCCCAAAGACTGTTGTGAGGCCTCCGGGAGTATTTCCTCCCGCCGCGGCCAGCGCCCGGCGGATCACCCTTGCCGCCTGTTATGGATTGCTGGCGCTGCTTTTTCTGCGCACCGGGCTCAGCCTCAGCATGGTGGGCGCCGCGGGGCTGACAGCCTGGGGCATTCAGGCGCTGCCCCTGCTGGCCCTGTTGCCCGGGCTGCACCGGGAACGACCGCGCAGCTATGTCTGGATGGGTTTTGTCATTCAGTTGTATTTCATTCATGGCGTGATCCTCGCCTTCAGTCCGGCGAGGCTGGGCTGGGGGCTGGCGCAGATCGCGCTGAGCGTGACGGTGTTCGTCGCGCTGATATGGTTTATCCGTCGACAGAGACGCTGACTGCAAGCCGAGACCTGTCATGCTGCGCCGTCTCTTTCTGCGCGCGCAGAATGACCGGAGGGCTGGGGCCTGTTCACACTATGCGCTGTTGCCCTGTTGTGTCTGTCACGTCGCCAATCAAGGCGCGGGGAGCGTAGTTTGGTGATTCCAAATGAGCGAGTCGCAAGGCCGGGTGGCGACGTGACAGACACAACCCGAAGGGCCGGGTCTCTTTTTCCTCCCGGCGGCGTTGCCGCTCGCTTATGTGGATCAACCACACGGCACTCGCGGCGTCTTGCCGGACGAAAAAAGGGACCCGGCAGAGCGACAGCGCATAGTGTGAACAGGCCCCAACTACCAGCCGAGCACGCGTTTTGCCTGGGGAACGGTGACGCGGTGCTGGCGCCGGATCTCGCTTTCATCGAGACGTTGGAGAATGTCCATCAGGGCGTCAAGCCGGCGCTCGGCCCGGATGCAGATGTAGTCTATCACGCTGTCCGTGAGTCGCAGCCCGCGGTTGCGGGCCCGCAACACGAAGGCTTCGCGGATACCGGTTTCGCCAAGGGGGTGCAGCCGGAAAACCAGCGCCTGCTGCAAACGGGAGCGCAGGTCGGCAAGCTGCCAGGAAATATTGCCCGCGGTTGCCGAAGCAGACAGCAGCAGCCGGGTGTCCCCCGGGTTCACGGTATTGATCAGCCGCACCAGCGCCCGCTCCCAGTCCGTATCCCCGGCCGCGAGCTGCACATCATCGATGCAGATCACCGACAATCCGTCAATGCCTTCGAGAATTTCCGGTTGCATCTGCTCCCTGAGGGCCAGAGGCAGAAAAAATGCGCCGCCGCTGCCGGCCATATGGCAACAGGCTTGCAGCAGATGAGTGCGGCCACTGGCGGGCGGCCCCCAGACCAGCACCGGCGAATCGATTCTGCCCGGCTCCTGCAACCAGTTGACCAGTTGCCGGTTTTCCAGCGAGACAATGAAATTTGCAAAAGTCGCCTCGTCTTCCAGGCCCACCGCAAGCGGCAGTTGCATTTCGTGGGGGGGCGCCACGGCTAGCGCATCCAGCGGTAATGCAACAGGGATTCCGCCGCGCTGTCGCCGCCGCTGATCGGCAACAGGTCCCGATCCAGGGCAATCAGATTGAACAACTGCTCCATGCTTCCCTGGAGGCCGAGTTCGAGTTCGAGTCTTTCACCGTCCACGGACACGACTTCGGCGTTCTGCACCAGGCCAATGCCGCGCACATAATCGACCAGAGCGGTGTAATCGGCAAAATTGCGAACGCCATCGACTCGCAGCCGCACCGATTGTTCCCCCGGCCCACCGGGAACCAAAGCGAAATACCCGGCCAGATTGCGGGTGATACGCCCCAGCGGCACAGCCAGGTAATCCTCAATTTCGGTGGCGAATCCATCGAAGACTTCGGTTTCTCCCATGAACAGGAACTGCCAAAGACCCACGAATTCGCCGGTGGCGGTAAACAGCAGGCGCCCCGCCAGGATACTGTCGGGGTCATAACGGTTGCTCGCGGCGCGGATGGCCAGTTCGTCCTGGGTCCAGATTGCATCCGCGGGCAGGTTGCGGCGATCCTCGATATCAAGCAGGGGAAAGATGATGGGCAGGCCGCGCTCTTCACTGAAGCGGCGCATGTATTCGATGATTTCCGGGGCGGTTTCCGGACTGAGCAAACTGCGCTGGCCAGCGACGTCCTGCAGCACCATCCACACCAGCACACTGGGCCGGTTGCTGTCCCACACCGGAATGTCCGCCTCGCTGAGCAACTGGTTAATCAGTGGCGCCGAAAACTGCACTTCGAGATAGCGCTGGCCGGCGATCGGTCCTGCCGCCGCTTCGGTGGCATAGGCAAATGCCTGGACGAAGTCACCGGCATTGGCCGCCGCCGCCCGGATGCGCGGGTGTTCCAGCCGCGCCTCAACGCCGGTCACCTTGACGATCATGCGGCGAAAGGCAAGCTCATAGGCGCGGTTGCGCTCCCGGTTGCTTTCGTCCGCCACCGCCACCCGCTGCTGATACAGGCCCACTATGGGCAGGCCGAAAACCGGGGGGGCATGCAGCGGTGGCGCCAGCAGAATCGCCAGCAGCGAGAGCGCGCCGAAAGTCTCGCGCATGCGACCGCCAAAGCCTGGAATCGTGCCTGTGAACATGGGGAAATGATACTGCAATTCCGCTACCATAGCGGCCTCCCGGAAGTCTGGCTGGCAGACTTCCCCGCACACATTGGAGCAAGGCGTTCCGGCCATGAATGACCCAGCGCCCCAGGACGGCAAATCCCTGAGTTACCGGGACGCCGGAGTCGACATCGACCGGGGCAATGCCCTGGTCAGCCGGATCGGGCCAATCACCCGTTCCACCCTGCGACCTGAAGTGCTTTCCGCTATCGGCGGATTCAGTGGCTTGTGCGAAATTCCCGCCGGTTACCGGCATCCCGTGCTCGTGGCCGCTACCGACGGCGTGGGCACCAAGCTCAAGCTGGCCCTGGAATGCGGCAGGCACGAGGGCGTGGGTATCGATCTGGTGGCCATGTGCGTCAATGACCTGATCGTATGCGGCGCCGAACCCCTGTTCTTTCTCGATTATTACGCCACCGGCAAGCTCGACCTCGAAGTTGCCGAAACGGTAATCGGCAGTATCGCCGCGGGCTGCCGGGAGGCGGGCTGCGCCCTGATCGGCGGAGAAACGGCGGAAATGCCAGGCATGTACGGCGGTGGCGACTATGACCTTGCCGGTTTCGCCGTGGGCGTGGTGGAGCGCGACGGGATCATCTCGCCAGACCGGGTGGCCGCCGGCGACAGGCTGATCGGTCTGGCCTCATCCGGGCCGCATTCCAACGGCTATTCGCTGATCCGGCGTATTGTGGAGGTCTCCGGCGCCGATCTCGCCGCGCCATTTGCCAGCGGCAGCCTCGGCGACGCCCTGCTTGCGCCCACCCGAATCCATGTCCGCGCGGCAGCAGCGCTGCGGGAAAAACTGCGCCTGCGGGGGCTTGCTCATATCACCGGCGGCGGCATCAGCGAGAACCTGCCACGCATGCTGCCCGGGGGCTTGATGGCGAGGCTCGACGCCGGAAGCTGGCCAGAGCCGGAAATTTTTCACTGGCTGCAGCGCGCCGGCAATGTCACCCGGGCAGAAATGCTGCGCACCTTCAATTGCGGCCTTGGCATGATCGTTTGCGTCGCGCGGGAAGATGAGGCAGAGGCCCTTTCCCTGTTGCGCGATGTGGGGGAGGAGGCTTTTGTCGTGGGTACGGTGGCGCCCGGCGGCGATGTCGGGGCCACGGTCGTCATCGACTGAACGGCACACTAGATGTCCACAAAAACCATCGCGGTGCTGATTTCCGGCAATGGCTCGAATTTGCAGGCGCTGATCGACCAGGCCGGTGAGCAGGCTTACCGGGTTTCCGGCGTGGTCTGCAACAGACCTTCGGCATTCGGTCTGCAACGAGCGGCCAGGGCCGGGATACCCTCGACAATCATCGAACATGGCGCTTTCCCCGACCGGGCCGCGTTCGACGCCGCCCTGCTTGCGGCAATCGAGCGCTTCCAGGCCGATTTCATCGTGCTCGCGGGCTTCATGCGAATTCTCGGGCCGGCTTTCATCCGCGCCAGACCGGGGGCCATACTCAATATCCACCCTTCCCTCCTGCCCGGGTATCCCGGCATGCACACCCACCGCCGTGTGCTGGCCGCCGGCGACAGCGAACATGGTATTTCGGTCCACTTCGTCAATGAGGAACTCGACGGCGGGCCGATTATCGCCCGCAGCCGCATTATCGTGGGTGAGGAAGACAGCGAGGAAAGCCTTGCCGGGCGGGTGCGCCGCCTTGAACACCACCTGTATCCGAAAGTCGTCGGCTGGCTTGCCGCGGGACGGCTGCAACTGCGGGGAAATGCCGTGTTCCTTGACCATGTGAAATTGCCGGCCACGGGCATGGAGCATCCCGCACCGGCGGGGGCGTAGGCGCCAAGGGCGCAGCGATAGCGAATTTTCGCTTTCGCGAATTCCTACGGCGCAAGCTCCTGGGAGTTCTGCCGCCCGGACGCGAGTTTGTGGCGGCGCATTTTCTCCACCAAAGTGGTGCGGCGCATTTGCAGGCGCTCGGCGGCGTGCTTGACCACGCCGCCGCTGTCGCGCAGGGCGCGTTCGATGAAATCGCGCTCGAGATTGGCCAGATATTCCTTCAGGTCAAGACCGTGAATTGATGGCATGCTCGCGCTGTCGTCCACTGTGGGAAGCGGATATTGCCGCGGTCCTGATTGCAGGGGCGGCGGTCGCCCGGGCTCGACCCGCCGGATTTTCTCCGGTAATTGTTCGTTGCCCACGATGCCATGGGGATGGAGAATCGCCATGCGCTCGACCAGATTGGCGAGTTCCCGCACATTGCCGGGCCAGGACCAGGCGCAAAGCGCTGCAATGGCCGCGGAATTGAAGCGCACCGAACCCCTGCCGGCGGTTTCGAGATTGCGGATCAGCTCATTGAGCAGGTCAGGCAGGTCCTCGATGCGCTCCCGCAGGGGCGGCATTTCCACCGGAAACACATTGATGCGGTAATACAGGTCTTCGCGGAAATCCCCGGTGGCGATCATGTCTTCGAGGTTCTTGTGGGTGGCCGTGAGAATCCGCGCATCGGTGCTGATGGAGCGGTTGCCGCCAACCTTCTCGAATGTTCCCGTTTCCAGCACCCGCAGCAGCTTGACCTGCATGTTCCGGGGCATGTCGCCGATTTCGTCGAGAAACAGCGTACCGCCGTGGGCGCGTTCAAAACGGCCGATGGTGGAAGCCACGGCGCCGGTAAAGGCGCCCCGCTCGTGGCCGAACAATTCGCTTTCCAGCAACTCACCGGGAATCGCGCCGCAGTTCACCGGCACGAAGGGCTTGTCTTCCCGGCCCGAAATCCGGTGCAGGCTGCGGGCGACGATTTCCTTGCCGGTGCCCGATTCCCCGGTTATCAGCACATTGACCTCGGAGTCCGCCAGCCGGGTGACGATTTCCCGGATACGCTGGATCGCCGGGCTCGCGCCAATCAGGCCCTGCACCGCGGCAAGTCCCCGGGAGATATCCGCATCCACAGCGCCGGCGAGATATTCGTGGCACAGGCGCGCCTTGTGCAGGGTGTCGAGCAGATTGCGGTAATTGGCCGGCGCGTCCGGCGCGGCGGACAAGCGGGCTCTCAGTCCGGCGCCGGCGATCTCCGGGATCTCTTCGACAGCCAGCAACACCATGGCGGCTTTGGGGAAAAGGCGGCCAATCTCCCGCAGCAATTCGCCCTCATCGCGGGAAATGGAGCCGAGCAGGACGATTTCGATACCTCCACACTTTCCGGCGGCCTGGCGCCAGTTGCCAGACTCGGCGCAGACAGGGGTTTCACCCAGAAATTCGAGTTTTACGGCAAGCTCATGGCGAGTGGCCGCGTCGTCGCTGATCAGCAGTATGGAAGGCTTGGCCGCGACCATGGGCATGAGATTTCGAAACTGAATCGCCAGGAACCTGCGCCGCGGGAATTCACGGCTGCAAATCCGCTATCGCTGCGGCGCAGGCTCCTAGTCTACACGATATCGTCCGGCGTCCTGATTTTCCGGTCAACTTCCCGCACAGGTTGCCGACATTCTGGATGAGACAGGAACAGCAATTGGCGGCGCCGGGGCCAACCCCAACGGTGCCGGCCCGACCCGGCAAACAACCCGACGCAATGAACGAAGACTTCGGCAGCAGGGGCAAGACCCTTCCTTTTGCCAGGCCCCTGCGCGCCGGACGCGGCGGCAATCCCGGCGCGGAAGACGCCATGGCGGAAGACTGGGAAGCGATGCTGGACCTGATCCGGCAGCAACCCGATGTCAATATCAGCAAGACCGTCCAGCTTCACCGCCAGGTCGCCGCCGGACATTACCGGGTGAATGCGTCCCGGCTGGCCGACCGGCTGTTGCAGTTTGAATCCCGATTCGAAGACAGCATTCAGGGCCCAGGCTCCCAGGAAAGCGGTGGGCGCAACTCCTGAAGCAGCGACAGGTCAGCCGCGGTATCCACATCCCAGCTTGGCGCCAGCAAATGCCGGCGCAGGCCAAGTTCCCCGGCCCGGGCCAGGGTTTGTTCCCGCACGTTTGCTCCGCCCCACTCCACGCCATCGAACAAGCCGGCCGGGGCCTTGCGCAAACCGATCAGCACATAGCCGCCGTCCCTGGCGGGGCCAAGCACGAGTTCCACCCCATCGGCAAGCGCCGCCAGGGCGCTCTCCAGATAATCCGCTGTCAGCGCCGGACAATCGCTGCCGATAATCAGCACGCTGTCCACATCTTCCGCGGCAAGTTCCCTGGCTGCGGCGTGTCGCATCCGCTCGCCAAGATCATCACCCTCTTGCCGGTGAATGCAGCGGACATCGCACAGTCCCAGGAGTTCCGGGTGCCGCGGATTGCCCGCCGCCCACAAATGCGCCTCGGCCAGCGCCGCCTGCTCCACAGTGGCGAAGACTCTCCGCAACATGGCGAGATAGAGACCCAGAGCGGCTCCGGCGCCGATGTCCCGGGCCAGCCGGGTCTTGACCTTGCCCGCCTCGGGCGCCTTGGCAAAAACCAGAATGCGGGCGCCAGGGTAGGGGTAGCCCGGGCCGGAGTCATGCAATGCCGGGTAGTATTCCCGGGCCAGATGCTCCGGCGAGACACCGAAAAAATACAGCAGGCGAAGCCGCCACATCTGCAAAATCGTCCGCAGCACGCCCTGGTTTTCCCAGCGGCGCGCCGAGGTCAGCGTGGGAAACCGCTGTGGCTGTGGCCGGGCAATCCTGCCGAGGCGGCGGCAGATGGCGATGTCTTCCATCAGGGGAATCTCGGGAAAACCCCCTGCGCGCTGAAACAGCGAAGCCGGCACGAAGAGGGCCTGATCGCCGGTGCAAACCCCGCTGAGCCGAGCCCGCAGGTTCATCAGGCCCGCAATCAGGCGGAACACGCCCCGCCTCCCCTCCAGCCGCACGTCAAACCAGCCCCAGTCCGGTTCGCCATTGGCGAAGGCCGCCGTGAGCACCGCTTCCGCCTGTTCGGGCAAACGGTTGTCCGCATGCAGGAACAGCAGCATATCCCCGGCGGCAAACCGGGCGCCGAGATTCATCTGCAAGCCCCTGCCCCGCCCTCCCCGCAACAGCAGTGTGCACAAGGGTCTGGCCAGTGCCCGGGTCTGGTCGCTGCTGCCGCCATCCACCACGATGATCTCGTGGCCACCTTCAGCAAGCGGTCGCAGGCACTCGAGGCAGGCAGCGATGCCATCCTCTTCATTCCAGACCGGGATGATGACGCTCAGGCGCAAGGCGAAATTCCCGCCGGGCCACTCCCCGGCGATTTGTAACTAATTGTGAATTCGATTCCCAAATCCCCGGTCCAGGCCGCCGGGAAGTTAAAATAGCCGCTGAATTCGGTTTCCGGTCAGATCCTGTTGTAGTTCCCGCCCAGAATATTTTAGTATGCGCCGCCAAAATTGGCGCCCGCAAAGGGGACATCCGACTCCCCGCCCCGCAGGTAGAAACCAACGAAAGCCGTGAACGCAGAAAACTATTACATCGTGGCTACCGCGCCGGATGATTCTTCCCTGCAAGTGAAAATCTCCGGCCCCTATCTGACCCGGCAGGCCGCCAAGGCCGACCTCGAAGCCGCCATCGGCGAAGCCAGGGACATCGACCCCTGCGCCAGCAGCTACCATTACAGCATTTCCAAGCTGGAAAGCCGTAAACCCGGCGTCATCCAGCACATGGCCTCACATTCCTGATTCGACACACGCCATTCCGCGGGTAGTCGCAGAATGGGGGTGGCGATTTGTTCCGCGATGATTTCAGGTTCTGAGCTGCAGGGCTTTCAGGCGGTCATTGAACTGTACCTTGCCCTCGCCGATGTAATGCTCGTGGTTGGTCTCTATCCGCGTCTGGTCATAGAGATAGTTGACCATGACGCCCCGTGACTGGCGCCAGCCGTTTTCCGACAAATCCGCGCCGGTTATCACCCGGTGCAGCGATGCGCCATTGCCCAGATGGAAACGCGCCACCGGATCCTCGGGATACATGCCCCGGCGCTTGCGCAGCAGAAAATTGAAAACCGTCCTGCGCAGTAATTCGGCGTTTTCCGCAGCGGGTTCGGGTCTTTGGAGCCACTCCCGGCACTCGCGCTTGAGGTTGAACAGGGCGGCGTCTTGCGCATTCTCCTCATCGTCATCAGCATCGCTTTCCAGCCATCTGCCAAAGCCGGGAACCGGCGACAGGGTCACGAAAGTTTCGATGGAAGGATGCGCCGCCTGCAATTCAAGAACCACCTGCTTGATGAGAAAATTGCCAAAGGAAATTCGCTTCAGCCCCGGCTGGCAGTTGCTGATGCTGTAAAACACCGCCGTGGTGAAATCCGCTCCCGCACCGGCCTCGTTGTCGAGAATCTCGCCGATGCCCGAGGGAATCCCCATGGTCAGGGCGACTTCGACGAAAATCAGCGGTTCGTCCGCCAGGGAAGGATGGAAAAAAGCAAAGCAGCAACGGTTGGCGGGTTCAATCCGGCTGCGCAAGTCCTTCCAGTCGAGGATTTCATGGACCGCCTCATAGCGGATGATCCGTTCGAGAATCGCCGCTGAAGTCGACCAGTCGATTTCCCGCAGCACCAGAAAGTCCCGCCCGAACCAGGTGGAAAACATCTGCTCGAATTCCCGGTCAAGGGTTTCCAGCTCCGGGCGCCGGGGCAGCAGTTCCAGCAGGTCGGCGCGCATGGCCACCAGGTCATGGGTGGCGTTGGGGGTCTGGTGCAGGCGGCGCAGCAGGGCGAGCCGCCGCGGTTCGGCGTCCCGGGACAGGCGGCTCAGATTGGCGCCGGAAGGTTCTTCTTCGTAGGCTTGCCAGGCGGACTTCACAGTCTCGAAATCGGCATTGAAGTTCTGCTCGAGATTGCGGAAAAAGACCAGCTTGTCTTCATCCGCCGCCTCCTGGTAACTATCGAGAACTTCCCGTGCCGCCACGGCGGTGGAAACCTCGCCCCGGGAACCCATCAGGGTCTGCAGGGCCTCATCGAGCAGCAGGCGCTCGCCCTTGCGCCGCCGCAACGGGGCGATCAGCCCCCAGAGAAATTCCTGAAACCGATTCAGCGCCATATCGGATATGCCCAGCCGAAAATACGCCATTCTATCGCGCCCTCCCCCGTCATTCCGCGCGTAGCGCAGCGAAGTCGCAGAATCTCCTTGCGGGGCCCCTGCCTGTGATTTCGCGACTCCGCACAGAATGGCAGGACTCCCGGAAACAATCTCGCGCCATTATTTGTTACTCTCGGCGGATTGCGGTTTCATCTGAGGACAAAAGTGGAATTCAGACGATGAAAAGCGGCAGAAACCACGCGGGGTCGGGCGCAAGGCGCGTTTCACTGGCTACGGTGCAGCGGCTCGATCCCCTTGCAGCCGACCGCCTGCTCTGGGGCCGGGAATCGGCTCCCTCCAGCCGGCGGGGTTTTTTGCGCAAGGGCGGGCTGCTGGCGCTCGGCGCCGCCCTGGGCTCGGCGATTCCCCATGCCCGCTTCCTGCCAGCGGGCCTGATCCCCGCCGCCTTCGCCGCCGACAACGCCCTATCGGAAATTCCCGGCAAGGAAGGGCTCGTCATTCTCAACGACCGCCCCTGGAATGCGGAAACGCCAGCGCATCTGCTCGACGATTCGGTAACGCCAAACCACCATATGTTCGTGCGCAACAATGGCCTGGCGCCGGAGAACATCGACCCGGACGCCTGGCGGCTCGAAGTCGCCGGCGAATCTTGCCTGCGGCCGGCGAACTTTCGCATCGCCGAGCTGCGCGAACGTTTTGAAACCGTCAGCCTGCAACTGCAACTCGAATGCGGCGGCAATGGCCGCAGCGAGTTCGTTCCCGCGGCCAGCGGCAATCAATGGACCACCGGCGCCATCGGCTGTCCGGAGTTCACCGGCGTGCGCCTGCGGGACGTGCTGAACTACTGCGGCATCGGCGCGGACGCGGTGTATGTGGGCTATTTCGGCGCCGACACCCATCTCAGCGGCAACCCGGAACTGGACCCGATTTCCCGGGGCGTGCCCATCGCCAAGGCCCTGGAGCGCGAATCCCTGATCGCCTGGCTGATGAACGGCGAGGACCTGCCGCTGCAAAACGGTTTTCCCCTGCGCCTGGTCTGCGGCGGCTGGCCGGGTTCGGTTTCCGGCAAGTGGCTGCGACGGCTGGTGGTGCGCAACCGGGTGCACGACGGGGAAAAGATGGCGCCTCCGTCCTATGCCGTGCCGCGCCTGCCCGTGGCCCCGGGCAGCCGGGTGCCGGATGCGGACATGCGCATTATCGAATCCATGCCGGTGAAATCGCTGATTACCTTCCCCCGGTCAGGCGTCAGCGTTCGCCAGGGCGAAAGGCTCGACGTGCGCGGCCATGCCTGGGCCGGCGATGACCTGGTGACTTCGGTGTTTGTTTCCATCGATTTTGGCGCCACCTGGCTGCCCACCGCGGTGCAGTCGCCGGCCAATCGCCTGGCCTGGCAGAACTGGTCTTCCTGGGTCCAGTTCGGCGCGCCGGGCTACTATGAAATCTGGGCCAGGGCCATGGACTCGACGGGACGCTCCCAGCCCATGGTGGTTCCCGGATGGAATCCCCGGGGTTATCTCAACAACGCCTGCCATCGAATCGCGGTGCAAGTGACCTGAAGGACACCGGGATGAAGAGACCGCTCCTTCCCGGCCTGGCTCTGCTCGCAATGTCATGGACCGCGATGCCCCAAGCGCAGGAAAACACCGACCGGGTAACCGGACTGGCGCGGGTTGGCGATTGGCAACTCGTGCAGGCGAACTGCACCGAGTGTCATTCCGCCCTGCTGATCACCCAGAATTCCGGCAATCGCGGCGTCTGGCAAAGCCGCCTGGCATGGATGGTGGACAGCCAGGGCATGGAGCCGCTGGCGGCCGGGCTGGAAGCGCGAATCCTCGACTATCTCGAGCAGAATTACGGTCCGCGGCAAAGCGCCCGCAGACCGCCGCTGCCAAGCCACTTGCTGCCTGAAAACCCCTACCCTTCATTGTAAGCACCCGGAAGTCCGCCCTGCCAGAAATCCGCTGGGCGTTTCCAGTATAATTGCCGGCGCTCGCTGATGATCCGCGGGCATTTGCGCGACTTCAGGCGGGAGCATTGGGAATCCATATGGCCAAAGAAACAGCCGGAAACCGGTTGCGCCGGGCGCTGGCGGAAAACTCGCCCTTGCAGATTGCAGGCGCGATCAACGCCTATTGCGCCATGCTCGCCGAATCCGCCGGCCACAAGGCCATCTACCTTTCCGGCGGCGGCGTGGCGGCGGCGTCCTGCGGCCTGCCCGACCTCGGCGTGACCACGCTCAACGATGTGCTGGTGGACGTGGACCGCATCTGCAATGCCAGCAGCCTGCCCCTGCTGGTGGATATCGACACCGGTTGGGGCGGCGCCTTCAATATCGCCCGGGCCATCCGGGCGCTGGAGCAGGCCGGCGCCGCGGCGGTCCACATCGAGGACCAGGTGTCCCAGAAACGCTGCGGCCACCGGCCCAACAAGGCCATTGTCAGCCGGCAGGAAATGGCGGATCGCATCAAATCCGCCGTGGACGCCCGCCGGGACGACAACTTTCTGATCATGGCGCGAACCGACGCCCTGGCGCCGGAAGGCATCGACGCCGCCATTGACCGCGCCATGGCCTGTGTGGAGGCCGGCGCCGATGCGGTTTTTCCCGAGGCGGTAACCGAAATCGGCCAGTACCGCCGCTTCTCCGAAACCGTGCCGGCGCCGATACTGGCGAACATTACCGAGTTCGGCCAAACCCCGCTGTTCAGTTGCGAAGAACTGCGGGAGGCGGGGGTGGCCATGGCGCTGTATCCCCTGAGCGCCTTCCGCGCCATGAGCCAGGCGGCCCTCGAGGTGTACCGCGGCCTGGCCCGGGACGGCAGCCAGCGCGGGGCGCTCGCGTCCATGCAGACCCGGGAGCAATTGTACGAAGTGCTCGGCTATCACGAGTACGAACAGAAACTCGACCGCCTGTTCTCCACCGGGATCGTCGCAGGCCGGACTGAAACCTGACAGGAGTCGCAATATGCCGGGAAAAACATTTGCAGGAGCGGGACTGCGCGGCCAGATTGCCGGCAACACGGCGCTTTGCACCGTCGGCAAGTCCGGCTCGGGGCTGACCTATCGCGGCCACGACATCGAATTGCTGGCGCAAAAGGCCAGCTTTGAGGAAGTGGCCTGGCTGCTGCTGCGGGGCAGTCTGCCCACCAGGACGGAACTCGACGCCTATGTGGACAGGCTCAAGGGGCTGCGGGGCCTGCCGGCGGAACTGCGCGCCGGGCTCGAGCTGATTCCCGCCGGCGCCCACCCCATGGACGTGATGCGCAGCGGCTGTTCCCTGCTTGGCAATCTGGAAACCGAAACCGATTTCTCCAGGCAGGAGGAAGCCGCCGACCGCCTGCTCGCCGTCCTGCCCTCGATCATCTGTTACTGGTACGTCTTCAGCCACCAGGGACGGCGCATTGAAACCGAACTCGACAGCGACTCCACCGGCGCCCATTTCCTGCATATGCTGCACGGTAAGGAGCCCAGTGAACTGTTCCGCCAGGTGATGAATGTTTCGCTCATTCTCTATGCCGAACACGAATTCAATGCCTCCACCTTCACCGCCCGGGTGGTGGCCTCCACCCTGTCCGATTTCCACAGTTGCGTCAGCGCCGCCATCGGCGCCCTGCGCGGCCCGCTCCATGGCGGCGCCAACGAGGCCGCCATGGAAATGATCAGCCAGTGGCAGTCCCCCGATGAAGCCGAGCGCGGCATCATGGAAATGCTGGGACGCAAGGAAAAAATCATGGGCTTCG
This sequence comes from Pseudomonadales bacterium, assembly GCA_022819645.1. Taxonomy (GTDB): domain Bacteria; phylum Pseudomonadota; class Gammaproteobacteria; order Pseudomonadales; family Pseudohongiellaceae; genus UBA9145. The sequence goes on from JAJEGU010000040.1 coordinate 32,126, forward strand.
GCCATGCGGTGTACCGGGAATCCGACCCCCGCAACGCCATCATCAAGGGCTGGTCGGAAAAACTGGCGCGGCAAGCGGGCGACGAGCGGCTGTATCCGGTTTCGCTGCGCTGCGAAGAAGTCATGTGGCGGGAAAAGCGACTGTTCTGCAATGCCGATTTCTTTCACGCCCCGGCCTATCATTTCATGGGCATTCCCACCAAGCTGTTCACGCCGATCTTCGTCATGTCGCGACTGACCGGCTGGGCCGCCCACATCGGCGAACAGCGCGCCAACAACCGCATCATCCGGCCGAATGCCGAATACACCGGCCCCGCCGCGGCGGAATGGATCGACATCGATCAGCGTTGAACCCCGCCACCACCAACCCAGAGCAAAGGATTACCCCATCATGAGCGTCAGCGCGGACTGGAACACCCGCCCCGAACCCGACCAGGTGCTGGTGGATATCGCCGACTACATCTGCGATTACGAAATCGACTCAAGCGAGGCCTACGATACCGCCCGAAACTGCCTCATGGACAGCCTCGGCTGCGGCCTGCTCGCCCTGCGCTACCCCGAATGCCGCAAGCTGCTCGGCCCCCTGGTGGAAGGCACCGTGGTGCCAAACGGCGCCCGGGTGCCCGGTACCCAGCTCCGGCTGGACCCGGTAAAGGCCGCCTGGGACATCGGCTGTATCGTCCGCTGGCTCGATTTCAACGATACCTGGCTGGCGGCGGAATGGGGGCATCCATCGGACAATCTCGGCGCCATTCTGGCGCTGACGGATTTTCTGTCCCAGCGACGGGTCGCCGCCGGCGACGCGCCACTGGTAATGCGCGATGTACTTGGCGCCATGATCAAGGCCCATGAGGTGCAGGGTGTGCTGGCGCTGGAGAACAGTTACAACCGCGTGGGTCTGGATCATGTGCTGCTGGTGCGGGTGGCCTCCACCGCCGTGGCGGCATGGCTGCTGGGCGGTTCGAAGTCCCGGGTCATCGACGCCCTGTCCCATGCCTGGCTGGACGGGTCCAGCCTGCGCACCTATCGTCACGCGCCAAACACCGGGCCGCGCAAGTCCTGGGCCGCGGGCGACGCCACCTCGCGAGCCGTGCGACTTGCCGACCTCGTCCTGCGTGGTGAAATCGGCTACCCCAGCGCCCTCAGCGCGCCCAACTGGGGCTTTTATGACGTCAGCTTCCAGGGCAAGCCGTTCCGCTTTCCCCGGCCCTATGGCAGTTATGTAATGGAGAACATCCTGTTCAAGATTTCCTGGCCGGCGGAATTCCATGCCCAGACCGCAGTGGAGGCGGCGCTCAAACTGCACCCCGTGGTGAAGGACCGCCTCGACGAAATCCAGCGCATCGACATGCACACCCACGAGTCAGCCCTGCGCATCATCAGCAAGGTGGGGCCATTGACCAATCCCGCGGACCGGGACCATTGCCTGCAATACATGACCGCGGTGGCCCTCGCCTTCGGCGCCCTTACCGCCGACCACTACGAGGATTCCTTTCACGCCGCAAATCCGGTCATCGATCAGTTGCGCGACAAGATGGAAATCCACGAAGAGCCGCGCTACAGCAATGAATACCTGGAGCCCGCCAAACGCTCCATCGCCAATTCCATCAAGATCTGGTTCCGCGACGGAAGTTGCACCGACCGCATTGAAGTCGAATATCCCGTGGGCCACCGCCGCCGTCGCGGGGAAGGCATCCCCCTCCTCGAAGAAAAGTTCAGGGCCAACCTCGCCACCAGCTTTCCGGCTCACCGCTGCGAGGAAATTTTCAGCCTCTGCAAGAACCGGCAAGCCCTGGAACAAACCCCCGTTCACCAATTCATGTCGATGCTCGTGATTTGACCTCCACCGCGCCAGGGACAGCCTGTACGAACCGGCAGGACCCCCGTAAAGTCACGCCTGCCGCAAGCGCGGGTCTCCGTCTTCCACCACATAAGACCGGCGGATACTGATCGGTTCTCCGGCGACGGTCACCCGCGGCAGCACCTTGAAATCCGCGCGCCATCGCGCCGGCGTGATCGTGTTCGCGACGTAGCCGCGCTGTGAGTTGTAGAACTTAACGTGGGGATTGTTGGCGAGCAGCGCCGCGCCGTAGTCGTTGCTGTCCTCGCCGTCACCGCCGGAACTGATCGAAGAGCCGACGAACTCCGTGCCGACGACGGGTGACGCCGGATCGTCGAAATCGAGTTTCAATTCCGCCGCCCAATGCGAATGGATATCGCCGGTGATCACCACCGGATTCGGCGTGCCGGCGTCGGCCAGCGCCTGCAGCAACTCCTGCCGCTCGAAGGGATAGCCGTCCCAGATGTCCATCGGCCAGAGTTGCTCGCCGTTGTCGCCGACGGAACGCAGGCCGGCCATCATGATCTGTTGCGCCAGCACGTTCCAGCGCGCATCGGCGCTGCCGAGACTGTCGAGCAGCCATTGTTTCTGGGCGCGGCCGAGCAGGGTGCGCGAAGGATCCTGGTGTTCGGCGCAGCTCGGCCGGCGGCCGTCGCCGCAAGCCTGGTCGCTGCGGTACTGCCGTGTATCGAGAACGCTCATTTCCAGCAACTTGCCAAAACGCAGGCGCCGGTGAATCGGCATGTCCGGACCCTGCCGGCCCACCGGCAGGCGCACGGGCATGAATTCGTACCAGGTCTGATACGCTGCGCTGCGGCGGATCAGCAATTGTTCCGGAGTCTGCTCGTCTTCGGCGATCATCGCCGCGTAATTGTTGTCGACTTCATGATCGTCCCAGGTCACCGCCCAGGGCGCCGAGGCATGCGCCGCTTGCAGGTCGGAGTCGGAACGATAGGTCTCGTAACGCGCGCGATAGTCCGCCAGGGTCTGGATTTCCGGTCCCTCGTGGCGCCGCACCAGATTCTCGCCCCAGGAACTTTCGTAGATGTAGTCGCCCAGATGGACGATGAGATCGAACTGTTCGTCGGCCATGTGCCGATAGGCGGTGTAATAGCCATGTTCGTATTGCTGACAGGAGGCGAAGGCGAAGCGGAAACGGTCGACGTCGTCGGCGCCGGAGGCGGCGGTGCGCGTACGGCCCGCCGGGCTGGCAATGCCGCCGATGCGCCAGCGATAGAAATATTCCGCGCCGGGCCGCAGGCCGCGCACGTCGGCGTGGGCGGAATGACCGAGTTCGGGCGCCGCGGCGACGCTGCCGCTCCGCTCAATGCGCGAAAATCCGGCATCGGCGGCAACTTCGTAATCGATTTGCAGGACATCCATGTCAAGACCGGCCTGGCGCAGCACGGCCGGATCGAGCCGCGTCCAGAGGATCACCGAATCGGGCCCGGGATCGCCCGAGGCCACGCCGAGGTAAAACGGATCTTCCGGCAGACTGTTGACCCGGCGGGCGGCGCCATGAGCCAGCGCCGGCAGGGCGCCGAGGGCCAGCGCCGCGTACAGGTGGGTTGAATGGGCAAGAAAATGCCGCCGTGAGATACGGCGGCGGGAATCGGGAATCCTCATGACGCAACTCCGCTGGCTGATGAATTGACGGCAGATGGTGCCGGGAGAATGTTACACCCGTGCGTCAAAGCTGCGCTCAAACCGGCCCAGCAGCGTTACGCGGCCTGCGCCCTACAGCACCCCCGGCATGTTGGCGAGTTCAAATGCGAGCAAGGTGCCGAACAGGACGAGCTGGCCAATGACCACGGCGATTTTCGCCGCGGGCGAAAGCCGGTTCACATAGCGCGCTATGGGCAGGTAGAAGTGATGATATCGATACTGCATGATTGCGTCCCCCATTTCTCCAACGTCCTCTTTTGCTCGAAAGTTACCGGGCCAAGCGGCAATTCGTCACCGTCGGGCAGTGCAGGCAGGCGATGATGCGTGAATTGCGTTGCCAGGTCTTACGGTCGAGGCGGATTCTACAGTCGCGGCAGCGGCTCCGAATGCGCTTTTCCCTGAACTGCGCCCCCTGCTCGGTCAATAACGTGCGGCCGGCCATGCAGGACTGTTACGCGATTCACCGAGAATTCGGGGTCATTCACCGAATCACTTGCCGTATTGCGCCGGGCCGGGGATAGGCTTGCCCGCAGACTGCAACAAAAGGCAAGCGCCGATGACCGAACCGGAATCTTCCCAGGGTAGAAAAACCGCCGCCTATGTGCTCGTGGCGATTGCCGGCCTGCTGATCCTCTCCAACGCCGGCCTGTTCAGTTTCCTGGGCCTGCGCGACCTGATCGGCGCGGCCTTCCGGTTCATTTTCAATTCGATCCCCTACCTGCTCGTGCTTGCCGGCGTATTCTGGATTTCCCGGGCGGAGAGGGGCCGGGCGCCATTGATGGCCTGGCTGGTAATCCTGTTCGGCGCGGTGCTGATCATTTCCCAGATCGGGCTGTTCGGACTTTCCTTCGGCGACATGGTCGTTCCCGTGATTCTGCTCACCGTCGCCTTCTTCCTCGTCAATCCCCGCAATCTCCTCCCCCGCAGCCTCAATACCAGCAATGCGGACCTCGACCCGGAGCAGGATGAAATCAAGCTGTTCGCCTTCATGGGCGGCGGCGAGTTGAACTTTCACTCCCGGCAACTCCAGGGCGGCGAAGTCATGGCGATCTGGGGCGGCTATGAACTGGATTTCAGCGAAGCCGAGATGGCGGGCGATACCATGCGGCTCCATGTGTACTGCATCATGGGCGGAGTCGAAATTACCGTCCCCGCCAACTGGAAGGTCGAAAAAAGCGGCTCCCTGTGTATCATGGGAGGCTACAGCAACAAGACCCGGGACATGGCGGAAGAATTGAACCTGCCCCCCAAAACCCTGATCGTCACCGGCCTTGCGCTGATGGGCGGAGGCGAAATCCGGAACTGAGCGCCGGCTCCGTAAACTCCCATGCATCCCTTATTCAGGACCCCCAACCGCGTAATCGCGATGCTGGTTGGCTGGACCTTGTTCAGCGCCGGCCTTTCGGCGCTCGTCGGCGGCATCGCGGACGTACCGCCGTGGCACGGCCTCGCCCTGTATACGCCGACGTACTTTCTCTGGCTGCTGTTCCTGATCCCCAACTATTATCTCTGCCGCGCCCTGCCCCTCGATCGGGGCGCCTGGAGCAAGGTGATCGGCACCCAGACGCTGATTCTCGTCGTCACCGGGCTAATCTGGGCGCTGCTCGCAAGAGGCTATGCGCTGATACTGGATTCCCTGGCCCCGTCGATTCCCGCCCTGGAGCATTTTTCCCAGGGACTGTTCACCAATCTCGTCATTTTCGCCTGCGGCTACGAGTTTTTCGTGCTGCTGCACTATTTGCTGATCGCGCTGGAGCGCGGTCGCGACCTGGAACAGGCGGCTCTGCAGCAGGAACTGCTCACCAGCAAGGCGGAACTGCGCGCCCTGCGGGCCACGATTCACCCGCATTTCCTGTTCAATGCCCTCAATGCGCTGGCCAATATCACTGATTCCGAACCCGCCCAGGCGCGGCATTTCTGCCTGCGTCTCGCGGACTTCCTGCGCTACAGCGTGGCCTACGCCGACCGGCCCACTGCCACACTCGGCGCGGAGCTCGAGCATGTGGAAAACTACCTGAGTATCGAACGGGAAAGATTCGGCCAGCGGCTGTGCACGGTCATCGAGGCCGACGAGATCCTGCTGCCGACCCCGGTTCCCTCGCTGATGCTGTTTCCCCTGGTGGAAAACGCCATCAAGCACGGCATCGACAGTTGCATCGAAGGGGGCTGCCTCGAATTGCGCGCCAATGCCTCCGACAGACGGCTGCACATCACCATCAGCAACCCGGTGGATGAGCTCGGCCACCAGCGGCAGGGCACCGGCAGCGGGCTCATCAGCCTGCGCCAGCGCCTGAAGAACCGTTACGGCGAGGAAGCCAGCCTGCACACCAGCCGCAAGGACAACAGCTTCATCGCCCGCATCTGCCTGCCTTTACCCGAGCCCCAAGCGGCCGTAAAGTGAAGGCCATGGCGAAACGCGAACCCATAAACTGCCTTATTGTCGACGACGAACCCCATGCCCGCCAGGCGCTGCAATCGGCCCTCGCCAGGCATCCCGAGCTCGCGGTGATCGGGCTGTGCGAGAACGGCTTGCAGGCGGTCAAGGCAATCCATGAGCAGCGTCCGCAACTGCTGTTTCTCGATGTGCAGATGCCCAAGCTCGACGGCTTCGACGTGCTCGAACTCGTCCAGGAACAGATTCCCTTCGTGATTTTCGTCACCGCCTACGATCAGTACGCGGTGCAGGCGTTCGAGGCCAATGCGGTGGATTACCTGCTCAAGCCCGTGGACCCCAAGCGGCTTGCCCAGGCGGTGGAGAAAGTCGTGGCGCGGGTGGGGCTTGAAGAGCCTTCACGCCTGCAAAGCCTGCTTGCGGACCCGGCCCGGGAGCGCGAACTGCTGCGCCGGATCCTCGTGCGCGACGGCAGCGAAGTCCACGTGCTCGCGGTGGACACCGTCCGCTACATTGAAGCCGCCGACGACTACGTGGCGATCCACACGGCGGACGCCACCCACATCAAGCTCGACCGGCTCAGCCGCCTGCAGAAGAAGCTCGACCCGCGCCTGTTCTGCCGCATCCACCGCTCGTATCTGCTCAATATCAATTTTCTCGCGCGAATCGAATCCGAGAGCAAGGACAGCCGCATCGCCATCCTGACCGACAAGCGCGAACTGCCCATCAGCCGCAGCGGCTACGGCAATCTGCAGAAACTGCTATAGGGAAGCTCTGATCAAGTCAGAGCTCCCCCTCGGCACATGGAAGTGCCGCCGAATTCGATGGCGTAAGCCATTGAATTCGGGAGCAAAACAAAACCACGCTTTTGTTTTGCGATAATGAAAAACTCCACGGATGGAGTTTTTCAGAGAATAC
>JAJEGU010000009.1 GCA_022819645.1 Pseudomonadales bacterium
CCATCCGTGGAGTTTTTCATTATCGCAAAACAAAAGCGTGGTTTTGTTTTGCTCCCGAATTCAATGGCTTACGCCATCGAATTCGGCGGCACTTCCATGTGCCGCAGGGAAGCTCTGACTTGATCAGAGCTTCCCTAGGAGCCTGCGCCGGATGCTACTGCGGTCGACCGCGTCCCTTGATCGGCGCGAGCACCATGACGATCTGGCGGCCTTCCATCTTGGGCTCCTGTTCCACGGTGCCGTATTCCTCCAGGTCCTGGCGAATTCGCTCCACCAGTTCCTGGCCGATATGCTGATGCGCCATTTCCCGACCGCGAAAACGCAGGGAAACCTTCGTCTTGTCGCCGTCGCTGAGAAAGCGGACCAGATTGCGCAGCTTGACCCGGTAATCGCCTTCCTCGGTACCCGGCCGGAACTTGACTTCCTTGATATGCACCCGCCGCTGTTTCTTGCGATTGGCGGCGCGCTGCTTCTTCAGGTCGAAGACATGCTTGCCGTAATCCAGAATCTTGCACACCGGCGGCTTGGCGTCGGGGACCAGCAATACCAGGTCGAGTTTGGCATCGGAGGCGGCGTTGCGCGCCTCCTCGATGGGAACTATTCCGACCTGATTTCCGTCTGCCCCGATCAGCCGCACCTGCGGCGCATCGATTTGATCGTTAATGATCGCCTTTTTGGCATCGCTCCTCATATTTTCAGCGCTTCAACCTCATGTAGCCGTTTGCCGGAGAGCGCCATCGGAGCCGGAGCGACCGAACTGCGCGACTTCCTCGCCCAGATGACCGCAAAATGCATCAACCGTCATCCTACCCAGATCTTCTCCTCCCCGTTTCCGCACCGATACCGAACCTGAACCCGCTTCCCGGTCGCCAACGACCAGCAACCAGGGGGTCTTCTGCATCGTGTGCTCGCGGATTTTAAGGCCGATCTTTTCGTTTCTCAAGTCCGATGCGACCCTGAAACCCTTGTTTTTCAAGGATTCTTCGACTTTTTGGCAATATTCCGCCTGTTTGTCGGTAATATTCATGACCACGGCCTGCACCGGCGCCAGCCAAACCGGCAGGGCGCCGGCATAGTGTTCAATCAGAACGCCGATGAAACGTTCGAAGGAACCGAGGGCGGCGCGATGCAGCATTACCGGAGTCTTGCGGCTGTTGTCATCCGCCACATATTGCGCGCCGAGGCGGCCCGGGGTGAAGAAGTCCACCTGAATCGTGCCGCATTGCTGGAGCCGCCCCATGCAGTCCCGCAGGGAATATTCCACCTTGGGGCCGTAGAAGGCGCCTTCCCCGGGGGCCAGCTCCCAGTCCAGGCCAGTGGCGTCCAGCGCCTGGCGCAGGGCGTCTTCGGCCTGGTCCCACAGCGCATCGGAGCCCACCCGTTTCCGCGGTCTTGTGGACAGCCGCAGAATCACCTCGTCAAAACCGAAATCCCGGTAGACGGCGAACAGGAACTCGTTGAACCGGGCGACTTCGGACTGGATCTGCTCTTCGGTGCAGAAAATGTGGCCGTCGTCCTGCACGAAGTTGCGCACCCGCATGAGGCCGTGCATGCTGCCCGAGGGTTCATAACGGTGGCAGGAGCCGAATTCCGCCAGCCGCAGGGGCAGGTCGCGGTAACTCTTGATCCCTTGATTGTAAACCTGCACGTGGCAGGGGCAATTCATCGGCTTGATGGCATATTGGCGGTTGTCGGATTCGACGGTGAACATCTCCTCCGAGAACTTGGCGGCATGGCCGGACTTTTCCCACAGCGAGAAATCGACCAGTTGCGGCGTATTGATTTCCAGATAGCCATTGGCGTCCTGGGCCCGCTTCATGTACGACTGGATAACTTGATAGACGGTCCAGCCCTTCGGGTGCCAGAAGGCCATCCCCGGGGCTTCCTCCTGGAAATGGAACAGGCCGAGTCGCTTGCCGATCTTGCGGTGATCGCGTTTCCCGGCTTCCTCAAGGCGCTGCAGATGGAGCCGCAATTCCTTCGCGCTGGGCCAGGCGGTGCCGTAGATCCGCTGCAGCATTTCCCGGCTGGAATCGCCGCGCCAGTAGGCGCCGGCCACCGAAGTCAGCTTGAACGCCTTGAACTTGCCGGTACTGGGCACATGGGGCCCCCGGCAAAGGTCGATGAACTCGCCCTGCCGGTAGAACGACAGCGGCTCACCCGGGGGAATCGATTCGATGATCTCCACCTTGTAGTGCTCGCCCATGTCGCGAAACAATGCCACGGCTTCATCGCGCTCGAGCAGCTTGCGCTCCACGCCCAGGTCTTCCTTGACGATTTCGCTCATGGTCCGCTCGATGGCGGCGAGATCGTCCGGGGTGAATGGCCGGCTGTAGGCGAAATCGTAATAGAAGCCGTCGTCGATCACGGGGCCGATGGTTACCTGGGCCTCGGGGAAGAGCCGCTGCACGGCCTGGGCCATGAGGTGGGCGCAGGAATGACGCAGCACTTCAACGCCGTCGCTGTCGCGGTCGGTGACGATCGCCACCCGGGCGTCCCCGTCCACCACATGGGAGGTATCCACCAGCACGTCGTCCACGCGACCGGCGAGCGCGGCCTTCGCCAGGCCGGGGCCGATGGACGCGGCGATCTCGGCCACCGAAACCGGCCCGGGGTACTCTCTGTTGCCGCCGTCCGGCAAGGTGACCGTCAGCATCGTCCTTCCTGTTCGTGAACAACACCCGGCGTCAAGTTCGACGCCGGCACAAGGATACCGGGGTAGTAGGTATTCTCTGGAAAATTCCCTCCATGGAATGGTAGGCACGACCAGATTCGAACTGGTGACCTCTACCATGTCAAGGTAGCGCTCTAACCAACTGAGCTACGCGCCTGCCTGCCCGCACCGCCGCGACTCCACCACTGGACCGCGGCGAGCGGCGATTATACGTATTCCCCAGGGCCAGTGGAACAGTCCCGGCCTATTCTTCGACTCGGGCGGGGCGCAACCTGCTACGGCAGCGTCCGATACTCCATCGCATCGCCATTCTGTGCGTAGCGAAACGAAGTCCCGGAATCTCCATGCGTGGCCACGATACATCCGCAATTGAGGGCTAGGAGCCTGCGCCGTAGGAATTCACGGCTGCAAATCCGCTCTCATCCACGCCCCCGGCCGCTCGATTTCGTTGCATATCCACCAATATTCGCCTCAATCGACCGACCGGGGGCGCGGCGATAGCGAATTTTCGCTTTCGCGAATTCCTACGGCGCAGGCTCCTAGGCAGTTACTGATTGTTGTTAACATACGCCGCTGTTGATGATTGCGCGCCTGCGGCAGGCTCGGGGAAACGATGAAGAGGCAATTCAGGCTTGAGGCGGGGTTTGCTCCGGCGGGGGACCAGCCGGAAGCGATCGGCAGTCTGGTGGAAGGACTGCGGGATGGCCTGCACGCCCAGACCCTGCTCGGGGTGACCGGCTCGGGCAAGACCTTCACCATCGCCAACGTGATCGAGCGGGTGCAGCGGCCCACCCTGGTGATGGCGCCGAACAAGACCCTGGCCGCCCAGCTTTATGGCGAGTTTCGCGAATTCTTTCCCGGCAACGCCGTGGAGTATTTCGTTTCCTACTACGACTACTATCAGCCTGAAGCCTACGTTCCTTCTTCCGACCTGTACATCGAGAAGGATGCCTCCATCAACGACCACATCGAGCAGATGCGGCTCTCCGCCACCAAGGCCCTTCTTGAGCGGCCCGATGTCATCGTGGTGGCGACGGTTTCGGCAATCTACGGCCTGGGAGATCCCAATGCCTGGTTGCAGATGGTGGTGCACCTGAACCAGGGCGGCAGGATCAACCAGCGGAATCTGCTGCGGCGACTCGCGGAATTGCAATACACCCGCAACGACATGGAACTGCGCCGGGCAACCTACCGCGTGCGGGGCGACGTGATTGACATTTATCCCGCGGAGTCCGAGCGCGACGCCATCCGGATCGAGTTGTACGACGATGAAATCGAGCGGCTGTCTCATTTTGATCCCCTCACCGGCCGCGTCATCCGGGAAGTGCCGCGGCTGACGGTGTTTCCCAAATCACATTATGTGACTCCCAGGGAAACCCTCATGAACGCCATCGACCGGATTCGCGAGGAACTCTCCGAACGGCTCAGCTTCCTGCGCGGGGAAAACCGCCTCGTGGAAGCCCAGCGGCTCGAACAGCGCACCCGCTACGACATGGAAATGATTCAGGAAGTGGGGTACTGCGCCGGAATCGAAAACTATTCGCGCTTCCTGTCGGGCCGCGAAGCGGGGCAGCCGCCGCCCACCCTCTACGATTACCTGCCCGCCGGCGCACTCGTGGTGGCGGATGAATCCCATGTCTCGATTCCCCAGCTCGGCGCCATGTTCCGGGGCGACCGCTCGCGCAAGGAAACCCTGGTGGAATACGGCTTCCGGCTGCCTTCGGCGCTGGACAACCGCCCCTTGCGTTTCGAGGAATGGGAATCCCTGACGCCCCAGATCATCTTCGTTTCCGCCACCCCCGGGCCGTACGAAGAGCGCAGGCAGGGCCAACTCGTGCGGCAGGTGGTCAGGCCCACGGGCCTGGTGGACCCGGAACTCGAAGTGCGGCCCGCTTCCACCCAGGTGGACGATCTGCTGTCGGAGATCCGTCTCGTGACCGCTCGGGAAGAGCGGGTGCTCGTCACCGTGCTTACCAAGCGAATGGCCGAGGACCTTACCGACTATCTCGCCGAGCACGATGTGCGCGTGCGTTACCTGCATTCCGATATCGACACCGTGGAGCGTTCCGAAATCCTCCGCGACCTGCGCCTTGGCGGTTTCGACGTGCTCGTGGGTATCAACCTGCTGCGGGAAGGGCTCGATATACCCGAAGTCTCCCTCGTGGCGGTGCTCGACGCCGACAAGGAAGGTTTTCTGCGCTCCGACCGCTCCCTGATCCAGACCATCGGCCGCGCCGCCCGCAATATCAACGGCAAGGCCATACTCTATGCCGACGCCGTTACCGGCTCCATGCAACGCGCCATGGACGAATCCAGCCGGCGCCGGGCTCGCCAGCTCGAGTTCAACCGGATCCACGGTATTACCCCCGCCGGCATCAGCAAATCCGTGGTGGACGTCATGGAAGGCGCCTACGCCGGCAACGCCAGCCACCGGCAACGCCGGGTAGCGGAACGACCCGCCGGATACCAGTTGCCCGATGACCACAACCCGGAGCAACTCAAGACCGAAATCGCCCGGCTGGAAAAGGAAATGTACCAGCAGGCCAAAAGCCTCGCCTTCGAACAGGCCGCGCAAACCCGCGACCGCATCGCCGAACTGAAACAGCGCCTGTTTCATTAGGAGGTTGTGCAGCCATCGGGAAATACCATCCGGTCGCAAAGTGGCTCGCCATGGAAGACGGGACCGGGGTCAATCGAAGTTGTACTGGCCAGGGGCCTGCGCCGCAGGAATTGACGGCGTCGCCTGATACCCCGAATCGACAAGCGGCGATGCTTCCGGCAAATGCTAATATGCGCCCCCGATTTTTCTGAATCTGTCATGGACTCACTACTCAATGTCGCACTGATTGCGGCTCGCGCCGCCGCCCGCAATCTTGCCCATGGCGTCGACCGGCTCGACCGGGTTCGCGTGCTCGACGCCAGCGACAGCGGCTTCGCCACAAGCATGGACAGGGATTCGGAACGAACCCTGGTATACCAGATTCACAAACTGTATCCCGAACACAGGATCGAATCGCGTCTTTCCGGTGACTGCGGCGGCAACGACGACCAGGCGGTCTGGCAGCTCGAGCCACTGGCGGGCAATCGCAACTTCCTTACCGGCCTGCCCTGTTTCGGCGTTGTCGTCGGCTGCCGCGTCAAGGGCGTCCTGCGCCACGCCGCCATTGTGCTGCCCCATGGCCAGGAAGAATTCAGCGCCAGCCGCGGCCAGGGCGCCCAACTCAATTCGCGCCGCATCCGGGTGGGAGACGATACCCGCCCCGAAGGCCGCATGATCGCCCTGCACTCGTCCGCCGGGCAGAACGAACGGGGCCAGGCCATGCAGCAGGCGCTGCAAGCGCGACAGGTCCTCATCCGGCAAAGCGGTTGTCCGGAATTCGATATCGTCCAGACTGCGGCGAATCGCTTGCAGGGCGGCTGGTGCGGGGAAAGCGCCGGCATCGGCGTACAGGCGGCGGGACTTGTGCTGCGCGAAGCCGGCGGCCTGCTTGCCGGAGCATCGGGCGAGGCGGATATTGCCGGAGGCGGCGAAACGCTATACGGCAACCCGCGCATGTTGCGCGAGCTTTTGCGAATCCGCAAGGCGCTCTGAGAAACCCGGCAACCGCGCCCGGATACCGCTGCAGGCGCCCCTAAGTATTCTCTGAAAAACTCCATCCGTGGAGTTTTTCATTATCGCAAAACAAAAGCGTGGTTTTGTTTTGCTTCCGAATTCAATGGCTTACGCCATCGAATTCGGCGGCACTTCCATGTGCCGCAGGGAAGCTCTGACTTGATCAGAGCTTCCCTAAGTCTCAGACGGAGCGGACATTCCGGCCAGGATTGCGCTATAGTCGCCGGCAGGTTTGCAGGAATCTCACATGCCGTCTGGCACCCGTCACAAGCTGGTGGAAGGATCCGTACGGGAATCATTGATCAGGATGACCGCGCCGATGATTATCGGCATGCTGATGATGTTCAGCTTCAATCTGGTGGACACCCTGTTCATCAGCTTTCTCGGCACCGATGCGCTTACCGCCATCAGCTTTACCTTCCCGGTCGCCTTTACCGTGCTGAGCATGGCGATCGGGCTCGGCATCGGCGCCTCGGCGGTGGTGGGCAAGTACATCGGCCGGGAGGACATGGAGCGCGCCAGGGAAGCCGCCACGGTAATCAACTATATCTCCCTGGCCATGGGCTGCCTGCTGGTGGCCCTGTGCTGGCTCTTCCTCGACGGGATTTTCGGTTTGCTTGGCGCCAGCGAAGAACTGCTGGCGCCGATTCGCCAGTTCATGGCGATCTGGCTGCCCGGCAGCCTGCTGATGATCTGCATGATGACGGGCAACAGCATACTGCGCGCCAATGGCAACACCCGCACCCCGAGCATGCTGATGGCGGCGGCGGGCTTTGCCAATGCCGCCCTGGACCCGCTGCTGATTTTCGGTCTCGGGCCTTTCCCCGCCCTGGGCATCCAGGGCGCCGCCTGGGCCACGGTCATCGCCTGGGGGCTGGCGGTGGCCTACCTGTTTCATCTGCTCGTGTTCGAGCAGGAACTGGTGGCCAGACAGATGCCCGCCCCCGCCGTGATGAAAACATCGGGAAGCGAAATGCTGCGCATCGGCATTCCCGCCGCCGGCGCCAACATGATGACGCCGCTGGCGGCGGGCTTCATGACCGCGATTGCGGCGGGATTCGGCAATAACGCCGTTGCCGCGCTCGGCGTCGGCGGTCGTATCGAACCCATCGCCACCCTGCTCATACTCGCCATGTCGACTTCCCTGCCGCCCCTGATCAGCCAGAATTACGGCGCCGGCCGTCTGGACCGGGTGGCGGAAGCCTATCGACTGTCGATCCGCTTCGTGCTCGTCTGGCAGTTGCTGGTGTTCGCCCTGCTGGCCCTGGCCGCACCGCTGATCGCGGAGGTTTTTTCCGATGATCCGGAAGTGATTGCCACCATCCGGCTGTTCCTGTGGGTCATGCCATTGGGTTTTGGGATGCAGGGGGTCATCATCCTCACCAATTCCTCGCTCAATGCCTTGCATCAGCCCATGCGCGCGCTGTGGCTGAGCATTGCCCGGTTCTTTGTTTTCTACGTCCCCCTGGCCTGGCTCGGCAGCGTGTATTTCGGGCTTTGGGGATTCTTTGCCGGAGCCGTGGGAGGCAATCTGGCCATGGGATTGATTTCCCTGGCGACTTTCAACCGGGCGCTCAGCGCCGAAATGCGCCTGCGGGAAAAGCCTGCCTGAATTGCGCAGGATAAGGAGTTAACGGCTGAAAAAGCCCCGCACTTCGGAGAACAGCGATTTCTTCCCTTCGACCGCCACCACCTCCACTGGCGCAGGGGCGTCTTCCACAAGCTCGAAACTCTTGTCCCGCATTATCGCGGGTGCATCCATGGCATTGCCTTCGGTGTAGCTCAGGCGGTTGTTCCGCTGCTGGAAGGCCAGCATCTCCTGGCAGATTTCATTGTACTCGCTCTGGCTTAGCAGTTCGGGCCTTTCTTTCATGTTCAAGGTGAACTTTCTGTCATTAACCGCTGATAAATAGTGTAAATTCTTCTTGTGTTTCATCAGCAACCCCTCCTCTTCGGCGATCTTGTACAGCGGCGTGCCGCGCAGGGGAATATAGGGGAAGAAAAAGAAAAACTCCGGCGCGATGCGGCGGTTGAGTTCCAGGGTCTTGCGCATGTTGGCGGCGGTTTCCAGCGGCGCGCCGACGATATTGAAAGTCAGCCGGAAGATGCCCGCCTTCCTGCAGTTGTCGGCGGCCTTGATGACCTGCTCGTTGGTCATCTTGCGGCCAAGCATTCGCGCCCGGTACTCCTCGTCGCCGCTTTCGATGCCAAACCAGATCGTGTGGCAGCCCGCTTCCGCCGCGGTCCGGCAGAATTCCTCGTTCATCACCTCGACCCGGGAATTGATGGAAAAAGGCAGGCGGATACGTTCCTTGTAAATGGCGAAGAATGCCCGGACGAATTTCAGGTTGGAGAGGAACAATTCGTCCCAGAACTCGAAATAGCCGACGTTGTACTGGTCCCGCAGCCGCTCGAGTTCCGCCACCATGGCTTCAGGCTCGTATTTGCGAAGAAAGGTCTTCTTGCTGCGCCAGCCTTCCAGAATGGGAGTGTTGCAGCAATAGGTGCAGCGGTAGGGGCAGCCCCGGCCGGTCATGACCGGCAGCACGAGCTTGCCCTTGGGGCCGAAGATCGAGGAGTTGACGCCTTCAAAACCGCCGTCCCGGGAGAAGATGTCGTAGTCCGGGAAAGGCAGTGCCGCAAGATCGCCGTTCTGGTGCGCTTCGGTGCGCCAGATTTCGCCATCGGCGAGTTTTTCCCACATGCCGTCGGCGGCGCCCGTTTCCCCGCGCAGATGCCGCACGATATTGCCTATGGCGTATTCGCCGTCACCCACACAGATGTAATCGATATGCGGGTTGGCGATGGTCTGCTCCCGGGACAGCATGGCCTGGTAGCCGCCGATGAGTATGGGCAGCGAGGGCATCAGCCGCTTCAGTTCGGCAAAGTAGGGCTCCATGGGGAACCAGTGCGGGCTCATGATGGAAAAAGCGATGAGATCGGCATCAAGCTCGGCGACCCCGCGGGCGAAATTCACCGGTGTATAGCGTTCGGCCTCGCGCAGGATCAGCACGGGTTCGAGCAGGATTTCCACATCGGGAAACTCGCGCTTGAGATACGCCGACATGCTGGCGATGGGCATGGCAATCTCATTGCCATCGGGTGAATAGAACGAAAAGACCAGCCGCAGCTTCTTTCGGGTAACCGTGCCGAAATAGCGGGACTTGTGCTGGGGATATACCGGATCTTCGCTGCTGACGGCGATGATCCGTGCCTGGGAATTCATCATCTGTCCCATTCGCGACCTGTGGCGGATTGTATCATCAAAGGGTCGGCCTTCGGCGGTTTTCGATGCCTCGTGAATACTATATTCTTCGACCGTGTTGCGAAGCTCCATAATGTCATTCCGCGCGAAGCGAGGCGCAGAATCTCCCGGCACGTGGCGCTGAGCAGGATGAACGGGATTCCGCGACTGCGCGCGGAATGACGAGTGGGAGCGGGGCGGCGTCAGATTCCGGCCACGGCGATGTAAATTCCATGGATGCAATTGAAGCACTTCTGGGCCGGAATTCGGCGCCCCGACTGGAGGCGCCGGGGCCGGACGCGGAACAGTTGGATACGATTTGCCGGGCGGCGCTGCGGGCGGCGGACCATGCCCGGCTCAGGCCCTGGCGCTTCCTGCTGGTGCGGGGGGAATCGAGGCGGAAGCTGGGCGATCTGTTTGTCGCCGCCGCCCTGGAATCGGCGCCGGAAATGACGGCCGCGGAAAAGGATCGGCTGCGGGGGAAGACCTTGCGGGCGCCGTTGATCATTGTGGTGATCGCCAGCCACCGGGAGCATCCCGGGGTGCCCGGAATCGAGCAGGACCTTTCCGCGGCAGCGGCTGCCCAGAACCTGCTCAATGCCGCCCACGCTCTGGGCCTCGGGGCCATGTGGCGCACCGGCTCCATGGCTTACCATCCCCGGGTGGAGCGGGGACTCGGCCTGGGCGAGGCGGAGAAGATCATCGGCTTTGTGTACCTCGGCGCCGTCAGGGGCAATCCCAAAACGCTTCGAGAGGAAGACCCGGCGAACTATTTTGCGGAATGGCTGGCATGAGCGGTCGCAGCATCGCCATGAATTGCTGGAAGTGCGATCACCGCATGAACCATGTGCCGCTGCCCTTTTCCCGCTATGAGGAATGTGAAAAATGCAAGGTTGACCTGCACGTCTGCTACGCTTGCCGGCATTATGACCCGGCGGTGGCCGACGCCTGCCGCGAGGACCGGGCGGATTTCGTGCTGGACAAGGACCGCGCCAATTTCTGCGATTACTTCCGGCCCGGCAAGAACGCCTGCCGCGGCAAGGCGCGGTCCGAATCAAGAATCGCCGAGCAGCAGCTTGCCGCCTTGTTCGGTGAGGATGCCCCGGGGGATGACGAGGACGGGGGCAAGGCAGCCCCGAGCGAAGCCGATGCAGCCCTCTCCGAACTCAAGCGACTGTTCGGCGACGAAGACTGAGGCCCGGAAGCGCGCGGGAATCCATGCGAACCACCGTTTTTTCCACTCCCGTCATCACCCCCCTGCTGCGAAGCTTTTCGCGGCTGATGCTGGCCCTGATGGGCTGGAAGATCCGCGGCGGGGAACTCGAGCATCAGCGCTGCGTATTGATCGGCGCGCCCCATACCAGCAACTGGGATTTCCCACTGATGATCATGGCGGTGCTGGCGCTGAGGCTGCGGGTGTTCTGGATGGGCAAGCACACCCTGTTCCCCTTCCCTTTCGCCGGCCTGATGAAATGGCTGGGCGGCATTCCCATCGACCGCAGCCGGCCGCACAACGTGGTGCGGGAGACCGTGCGGCAGTACGAACAACACAACGAGTTGATCGTCCTAGTGCCGCCGGAAGGCACCCGCAGCAAGGTGGAGCGCTGGAAGACAGGCTTTTACCACATCGCCAGCAACGCCGGCGTGCCGATCCTGCTCGGCTACGTGGATGCGGGGAAAAAGGAAGCGGGTTTTGCGGATTTCTACCAGCCCAGCGGGAACGTGGAGCGGGACCTGGCGGAAATCCGCAAATTCTATGCGGGCAAGAAAGGCCTGAAAGCGGCCAATACCTAGGAGTCTGCGCCGCAGGAATTCGCGAAAGCGAAAATTCGCTATCGCCGCGCCCCTGGCCGGTCGATTGAGGCGAATATTGGTGGATATTCAACGAAATCGAGCGGCTAGGGGCGTGGATGAGAGCGGATTTGCAGCCGTGAATTCCTGCGGCGCAGGCTCCTAGGAGCCCCCGACCCAACGCTTTCGCCCCGGGCAAGCTTCAAACGCGCCTGTGGCAGCGCCGCGATGGCGCTGCCATTCAGCGAACTACAATAGCGCCTGCACCGCCGCCTTGGCTTCGTCGCTGGCGCCGTGGTTCAGGTCCATCACGACCTGGGCCAGGGACTTGGCCCGAGGGTCGGCATCTTCGGCTTCAAGAACCTGCGCCATGGCGGCCTTGCCGTCTTCGCTGGCGGAATGCTCGATTCCCATGACGGCGTTCGCCACCGCCTTGAAGGCGGGCCCGACGCCGTCATCGTCGACCAGCGCCTGCAATGCCATCTTGTCGTCGTCGGACGGAAAGTGATTCAGGCTCATCAGCACCCCGGCGATGACTTCGGTAGCCTGGTCATTGTCGGCGTATACGAACGGCGCAAAAGCGCAGATCAGCACAGCAGCAATCAGTTTTTTCACCTGGATTTCCTCTGGAAAAATGTTTTGGAAAAAGCAGTGTACCACCGGCGCGGGCGGAGTAAAGGGTTGTTGGCATGATTCTTGGAACCGGCATCTTCTTATTTCGTCATTCTGCGACTCCGCTTCGTTCCGCGCGGAATGACCCGGGTGGGGGCTCAGAACCAGTAGGAAAGCACTGCGGCGAGGCCGGCCATGCCGCACAGTACCAGGGAGCCGAGACGAAGCATTCGCGAGGTGATCAGATGCACCGAGCGCATGGCGAGCCAGTAGCCGAGCAGGGTTGCCGGCAGGAAAGGCAGGGACAGCAGCGCTTGCTCCGGGCCGAAGCGGTCCACCGTGGCCAGCATCATCAGGGTCAGCAGGCAACTGACGATGAAGAAGGCCGCCATGTTGGCGCGGATGAAATCCACCGTCTGATGCTGCAGCACCAGCGCCATGGGAGGGCCTCCGATGGAGGTGCTGGTGCCCATGAAACCCGACAGGAATCCGGCGCTGAACATGGCCGGGCGGGTGGGTCGAAACTCCACCCGGCCGAGGCTGAGCCAGACCGCGGCAAGCACCGAAAGGCCAAGCCACAGGCCCAGGGTGCGCTGGTCAATCCAGAACACGAGCAACCCCCCGGCCACGGTGCCGGGAATCCGCCCGTAAATGGCGAACTTCAGTCCGCTGAAGGAAATCGACTGCCGAAAGCGCCAGGCATTGGCCAGGGAAAGCGTCAGCGCAGCCACCGTAATCGGCGCCGGCACATAGTCGGGGTTGATGAAAAACAGCAGCGGCGCCGCAATCACCGCCAGGCCAAAGCCAATCGCAGTCTGCACAAAAGACCCGGCCAGAACAATCAAAGTCGCGAGCAGCACTTCCACCTTTCCACCCTTCCACCACTCCTAGGAGCCTGCGCCGTAGGAATTCACGGCTGCAAATTCGCTATCGCGAATTCCTACGGCGCAGGCTCCTAGGTGGTTCTTGCTCCCGAACCTGCCGTGGGCTCATGAAAACCTTTCCATTGCCGCCGGGAAGCCCTCCACTCCGTCATTCTGCGCGAAGCGAAGCGTAGTCGCAGAATCTCTTTGGGGATTCTGTGTGAGTGTGCATGCCTTCCCTGGCGCGGCTACAGTGGTTTCGCCAAACCCCAGCCTCGACTTCCCAGCCGCCGAGCATAGCTCGGCGGCGCTCGGGACTGCGCACGAAGCTGCGCTTCGTAAACGCTTGCCCTCGCCCTTGTCGAGCCGTTCGGCTCTCAAAGAGCTCTGCTCTTTGCCGGCTATGCCGGTCGGGCCTCACCCCGCGACTGCGCGCGGGATGACCATAGCGAGCGCGCTCAGCGCCATAATGAGAATTGCGGCTCCACAGGCGGTTCGCTTGAGCGGGAACCGGCGCTTGTTTATCATTGCCGGCCTTTCGCAGGCCGGGGACGCAGCCTCCGGCGTGTCCGTTTCTTTCATGGAATCCAAGGCCGTGCAGATATTAGACGGAAAGTCCTGCTCCAAACAAATTCGCCGCGAAATCAGCGACCAGGTGGCGCATTTGCGGGCGGCCGGGAAGCGAGTCCCGCATCTCGCGGCGATACTCGTGGGGGATGACGGCGCCAGCGAAACCTATGTGGCCAACAAGGTGCGGGACTGTGACGAAGTCGGCTTCGATTCCACTGTGCTGCGACTTGACGCCACAACCAGCGAAGCCGAATTGCTTGCCAGGGTCGCCGAACTCAATGCCGACGAGTCGATTGACGGCTTCATCGTGCAGGTTCCCCTCCCCGGTCATATCGACGAGCAGAAGGTTACCCTGGCCATCGATACCGCCAAGGACGTGGACGGCTTCGGCCCGGAGAATGTGGGGCTGATGTGCCTCGGCCTGCCGTCCTTTGTGACTGCAACCCCCAACGGCATCATGGAGCTGCTCGCCCGTTACCGGATCGAAACCGAGGGCAGGCACTGTGTCGTGGCGGGCCGCAGCAATATCGTGGGCACTCCCCTTTCGATCCTGCTGTCGCGCAACTCCCGGCCAGGCAATTGCACTGTCAGCATCGCCCATAGCCGCACCCGCGACCTGAAAGCGCTTTGCGCCTCCGCCGACATCCTGATTGCCGCCATCGGCCGGCCCGGATTCATTACTTCGGACATGGTCAGGGAAGGCGCGGTAGTGATCGACGTGGGAACCACCCGGGTGGCCGACGCTGGCCGGCCTTCAGGTTTCCGGCTGGCGGGGGATGTGGATTTTGACGCGGTGGCGCCCAAATGCTCGTGGATTACGCCGGTGCCCGGCGGCGTCGGGCCCATGACCCGGGCGTCACTTTTGCAGAACACGCTCAAGGCTTACCGCAGAGCGCAAGGTGAAAACGATGTTTGAAAATTTGCAGGCGCTGCCGCCGGACCCGATTCTGGCCCTGACGCCGGCCTTCCGGGCCGATCCCAACCCACGCAAGATCGATCTCGGCGCAGGCGTCTACAAGGATGAGCAGGGCGATACCCCGGTGATGCGGGCGGTGAAACAGGCCGAAAGCGAGCTGCTTGCGGGCCAGCGAAGCAAGGCCTACGTGGGCCCGGCCGGTGCCCAGGGTTTCAATGAGGCCATGGCTTCACTGGCATTTGGCGATGAACTGCTTGCCTCGCTCGGCGACCGCCGGGTGAGCCTGCAGGCGCCGGGGGGTTGCGGCGGCCTGCGGCTGGCCGCGGAATTTCTCGCCCAGGCCAATCCGGACGCCACGGTCTGGCTGAGCGATCCCACCTGGCCCAATCACAGGCCCCTGCTTGGCGCCGCCCGGCTCAGGATCGAAAGTTATCCCTACTACGATTTCAGCTCTCATTCGGTGCGCCTTGACGCCATGCTCGACCGCCTGTCCGGCGCCGCCGCGGGCGATGTGCTGTTGCTGCACGGCTGCTGCCACAATCCCTGCGGCGCCGATCTTGCGGCGGAGCAGTGGCGGGCGGTGCGCGATCTCGCCCTGGACAGGGGGCTTGTGGTACTGATCGATATGGCCTACCAGGGCCTCGGCGACGGGCTCGAGCAGGATGTCGCCGGTGTGCGGATGCTGGCGGAAGCCCTGCCCGAGTTGCTGCTGGTAAGCTCCTGTTCGAAGAATTTCGGCCTGTATCGCGAGCGAACCGGCGCCCTGTCCGCAATCTGCGCATCGGCAACCGTGGCCAGGGCCGCCGCAAGCCGGCTAGCGGCCACGGCCCGGGCGAACTGGTCCATGCCTCCAGACCATGGCGCCGCCGTTGTGCAGACCATCATGGAGAACCCGGCCCTGCGGGCGGACTGGGAGACGGAACTGGGTGAAGTGCGGGGCCGCATCAATAGCCTGCGGGCGTCTCTGGTGCGGGCCTTGCGGGAAGCCGGCCTGAGCCGGGATTTCGGTTTCATCGAGCGCGAAAAAGGCATGTTTTCCTTTCTCGGCGTGACACCGGAGCAGGCGGAAACCCTGGTGAGCCGATACAGCATCTATCTGGTGAAATCGGGTCGCATCAATATCGCCGGCATCAATCGGGCCAATATCGGCTATCTGACCGACAGTCTCGCGGAACTGCTGGCCGGAGACTGACTCAGCGCCGGGAGCCTGCGCCGCAGTCTCCTGTTTTTCAGCGCTGGTCTTCAGCCGGCTTCTGGCAATTCCAGCAGATGGCGAAACCTGCGTCGTTCCATTCCCGGCAGCGGCGGCAGCGCCAGTCCGGGCGATGGTCGTCCCCGCCTTCCAGATACTCTTCGACGATACCCCGGGCGCGATTGTAGTCCACCGGCCGCTCGACCCAGACTTCGGGCCAGCTTTCCAGAAAAGGCACCTCGCCATAGGCGGAAGACAGGTCGGCATTCCTGACCACCGCCTTGATGCCGGCAACCTCCAGCAGATTCCTGATCTGCCAGACGTCTATGGTATTTTCAGAGCTGAATACCCGCTTCACGATGATCTATCTACCCGTGTAACTGCCTCATTCTCCATAAAGCCCCGCCATTCTGCGCGTAGTCGCAGAATCTCGGGAATTGACCTCCCAGGGAGATCCTGCGACTCCGCTTCGCTACGCGCAGGATGACTGGAAGCGGCCACACTCATCGCAGCAGATGCCTCGGCCGCAGGCCGCAGAGCCAGAGCGGGGCGGCATAGGCCAGCAGCCCGCCCAGCACCAGCAGGGAAAGCTGCCATACCCGGGCGCCAATGGACCATTCCAGCCATTCTCGCCAGGGGCCGGCCAGGCTCAGCAGCGCCACGGTCATCGCGCCATTGGCCGCGACCAATTGCAAAAGCAGGCGGGGCCAGCCGGGCTGGAACCGAAAGACCCCGTCCCGCCGCAGTCCCCGCAGCAGCAGGGAGGCGTTGAGCGCAGCCGCCAGACTGGTGGCCAGGGCAAGCCCCACATGGGCGAAACCGGACAGATAAAGGCCCAGATTCAGGACCATGTTCACGCTCATGGCGATCACGCCGATACGCACCGGCGTGCTGGTATTCTGCCGGGCGTAATAACCCGGCGCAAAGATCTTCACCGCCATGAAGGCGGTGAGTCCCAGGGCATAGGCCTTGAGGCTGGCGGCGGAGCGTTCCACATCGAAAGCCGTGAAATTCTCATTCTGGAACAGCGTCACCAGCAGTGGCTCGGCAATCAGGATCAGGGCCAGGGTGGCCGGCAGGGCAATGAGGCAGACCAGCCGGAAAGCCCAGTCCAGGGTGGCGGAGAACTCCGCCATGGATTCGCTGGCGTGCTTGCGCGACAGGCTCGGCAGGACCACGATGGCGATGGCGATGCCGAAAGTGCCCAGTGGCAATTCCATCAGGCGGTCCGAATAATACAGCCAGGAAACGCTGCCGGTCACGAGCAGCGAGGCGATGATCGTATCGAACAGCAAATTGATCTGGCTTACCGAAACGCCGAACAGCGCCGGCAGCATCAGGCGCCGGATTCGCACAAGGCCTTCGTGCCCGGGGCTCGGCCTGGGCACCGGAAGCAGCCGGATATGCATGAGAAAGGGCAACTGGAACAGAAGCTGGGCGACACCGGCAATCAGCACGCCCCAGGCCAGCGCCAGCGCTGGCTCGGCAAGCCAGGGCGCGAGCAGGAAAGAGCTGCCGATGAGGGACAGGTTGAGCATGGCCGGGGTAATCGCGGGTCCGGCGAAATACCCGTAACTGTTCAGTACCGCCCCGCACATCGCCGTCATGGAAATCAGCAGCAGGTAGGGAAAGGTGATGCGGAACATGGTGACGAAAGTGGCGAACTTGTCCGGCTCGTCGAGAAATCCATAGGCGACCACCGTGGCGAGAAGCGGCGCGGCGACGACCACCACCGCGGTAATCAGCGTCAGCAGCCCGCCGAGGGCCGCCGCCACGGCATTGACGAGTTCCCGCACTTCGGCGTGGCTGCGCTTCGTTCGGTACTCCGACAGCACCGGCACGAAAGCCTGGTTGAATGCGCCTTCGGCGAAAAGCCGGCGCATGAAATTGGGAATCTTGTTGGCGAGGAAAAAGGCGTCCACGCCCTCGCTGGCGCCGAACAGGCGGGCGATGACCACATCCCGGGCCAGCCCGAGCATCCGGGACACCATGGTCATGGAGCCGGTAACGCCGCTCGACCTGAGCAGGCCGTCGTCGTTGGGAGCCGGGTCTCCGGCGCTGGCCGGACTGGCGTCGGATGAATTCACAGGGCAGCCGGAACGATTGACATGGACGGGCTAAAACGGCATAGTGTCGCACTTTTTTCAGGGCTGTTGGAATACGGCTGAACCCAGCGGAGGTCTCCTTGGCAAATTCCCCACAAGCGCGCAAGCGCGCCCGGCAAAACGAGAAGCGGCGCCGTCACAATGCGTCCTTTCGTTCCATGGTTCGCACCAGCATCAAGAAGGTTCGCGCGGCGGTCGACGGCAAGGATTACGAGGCCGCCAACGCCGCCTATCAGGCTGCGGTTCCCGTCATCGACCGCATGGCGGACAAGGGCATTATCCACAAGAACAAGGCGGCCCGGCACAAGAGCCGGCTCAATGCCGCCGTCAAGGCCCTGCAATAACCAGGAGCCTGCGCCACAGGAATTCACGGCTGCAAATCCGCTCTCATTCAGGCTCCTGGTTCTACTCCGTCAGCACCATATTGTCCCGGTGAATGATCTCCTCTTCGCCGGCGTAACCCAGCAGTTCGGCGATGCGGGAGCTGTCCTCGCCAAGCAGGCGCGCCACCTCCCTGCTGTTGTAATTGACCATTCCCCGGGCGATTTCCTGGCCTGAAGCATCCAGGCAGGCCACCACTTCGCCCCGCTGATACTCTCCCCGGGTGGCGGTGAGACCCACGGCAAGCAGGCTCCTGCCCCGCTCGCGCAGCACCGCAACGGCGCCGGCGTCCAGGCTCAGCGATCCTTTCAGCGTCAACTGCCCCGCCAGCCATTGTTTGCGGGCGGTGACCGGACCCTGCCCGGCGCTGAGCCAGGTGCCTAGCGGCTTGCCGGTTTTCAATCGCAACAGCAACTCGGGCTCGCGGCCATTGGCGATGATGGTTTGGGTGCCGGAACGCGCCGCGAGCCGCGCCGCGGACAATTTGGTTGTCATGCCGCCGCGGCCGAGGCTGCTGCCCTTGCCGGCCAGATTTTCCAGCGCCGGGTCGCCGGCCCGCCCGCTTTCCACCAGGGTAGCTTCGGCGTGCTTGCGCGGGTCAGCGCTGAACAGGCCGTCCTGGTCGGTAAGTATCACCATGAGATCGGCATTGATCAGGTTCGAGACCAGCGCGGCCAGATTGTCGTTATCGCCAAGGCAAAGCTCTTCGGTAGCCACGGAATCATTCTCGTTCACCACGGGAACCGCGGCCAGATCCAGCAGGCAACTCAGGGTGGAGCGGGCATTGAGATAGCGGGTGCGGTTCGACAGGTCTTCATGACTCAGCAGAATCTGGGCGGCGTGGACGCCATGTTGCGCGAAGCAGGTTTCCCAGGCTTCGATCAGACCCATCTGTCCCACCGCCGCCGCGGCGGCCTGCAGGCGCACTTCCCGGGGCATGGATCTGAGCCCCAGCCGGGTGGCGCCTTCCGCCACCGCGCCGGAGGACACCACCACCAGCCGCAAACCCTGCCGCCGCAGCGCCACGATCTGGGCGGCCCAGCCGGCTATCGCCCCGCGGTCCAGCCCCACGCCGTCATTGGTCAGCAGGGAACTGCCGATCTTGACCACCCAGGTGCGGCAGGTGGCGATTCGCTCACGCATGATCGCTCTCCCGCCTGGGGTCTGTGGTGAATTCCAGCAACATCTCCCGCTCCAGCCTTTCCTGTTCCCG
Organism: Pseudomonadales bacterium; assembly: GCA_022819645.1. Classification (GTDB taxonomy): domain Bacteria; phylum Pseudomonadota; class Gammaproteobacteria; order Pseudomonadales; family Pseudohongiellaceae; genus UBA9145. Next base: position 19,175 of record JAJEGU010000009.1, read on the forward strand.
GGCAAAATCCCTGTCTTCGCGCAGCTTGCGGCAATGGGATTCGATGGCTTGCATCAGGGATTCGCAGAGCGCGTCGCATCCAGCTCCGGTCAGGGCTGAAATATGGTGTATCGGGGCTTTCCAGTCCAGCGCCCGGCGCAGCTTCGCCTCGATTTCCGCCAATTCGCCTTCGCCCGTTAGATCGGTCTTGGAAAGCACGAGCCAGCGCTCCTTGCCGGCGAGCAGCGGGCTGAATGTTTCCAGTTCCCTGACGATTGCCGCGGCGTTTGCCGCCGGGTCGCCGGCATCAGCGGGAAGGACTTCCACGAGGTGCAGCAGCAGCCGGCTGCGGGAGAGATGCTTGAGAAAGCGCGGGCCAAGGCCGGCGCCGGTTGCGGCGCCTTCGATCAGCCCCGGTATGTCGGCCATGACGAAGCTGCGCCCAGCGCCGCGGCGCACCACGCCGAGATTGGGAATCAGGGTGGTGAAGGGATAATCAGCGACTTTGGGACGCGCCGCCGATACCGCCCGGATCAGCGTGCTCTTGCCGGCATTGGGCAGGCCGAGCAGGCCCACGTCGGCAACGAGCCGCAACTGCAGTTGCAGCTTGCGCGCCTCTCCCGGCGCGCCATCGGTGGTCTTGCGGGGGGCGCGGTTGGTGCTCGATTTGAATCGGCTGTTGCCAAGGCCGGGACGGCCGCCCCTCGCGACTGTGACCGGCTCTCCGGGCTCGCGCAGGTCGGCAATGAGTTCGCCGGTTTCCCTGTCGAAGACGCTGGTTCCCGGCGGCACGTCGATGCAGAGATCACTGCCGCCGGCGCCAGTCTTGTTGCGACCGGCGCCGGGCTGGCCGGAGCGGGCGCGGTACAGCGGCTGGAAGCGGAAATCCACGAGTGTATTCAAATTGGGGTTTACGCGCAGCAGGACGCTGCCGCCGGCGCCGCCGTCACCGCCGTCGGGGCCACCGAATTCGATAAACTTTTCCCGCCGGAAACTCAGGCAGCCCCTGCCCCCGCTGCCCGCTTCCACGCTGATTTCGGCTTCGTCGACGAATTTCACGAGAGTTTTCCCGAAGAACTGTTTACCGGACGCATCGCGGCTATCGGTACCGGGTGTCTTGCGGACGCCGTAAATTCCTCCATGCAGGCTCAGGCTCTGCTTCCTGCCTCGCATGCCGCCAGACACCCGGTACCGACCACGGCCTACGGCATTTCCGACGGTTTAAGGTACCAAAATTACAATTCGATGGGTGAAGGCAAGCGTTTTCGAAGCGCAGCTTCGAGCGCGGCCGCAACGGTACGGAGCTATGCTCCGTGACTGGAGTAAGCCATTGAATTCGCGAGCAAAACAAAACCACGCTTTTGTTTTTCAGAGAATACCAGGAGAAAAAGCCGCTGATTTGTCAGCGGCTTCAGAAATTGGCGATCTGGCTCGGATGCCGTTCGGCGATTGCGGTTTCGGATTGGCCGAACTCAGGAACGAAACGGTCAGGCGGGGTTTACCACGTTGACGTATTTGCGTTTCCGGGGGCCCCTGACGGTGAACTCGACGATGCCGTCGGCCTTGGCGTAGAGGGTGTAGTCGCGACCGCAGCCCACTTGTTCGCCGGGATGGAATCGGGTGCCGCGCTGGCGCACGATGATGTTGCCCGCCTTGACGGTCTGGCCGCCGAAAAGCTTGACGCCAAGCCGTTTGGATATGGAATCGCGGCCGTTATTGCTGCTGCCGCCTGCTTTCTTGTGCGCCATGATTCTGCCCTATGACCTGATACCGGTGATTTTCACCCGGGTGTACGACTGGCGGTGGCCCATCTGCTTGCGGTGGTGCTTGCGGCGGTGGAACTTGACGATACGGATTTTTTCGCCCCGGCCCTGTTCGAGTACTTCGGCTTCCACCGAACTGCCCTCCACATAGGGCTGGCCGATTCTTGCCTCCGCGCCTTCGCCCACCATGAGCACCCGGTCAAAGACTACCGTCGCGCCCACTTCCTGGTCAAGTTTTTCCAGCCGCAATTCCTCGCCTTCGCTCACGCGATGCTGTTTGCCGCCGCTTTCGATTACCGCATACATGTTTCTCGCCCGTTACCGGCCCACTGGTCATTCCGGTGAAAGCGGCGCATTGTACGGGAACATCCCGCCAGAAACAAGCCTGCCTGCGCCGTAAGAATTCACGGCTGCAAATTCGCTTTCGCGAATTCCTGCGGCGCAGACTCCTGGGGTAAAATAGCCAGTTCAATCAGGAGCCTGCACAAATGAGACCCATTGAAATCATCTTCGAAGTTACCGAGGCGCCCGAGGGCGGATACGATGCGCGGGCGCTTGGCCATGACATTTTTACCCAGGGGAGCGATTGGGACGAACTGAAAGCCATGGCTCGGGATGCCGTGCTTTGCCATTTCGCGTCTGAAGACACACCCCGCGTCGTAAGATTGCACCTGGTCCGGGAAGAAGCCGTCGCGGTATGAAAATTCCCCGAAATCTGTCGGGGGCCGCGGCTGCAAAGTTACTGTCTCGCAGATACGGCTATAGCATCGTGCGAAATTCCGGCAGCCATATGACCTTGACGTTGAAATCGGGTGAGAAGAGTCACAGTTTGACCGTCCCCCGCCATCAGGCATTACGGGTTGGAACGTTGGACTCGATTGTGGGGGCGGTCGCGAAATTCCATGGAATTTCCAAGGCTCAAGTGCGTGAAAGGCTGTTTGGCTAGGGCCTGTCTTGTGTAGCAGGAGCAGTTCCCGATTTGGGTCGTAAACTCTGTGAGGCTTTCCCTGGCTATGGGCGACATTCTTTGAACGATGGCTAAAAAACGCACTGCCAAATCGATGCGCGTAATCGCGATTGATCCCGCCCCGGGAAAGGAAAGCACTGTTTTCGAGGGAACGGAATACTTACGGCTATCCGCGCGGGAGCTTCGCGAGTTCGTGGATCAAGTAACCGATGCGAAGGGCTCGGTTCTGGTTTGCTGGGACGCGCCATTGACGGGACCCTTCGATACCGAAAACGCCGGTTCGTATCGATTCGACTTCACCAAGCGTCCCATAGAGCGCTTCTTTTCTCTCGACGATACCGGTTTCAAGACGCCAAAAGGCATTTCCGTGCTCGGTTATGGCGCCTGTCCGCACTGGACAATCAGTCGAGCCTTGCTCGGACTTCCCCGGGTCGGCCCCCATGACAAGCCGGAAAACAAACTTCCGTTGAAACTGGTTACCAATTCCAGCGACAAATTGCAGAAGCGAAGATCGGTAATCGAGATTCATCCGGGATTGGCGGCCTGGCTTTGGTGCCGCGGCGAAAGAGGCGCCGACGCGAACTGGATATACAAGGGAAACCAGGGTGGGAAAATTCGGGAAGAAATGTGGGAGATCGTCCTTGAACGTATTGGCTTCGAGGGGGATTTGCCCCATCCGGAATCGGACGACGAATTCGACGCAGCCATTGGTTTCGTTCTTGGCAAGTTGTTCGTACTGGACCGGGAGGCGGCGCTGCGGCGCAGTCTGATCCTCGGGGGGCGCGAGTACGGCGCCTTGCTTCTGCCGAAGGTTTCCGGGCTCGCGGATGCCTGGATTCGGTGGAAGGACACGGCGGGAGTTAAACCGGTTCCCGATCGTTCCTCGGACGACCAGTCATCTGCCGCCGATGAATCCGCGGGATACTTGCACGGCGTTTCAAAGGCCGCGACCGAAGCGGGCTCCGCGGCAAGAAAGTCCGCGGCCTCGGCGGTCGATGCGACCGCAAGCGCCGCCAGACAGATAGCGGACGCGGCCGGCGGTGTTTTTGCCCGTGTGAAATCCGGTCCCGGACAAGCGCTGGCCTCGGCGGCTGCTCTCGCTGACGAGTTGCTCGCGACCGTGCAGGGATTGCTGGCGAGTTCGCTCGCCACCGACCTCAACGAACTGCTCCAGGCGACCGTAAAGGGTTCGGCAACGATCTACGACAAGGCCATGGACGCCGAATACTTGCGAACCGCGATCAGCGGCGGCAACCATCGCATGGTCGATGGCGGGCACACCATCGCCGGCGCCTGGCAAGCGGTTCGAGGCGCTGTGCCGGACGATACCTTCGTCGAAGAAGCTTTGGGATTCGCTGAAGCGATGTTCAAGGATTTGACCACGCCGAAAGGTTTGCCCATAGCCAACTGGGACAAGTCAACTTACGATCAAGTAGCAAATCACCTGCAATCGAATTTCGGCATTCCCAAAGACTGGTTTTACGACATCAACAGCTACGACGCTCCCGAATTGCTCGCGGGCATCATCGGTTTCATGTCGGTGATCCTGAGTTGGAACGAGGAAGATACGGAGAAATTTTCCAAGCTTGTGGGCAACATGGGAGTGGCCGCGGTTTTCAGCGCCAATCCGATCCTCCTCGTCGTTACGCTAACCAGTCTGGCGCGCGCATTCCACAAGGCCGAACAAGCCGGCGAATACGTCGAAGCGGTGGATGGATTGCTCAAGGGCGGGCTGGGCACCGGCGCAACGCTTGCCGCCGCCTCCCAGGTGGCGGTCTTCGGCGGACCTGTTGGCTTGACCTTGCTTGCCGGATTAGCCGCGGGGATGCTCGTGAATCGCGCGACCAAAGACATCAGCGTGGTTCAATTGCATCAGTTCGTCATGGAGCGCGCCACCGGGGCGGCCACCGAAGTCAGAAGGTTGGCCGAGTCGGGGGCTGTCCAACCTGATCCGATTTGATGGTCGAATCAGTTGCCGCAAAATTATCTTCAAGTAGCGGCGTATCATGAGATGCCCGTCTCCGGTTCGGGATTCGCTCGCTGTCTTGAACATCGTCGTTGGAACAAACCGTGAAAATGTTCAAAATACGCGTCGGCTTGGTCTTTTTGCTTGCCTTCGCGGCGGTCGGCGGAAGCCGGCCTTTCGATGGCTGAAATCGTTGGGTCCGACGCGATGGAAAGTCCCGCTCCCGGTGTGATCGAGCTCGTGCGCGACGCCATGCCCAACCTTGGGAGGCAGTTGCCCCCGCTTCGCCCGCGGTGGTGGAAAAAGACGCCGATCAGCGCCATAAGCGGGGATCAGGATGCGCGCTTGACCGCCATTTTTGTCTGTGACATTCTGGCCTGCCCTGCAACCGTGGATTCGGAGGCGTTTCGTGGGTGAGCGGGACTACGAAGACTCCAGTGTCGAGATCGATCAGAAACTGATCGAGGAAGGCACGATGCAACTGACCGGCGAAATCAAGGTGCTGGAAGCTTGGCTGCGGGAGCTTGACGAGGTCGAGGCCGAAAATGAGGAAGCGCTTGCGGTTCGCAAATCGTACACCGACATGTTGCGCAGCCGGCGCGATATGCTGAGTACCCTCGAAAAACAGGCTCGCTGAATTTTCCCACCATTCCGAATATCCAGGAGCCTGCGCCGTAGGAATTCGCGAAAGCGAAAATTCGCTATCGCCGCGCCCCTGGCTGATTGATTGAGGCGAATATTGGTGGATATGCAACGAAATCGAGCGGCCAGGGGCGTGGACGGGAGCGGATTTGCAGCCGTGAATTCCTGCGGCGCAGGCTCCTAGGCGCTCCATGCTGTCACGGGATCAAGCCTCCGCCATGCTCTCCCTGCAGGCGGAAATGAACGCGAGAATCGACCCGGACTGGCTCAAGGCCGCCTACCCCTACCTGCGGGCGGTGATGGTCGAAGGCGCCGAGGCGATCGAACACCACGGCTGGAAATGGTGGAAACGGCAGCGGCGCGACACCGCCCAGTTGCAAATGGAACTCGTGGATATCTGGCATTTTCTGCTGTCGGAAATTCTGCTGCGGGAAAACGGAGACCAGAACGCCGCCCTGGCTGTCCTGCTCGGCCTGCTGGGCGAGGGTCGGAGCGCTGGCGGCATTGCTTTCGACGGCGGGCGGCATCGGCTCACCGAACTCGACCTGCTCGGCAAGCTCGAACTGCTGATCGGGCTGAGCGCAAGCCGCCGCATCGACCTGCAACTGTTCGGCGCCATCATGGAGGACTGCGAACTGGACTGGCCAGGGCTGTACCGCCAGTACATCGGCAAGAATGTGCTCAACCTTTTCCGCCAGGACCACGGCTACAGGGAAGGCCGCTACCAGAAGCTCTGGTCCGGCCGCGAGGACAATGAATGTCTGGCGGAGATCCTTGACGAACTCGATCCCGAACCGGCGGATTACCGGCGGCGGGTCTACGGGGAACTGGCACGGCGCTATCCAGGGTGAGCCGGCGGCAGTTGCACACTAAGTATTCTCTGAAAAACTCCATCCGTGGAGTTTTTCATTATCGCAAAACAAAAGCGTGGTTTTGTTTTGCTGGCGAAGCTCTGACTTGATCAGAGCTTCCCTAACGGTAATAGGCGTTTTCCCGGTAGCTGTGGTCGGTGATGTCGCGGACTTCCTTGAGCTGCGGAATCTGGGACAGCAGCGCGGATTCCACGCCGTCCTTGAGCGTCACGTCCACCATGCCGCAGCCCTGGCAGCCTCCGCCAAAGCGCAAGACGGCGATGTTTTCCTCGAAGATTTCCTCCAGGGTGACATGGCCGCCGTGGGCGGCGAGACCAGGATTGATTTCGTTGTAGAGGATGTAATTAACCCGGTCCTCGATGGAGCTGTCTTCGCCGATTCGCGGCAGGCGGGAATTGGGGGCCTTGATGGTGAGTTGCCCGCCCATGGAGTCCCTGGCGAAATCCACCACGGCGTCTTCGAGAAAGGGAATGCTGGGCTGGTCGACCCAGGCGCTGAAGCCGGCGCAGGGTTTTTTCTCGTCCGTGGGTTTTTCCTCGCCGGGGCGGCAGTAGGAGATGCAGGTCTCCGCCTGGGGCGTGCCGGCGTCGAGAATGAAGATCCGCACGCCAATGCCTTCGCAATCCTGCTTGGCAAGCAGTTCCGCAAGATATTCCTGGGCCGATTCCGTAATGCTGATCACGTCGGACGCTCCCCGGCATTGCCGATGATTCAACCCGGACATTTTACCGCAAGCTTGAAGATTTTGTTTCGAGGCGCCGCTGCTTCCTCGTCATTCCGCGCGCAGCCGCAAAATGACGCAGGGCGGGTTTTGCTAAAATTGCCGCCTTTTCTCCCCCGGGGCGGGCTGCGGCCATGCGGAAATCTGCTGCTTATGATGGGCTGGAAGCGATTCTTGCCCGGCGGATCATGCTGCTTGATGGCGCCATGGGGACCATGATTCAGCGGCACGGACTGGTTGAGGCGGATTTCCGGGGGGAGCGGTTCGCCGATTGGGAAACCGATCTGCGGGGCAACAATGACCTGCTGAATCTGAGCCGGCCCGATTTGATCCGGGATATCCACCTGGCTTATCTGGAAGCCGGGGCGGACATTGTCGAAACGAATACCTTCAACTCCAGCCGCTGTTCCCAGGCGGACTATGGAATGGAGTCGCTGGCGCGGGAACTGAACCTTGCCGGGGCGAGACTCGCCCGGTCCGCCTGCGACGAGATGAATGCCCGCACCCCGGAGCGGCCGCGATTCGTGGCGGGAGTCATCGGCCCCACAAGCAAGACGGCTTCGATTTCGCCGGATGTCAACGATCCGGGTTTTCGCAGTATCGGTTATGACCAGCTTGCGGCGGATTACTCCGGGGCCATTGCCGCCCTCGTGGAGGGAGGCGCCGACCTGCTGCTGATCGAAACTTCTTTCGACACCCTCAACGCCAAGGCGGCCATCCATGCCTGCCTCGATTTCTTCGAGCAGCGCGGCGAACGGCTTCCCCTGATGATTTCAGGGACGATAACCGACGCCAGCGGGCGCACGCTGTCCGGGCAGACTGTCGAGGCCTTCCGCAATTCGGTCATCCATGGCAATCCCCTGGCGCTGGGTTTCAATTGCGCTCTCGGCGCCGGGCAACTTGCGCCCCATGTGGAAGAATTGTCCCGCATCGCGCCGGTTCCCGTCAGCACCCATCCCAATGCCGGCCTGCCCAATGCATTTGGCGAATATGACCAGACGCCGGAGGAGATGGCGGCCATTATCGGTGATTTCGCCCGGCGCGGCCTCGTGAATATCGTCGGCGGCTGTTGCGGAACGACGGAAGCGCATATCCGCGCCATGGCCAAAGCCGTGGCCGGGCTTGCGCCGCGCAAGATCCCCGCGATCAGTCCCGCCTGCCGCCTCGCCGGACTGGAAGCCTTCTCCATCGAACCGAACTCGCTGTTCGTCAATGTGGGCGAGCGCACCAATGTCACGGGTTCGGCGAGGTTTGCCGGATTGATCCGCGAAGGAAACTACGAGGAAGCGCTCGAGGTCGCGCGGCAACAGGTGGAAGCCGGCGCCCAGATCATCGACATCAATATGGACGAAGGCATGCTCGATTCCGTGGCGGCCATGAAGAAGTTCGTCTGTCTGGTGGCCGCGGAGCCGGAAATCTGCCGGGTGCCGCTGATGATCGATTCCTCGCGCTGGGAAGTGATCGAGGCGGGCCTGAAATGCGCCCAGGGCAAGTGCGTGGTCAATTCCATCAGCCTCAAGGATGGCGAGGAGGATTTTCTCGCCAAGGCGCGGCTTTGCCTGAAATACGGCGCGGCGGTCATCGTCATGGCTTTTGACGAGAAAGGCCAGGCCGACACCCTGGCGCGCAAGATCGAAATCTGCGAACGCTCCTGGCGCCTGCTGCGGGAGGAACTCGATTTCCACGCCTGGGACATCATATTCGATCCCAACATCTTCGCCGTCGCCACGGGCATCGAAGAGCACAACAATTACGCGGTGGACTTTATCGAATGTTGCCGCCATATCCGCGCGAACCTGCCGGGGGCGCTGGTTTCCGGCGGCGTCAGCAATGTTTCCTTTTCCTTCCGCGGCAATAACGCCGTGCGCGAAGCGATTCACTCGGTTTTCCTCTATCACGCCATTCGCGCCGGGCTGAGCATGGGTATCGTCAATGCCGGCCAGCTTGTGGTCTATGACGCCATTGAAGCGGAACTGAAAGCCGCCGTGGAGGACGTGATTCTCAACCGCTCACCGGACGCCACCGAAGCCCTGCTCGCGCTGGCGGCGGATTTGCGGCAGGGGGCCGGAAACGCTTCCGGCGCACCCGAAGCGGAGGTCCGGGAACAGCAAGCCTGGCGTCAATGGCCGGTGGAAAAACGCTTGCGCCACGCCCTGGTCCAGGGCGTCAACCGCCATATCGAGGAAGATGTGGAAGAAGCCCGCAAGCGGGCGCAAAACCCCATTGAAGTGATCGAAGGTCCCTTGATGCAGGGCATGAACGAAGTGGGCGACCTGTTCGGCGCCGGCAAGATGTTCCTGCCCCAGGTCGTCAAGAGCGCCCGGGTCATGAAGCAGGCGGTGGCCTGGCTCGAACCCTTCATGGAATCGGAAAAGGGCCGTTCCCCACAGGGCGCCAAGGGCACGATTCTGCTCGCCACGGTGAAAGGCGATGTCCATGACATCGGCAAGAACATCGTCGGCGTGGTGCTTGGCTGCAACAATTACCGGGTGATCGACCTCGGCGTCATGGTGAGCAGCGAGCGCATCCTGCAAACCGCCAGGGAGGAGAAGGTCGATCTCGTGGGTCTCAGCGGCCTCATCACGCCGTCTCTCGATGAAATGGTGCATGTGGCCCGGGAAATGCAGCGGCAGGATTTCCACATTCCCCTGCTGATCGGCGGCGCAACCACTTCCCGGGCCCATACCGCGGTGAAGATCGAGCGGCATTACCGGAATGACCAGACGGTTTACGTCCCCGACGCCTCGCGTTCCGTGGCCGTGGCCGGCGCCCTGCTCAACCCCCGGACAAAGCCCGATTACTGCGGCAAGCTGAAGCGGGAATACGCCGAAATCCGCAGGCGCGGCAGCCGGCGCGGCAAACGCCGCGAGTTGCTCAGCTACGCCGAGGCCCAGTCCCGGGCGCTGGCGATCGACTGGGAATCCGCCCCCATCACGGAGCCGCGCCTGATCGGAACCCGGATTTTCGATGACTATTCCATTGCGGAACTGCGCGGCTATATCGACTGGACGCCTTTCTTCATCACCTGGGGCCTTGCCGGCAAGTACCCGGCGATTCTGGAAGACGAAAAAGTCGGCCAACAGGCCCGGGAACTCCTTGACGCCGCCAACTCGCTGCTTGAACGCATCACCAGGGAAAAAAAGTTCACCGCCAAGGCCGTATTCGGCATCTGGCCCGCGAATCGCGAAGGGGCCAATGACGTTCGCGTGCGCGCCGCCGGAGACCCCGGCAGCGAAAGCACGGCATTCCATTTCCTGCGCCAGCAATTGCCCAAATCCGGGCAACCGGGCCAGCCCCAACTCTGTCTTGCCGACTTCATCGCCCCGCAGTCCAGCGGACGAACCGATTATCTCGGAGGATTCGCGGTTACCATCGCCGGCGCCGGCCCACTCGCCGCGGAATTCGAATCCGGCGGGGACGATTATCAGTCCATCATGACCAAGGCCCTTGCCGACCGCCTCGCCGAAGCTTTCGCCGAACGACTCCACGAGCGGGTCCGCCGGGAGTTCTGGGGCTGCGCCCCGGAAGAATCACTGGACGCGGAAGACCTGATCCGGGAAAAGTACCAGGGCATCCGCCCCGCCCCGGGTTACCCCGCCTGCCCCGACCATAGCGAGAAAACCACGCTCTTCCACCTGCTGCGGGCCAGACAGTCCATCGGCGTCGAACTCACCGAAAGCTATGCCATGCTCCCCGCCGCCAGCGTCTCCGGCTGGTACTTCGCCCATCCCGAATCCAGATACTTCCCGGTGGGCAAGATCAGCCGGGAACAGGTCGATGACCTGGCAAGGCGCAAGAATCGCGATCCCGAATCGCTCCGTCGCCTGCTTTCGTCCAATATCGAGGACCAGGAGCCTGCGCCGTAGGAATTCACGGCTGCAAATCCGCTCTCATCCACGCCCCTGGCCGCTCGATTTCGTTGCATATCCACCAATATTCGCCTCAACCGATCAGCCAGGGGCGCGGTTGCAGATCAGGCGACTGAAGAATTTTGCGCGAAAGTTTGGCGCTGCGGCTTTTCCTGTATTAGGCTTTCCGTGGCGGCGCCGGTTGGCTGGCGCCGTTCTCGATTTCTCGGTGTTTGGGGTTTCTCTTGACTGTTTCGCGACTCCTGTTCTTGCTTGCGCTGCTGGGGCTTGCGGGCTGTGGCGGTTCCGGCGGGGCGCGGGATGCGGCGGTGGCTGAACCGGCGGCGGATACTGTGGCGGCCTTGCTGGCTCGGGCCGATGCCGCCGCCGGCGCCGAGGCCGCCTTGCTGCGGATGGAAGCCGCCGGGCGGCTGCTGGAAGAAGGGAAATTCGCGGAAGCGGCCGCGGTTGCGGACGCCGGGTTCCCTCCCGAGCCGGAACTGGCAACCGGGCTTGCGCTGTTGCGGACCCGCATCGCGCTGGCGACTGGCGATGCCGCCGGGGCCATGGCGCGGCTGCGTGAAGTCGCGGCGCCAGGCCGGGGGGAAGAAGGGTTTATCGACTATCACCTGCTCCTCGGCGACGCGGCCAGCGCTTTGGACCAGCCGCGGCAGGCGATTACCGCATGGATCGGGGCGGCCGGTTTGCTCGATGGCGAGCCGGGCGAGGATGTGCGTCGCAAAATCTGGGCGACGCTGGAAAGCCGCGGCGCCCGGGAACTGGAGGAAATGGCCGCCGCAAGCACGAGCTATGAATTGCGGGGCTGGGTCGAGCTTGCCCGGGTGGTGGATTCCGGCGAACACAGCATTCCGCGGCAACTGGAGTCGCTGGTGAACTGGCGCCGGGCCTGGGAGCAGCATTCGGCGGCGCGGCAATTGCCGGAACAGTTGCGCCAGCTTGAGGCGGCCTGGGATGAACGGCCGCGCCATATCGCCCTGATGCTGCCACTGGGCGAGGCGGCTGGCGCGGCGATTCAGCAGGGGTTTCTCGCGGGCTACTACGAGGCCCTGGCGGTTTCCCGGGATGTGCCGCGCATTTCGCTGTTCGACTCCACCGGCGCCGCCGATATTCGTCCGTTGTATCAGCAGGCGGTGGATTCCGGCGCCGACCTGATTGTGGGGCCGCTGTTCAAGGACCTGGTCAATCAGTTGCTTGCCGCCGGAGAATTGCCGGCGCCGACCCTGGCGCTGAACTATACCGATGCGGAGCCGCCCGCCGGCGAGGGCAGGCTGTTCCAGTTCGCCCTGGCGCCGGAAGATGAAATCGATGCGGTCATCGATCTCGCCTTGCGGTCGGGCCACCGCAATGCGGCGGTGATTTATCCGGCCAACGACGTTTTCCTGCGCTTGCAGAATATCTTCGCGGAACGCTGGCAGGCCCGGGGCGGCGAGTTTGTGGCCCGGGCGGCCTATCTCGGCGGCGGTGATTTCACCGAAGTGGTCAAGACCGTTCTCGATATCGACGCCAGCGAGGCGCGGCTTGCCCGCCTGCTCGACATCCTGCCCCGCTCGAATGTGGAGTTCACGCCCCGGCGGCGGCAGGATATCGACTTCATCTTCCTCATGGCGAACCCCCAGGTGGGACGTCAGATCAAGCCCGCGCTCGATTTCTACTACGCGGAAGACCTGCCGGTTTTCGCCCTGCCCTCGATTTACGACGGCGCCGAGAATCCCGAAAGCAACCGCGATCTCAACGGAGTGATTTTCGCCGACGCCCCCCTGATGTGGCTGAATGAGAACCCGGCGCTTGCCGCCAGCGGGGCGGAGCGCAGGCTGCAGGCCATGGGAATCGACAGCTTCCGGCTGTATCCCCGGCTCGGCCAGTTCCTGCGGGGACAGGTCACGAGCCTGCGCGGCGCCACCGGGGAGTTGCGCATGGAAGACAATCGCCGGATTCACCGCCGGCTCACGCCGGGGCGATTCGAGAACGGCATTGCCGTGCCACTGGCGGAACCCGGCGCCTGAACCATGCCCGCGAGCAACCGGCATGCGGGCCACTTGCAGGAGCGGCGGGCGCTGCGCTTTCTCTCGAACAAGGGCCTGAAGCTCATCGAGCCCAATTTTCACTGCCGCGCCGGGGAAGTTGATCTCATCATGGGGGACCGGCAAGGCGCCGTGGTCTTTGTTGAAGTGCGCTACCGCAAAAGCGCCCGCTACGGCAGCGCCCAGGAGACGATCGGACCCGGCAAGCAGCGCCGGGTCCGGCTTGCCGCGGCCTGGTTCCTCAATGCCAGAAACTGGCAGCACAAGGCCTGCCGTTTCGATGTGGTGGCGATTACCGGCAATGGTCCCCGCGGCGCGGACCGGCTCGAATGGATCCGCGACGCTTTCTAGGAGCCTGCGGCGCAGGAATTCGCGAAAGCGAAAATTCGCTATCGCCGCGCCCCCGGCCGCTCGATTGAGGCGAATATTGGTGAATATGCAACGAAATCGAGCGGCCGGGGGCGTGGATGAGAGCGGATTTGCAGCCGTGAATTCCTGTGGCGCAGGCTCCTGGGAGCCTGCTCATTACGGGTTACAATATCCCCGCGTCATGGCCGATACAGAGAATTGCGGAACGGAACCTGACCCATGGACCTGACCCCACGCATCACCCGGCACTTCCTTGACAGCATCGCGGTCAAGGAGCGCTCCGCCAGCGAACTGCCGCAATCGATCCAGCGGGCCGGCGCCGCCATGGTGGAAAGTTTGCTCGGGGGCAACAAGATCCTGTGCTGCGGCAATGGCGGCTCGGCGGGCGACGCCCAGCATTTTTCGGCGGAATTGCTCAACCGCTTCGAGCGCGAACGCCCCGGCATGCCCGCCATCGCCCTCACCACCGACAGCTCCACGATCACCGCCATCGCCAATGACTATGACTACGGCGAGATTTTCGCCAAACAGGTGCTTGCCCTCGGCCAGCGGGACGATGTGCTGCTGGCCATCTCCACCAGCGGCAATTCCGACAATGTGGTCCAGGCCATGGCCGCGGCCCGGGAGCGCGGCATGATCGTGGTGGCGCTCACCGGTCGGGATGGCGGACGCATGGCCACTGAATTGGGCGACGACGACATCGAGGTGCGGATACCCTCGGACCGCACCGCCAGGATTCAGGAAGTGCATCTGGTGGTGATCCACTGTCTCTGCGATTTCATCGATACCGCGATCTTCGGAGGGGAAGACGCATGAAACTCCGGCTATTGATACTGAGTCTGTCGCTGCTAGTCGCGGCCTGCGCCCCCTTTCTCGCGGGAACCCGCAGCGAGCAGGGCATCGAGGAGGACCTGACCCAGCGCACCGCCGGCGCCATGATTACCGACGAGGCCATCGAGACCCGCATCCGCATCAATCTCCAGGCCCAGGAGCCAGCGCTGGAGCAGGCCAATATCGGCATCACCGCCCATAACGGCGTGGTGTTGCTCGTGGGTCAGGCGCCGACGCCGGAATTGAAGCAGCGGGCGGTGGAAATCGCCAGCGAGGCCAGCGCGAACATCCGCCGTATTCACGACGAAATCGAAGTCACGGGCAATACCAGCCTCATCTCCCGGGGCAACGATGCGCTGATTTCCACCCGGGTGCGGACCCTGCTGCTGACGAGCAGCATCGATGTGGACGCCGACGTGCGGGTAATCACCGAAAACGGCACCGTCTACCTCATGGGCGTGATCGACCGGCAACAGGGAGACGCGGTGGCGGCCCGGGTCAGCGACATCAGTGGCGTGACCCGGGTGGTGAAAGTGTTTGAATACGTAAACTGATCACGCCCCGGTTTCCGGCCCGGCCTGCGGGCTTCCGGGCGCGCTCAGGCGGACATTTCCCGCTCAAGCTCCGACAGGCTCGCCTTGACCGAATCGCGGTTGAAAAGCCTTTCGCGGTATTCGATCAGCGGCCTGGTGCCGCGGTTTTCCGGCAACTCGATTCCCATCACCGGCAACCGCCACAGAATCGGCGTGACGCAGCAGTCCACAATGGTGAATTCGTCGCTCATGAAGAAGGGCTTTTCGCCAAAGATCGGCGCCGTGGCGATCAGGCTGTCGCGCAGTTTGCCGCGCATGGCTTCGAGCTCTTCGTCGTCGCCTTCATTGGCGAGCAGCGGGTCCACCAGGGCGCACCATTCGCGCCGCACCCGGTACATCCACAGCCGGCTTTGCGCACGGGCCACGGGATACACCGGAAACAGCGGCGGATGGGGAAAGCGCTCGTCGAGATACTCCATGATGATGTCGGACTCGTAGAGGGCAAGCTCACGATCGACCAGGGTCGGCAGGCTGTTGTAGGGGTTCAGGTCCACCAGATCTTCAGGCAGATTGTCGCCGTCCACGTCAATGAGATCGACGGTTACCTGCTTCTCCGCGAGGACGATGCGTACGCGATGGCTGTAATGACTGACCGGATCGGAAAAAAAGGTCATTGACGAACGCTTCGCGATAACTCCCATGGGCTTCCTCATGTGGGCGCCGGGGCGCCGCTCAGTGATAGTCCTTGCGGAATTCCCGGCTCATCAGGGCCACGGAAATGTACAGCAGGCCGAGAAAGAGCAGGACCCAGACACCCATCTGCTGGCGCCGGTAACGAATCGGCTCGCCGATGTAATGGAGGAAGTTCACCATGTCGGCAATCATGGCGTCGAATTCCGCGGGCTCCATGCCGCCGGTTCCCGCCACATGGCTGAGGCTGCACTCCATCGGGTCCCCGGTGCCGTGGTCATCGCAGATCACGTCGCCCTGCAATTCATGCAGCACATTGGGCATGCCCACATTGGGAAAGATGCTGTTGTTCGTCCCGAATGGCCGCACCGGATCATTGTAGAACGAGCGCAGATAGGTGTAGAGCCAGTCCGGGCCCCGCACCCGGGAGATCAGGGTCAGATCCGGCGGCACCACGCCGAACCATTCGTTGGCGTCGTCTTCCGCCAGCGAATTCCGGATGTGGTCGCCGATCAGCGAATCGTCGAACACCAGGTTTTCCAGCACGAGTTCGTGGGGAATCTCGAGATCGTCGGCGGTGCGCTCATAGCGGGCGTAGCCGAGGGAATGGCAGGAAACGCAGTAGTTCATGTAGTAGTTGAAGCCGCGCTGCAGCGAGGGCTTGTCCAGAAAATCGGTTTCCACGTGGTCCAGGTCCAGATTGCCGGCTTCGGCGGCTTCCGCCCGTTCCGACACGAGCATCAGGGGCAGCACCACGAGCAGGGCGATGAGCACGATGCTGCCGATCAGCTGGGGAATGCTGATCCAGCGGCCGGTGATCCGGTCCGGCGGCTGGGCCGTTTTTTCGACGCGCGTGTACCAGGGCATCAGGAAGAAATAACCAAAATAGACCACGGTCATGATCTGGGCCAGCAGGGTCTTGGCGGGGCTTACCGCCTGGGTGCCAAGCACGCCGAGAATGAAGAAACTGACCACGAAGAGCATCAGCGCCACGCGGCTGTACCAGCCCTTGTAGCGCATCGAGCGCACCGGACTGCGGTCGAGCCAGGGCAGGAAGAACAGAATCGCGATGGCGCCGAACATCACCAGCAGGCCCCAGAATTTCGCGTCGATGCCGAACAGCGGCACGGTCACCGCCCGCAGCATCGAATAGAAAGGCGTGTAGTACCAGACCGGGGGCACGTGTTCCGGCGTCCTCAGCGAATCCGCCTCCTGGAAATTCGCCACTTCCAGGAAATAGCCGCCCATCTCCGGGGCGAAAAAGACCACCGCGAAGAACACGATGAAAAACAGCACCACGCCGCCGAGATCGTGGAACAGGGTGTAATAGGGGTGGAACGGAACGCTGTCCAGGGGTACCCCGTCAGGCCCCTTGTGCCGCTTGATCTCGATGCCGTCGGGGTTGTTGGAGCCCACCTCGTGCAAGGCCAGGATGTGCAGCACCACCAGGGCGATCAGCACCAGCGGCAGGGCCACCACGTGCAGGGCGAAGAAACGGTTCAGCGTCGCCCCGGAAATGAGATAGTCGCCGCGCACCCAGATCAGCAAGTCCTCGCCGATGATGGGGATGGCGCCGATCAGCGACACGATCACGTTGGCGCCCCAGTACGACATCTGGCCCCAGGGCAGCACATAGCCGAGAAAGCCTTCCATCACCAGGATCAGGTAGATGGCCATGCCGAAGATCCAGATGAGTTCGCGCGGCCGCTGGTAGGAGCCGTACATCAGGCCCCGGAACATGTGCACATAGACCACGAAGAAGAAGGCCGAAGCCCCGGTCGAATGGACGTAACGCAGCAGCCAGCCCCATTCCACGTCGCGCATGATGTACTCGATGGAGGCGAAGGCCCCCTCGGCGCTCGCGGTGTAGTTCATCGTCAGCCAGATGCCGGAAAGGATCTGGATGACCAGCACCGCCAGGGACAGCACGCCGAAGAAGTACCAGAAATTGAAATTGGACGGGGCATGGTACTTCGACATGTGCGTTTCCCATGCCTTGACCACGGGAAGTCTTGCGTCGAGCCAGCCCACCAGGCCCATGAATCCCGCCATCAACCGGCCGGGGGGCTGTGCCGCGGCAGCGCCGGCGGCGGCCGCGGATTCCGGCGCTTCGTTCACCGCAAGATCTCCCTGCCCGCCTGCTCCGCTCATGCCGTGTTCTCCTCATCGATACCGATGACGAGAATATTGTCGCCTTCGTAGGAATAGGGAGGCACTTCCATGTTGCGGGAGGCGGGCGAGCCGCTGTAGACCCGGCCCGCGAGGTCGAAGCGCGATCCGTGGCAGGGACAGAAGAAGCCGCCGTTCCATTCGGCGTCGAAAGGCTGGGGGCGCAGTTCGATGTGTGGCGTGGGGGAACAGAACAGATGCGGGCAAAGACCGACGAGCACCATGACTTCGGGCGTGCGGGAACGGAATTCGTTTTGCGCGTACTCCGGCTGCTCGGGCTCTTCCGAATCGGGGTCGGTGAGCCGATCCGGATCGCGGTTCAGGGCTTCGAGCGCCTCGGGGCTGCGGCGGACGATAAAGATGGGCCTGCCGCGCCAGGCGGGAATCGGGCCGAGCATTTCCCCCGGGGCGAGATTGCCGATATCGATGCGGACCGGCGCGCCCGCGGCCCTTGCCTCGGCGCTCGGATTCCAGGAACCGATCAAGGGCGCCGCCGCGCCGGCCACACCCACCGCGCCCAGCGCGGATGTGGAACCTGCCAGAAAGCGTCTGCGCGCCGTCATGCGGGCCATTCCATACCTCCTGTCCGGTCACTCCGAGGGTATTCGCCTATCCCGTCATTCTGAGCGTAGTCGCCACTTCCGTCATTCCGCGCGAAGTCGCAGAATCTCCATGCGCGGCCACTGCTCGAAATTCCGCGACTTCGCTTCGCTGCGCGCGGAATGACAGTTGGAGTGCTCCGCTGCGCGCGGAATGACAAATCGCTGTTATCCATGCCAAGAGCTTGCATTGGATAAGAAATTACAGGAGCCTGCGCCGCAGGAATTCACGGCTGCAAATCCGCTCCCGTCCACGCCCCTGGCCGCTCGATTTCGTTGCATATTCACCAATATTCGCCTCAATCGACCGGCCAGGGGCGCGGCGATAACGAATTTTCGCTTTCGCGAATTCCTACGGCGCAGGCTCCTAGCGCTTGGAGTACTGCGGGCGCTTGCGCGCCTTGCGCAGGCCCACCTTCTTGCGCTCGACTTCCCGGGCGTCCCGGGATACGAATCCGGCCTTGCGCAAGGTGGGCTTGAGTTCGCTGTCGTAGTCGATCAGCGCCCGGGTAATGCCATGCCGGATCGCCCCGGCCTGGCCGAAACTGCCGCCGCCGCGCACGGTGACCCGGATGTCGAAACGCTCCGCCATATCCACCACTTCCAGCGGTTGGCGCACGATCATGCGCGCCACTTCGCGACCGAAATAGGTGTCGATGGGGCGCTGGTTGATCACGATATTGCCGCTGCCGCGGCTCAGATACACTCTCGCGGTGGAAGTCTTACGACGACCGGTGCCGTAATGCTGGCTGGTTTCCATTTTGATGTTTCTTTCCGGGATTCGTTGCTGGGAGGATTACAGTTTCAGGGTTTGCGGTTGCTGCGCCGCATGGGGGTGCTCGCCGCCGGCATAGACTTTCAGCTTCTTCAGCATGATCCGGCTCAGCCGGTTGCGCGGCATCATGCCCCGCACCGCAAGGCGAACCACCCGCTCGGGGGACTTTTCGAGCAACTGCTCGAAGGAGACCGACTTCAGTCCGCCGGGATAGCCGGAATGCGAATGGTACAGCTTGTCGCTGGCCTTCCTGCCGGTAACCCGCACCTTGTCGGCATTGATCACCACGACGAAGTCGCCGGTGTCCACATGAGGCGTGAATTCCGCCTTGTGCTTGCCACGCAGACGAGCGGCAATGGCGCTCGCCATCCGCCCCAGGGTCTGGCCCTTGGCATCCACCAGCAGCCAGTTGCGGGCCACCTCGCCCTGCCGCGCACTATAGGTCTTCATCACTCGATTCTTAAGCGGTTTTCAAGGGAGCGCGGATATTACCCGAGCCGCCCATGGGATTCAAGCCATTCGCGAAACCGGGCATTCAGCGTTGTGCCTTCGTTAGCGGCCATATCCCGGGCGGCCGCGATCAGATTCTCGTCGGCGCTGAGAGTGATGTTCTTCATGCAGGAAACCCCACACTGAAATTGTGCACATGATTATCGTGTGAAATCAGGCCTTTTGCAGCATGATCCGCGCAGGCTCCCAGACCCGGAACACCTTGATTACTTCGTCGCCGAGGTGGTTGATGACCTTTACGGCAATGCGGCCCGTGGCGGGCTTCGGGAAGGGGCGCGACAGGTCGCTGTTGAGGCTGTCCCAGGCTTCGCGGTTGATTTCGGCTTTCAGGGTGGTCTTGAGTGACTTGTACGGATCGTTGGCGCCGAGGAAGTAGGCGTGGCGGACGAAGAAGCTTTCCTCATTATAGTCGGTGTCGATGAACCAGCAGGCGATGTCGGCGGCGGCGCTTGAGCGGATTTCGCCGGATTGCGGGTGGAATACGTCGACGCCCTTGAGCCTGACCTGAATCTGGCCGTCTTCCACATCGCGGATTTCGATGTCGGGTTCGCCGAAGACGACGAAGAGATTACCCTTGCCGGTGTTCTTGAGGTCCTCGGCCATGTGCAGGTCGGCGTTCATCCGCGCCTTGAGCACGGGGATTCTGCCGAGCTTGTCGAATTCCGAGGCGTGGGCGTCGAAATTGAAGGCACAGGCGATAAGTACTTCGAATCCCGCCTCCGCGGCTTCCCTTGCGGCCTCCACCAGGTCAGCCCGGGCGACCGTGCCGAATTCTGGCCCAATGAAGATCCCCGCCCGGACTTCCTTGCCGTCGCCATGGTTTCCTTCGCCGTAATCCCGTGTGGAACCTCCATCCCCACCATTCTTCGCGGAGCTCCCTTGCCCGTCATTCTGCGCGGAGCGAAGCGGAGTCGCAGAATCTCCCCGTTCATCCCCATTCCCTCCCGAAGCCGATTTCCCCCGGCCCGACCCATCCTCCAAATACCGCCCCTCCGCACAAATAAGCTCACCAGGCCATGGGACCAGGGAAGAAAAGTCGATCTTGCCCTGCTTGTCGGCCTGCTGGACGCCGGCGGTTTTCAGGTTTTCCAGAATAATCTGCGCGAAATCGGCTTCGCGGCCGTACACGGGGCCGGGCTCGGCGACCTGGTTCTCGACAAAGTCGCCGTCCTCATCGACTTTCAACTCGCGATGGGGCGACAGGCTTTCCACGGTGAAAGGCCCGGCCACGCGAACGACTTTCCTGTCCTCGTGCGGCTTGTCGTAGAGGTACTCGTAATCTGCCCTGGCGGCGATGGATGCGTCGATTTCCCGCTGCCGGGCGATGCGGGCCTTCCAGAATCGCTCGAGCGGTTCCCGGGCGGCTTCGGGCCAGTCCGCCGGTGCTTCCCGGGGGACTTCCCATTCGAGGAGTTTGCCCGCGGCGACCACATCCCCCGAGGGGAGCACCCGGGGTTCGTTCTGTTTCGAGTCAAAGCGGACCGGTTTTCCCTGCCAACCGCCGGTGCTGACGGTGAAGGCTTGTGGGTGTCCCTTGAGGGAATCGTTCAGCGCGGCGAGGGCGGCTTCGACTTCAGGCTGCAAGCGCTCGTAAATGACGTCGATTTCGGCGTTGTTGGCGATGGACTTCAGTGTAATGTGGGGAACGCGCTCGTAGACGAAGCCCTGCCGAATGTCGGCATTGGGTTGAATAGTATGTAATTCGTGGGTGGGTGGGTGGGTGGGTGGGTGCAACATTCGTGCCAGAAAGCTCAGCTTCCTTCGCTTTTCCTTCGGGGCTGTCGGCGAGAAGGTAGAACGGGTAGCGGGCGCCCATGATGCGGGCCCGGGCGAGCGCGAGGGAAACTCGGGACGTGTCGATGGTGATCCAACGTCTGCCCCATTGTTCGGCGACGTAGGCGGTGGTTCCGGAGCCGCAGGTTGGATCGAGGACGAGGTCGCCAGGGTCGGTGGTCATCAAAATGCAGCGATGTAGAACCGGCAAGGCCGTTTGGACTACATATGTCTTGTTTCCTCCGAATTGATTTTGTCCGACGGTATCATTCCAAACATTAGACAATGGGTATACGTTAAAGTCATCGAGAAAACGTGCATATGCCAATGTTTCTCCAACCACAGCGATCCGACCAGCACACTTCAATCTCTTGATTCCCTCAGCCTTGGTCTTCCAATGTACATTTTTCCGAGGAGGAAATGAGTTCCCCCGAATATGGATCTCCTGATCTCGAACAGACGCGCCTTGTGACGTTAGATCAGCTAACGTCACAAGGCGCGTCTGTTCATGAAGCTCTGGCTTTAAGGTTGCAAAAGAGGAAACTGATTTATAGGACCCCGCCCCTTCTCTACCAGCCACTTTATTCATCCAAATAGCTCTGTATTTGAGATTAACTATATCTTTAGAAAACCAAAGCACATGATCATTGATGTTTGAGAGAGAATTACCTGCGAAACCAGTAGTTTTTGCAAAAACGATTGCGCTTACAAAATTTTCCTCCCCAAAAACCTCATCCATAACCGCCCGCACCCGATGCACATTCTCATCTCCAATCTGCACGAACACCGAGCCGCTTTCCGTCAGCAATTCCCTTGCCACGGTGAGCCGATCCCGGAGATAGCCCAGATACGAATGAATCCCGTCGCGCCAGGTGTCGCGGAAAGCCTTGACCTGCTCCGGCTCCCGGGTGATGTGTTCAGCCTTGCCGTCCTTGACGTCGCGGCTGGTGGTGGACCACTGGAAATTCGAGTTGAACCTGATGCCATAAGGCGGGTCGATATAGATGCACTGGACCTTGCCGCGCAGGCCTTCGCGTTCGGCGAGAGAGGCCATGACCCGGAGGCTGTCGCCGAGAATCATGCGGTTCGACCAGTTGGCGTCGTGGCGGTAGAACTCGGTTTTGGCGTGTTCGTCGGGCAGGCCGTTGAAATCGGAAAACAGGTCAATCTGGGATTCGGCGGCCTTCTCGTCCGCCTCGGTGCGCCGGACAAGATCGTCCACCAGCGCCTTGGGGTGGACTTTCTCCTGGATGTACAGCGGCGGCGCATTGACCACGAGCTCCGCCTCGTCCTGTGCGTCCTTGCCACGCCAGACGAGCTGGGGGTCAAGCTCGCGATTGCGACGCTCATAGGCAACCCGCAACGGCGACCTCTGCTCCGGCTCGATCAGGGGCTCGGCTTCCGCGGTGGGAATGTTCCTGCGGGTGGCGTCCCGATGCTTGAGCGTCTCCACCGTCTTGTTCTTCGACTTCTTGCCCTTCGGCATTGCTGTTCTCCGTTGTTATGGCGGATTTATCAATCCGCTTTTCCCTTTCTTGACCGCATTCTCGCAGCCATTCGGGCTATTCAATCCGGAATCTTGTCATTGGTTCATTTCTTCCCTGGCAAAACCGTGTTCACTCCGTCTTCATCAGGCTACCCCGCCCTTGTCGAACGCAATGGCAAGGAACTCGTTTCCAGCGTGGACAGGTCCATGCGGCTTGAGGCCCGGTCAATATCGAATCCCACAATTTCGCCCGCGGCGTTGATATCGACTTGCAACCCGTCGGTGACCTCTAGGGTCTGCTCACCCGGTTCGCTCCTGAATTCGACGTAAAGGCTGTCCGTGTCCGGGTAGTAGTGCAATTTCATCATTTTCTCCGGTCGAAGTTTCGGTCAAAGAATGCGTTATGAACCGTTTTCCCGTCAGGCAATGTGACAACCCGCAAGATTCTCTGATCACCCGACTTCTCCGCTTGAATCCGCCCGTCATCCTGAATCTCGGTTTGTAATGGCTGCTCAATAACCTGCTTGCACCAAGCCCTTTCAATATAAGGTCGTTTGCGCAAGACTTGTTCGTCAAAGTAGCGAGTTGTCTTCACCTTGGGCGCTCAGAAGCTACTGGCGGTATCCAGATTTTCTTGCCACAGGGCTTCAAACTCATCCTGCATGGAGTATACATCAGTAAATTCGGCAAAGGCCCAGCGGCCGAAGCCGCGGTGCCTGTTGACTCCCGGAATCCATTGAGCGTCCATCGTGTTCTTCTTGTCGATGGCGTCTTCGCCGCGGAATCCCTTGATCTCCACCACGAGGCGCAGCGGGTTTTCCGGCCCGCGACCATCGTCGATGAGGACGATGAAATCGGGAATGTAGCGGCGCATTTCGGATTTTTTGCGATAGGGCACTTCAAAGCCAAGATTGTGGTTCTTGACCCAGGCGTGCACCCGGGGATGAGAGTCGGCGATGCGGCAGAATTCGCCCTCCCAGGCGCTGTCGAGAATCGCCCAGTTGACATGGCAGCGGGGCGGGTCGTCGTTGGGAAAGTAACGAATTTCCTTGCTTGTGGTGAAATTCACCTGCCGGGTTGTGCCGGTTGGGTTGTAAGGGTCAAGCAGGGCCTGGACGGGCTTTTTGTCCAACTGCGAAAGCAGGATCGCCGAATTGATTCGTTCGCAGGCCTGGTCGGCGAGAATCCGGTAAAGCAAATGCCCCGGACAAGTCCCTCCCGCGCAGCTCAGACATTCGTCGAGCCATTGCATGGCGATTCGCCGGAACTGGCCGAACAGGTGCAGTTTGGGCAAGCCCTGGGTATCCATGGACTTCGATTGAGCATCGTCGGTGGATTCCGCTTTTTGCTCTTCCGGGCTGTCCAGCCAGCGGGAATACAGCAGGTGCCTGGCGAGATGGTAGGCGATTTCCTGTTTTCTGGTGTTTTTCAGGTGCTCCGGCGACAGTTCGATGTCTTCGCCAATGATGCCGGCATTCCGGGTTCGGGTGGGCCCAACCAGCTCCGGAGTCAGACGCAGCCGGGAGTCGGCATTGAACTTCGCCTTGAGTTTTTCCCGCGGCAATTCGACCCGGTAGCCAACCACTCTGGGGAAACGAATTTCAAGAGCGTCGCGTTCCGGCGACACGGCCTTGACCTGGATCGTCTTGCGGGGCGGCTGGGGCTTGACGACCACGGGCCTTGCGGTGAAATCGAAAGGGATACCGAGCACATCGGCGTACTCGACGTTAAACAACCCAGTTTCCTCATTTGTTTCATAGGACAGTCGGCGCAATGCCCTGCCCACGACTTGCTCACAGAGAAGTTGTGTGCCGAAGGCGCGGACGCCAAGCACATGGGTGACGGTATTCGCATCCCAGCCTTCGGTCAGCATAGAGACCGAAACCACGCAGCGAATTGAGCCACCGAGCCGGCCAGGCTTGCCGACAGTGTTCATCACTTCCCGCAGCAAATCCTGGTCGGTAAGCTTTTCCGCCCTGGACTTGTCGCCGGTGCGAGTCGTGATCTCACGGCGGAACTGTTCGATCTCATCGGCGGCCAGATTGCGGAAGTTCTTGTCAAGCGCCTCACCGGATTCCAGTTGATTGCTGTCGATCAGAAGCGTTCTGGGCCGTGGAATCGCATGCCCTTCCTCGTCAAAGTTGCGAAACAGTTCAAGGCGGCCATTTTCGACGACATACTCCCCATCTTCCAGTTCGCGGCGAAATCCGGAAACATAGTCGTAGACCAGTCTGGACGTGGCCATGTTGTTGCACACCACGATAAAGCAGGGCGGAGACTCGATGTTCGCTTCCCGCCATTGTTCGAAGATCTTGCGATAATGACCATACAAGGCATCCAGCGCCGATATCAATTGCGGCGGAAGATGATGCGGGTCAAGCCCGTCGAGGTTTCCACCACCCTTCTTGGGCATTTTCTTGCCGATGTGGTCCCAAAGCTTGCGAAAGACCGGCATTTCAGCCTCGGGCACATTGTCTGCGATCGGTACGCGCGGCAATTTGACGATGCCGCATTCGATGGCGTCCATCAGCGAAAAGTCGCTTGCGGTCCAGGGGAACAACGTGCCCTCGGCATAGCCGGAACCGCTGAGAAAGAACGGCGTGGCGGAGAGGTCGATCATGTGGGAGAGTTTCAGTTGGCGGTTGGCGGCTTCGAGTCCTGAAATCCACAGCCGGGCCGCTTCCCGATTCTTTTCCGCCTCCTTTCTGTCATCACCCTTCAAGGCGCCTTCTTCGGATTCGGTTTCAGGCTTTTCCCGGTAGCAATGGTGGGCTTCGTCATTGATAGCGAGGATGTTCTTCATCGACAGCAGATCGCGCATGACGCGCTGCAGCATCTGACCTTCGCTTTCGAGGGTGACCGGGTCCTCCCCGCGAGGTCCTTTCAGCAAGGCGCGGCCGGTTTTGCTCAGCGGGAATCTTTCGCGCCGCCTGAAGGCATGATAATTGGTGATGACGATCTTCGCCTGGACGAGTTCGCGCAGCATGTCCTGGGGCACGAGTTCGCGGCTCTGGTAGTAGCTGTCCGGGTCATTCGGCTGCAGTACCCGGAGCCGGTCGCGAATCGTGATTCCCGGAGTGACGATCAGGAAACCTTTGGTAAATCGGTTGCTCTGCGGTTGCCGCACCGCGTTGATCGTCTGCCAGGCAATCAGCATCGCCATCACAGTAGTCTTGCCGGCGCCGGTGGCCATCTTGAGGGCGAGACGCATCAGATCGGGGTTGGCTTCCCTGCTCGCCCTGCTCAGTTGTTCAAGGATTTCCTTTCCCTTGCTGCCCGCGTGAGGCGCGACTTCGGTGAGCCAGATCGCGGTTTCCGCCGCTTCCACCTGGCAGAAAAAAGGACGGATGCCGCTGAATGGATGATTGCGCCAGTGCTGGAGCAGCCGCGCCGTTGTCGGTGTCACCCGCCACTGGTTCGGATTGGGTAGCGCGCGCCAGTTGTCGACCTGCTGGCGCACGCTGTTGATGAGCACGGCAGTGTGGTCGTACTGCTGCTTTTCATCGGACAGGTCGGTTCCGGTGTCGAGTTTGAGCCCGGCGCTGCCCGGAGGGTTCCCCTTCTTCATTTTGGCATTGGGGATGGGAGTCACAAAATCCGCGCGGCGGCGACTTTCAGCGATTTTCCCCGTGGGCTGGCCTGAATCATCCAACTCCCAGTGCCGGGTGGGGTAGTCGTAGGGCGAGTTGAGAATCGGCTGATCGAAGAACTGGCTGTCCAAGACTTTCCATGCTCCTGCTGGGGCGAAACGAAAACCGCTTGCATCATATTGCTGATTTGGAGCGGATTCCAGTCTGCGCCGTCGAGATTTGGGCCAATCGAAGACTCAATGGTAACGCCATGGATGGCATAAACTCACAGAATTCCCGATGAGATCCTGCGACTTCGCGCAGGATGACAGATAGGGAAGTGCGCAGGATGACGTGCAAGCCGCGGAGCGGTTTCAACCCCGGCGCGCCTTGTGGCACACTGGCGGTTTTTGGCGGGAGATTGCGATGTTCAGGGTTTGTGTGTTGTTGCTGGCTTTTGGGGTTTGCGGCCTGGCGCGGGGGGCTGCGCCAGGGGTTGACGAGGTGCTTGGCCGGCTCGCCGAAACCGGGGAGCAGGAAGGGCTGCTGTTCTGGTCCCAGGAGGACCGGCGGGTGGGGTTTGCCCACATTGCCGAGCTGTTTCCGACCCGGCGCATCGGGAAAAGCGACTCGCCCTCGCCCTTGCGCGAGGCGCCCGTTGATCTCGGCGATGTGCGTTATGAAGTCGAGGGGCGGTCCTACTCGCTCGCGGATTACCTGGCCGACCCCGGCCATGTGGGAATGATCGTCGTTCGCGGCGACGATGTGCTGTTCGAGGATTATGCGGCGGGTAGCGATGCGGGCAGCGTCTGGATTTCCTTTTCGGTGACCAAGTCCGTCACCTCGATGCTGATCGGCGCGGCGATTGCCGACGGCTTTATCGGGAGCGTCGATGAAAAAGTCGTCGATTACCTGCCGCGACTGCGGGGAACAAGCTACGGGCAGGCGAGCATCCGCGATGTGCTGAACATGGCTTCGGGCGTGCGCTGGAACGAGGACTATGCCGACCCCGCCTCGGATGTGGCCCGGGCCGGCGGCGCCAACGGGCTGCCACTCGCCGACTATCTGGCGACGCTGCCGAGGGCGGACGCGCCCGGCGAGACTTTCAACTACAACACCGGCGAAACCAATCTCGCCGGGGAGATTCTGCGAGCCGCAATCGGCAACAATGCCTCCACCTACCTCAGCCGCAAGGTCTGGCAACCATTCGGTATGGAGCACGACGCCTGGTGGTCGCTGGGTTCTCCCGATGGCGGCGAGCTCGGAGGCTGCTGCATCCAGGCTTCCCTGCGGGATTACGCCCGCATCGGGCAATTCGCGCTTCGCGGCGGGCTTCTGCCGAACGGCGAACGCGTGCTGCCGGATGGCTGGATGGAGGAGTCCACAGCGCCCTCGGACGCTTTCGAAGGCTATGGCTACCTGTGGTGGCTTTTCGAGGGCCGGGGCTATGCCGCCCGCGGGATTTTCGGGCAATTGATCCGTATTTACCCGGACGATGAACTGGTCATCGCCTTCCACGGCAATGCCGAGGCCGCCGTGGGGACGACATTTCACGCCCACCAGTACGCGGCGGTGGAAGCGATCCGCGATTATCTGGCGGTGGAGCCTTAGGGAAGCGTTTTCGAAGCGCAGCTTCGAGCGCGGCCGCAACGGTACGGAGCTATGCTCCGTGACTGGAGTAAACCATTGAATTCGCGAGCAAAACAAAACCACGCTTTTGTTTTGCGATAATGAAAAACTCCAGGGGTGGAGGCAAGCGTTTTCGAAGCGCAGCTTCGTGCGCAGCCGTAACGGCGCAGAGTTATGCTCTGCGACTGGACGGGAGTTTTTCAGAGAATACTTGGAGTAGCGGAAGCGGCTTTCTTTCATCGCCAAAAGCCTGCGTCGCGAAATTCACGAAATTCCGGATTGACTGTAACCAGTTCCGCTGTGCAGCGTTGTATGTGTTGAATGGCATCGTTGCGGGGCTCGCTCGGGCGATGCCGGGGGGAACGACGGGCCGGCCATGCCGGCACTATTTTCGGAGAGACCAATGAATCAGGCTCTGGTGAGAAACTGTACCGCCGGCTTCGCCGCGCTGGCGCTGGCGGCAAGCGCGGAGACCGCGCTTGGCCAGGACATCGAGCGCAGCTTTTCCGTGAATGCAGGCGACACGGTGCGGGTGGATGTGGAACGGGCGCGGATCAGCGTCGAGACCTGGGATCGGAACGAAGTCGCTTTTTCGGCGGTGGAAGCCGACCGGCTTGAATTCGAGTTCGAACAGGAGGACGGCGTGGTGACGATTCGCGGGCGCGAACCCGATGGCCGCCTCTCGTGGGGCTGGCTGGGGCTGGTGGGTAACACGAATGCTGAAATCATGCTGAATGTGCCGTATCTGCAGGACCTGAATCTGCGTACCAGCGGCGGCGATGTGGAGTTGGACCGCCTGCAGGGGGAATTCAGGGCCCGCACTTCCGGCGGCGACATCGAAGCGGGCGAAGTCGACGGGACGGTGGACGTGGAAACCTCAGGGGGCACGATTCGGCTGGAGCAGGCAAGCGGCTCGGTGGCCGCGAAAACTTCGGGCGGTCGCATCCGGCTTGGCAACATGGCCGGCACGGTGGACGCCAGAACTTCGGGAGGCAGCATCCGCATCGCCGAAACCGGCGCCGGGGTTGAGGCCCGCACTTCGGGTGGCTCCATTGAAATCGACCATGCCGGCGGCGCGGTGAATGCCCGGACGTCCGGCGGTTCCGTTACGGTGGGCTTTGCCCGCCAGCCGGAAGCCGGCAGCGAACTGCGCACCTCCGGGGGCGGCGTTACGGCGTATCTGCCCGGCGATTTTCGCGCCGATATCTCCGCGCAAACTTCCGGCGGGCGGATTCATTCCGACTTCCCCGAAGCCAGCGCGGATGAACGGGGCCGCGAACTCGAACACGCCCTGAACGGCGGCGGCCCCGAACTCATCCTGAAAACCTCCGGCGGCTCAATCCGCATCCACCGCCGGGAAAGCCAGGTAAGCTCTGATTAAGTCAGAGCTTCCCCGCGGCACAGGGAAGTACCACCGAATTCCATGGCGGAAACCTCATGAGCATGGACACGCGAACAGCGTTGTCAACTAATGGCACAGCATGGCGAAAGCCACAGGAGCATGGACACGCGAACAAGGACGTTCGCGGCCTTGCGCTTTTCAGGCCCGGTGTTCGAGGCTGAGGTAGTCCCGGGATTGCATTTCGAGGAGGCGTGAGCGGGTGCGCCCGAACTCGGCGGCGAGGCGGGTATCCCTGTAGAGATTCGGAATTGCCGCAACGGCGCTGAGAATCAGCTTTACCCGGCTGTCGTAAAAGGCGTCAATGAGATTGATGAAGCGCCGGGCGCCGTCAAGGCTGTGGTCGTCGAGGACGGGCACATCGCTGATGATCACGGCGTGGAACATTCTGGCAATCTCCACGTAATCCGCCGCGCTGCGAGGCCCTTCGCAGATTGCCCTGAAATCGAACCAGACCACATCCTGGGTCATCAGCCGCACGGCGATTTCGCGCTCCTGAATGACAATGCTTCCATGGCTGACGACACTGGCGGCGCCGGTGGCGAGTTCGTGGAAATTCCCCCGCAGCAGGGATTCGGTTTCGGGCGTGACCGGATGGTGATACAGCGTGGCCTGCTCGAGGCTGCGCAGGCGATAGTCCACCTCCGAGGCAAGCTCCACCACCACGCAGTGTTGCTCAAGCAGGCCGATGGCCGGCAGGAATCGCTCGCGCTGCAGGCCGTTTTCATACAGCCTGGCCGGGGGAATATTGGAAGTCGCCACCAGAATCACCTTGCGCCGGAACAAGGCGTCGAGCAGGCCGCCAAGCAGCATGGCGTCGCCGATATCGGAGACATGAAACTCGTCAAAACAGATGATTCCGGCCTCGAAAGCAAGTTCTTCCGCCACGGTTTCGAGTGGATCGCGCGCTCCCTGCAAGGCTGCCAGCCGCCGGTGTACGCGCTGCATGAAAGCGTGGAAATGCGCCCGCAGCTTGTAATTGCCCGGCAGGCAATCGAAAAACAGGTCCATCAGAAAAGTCTTGCCGCGGCCCACCCCGCCCCACAGGTATATCCCCCGGGGCGGCGCACCCCGCCGGGACAGCCCAAGCCAGGACCAAGGCGGCGAAGGCCGCCGGCGCCAGCGCGGCGCAAGCTCCCCCGCCAGCCGCCCCAATTCCCTCACCACCTCCTCCTGCGCCGGATCACGAGTAACCCCGCCCTCATCCACGGCTGATTGGTAACGGCTGCAAATGTCCATCAAAGAAGTCCTTCCAGGCCCGAAAAGCATTCTCGGAACACCAGGGCGCAAAAGAATATCACCAGACGGGAAAGTGGGTGTCCCATGCCGGTTTGCCTCTCCGTCATTCTGCGCGAAGCGAAGCGGAGTCGCAGAATCTCCCGCAGTGGCCTCCCAATGAGATTCTGCGACTGCGCGCAGAATGACAGGAGTTTCGATGGGTGTCCCATGCCGGTTTGCCGTCCGCCGCACGCCGCTTGCCGACAAAGGCGAGATGCCAGTTTCGCGAACGACCTGATTCGGATTAAGCGAATAGGCTTCCCCCTTCCGGGCCCGACCAAAGCCCCGCGCCCCCACATGCGGTATACTCTCCCCTTCCTTGATGTTGACTTCCCGGCCCGCACAGCGAAGGTTCCCCACTTGACTATCTGGCTTACCGGAATCGCATGTCTGGCCCTTGGGCTGGTAATCGGCGCCGCCTTCGCCAGCCGGCTCGGTGGCGGGCCGGCCCGGGTGCGCGAACTCGAAGAACAGTTGCGCCGCCTGCGGGAAAGCGATCGGGATTACCGCGAAAGCGTGTCCGAGCATTTCAGCACCACCGCCAGCCTCGTCAAGCAGATGACAGAAAGCTACCGGGATGTGTACCAGCATCTCGCCAGCGGCGCCCAGTCGCTTTGCTCCGCCGAAGTCGCCAGCCGCCTGCTGCCGGCCAATAACGAATCGGTTTTCGAGAACACCCCCGAAGTTGAGGAACTCGGCGTACTGCCTCCCAAGGACTATGCCGCCAGGGCCGACCCGTCCCGCAAGGGCGCCCTTGCCGAGGATTTCGGCCTGGAAAAACCCGGCAGGGAACCGGACGAAGAATTGGGCGCGAATCGTTGAAGCGGAGAACTTCACCCCATCGATGACCGCCTGCAATCTTACGCACCTGAAGCAGCTCGAAGCCGAGAGCATCCATATCATCCGGGAGGTTGCCGCCGCCTTCGGCAATCCGGTGATGCTGTACTCCATCGGCAAGGATTCCTCGGTGATGCTCCATCTGGCCCGCAAGGCCTTTTATCCCGGGCGCCTGCCATTTCCGCTGCTGCATGTGGACACCACCTGGAAGTTTCGCGAAATGATCGCCTTCCGCGACGCCCAGGCGAAACGGCTCGGCCTTGAGCTGATCGTCCACATCAACGAGGAGGGGGTGAAGGCCGGCATCAATCCCTTTGATCACGGCAGCGAAAAACACACCGACATCATGAAGACCCAGGCGCTGAAACAGGCCTTGAACCGGCATCGTTTCGACGCCGCCTTCGGCGGGGCGCGACGGGATGAGGAAAAATCCCGGGCCAAGGAGCGCGTGTTCTCCTTCCGCGACCGCAACCACGTGTGGGACCCGCGCAACCAGCGGCCCGAATTGTGGAACCTGTACAACACCAGGATCAGCAAGGGCGAAAGCATCCGGGTGTTTCCCCTGTCGAACTGGACCGAACTCGACATCTGGCAGTACATCTACCTCAACGATATCGAGATTGTGCCGCTGTATTTCGCCAAGCGGCGACCCGTGGTGAACATCGACGGCGTGGACATCCTCGTGGACGACAACCGCATGCCCCTGCCCCAGGTCGAGCCGGTACAACTCAAGATGGTGCGCTTCCGCACCCTGGGCTGCTACCCGCTTACCGGCGCCGTGGAATCCGACGCCGACAGCTTGCCGGAAATCATTCGCGAAATGCTGCTGACCACGAGTTCCGAGCGCCAGGGCCGCCTGATCGACTCGGACCAGATGGCTTCCATGGAGCAGAAAAAACGCCAGGGCTATTTCTGATTGCGCCTGAACCACACCCCATGAACCAGCAACCCGATCTGGCCCAGGCCGACATCAAGGCCTACCTCGCCCAGCATGAGCGCAAGGAACTGCTGCGCTTTCTGACCTGCGGCAGCGTCGATGACGGCAAGAGCACCCTCATCGGCCGGCTGCTCCACGATTCGAAGCTGATTTACGAAGACCAGCTCGCCGCCATCGAAGCCGACAGCCTGCGCTCGGGCAGCCTCGACGGCAAGCTCGACCTGTCCCTGCTGGTGGACGGCCTTCAGGCCGAACGCGAACAGGGCATCACCATCGACGTGGCCTACCGCTATTTTTCCACCGCGAAACGCAAGTTCATCATCGCCGACACGCCGGGACACGAGCAGTACACCCGCAACATGGCCACCGGCGCCTCCAATTGCGACCTCGCGATTATCCTCATCGACGCCCGCCATGGCGTGCTGACCCAGACCCGGCGGCACAGCTTCATCGTCTCCCTGCTCGGCATCCGGCAGGTGATCGTGGCAGTGAACAAGATGGATCTGGTGGATTATGCCGAAGACGTTTTCAACCGTATTCGCGAGGAGTATCTCGCCTTCAGCGCTGGACTCGAAGGCATTGAACCGCAATTCATTCCGCTGTCCGCCAAACATGGCGACAATGTGGTCCATGCCAGCCCGGCAATGCCCTGGTACCGGGACAAGGCGCTGATGACCATGCTGGAAACCGTGGAGCTTTCCGCCAGCCGCAACTTCGCCGACTTCCGCTTTCCGGTGCAGTACGTCAACCGGCCCAATCTCAATTTCCGCGGCTACTGCGGCACCATCGCCTCGGGCGTGGTGCGCAAGGGCGACGAAGTCGTGGTGCTGCCTTCGGGCCGCAAGAGCCGCATAAAATCCATCGTCACCTACGATGAGGAACTCGAACTCGCCTGGGCCGATATGGCGGTGACCCTCACCCTGGAGCACGACATCGATCTCAGCCGCGGCGACCTGATCACCCATCCCGACAATCCCCCCGCCGGAGGCGACCGCCTCGACGCCAGCGTGGTGTGGATGGCGGAGGATCCCCTGCTCCCCGGAGTGCAATACGAAATCAAGCTCGGCGCCCGCAGCGTGATCGGCACGGTAAAATCGGTGCGGCATGTGGTGGACATTTCCAATCTTGCCGAGCGCCCCGCCGCCAGGCTCGAGTTGAATGAAATCGGCCGGCTTGACATCGCCCTGGAGCAGGCGGTGCATTTCGACAGCTACCGGGACAACCGCGCCACCGGCGGATTCATCCTCATCGACCGGCTCTCGAATGTCACCGTGGGCGCCGGCATGATCCATTGCGAACATGCCCGGGGGGACGCCCCGGCAAGCAGCGCAAGCGGCCATGTGAGCGGCAGCGAGCGTGCGGCCCGCTTTGGCCAGCGGCCCGTGACGGTCATGTTCATCGGCGTCTCCGGCTCGGGTAAATCGACCCTCGCCCACGCCCTGGAACGGCGATTGTTCGACCTGGGCCGCTTCAGCACCGTGCTCGATGGCAAGACCATGCGCCTCGGAATCAGCCGCGACCTGCCGCACGATGCCGAGGGCCGCGCCGAGAATCTGCGCCGCAGCGCCCATGTGGCCCGCTTCGTGAACGATTCCGGGCTGATCTGCTGCGCCGCTTTCGTGGCGCCCAATGAAGACTCCCGGGAGCACGCCATCAGCGTGATTGGCCGGCGCAACTGTTTTCTGGTGTATCTCAACCCGCCGCTGGAGGTCTGCATGCAACGCGACCCGAGCGGGCTGTACGCCGCCGCCAGGGAAAACGAATCCGAGCATGTGCCGGGGCTCTCCTTTCCCTACCGGGCTCCCGCCGAGCCCTGGCTCGAACTCGACACCAGCGCGCTTACCGTGGAAGCCTGCGTGGACCAGGTGCTTGCGCGACTCGAAGAGGAACAGGTAGTCTGAGGGAACAACAGCCGTTGTCATTTTGTGCACAGTTGCAAAATCCCGGGCGGTGGCCCCTTCCCGTCATTCTGCGCGTAGTCGCAGAATCTCATGCAATGGCCACAACAGGGGGATTCTGCGACTGCGCTTCGCTTCGCGCAGAATGACAGGAAGGGGCGAACCCATGAACAGAACCCTATGGCGATTGCGATGAGCCGTTTACTGCGACTGTTGGGCTTTGCCGGCTGGCCGATGGTTTGCGGCGTGCTGGTTGCCGTGGCCACCCTGCAGTTTCTGCAGTTGCGGGAAATCCGCAACCTGCTCGACGGACTTGCCGGCGAAGTGGAGACTCCCGCGACGGGTCATTACGAGGCCATCGCCGGGGCGTCGGCCTCGGTGGTGAGCATCAGCGCCACCCGGGTCAATGTGGAAGCCATCGAGCGTACCGGCGCCGACCGGGTCGATCTCTATCTGGGCGAGCAGGAAAGCCTGGGCTCGGGAATCATCATCGACCCGCGCGGATTCATCCTCACCAACCTGCACGTGGTGGACACCCTGTTCGACGCCTTTGACGCCACGGTAAGCCTGAACGACGGCCGTCATACTCCCGCCACCGTCATCGCCTGGGACGAAGCCAGCGATCTCGCGGTGCTGCACATCAACATGGGCGATCTGGCGCCGATTCCGCTGGGCGATGAAAGCGCGCTGGCGGTGGGTGACGAGGTTTTTTCCATCGGCTATCCACACAATATCGGCCAGTCGGTGTCCCGGGGCATCGTCAGTTCCCTGAGCCACGGCCTTGATTTTTCGGTAAACATGATCCAGACCGACGCCGCCATCAACCCCGGCAGTTCCGGCGGCGCGCTCATCGACAGCGAGGGGCGGCTGGTGGGAGTCAATTCCTCGATTCTGTCGGAATCGGGCAATTTTGAAGGCATCGGCTTCGCCACCCCGGCGCGGCTCGCGGTGGGCATCGCCAGGGAACTCGTGGAGGAAGCCGTCACCGCCAATTCCGGTTATCTCGGCGTACTCACCGGGGAAGCCCTCACCGCCCAGTCCAGCGAACTGTTCTTCGGCGTGGACCATATTCGCGGCATGCTCGTGGAAAGCGTTGATGAAGGCGGCGCCGCGGCCCGGGTGGGCATTCTGCCTGGGGATGTGATCACCGCCATCAACGACAGCACCGTGGTGGACGACGAAAGCATCGTCATGGAAGTGCGCGAGAAGAAGCCGGGCGATGTGGTGCGGGTGCAGGTGTACCGCGAAGGTCGCACGCTGGAATTTGAAACCGCACTCGGCTTCGGCCAGGCCATCGTGTTCGACCCCTGATCCGGGCCAAAGATTCCGGCCTTCCAGCAGCGGCCATCACTTTCGCACTATTCGTTTCACTGTCATTTTGCGCGTAGCCAAAGTGCCGTCCACCGTCATTCCGCGCCATGCCCAACCTGTCATTCCGCGCGGAGCGAAGCGCAGTCGCAGAATCTCCCTGTTGGGGCCACTGCATGAGATTCTGCGACTACGCGCAGAATGACGGGTTTGGCTCCGCGCGGAAAGACGGGCGGGGGCGTAATCCCGGGGCCGGATCGACATTCCGGCATCAACCCGGCAGGCGATACTCCGCGGAGCGGGCATGGGCGTCGAGATTTTCCCGGCGGCCGAGTTCGGCCGCGGTGACGGCAAGCGTGGCGGCGCCTTCCGCCGAGCAGTGGATGATGGAACTGCGCTTCTGGAAATCCGGTACGCCCAGCGCCGAGGAGAAACGCGCCGTGCCCGAAGTGGGCAGCACATGGCTCGGCCCCGCGCAGTAATCGCCCAGGGCCTCGGCGCTGTAGCGGCCGAGAAAAATGGCGCCGGCGTGCCGGATCTTCTCCAACAGTTTTTCCGGTTCGGCCACCGACAACTCCAGGTGTTCCGGCGCAATCCGGTTGCTGATGGCGGCGGCCTGTTCCAGGTCTTCGGCAAGTATGAACACCGCGCGCCGGTTGAGACTCTCGGTAATGATGCCGCGCCGCGCCATTTCGGGCAGCAGCCGCTCCATGGCCGCCTTGACGGCATCCAGATAGCCGGCGTCGCTGGCAATCAGGATCGACTGCGCCTGCTCGTCGTGTTCGGCCTGGGAAAACAGGTCCATGGCGACCCAGTCGGGATCGGTGGCGCCATCGCAGATCACCGTCAGTTCGGTGGGGCCGGCGATCATGTCGATGCCCACTTCGCCGTACACCAGTTTCTTGGCGATGGTGACGTAGATATTGCCGGGGCCGGCGATCTTGTCGACCCTGGAAATGCTTTCCGTGCCGTAAGCCAGGGCGGCAATGGCCTGGGCGCCGCCGATGGTATGGAGGTGGTCCACTCCCGCCAGGGCAGCCGCGGCGAACACCATGTCGCTGCCGGCGCCGTGGGCCAGGGGCACGGTGGCGATGATCTCCCCGACGCCGGCGACGCTGGCGGGAATGGCCAGCATCAGCACCGAGGAGGGATAGCTTGCCTTGCCGCCCGGCA
Organism: Pseudomonadales bacterium; assembly: GCA_022819645.1. Classification (GTDB taxonomy): domain Bacteria; phylum Pseudomonadota; class Gammaproteobacteria; order Pseudomonadales; family Pseudohongiellaceae; genus UBA9145. Next base: position 55,738 of record JAJEGU010000009.1, read on the forward strand.
CATAGATGCCCACCCGGTCCAGGGCGCTCACCTTCTGTCCGTACACCGAGCCGTCCACTTCAGCATATTGCCAGGAACCCTGCTTCTGGGCTTCGTGGTAGCGGCGGATGCGCTCCGCGGCGTGGCCCAGGGCTCTTGCGGCGGCTTCGGGCAGCCGCGCCAGGGACTGCTCCATCTGTTTCCGGGACACCGTCAAGGCTTCCATGCCGCCGGCGTCGAGTCCATCGAAGCGTCTGGTATATTCGAGCACCGCGGCATCGCCCCGGGCGCGCACGTCCGCGAGAATCCCGCGCACCTGGCCAGTCACCTCCTCACCCACCAGCATCCGCCGGTCCAGCGCGGCGGCGAGTTGGCGGTCGAAGTCCGGCCCGGAGGCAATCAGGCTGCGGATGTCGAGTGCGGAATCGCTCATGGTCCGGCAATCATTCCGCCCGTGCCGACACGGCGGCGGCGAGGCGCTCGAGTATAGCCCGGATCGGCCCGCTCTTGATTTTCATCGAAGCCTTGTTGACGATGACCCGGGAACTGATTTCGGCGATGGTCTCAGCCGGCGCGAGACCGTTGGCGCGCAGGGTGTTGCCGGTATCGACGATATCCACGATGGCGTCCGCCAGGCCCATGGCCGGGGCGATTTCAAGGGCGCCATTGAGCTTGATCAATTCCACCTGCCTGCCCTGCTCGGCGAACCAGCGCTTGGCGATCCGGGTGAATTTCGTGGCGACCCGCAGCCCGCCCCCGATCTCGCTTGCGGCTTCCGGCATTGCCATCATCAGGCGGCAGCGGGCAATGCCGAGGTCCAGGGGTTCGTAGAGGCCGTCGCCGCCGTATTCAAGCAGCATGTCCTTGCCCGCCACGCCCATGTCCGCGGCGCCGTTTTCCACATAGACCGGCACGTCCGAGCCGCGCATGACCAGCAGGCTCACCCCGGCCATGCTCGTGGGAAACTTCAGTTTGCGGCTACGGCTCATGTCCTCCAGCGGATTGATCCCCGCCTGCTCGAGCAGGGGCAGGGTTTCGTCGAGGATCCGGCCCCGGGTGAGGGCGATGACGATGGTCTCGGTGGCGGAATTCATGGCGTTTTCCATCCCGATTCCTTCAACGCAGGGGTACCCGGCTGATCCGGGCGCCGAGGGACTGCAGTTTTTCCTCGATGCACTCGTAGCCGCGGTCGATGTGGTAGATGCGGTCCACCGTGGTCTCATTCTTCGATACCAGCCCGGCGATGATCAGGCTGGCGGATGCGCGCAGGTCGGTGGCCATGACCGGCGCCCCATTGAGCCGGTCCACGCCTTCCACGAACACGGTATTGCCTTCCACGCGGATGTTCGCTCCCATGCGGTTCATCTCATGGACATGCATGAAGCGGTTTTCGAATACCGTCTCGGTGATCGAGCCGGTTCCCGCCGCCACCGCGTTCAGGGCCGTGAACTGGGCCTGCATGTCCGTGGGAAAGGCCGGATAGGGCGCCGTGCGCAAGGATACCGCCCTGGGCCGCCGCCCGCGCATGTCGAGTTCGATCCAGTCCTCGCCCACGAGCAGGGAGGCGCCGGACTGTTCCAGCTTGCTCAGCACCGACTCCAGGGTATGGGGGCGGGTGTCCTTGACCTTCACATGGCCCCGGGTGGCGGCGGCGGCGATCAGATAGGTGCCGGTCTCGATGCGGTCCGGCATGACCGGGTAGCTGCAGCCGTGCAATTCCCGGACGCCATTGATGACGATAGTGTCGGTGCCCTGGCCCTTGATGTCGGCCCCCATCTGATTCAGGCAATCGGCGAGATCGACGACTTCCGGCTCCCGGGCGGCGTTTTCGATGATCGTCCGGCCCTCGGCCAGGGTCGCCGCCATCATGATGTTCTCGGTGCCCGTGACGGTAACCAGGTCCATGAATACATGGGCTCCCTTGAGCCGGCCGTCGACCCGGGCACGGATGTAGCCGTTTTCAACGGCAATGCTCGCGCCCATGGCCTCCAGCGCCGTGATGTGCTGGTTCACCGGACGGCTGCCGATGGCGCAGCCTCCCGGCAGCGCCACTTCCGCCTCGCCGTGGCGGGTCAGCAGCGGGCCGAGCACCAGAATCGAGGCGCGCATGGTGCGCACGAGTTCATAGGGAGCGCTGAGGTTTTCAATGGTGCTGCTGTCGATCTGCACATTCATTTTTTCGTCCACCACACGCTGCACGCCCATGCAGCCGAGCAATTGCAGCATGGTGGTAATGTCGATCAGGTGGGGCATGTTGCAGACCTTGAGCGGCTCCCGGGTCAACAGGCCCGCGGCGAGCACCGGCAGCGCCGAATTCTTGGCGCCGGCAATGCGGATCTCTCCTTCGAGACAAACGCCGCCGTTGATGTGCAACCGGTCCAATTTGATTCTCCCCTATTCCGAATCGCCAAAGCGTGGCTCGATGACACCGGAATCAGGTTTCGTCCGGCGCCCTGAGGTTCATGGATACGGCGTGGATCGCGCCGCTGAGGATGTGGCTGTTCAGAATCCCGTAGATCTTCTGCTGGCGCTTGACGGCGTTCAGCCCGGCAAAGACGGAGCCCGTGGCGGAGACGAGGAATTTGCCGTCGCCGCCGCTGACGGCGATTTCACAATCGGGAAGTTCCGCCCGCAGCAGGCGGGCGATTTCGTCGCAGTCCAAGGTTCTTTCTCCGCCCGCTATTGCCAGTTGTCGAGCACGGCGTCGATGTCGTCGCCATGTTCGGCCATCAGCGCACTGAACTGGGTAAAGTACTGGCGCCCCAGATTGATGCCCGCCAGGCTCAGGTTGCGCAGCTTCCATTCGTTGTCGGCGTTCAGGAACATCTGGAACTGGAACAGCACCGGCTGGCCGTTGCCGCCGGCGAGTTCCATGGTGACGATGGTGCTTTCCGGGGTGTCGCGATCCGGATTGTCCGAAGGACGGAAGCTGACTTCCTGGTCCACGTAGGTCAGCAGGGCCGCGCCGTAGAAGCGGGTGAGGTTGCCCCGCAGGATCTGCCCGAATCGCCGCTGTTGGCCGGGGCTGGCGGCATCGAGATAGCGATTCATCACCACCGCCGCCACCGCGTCAAAATCCACGAACCGGTCGAGTACGCCTTCCACGCCGGAGTAGAAGGCTTCGCTGTCGGTGGCGAACAACTGCCGGGTTTCCCCCACTTGCCGCAGCAGGGTGTCCACGGCAAGCCGGGCGGTGTCTACCGCTGTCGGTTGCTGGGCATGACCGGCACCATGGGCGGCCATGAACAGCAGCAGCAGCGCGCACAATGTTCCGAAGGGAGATCGCATGGGCGCGAGTGTAACCCATTCTCCGGAAATTTTGCCAACGCTGCCGAAGCTATTGTGCGCGGCGATTCCCATCCTGATGTCGCCGCCCTGCTCCCCGTCATTCCGCGCGAAGCGAAGCGGAGTCGCGGAATCTCATGAACCCGGCACTGCCATTCGACGGGAGATTCCGCGACTGCGCGCGGAATGACGGAAGACGGTCTATCGTGACAATGCCTCCCGCAGGGATTGTTGCTCCATGCATCGCAGCGCGTCGGCCACGGGCAGCCAGCCGGGCTGGCCCGCCGCGGCGTGGAAACCCGCTTCGGCGGGGGTGACGACCGTCGCGTCGTTGGCGCCGCCGGAGAAGGTCTGTCCCACCCGCAGCCAGCGCTCCACGTGGGACGCGCCGCGCCAGGTTTCGCTGGCCCGGGCCGCCGCCTCGAACCGCAGTTGCGGGGATACGCAGGCTCCGGCGGCGAAATCGGGCGATGCATCCGGCTCGAATCCTCCCGGGCTGTCTTGCGGGTTCCAGCGGTTGCGTTCCCTTGCCTCGCCGGAAGTCGTGGTTCCCACTTCGCCGGATTGACCCATTGCCGGGACGCCGCCGATG
>JAJEGU010000010.1 GCA_022819645.1 Pseudomonadales bacterium
CCGCGAGGCGCGTTGTCCCCGGCGGCGCGTTCGCTTTCAGGTGGCGAGGCGGAAAATTTCCGGCGGCAGCAGCTTTGGAGCGCGCTCATGGCCCGGCTCCCGGCTCCCGGCTCCCGGCTCCCGGCTCCCGGCTCCCGGCTCCCGGCTCCCGGCTCCCGGCTCCCGGCTCCCGGCTCCCGGCTCCCGGCTCATAAAATAATGCTGTGTGCTGTCTTTCATTGTCAAGCCCTCCTTTCGGACTCATGAAGTTCTTTTTTTGCATCCCAGGCGGCACTGACCAACGAGGGATGGCGCATTGTATTACAAATCCTGCTCAAGACTACCCCCAACCCCTGTCCCCGGGAAAATTTTTCGACTGCGCGCAGAATGGCAGGCAGGTTGGAGCGCCAAAATGAGAATTGCCGGCAGGGAAGGCAACAGGTTGCGCCTAGCCTGTCGATGCCGGTAATCGAAGCCGACGTAGACGCTGGTCGATCAGATGGTTTGGCAGAAACACCAACCGGTCCTCCTTCCAGGTCTCCAGCGCTTCGATCAAAAATCCACGCGTGGCGGCACCGGTCGAATCCAGTTGGTCCACAATCCACAGTACGCCATGTACGCGCACGCCCTCGTTCGTGGCTATTTTGCGCAACCGGGAATCGCCCGTGAGCAGAATGCCGCCTCTGCGTGACCGTGCGGTGACGAGGCAAAAGCAGTCGTTGGCCGACAACCGGCCAAATCGGCGCTTGACCGCAAATGCCTCCCCCACCTGTCTTGGCGGAAGATCGTGGGTTTCCATGCCGCCGCTGTCCAGGACTTTCCAGTCCTTCGCCGAAAAATCCAGCAGTTCAGACTCCCGGACGGGCAAAGGCACCACGAATTGAAACGGCAGCTGGCCAAGCGCCCTCAAAAGCCGACCCTTGCGCAGGTCGATCAGGCACGAGGCGTCATGGACCACCACCACCGGCATCAGTCGCGCGGACCCCGGATTTCGCGTTCCACGGAAGCCAGGGTGCGGCCCAGCAGTTCCGCAGCGCGGACCGGCATGATCAATTGCTCCCCCAGCGCCCGCCAGACCAGGCGCTCAAAACGCCGCGGCCGCTCGAAAGCGCCAAAACCCTCGTTTTCCCGGATCGGCTCCGGCTCCTCCCTGCGCCAGGCGCGCGCGTAACTGCGAAAGGCATAGCTGATGCTGGACCGCGGCAAAATCCCCACCTGTCCCAGCCGCATCAAAAGGGCCGTCGCGGATACGCCATAAAGCCGCTTCAAGCGCATCAGTTCGCGGTAGGTCATTCCCTGCCTGTGGAGACCCGCTTCCGCCGCCAGATGTCCGCCCGGCACCAAAAAAGCGCCCGCGAACCGGTCAACGGCCTTTTCGAGCCGGATTTCCGGATTGCCGGTGTTTTGAATGATCCGGTGCGCGAGTTCATGCGCAAGATTGAACCGCTTGCGCTCCACGCCGGTTCCGCTGGAAACCACAACCACTGCGGTTTTGGCTTTTTTCCCATGGCAAAGCACGTCACAGGCCAGTCCGTCAAAGCGTTCGGGCAGGTTCGCCTCGATCACCCGGATTCCCTTGTCTTCCAAAAGCCCCGTCATGCTGGCGACCGGATCGTTGCCGAGCTTCCACCGTTCCCGCAGCCGGTTCGCCATGGATTCAATGATCTCGAAGTTGCCGACACTATCAGTGACCAGGTCGCCAAATGGATCCGGCGCCGGTTCCAGTTCCAGAATATCCTCGACCGCGAGGTAGGCCTCCATCGCCTCAGTCACGATGGCCTCGACCTTTGCGCGGTCGCGCGCCGAAGTACCGGAGTGCTTGCGGAACTCGATGCCGCGCAAGGCTTCGACCTGGCCTCCCATGAGAAAATCCACAGAGACATCCAGGGTTTTGCCGAGCCCAACCAGTACCGAAGAAGAAGGCATCATCTTCCCCGATTCGTACTTGCTGATCGCCTGGGCGCTGACTTTTGGGGAAACCCGGCCGGCAAGCTCCCGCATGGACAGGCCCGCCTTCTTGCGCGCCAGCCGCAGCCTTTGTCCGAACATGATGTTCTCCTGTTGGATTTGGGTTGACATGCTACATTTATGAATTGTATTGTAAACCATAATCCATCACATGCGCGGTTGCGCAACACGAGGCATGGCATGGCAAATCAACACGTGGTTCCCCACCAGGGCGGATGGGCCGTCAAAGGCGCAGGCAACGATAAGGCAACGCGGGTCCTCCCGACACAGCGGGAGGCTATCGACGAGGTCCGCGGTATCGCCCGCAATCAGGAATCGGAATTGCTGATCCACGGCCGGGACGGGCGGATTCGCGAGCGCGATTCCTACGGTTCCGACCCCTATCCTCCCAGAGCTTAGGAGCAATTCGAGGCAATGCCCACATGTTGGTGTGCGCCTCCAGCCCGCGTGAGAAGACCCTGGAATGTCGTCAGGGCTTTGTCGTATCGCAGCCCCCCCCGCGGGATGCCTGATCGCGGCCCATTCCACATTACCGGGCCATTCGAGTATGTGATCCCGCAGTTCAACCCCCAAGACAAGAACAGCATCAGGCTCCAACTCCTTCAGCACGACCTTAAAGGGTTCCCGCGCCGCCACCCATTGCTGAGACGTGGGACGGCAACGGGACTTATCGCCCACCAGTGTCTGCACAAAATTGTAGAACGCGATTTCCTGGAATATTTCCGCTATTTCAGAGCCTTCAATCCACCCGCCCTGCCCGCGAAGCACATTCGCGATCACTGTGAAGAACCTGAGCCGACCCTTGCCTTGCGCATAGTCCTCTATGACTTCCCTGGTTGTGTTCTGGTCACTGTGTTGCCCTCCGTAGTGCGATTCCCCAAGCACCAAAAGACGAACGCCGAATCGGCTCTTGCCGTAGCGGTCACCCACCCATGGTAGAAATCCCACTCCCCTCTCGACCAACTTGTTGTCTCTTTGTTTCATTTCCATCCGCCAATCCTCATTAAACCGGTTGCCATTGATCCTGATGCGAATGGGCGGCGTCACACGCTTTCAGGCCCACACCGGGTATCCATCAATGTCCCATTCGATTCAACGGGCCAACGCGTAAAAAGACCCTAAGTATTCCCGAAAATGGTTGTCGTAAACTTTCCGCGCTGGATTCCAGTGGCTCCATTTCCTTGCCGGGTCCGGGTTGGCGGCATCGACCTCGCCGGACAGGCCCGCGGGCGGAGCCGGGCTTGGCAGACTCGGGGATAGCGGGGTCGATTCCCGCGAATCATGTGGGATCCGAGCGGTGTTTGCAACTTACGCTTAATGATATTACATTAGGTCTAATTCATCGTTGCCGGGGAAATTCCATGAACAGTGTGCGCGCCAACGGGGCCTACTATCCCTGGTTCATTGCGATTTTCGCCTGCATCGTGCTGATGGTGAGCAACGGGCAGACCATTTCCGGGCTGTCGGTCTTCAATGTCGAGTTCATGAACGAGTTCGGCTGGTCCCTGGGAGAGATCACCTTTCGCGACATGATCACCCTGCTGCTGGCGGGGCTGGTGGCGCCGGCGACCGGTATCCTGATCGACCGCTTCGGCGTGCGGGTCTGCATGCTGGTGGGCTGGGGACTGTTGATTTTGGGCAATATCGCCTACAGCCGGATGGATAGCCTCACCGAGCTGTATCTGGTGCACGCCCTGTTCGCCCTGGTGCTGGTGGTCTGCGGCCTCAACGCCGCGGTGATTCTGGTTTCCAAGTGGTTCGGGCGCTTTCGCGGCACCGCCATCGGCATCGCCCTGATGGGGACGAGCCTGGGTGGCATCCTGTTCCCCCAGTACGGCACCGCGATGATTGAAACCCTGGGCTGGCGCAGCGCATTCCTGTGGGGCAGCCTGTTTCCCGCAGTGATGCTGGTGCTGACCTGGCTGCTGGTCAAGGACAGGCCCGACCACGGCGATGCCCTCCCGGATCAGGCGGGCGCGATGGATGCGCGACAGGCGGCAATCGACCCCGGCGCCGGCGTGGCCTATGCCGACGCCTTGCGCAGCCGCTCGTTCTGGGCGCTGGCGATCATCGCCATGGCGACTTTCTATACCGTGCTCGGCACCCAGGCGCATATTTTCGTTTACATGACCGACGCCGACTTCAACGCCCAGGTGGCGACCAACGCCATCAGCCTGTTCTTTTTCTGCGCCCTGATCGGCAAGTTCGTGTTCGGCCTCGCGGCGGATTACCTCGACAAGCGCAAGGTGTTCTACGGCAATATCCTGGTAATGCTGCTCGGGTCGCTGATTCTGATCCGCATGGACGTGGCGCTGATCTGGGTCGCGGTGACCGCCTTCGGCCTCGGCTGGGGCGGGGTCTACACCATGATCCAGCTCACCGTGATGAACATTTTCGGCATTCGCGACGCCGGCAAGATTCTCGGCACCATCACCGTGCTCGACGCCAGCGGCGGCGGCCTCGGCATCTGGCTCACGGGAGTGATTTATGACGCCACGGGCAGCTATGAACTGCCGTTCCTGATTTTCGCCGCGCTGATCGTGGTCGCCCTGGCGGCGCTTACCCAGGTGAAGCAGCCCGGGGCGGAGGCGGCGCCGGCGCCCGCCACGGGCGCCGCAACCTGAATGGGGGGATTGACAATGATTACCGAGCTTGCGGTGCTGCGCTGGCTGCATATTCTGGCCATGGTCTATTGGCTGGGAGGCGAATGGGGCGTATTCCAGACTTCCACCCATGTCATCGATCGCCGCCTGTCCATGGAAGAGCGGCGGCGGCACATGGAAACCGCCTACCGGATCGATATTCTCGCCCGCACCGGCATCATCATGCTGCTGCCGCTGGGCCTGCATATGGGCAATATCTGGGGCGTGCAGCCCCTGGGCGGCGCCTGGCTGTGGCTGATGTGGGCGCTGTTCGCCGGCTGGCTGGCGCTGTGCTGGGCGGCTTTCCTCCATCGCGAAACCGATCGGGGCATCCGCCTGACGATCTGGGACGAGCGCATCCGCTATGTGGTCATTCCCGCCCTGCTGATTACCGCGGTGTCGTCCCTGCTCGGCTATGGGCCCTTCGAGGCTGGCACGGGGCAGAAATGGTTTGCCTGGAAGGTGATGCTCTATGGCCTGCTGCTGATCATCGGCCTGCAATTGCGCTACATCATGCGCGAATGGACCAGACTGTTCCGGGTGCTCGCCGCCGGCCCCGACCCCGAGGCGGAAAGCACCCTGGAGAAGTCGCTCCGTTTCGGCAAGCGGCTGGCCTATGTGTACTGGGTCGGCATCGCCACGGTAGCCTTCTTTGGCGCGACCAAGTTTGTTTGAGTGCTGCGCGTGGCGCCCCCGGTCATTCCGCGCGTAGTCGCGGAATCTTGTTGGGAGGGCACGGCATGAGATTCTGCGACTACGCTTCGCTCCGCGCAGAATGACGGGGGGACTACGCGCGGAATGACGGGTTTTCCAGAATCTCTTCCGGGGTGGCCGGCCAGACGCCGGACTGTGAAGTGACGTACTCCAGCGCCTGCTCCAACCGGGCGATGCGGTGGGGTTGGCCGAGCACCCAGGGGTGCAGATTCAGGGAAAGCATGCGCCCGCCGGATTCCGCCGCCTCCTTCAGCAGAAAATCACAGGCGTCGCAGACCTGCTCCACCCAGGATTCCTCGGAATGCAGGTTTTGCATGAGGATGAAGCGGTCTTCGAGTTCATTCGACAGGGGCATGGCCCATAAGTCCCCGGCCCGGGTAAGGAAGCGGTAGGGCATCTCGTCGTTGACCCAGTCGGCAAACCAGGCAATCCCCTGCTCTTTCAGCAAATCCGGCGTCAAGGGGCTTTCGTTGCGCGCCGGGCTGAGCCAGCCCCGCACGGGACGCCCGGTGGCCTCCTCAAGGCTGTCGATGCTGCGCCGGATCAGGTCGGTTTCTTCCATGGGGGTGAGGCCGCCATGGTGCAGGCTGTCCATGTCCCAGCCATGGGCGACGATCTCGTCGCCGCGCTCGCGCAGTGCGGAAAGCAGATACGGCGCCCGCTCGATTATGGCGCCGTTGACGGCGAAACTCGGCTTGACCCGCCAGCGGTCGAACGCGTCGAGCATGCGGAAGATTCCCACCCGGTTGCCGTAATCGCGCAGGCTGAAATGGCGCAGGTCGGGATAGGGCATGCTCATGCCGCCAGGGGCGGTGAAGGGAGCGCCGCGCGGGTTCAGGGGAAAAAACTGTACGCAGACGTTGACCCAGAAGGCGACCCGTGCGCCGCCGGGCCACGCTACCGGCTCGCGCTCGTGCAATTGCGACCAGGCATAGCGTTGATGATCCATGCCATGGCGGCGATGGCGGTAACGCAGATAATCCGGATCAGGCGGTGTCGCCACCAGCGGCCTCCCGCTTGCGGCGAATGTCTTCCACCGCGCTATCGTAGTAGTTGGCCAGGAAGTACTCGGCGATTTCCCGCCCCGTGGTGACCCAGACCCCATCATGCCCGGTGATGTACCCGATCGCCTGTTCGAGCGCGGCAAGGCGATGGGGGCAACTCACCTGATAGTTGTGGGTGGGAATGCACATCACCGTGCCGCCGGTTTCGCCCTCGGCGTAAAGACGGTCGAAGTTGTCCCGCAGCATGCTGCCGTAACGCCGGGGCTCGATGCGGTTGACCACATAGGCGATGGTGTCGTTCATCTCCAGTGAATAGGGTATCGAGATGAAACGCTGTCCGCCGCGCACCCGCACCGGGGTGGGTTGGTCGTCGTGAAACAGGTCGCAGGTGTAGATTCCCCCGGCCTCGGCGAACAGGTCCATGGTGTGTTCGGAATGGGACAGCGCCGGCGCCAGATAGCCCGCCGGGCGCCGGCCGGTGTGCTTTTCGATGCTGTCCATGGCGTCGAGGATCATTGTCCGCTCCTGTTCCTCGGACAGGCCATAGGTGTAGCGGGTGTTGTAGATGCCGTGGCTGAAGAACTCCCAGTCGAGTTCCGCGCAGGCTTCGATGATTTCGGGATGGTGCTCGCAAAGCGCCGCCGACAGCGAGACCGAACCGCGGATGCCATGGCGTTCGAGCAGGCGCATCTGCCGCTCATGGCCGACGCGATTGCCGTAGTCGCGGATCGAATAGCCGCCCACATCGGGATACGGGCGCGGCCAGGGTTTGCGATAAGGATTGGCGGGCGGGTCAAGTTCGTAGAATTCGATGTTCGGCGCCACCCAGAAAGCGATTCTCGCGCCGCCCGGCCAGACGATCCGGGGCCGGTCGCGATAGGGCCAGTAATCGTAGAGTTTGAGGTCGGGCTGCATGGTTTTGCTCAGTCTTTGGCTGGCAGCGTATCGAGCCAGGCGAAGACCTCGGCCACGGAAATCACATCGGCGTACTTGATGGCGAGATCCATCAGATTGGCGTAGTGCACGCTTTCGTGCTTGTCGGCGACACATTCCTCGGGAACGATGGTGCGATACCCCCGGGAAAGGGACTCCACGGCACTGGCGCGGATACAGCCCGAAGTCGAGCCGCCGGTAAGCACCACGGTATCCACCCGATGCCAGACGCAAAGCGACTGCAACCGGGTCTCGAAAAACGCCGAGGGCATTTTCTTGCAATAGATCACATCGCGCTCCCGGTCGATTTCGAGGCGGTCATCGAATTCGGCGCGCTCCGAACCGTGCTTGATGTTCTGCAGGGAGTCCGGGGTATCGCTGCGGGTGCCCCAGATACCGCAGTCTTCGCCGGACTCCATATAGGCCACATAGGTCCACACCACCGGCCAGCCCGCGCGGCGGAATCCGGCGCTGAGGCGGTTGACGTATTCCTTCTGCCTCGGGTCGGTTTCATAGGCTGTGACGAACAGGTCGGGACGGGTGTACACCTTTTGCAGGTCCACATTGACCAGGATCGCCTTGTCGCCAAAACCGAAACGCGGGCGCGGATTCGCCTTGATTTCGAGATACAACTCTTTCGCCGTGCGGTCGGTCCGTTCCATATCCCAAGCCCCGTTTTTCCTCACCAAATCGAGCATTTGCCCTAAAGGTATAACATTATTACAATTACACTCTTGCAAGGCAATCTGCTGAAAGCCCTCTGTCATTCCGCGCGAAGCGAAGTCGCAGAATCTCACGGGGGAAGGCGCCTGCCGTCCTTATGAAAATTTCTGGAGTTGAATAGCATGCCGGGCGCGCTCGAAGGAATTCGCATACTCGATCTCACCCACATGCTGGCCGGGCCCTATGCGAGCATGATTCTCGCCGACCTCGGCGCCGAAACCATCAAGGTCGAACCCATTGCCGGCGAAGGCACGCGCAAGCTCCTCGCCAATGACCCCCGTTATTCCCTCGAAGGCATGGGCGCCTATTTCATCACGCTCAACCGCAACAAGAAAAGCATTGCCATCGACCTGAAGCATACCGATGGCCTCGCGCTGTTCCACCGGCTCGTGGAGGTCTCCGACGTGGTCATCAGCAATTTCGGCGCCGGTGTGCCGGAAAGGCTCGGCATCGATTACCCCAGCCTCGCCAGGGTCAATCCGCGCATCATCGCCTGCACGGTAACCGGCTTCGGCGCCAGCGGCCCCGGCAGCAAGCGGCCCGCCTTCGACCAGGTCGCCCAGGCCACTGGCGGCGGCATGTCGATCACCGGGCCGAACCGGGAGCATCCCGTGCGCGCCGGTATTCCCATCGGCGACCTCGGCGGCGGCATGTTCGGAGTGATGGGCGTGCTCGCGGCATTACAGGAACGCGAACGTAGCGGCCGCGGGCAGGAAGTCGACATTTCCATGCTCGATTGCCAGATATCGATGCTCAACTACATGGCGACGATGTACTTCCTCTCCGGGGAAAATCCCCACCCCATCGGCAATTCCCATTTTGTCCACGTGCCATACGACACTTTCGGCTGCGCCGACGGTTTCATCGTCATCGCCGTCATCACCGATAACTTCTGGCAAAACCTGAAACAGGTGCTCGACTGCCCCGACCTCGACAAACCCGAATACGACACCCAGCCGGGACGCTGGCGCGACCGGGAGTACATCAACCGCCGGGTCAATGAAGCGCTTGCGGGGGATACCTGCGCCAACTGGCTCAAGCGCCTGGAGGAAAAACGCATTCCCTGCGCGCCGGTCAACAATTTCGAGCAGGCGCTTGCCGACCCGCAGGTGCTGCGGCGGGACATGGTGGTGGAACTGCGCCATCCCGATGGCGGAGCCACCCGGGGCCCGGGCAATCCGATCAAGTTGTCGCGCACGGCCACGGCGGATTACAGCGCCGCGCCGAACCTCGGGCAACATACCGACGAAGTGCTGCGCGACTGTCTTGCCCTTGACGCCAGGGAAACCGCGCGGCTGCGCGAAGCGGGAGTGATCGGCTGATGCCCGACCAGGTCACGATCAACGAAGTCGGCCCCCGGGACGGGCTGCAAAGCCAGAACCGCATTCTGCCGGTTTCCGGGCGCCTGCAACTGATCCGGGCGCTGGAAGCCGCGGGGCTTTCCCGCATCGAGGCCGGCAGCTTCGTCTCGCCGAAAGCCGTGCCGGCAATGGCCGAAACCGATGTGCTGCTGGACTCCCTGAAGCAGTCGGAACCCGGTGGCCGGACCAACTACAGCTTTCTCATTCCCAATACCAAAGGCTATGAACTCGCCCGGGCAGCCGGCGCCGAATCGGTCACCATGGTGGTCTACGCCAGCGAGACCATGGCGCGGCGCAATGTCCGCATGGGCATGGCGGATGCCGAGCTCGCGGCCTGCAAGATCATCGATTTCGCCCGGGGCGACGGGATTGAAGTGATCGTCATTGTGGCGGTGAGTTTTCGCTGCCCTTTCGAAGGCGCCGTGGACCCTGCCGTCGTCCACAAGATCGCCGCCCGCTTCGTCGATGCGGGAATCCATCGTCTGGTTCTCGCGGACACCATCGGCGCGGCGGACCCGGCCCAGGTCAGCGCCTTGCTTGGCGCCCTGGCCAGGGAACACGGCCCCGGCGTGCTCGGCTGCCATTTCCACGATACACGGGCGATGGCCCTGGCCAATGTCTATGCCGCGCTCGAGGCCGGCGTGCGCTGGTTCGACAGTTCCATCGGCGGTCTCGGCGGCTGCCCCTTCGCCCCCGGCGCCAGCGGCAATGTGGCCACCGAGGACGTGGCGGTGATGCTGGGGCAAATGGGAATGGAAACCGGCATCGACTCCGCCCGCCTGCTCGAGGCTTCGGACCTGGCCACCCAATTGACCGGCACGGCGCCGGGCGGTCGCGTCAGAGAGTGGCTGCGCGGCCAGTTGACATCCTGATCGGGAAAGTTTCCCAGCAAGCCGTCCACCACCATCATACGCGATCTTCAAGCCAGGAACAGCAGCATGGCGAGGCCCAGGGCTATTCGGTAGATTACGAAGGGCTGGAAACTCACCCTGGCTATCCAGCGCAAAAACCAGTCGATACTGAGCCAGGCCACCAGCGCCGCAAGCGCCGTACCAAAGGCCAGTGACAGCAACTGCCTGCCGGACGGCGGCTGCAGCGCCAGATCCAGCGCTTCCAGGGAGCCGCTGGCAAGCATTACCGGGACCGCCAGCAGAAAGGAGAAGCGCGCCGCGGATTCGCGATCAAGCCGGCACAGCAGGGCGGCGGTCATGGTAATACCGGAACGCGAGGCGCCGGGAATCAGTGCGAGACATTGGGCCAGGCCGATGAGCAGGGCGGTTCTCCAGCCGATGTCTTGCATGCTCCGATCCCTGCGCCCGGCAAGGTCGGCGGTGGAAAGCAGCAGGCCAAAGCCGATGGACGCATAAGCGACGACGCTGACCGTGCGGGCATGGGCCGCCACCACATCGCGCAGCAGCAGCCCCGCGAGTCCGATGGGCGCCGTGGCGAGCAGCAACAACCAAAGCAGACGGCCTTCGGAGTGAAGCGGCCCGAAACGCAGTCCAGTCACTGCCATCCGCCACAGATCGCGGCGAAAGTAGCCGATCACCGCAAGCAGGGTGCCGCTGTGAAAGGCAACATCAAAAGCCAGCCCCTGATCGGGCCAGCCGAGCCACAGCGATGGCAGCAGCAGGTGGCCTGAAGACGAGACCGGCAGGAATTCCGTCAGACCCTGGATCAGGGCGAGGACGGCAATCTGCGGGAAACCCGGTTCAGCCACTGGCGGCGGCTTCCCGGTATTGCGGCGTCCCGGTCACGTAATTGGGCCGCAGCAAGTCGGCGCTGACAGTTTCGCCGCGCCGCCGGGCCAATCGGGCGAATCCCGCCAGATCGATTGCCTCCACTTCCACCGCAACGGGCTCGCCCGCGAGGCTGAGTTGAAACTGATCTTCAATGGCGGCTGCTTCGGGCCAGCCGTCGCCCGCCGCCATGACCTTTCCGAAACTCCGGGCTGCCCGGTCTTGCCCGGCCGCCGAAGTTTCCGCGCCGATCACCAATGCTTCCAGCCTTCCCCCTTGCTCCTCGCCCACCAGCGCAAGTCCGTTGCCAGTGCTTTGGTAACAGCCGAAATACAGCTCATCCGCCCGGGCGCGGATACCCGCCAGCCAGGTGTCCGCCGGCCGTATCCGATGGGCGGCAGCGGCGGTCAGGGCCAGGGTTGAAATCGGCAGGGCGGGGACCTCCCAGGCGGCGCAAAGTCCCTGGGCCGCCGCAATGCCGATACGGGTGCCGGTGAAGGAGCCGGGACCGGAAACCACAGCCACGGCGTCGGCGTGTTTCACGCCGGCCTCATCAAGCACTTGCCGGGAAAGCTGGAGGATGGTCTGGGCGGACTGACGCTCATCCCCGGCGCGCCTGATGATCCATTTGCTTTCGTCGTTTTCCGTGAAAACAGCGCAGGCCGGGGCCAGCGCCGTATTGAGTATCAGGATGGACGACATTGCTAGGAGCCTGCGCCGTAGGAATTCACGGCTGCAAATCCGCTCTCATCCACACCCCTGGCCGCTCGATTTCGTTGCATATTCACCAATATTCGCCTCAATCGATCAGCCAGGGGTGCGGCGATAGCGAATTTTCGCTTTCGCGAATTCCTGCGGCGCAGGTTCCCAGGTGACCAGTGTACCGTCAGCGGTCCAGCAGGCGTAGAACCGTATCGCGGATTTCGGATACCGGCGCATTGCCTTCCACATTGAGTACCCGCAGGGGAAGCCCTTCCTGGGCCAGGCCGCGGTAATAGGCCACCAGGGGCTTGGTCTGCCGGTGGTAAACCGCGAGGCGCTGGCGCACGGTCTGCTCCTGGTCGTCTTCGCGCTGGATCAGTTCCTCGCCGGTTTCGTCATCGCGTCCGGCGACTTGCGGCGGATTGAACTCCACGTGATAGACACGGCCGGAAGCCGGATGGGTCCGGCGCCCGCTGAGCCGGCGGACGATTTCGTCGTCGTTGACGGCGATATTCAGCACCACATCGATTTCAATCCCGGCCCCGGTGGTGGCCCGGGCCTGGGGAATCGTGCGGGGAAAACCGTCGAACAGGAATCCGCCGGCGCAATCTTCCCGGGCGATTCGCTCGAGCACGAGGTCGACGATGAGTTCATCGCCGACCAGGGCGCCGCTGGCCATGACCGCCTCGACCTGCCGGCCAAGTTCGGTACCGTCACGCACCGCGGAGCGCAACATGTCGCCGGTGGAGATCTGCGGAATCGCAAATTTTTCCGTGATGAAGCGGGCCTGGGTGCCCTTTCCAGCGCCGGGGGCGCCGAGCAGGATCATTTTCAATGTGAGTCACCGGAATGGTTGCCGCGGACGCGATTCTTAGCCAAGTCCCACAGTTCGTCAAGTTCCCGCAATTCGCGCTCGGGCAGCTTCCAGCCGCGCTCCAGGGCGAGTTGTTCGAGCAGCCGGAAACGCGCCTCGAAGCGGCGGTTCGATTCCCGCAGGGCGGATTCCGGGTCAATCCGGCAATGCCGCGCCAAATTGACCACGGCAAACAGCAGGTCGCCGAGTTCCTCGCGCATGGCAGCGGAATCTTCGGCTGCCAGGGCGGCGCTGAACTCGCCGACTTCCTCCCTGAGCTTGTTCAGCACCGGCGGCGGCGAGGGCCAGTCGAATCCGACTCCCGCGGCGCGCTGTTGCAGCTTGCGCGCCTTTTCCAGCGCC
Organism: Pseudomonadales bacterium; assembly: GCA_022819645.1. Classification (GTDB taxonomy): domain Bacteria; phylum Pseudomonadota; class Gammaproteobacteria; order Pseudomonadales; family Pseudohongiellaceae; genus UBA9145. Next base: position 12,982 of record JAJEGU010000010.1, read on the forward strand.
GGCAGTGACTTCGGCAGGCCATCCAGCACACTGGCCTCGCTGTCTCCGTCCCCATTGGCGCCCCTGGGCTTTCTCCCCCTGGCGGCGCGTTCCGCGCGCTTGATCGCCTCCCAGTTGCTCACCACTTCGCCGGCGCTGAGTCCCTGCTTCCGGCCAAAGCTTTCCAGGCTGCCGTCGGGAAACACATGGGGGTGGCGCCGCAGCAGCTTGCCGGTCACCTCCGCGGCAACGTCCTGGAAGTCGAAACCGCCCTCTTCCCGGGACAACTGGGCATAGAAGACCACCTGAAACAGCAGGTCGCCGAGTTCATCGCGCAACTCGTCCCGGTCGCCGCATTCAATGGCGTGGATGACTTCGTGGACTTCCTCCACGGTATGGGGAATCAGGGATTCGAAAGTCTGCTCGAGGTCCCAGGGACAACCGTATTCACTGTCCCGCAGCATCGACATCAGGGCCAGCAGCCGGTCCACCGGCGAGCGCTGCGCGATTTGCGACAGTTCCCCGGTCTCTTCCCGGTTTGGATTCATGACAGGCCTCCGGCCCGTTGCCGGGCAGATTCGAACATGGCCACCGACTCGACATGCAAGGTATGCGGGAACATATCCATTACCCCGGCGGATTTCAAATCAAAGCCCCGGCGGCGCAGTTCGCGGGCGTCCCTGGCCAGGCTTTCCGGATTGCAGGAAACATAGACTATCCGGTCGGCGCCGCTGGCGGCAATCAGGGGAATGGTTTCCAGGGCGCCGCCGCGGGGCGGATCGAGCAGAATCCGGTTATAGCTCTCCGGCGGCCGCGGGAGGGCGAGGGGATGCTTGCGGTACAGGTCGGCGGTAATGAAAGCGGCATTCGTGATTCCGTTGGCCGCGGCGTTTTCCGTTGCCCTGGCCACCATTTCCCGGCTGTTTTCGATGCCGGTCACGCGCTCGCAGCGGGTCGCCAGGGGCAGGCTGAAATTGCCGAGACCGCAGAACAGGTCGAGCAGCCGGTCATGCTCTCGCAAATCGAGCAATTCGCTCACCAGATCGATTGCGCGCCGGTTCACCACTGCATTCACCTGAAGAAAATCCATGGGATGAAAGGCCAGCCGCAGGCCGAATTTCGGCAAGTGATAATGCAGGCGTTCCGGCCCGCTGCGCGGGTACAGCCGCCGGACGCTGTCCACGCCGCCCGGCTGCAAATAGACTTGCAGCCCCCAACGGGCGGCGAATGCGCTGAGCCGCTGCAAATCGTCCCGGCCCAGCGGGCGCATATGACGCAGCACGAGGGCGGCCCGGGTGCATTCGCCGCTGGCATGAGCCTCACCGGCGGCGGCTTCGACCTGGGGAATCGCCTCCCGGGCCGTCATGCTGTTGAATAATGTCCGCAGGGGACGGATCAGTGCGGCCAGCGGCGCAACGAGCACCTCGCAGTCCTTCATGTCCGTGACAAAACTGCCGCGTTTTTCCCGGAATCCCACGAGTACGCCGCCCTTGCGGCGCACGAGGCGCACGGCAAGCCGCGCCTTGCGGCGGTAATTCCACTGGGGGCCGGCAAGGGGCGGTAGCAAGTCGTAGCTTTCCGGCTCGATACCGGCAAGCTCCGCGAGCTTGCGCTGCAACAGCGCCTGCTTGCTCGCCAGTTGCACGGCGCCGGGAAAATCCTGCCGGCTGCATCCGTCGCAGGCCGCAAATACCGCGCAGCGGGGAGTGGTTTGGTTCGTTTCCAGGTTTGACGAAGGAGACTGGGGAGCCCGGCCTGGGCGGGAACCCGCCTCAGCTTCCGGATTCACTGGAAAAAACGCCGGTGGAGAGATAGCGGTCGCCACGGTCGCAGACGATGGCCACAATGGTGGCGTTTTCCACTTCACGGGAAATCTGCAAGGCGGCGAATACCGCCCCGCCCGAGGATACGCCGCAGAAGACGCCCTCTTCCGCGGCGAGCCGGCGCATGGTGAACTCGGCGTCGCGCTGGGCGATATCGATGATGCGGTCCACCCGGCTGCGATCAAAAATCTTCGGCAGGTATTCTTCGGGCCAGCGGCGGATGCCGGGAATGCGCGAATCGTCATCGGGCTGCAGTCCGATAATCTCGATGGCGGGATTCATCTTCTTGAGATAGCGCGACACACCCATGATGGTGCCGGTGGTGCCCATGGAACTGACGAAATGTGTCACTGTCCCGGCAGTGTCTCGCCAAATCTCACGGCCGGTGGCTTCCACATGGGCCAGGGGGTTGTCCGGGTTGGCGAACTGGTCGAGCAGCTTGCCATCGCCGCGCCGGTTCATTTCCATGGCAAGGTCCCGGGCGCCTTCCATGCCCTCCTCTTCGGAGACGAGAATCAGCTCTGCGCCATAGGCGGCCATGGATGCCTTGCGCTCTTCGCTCATGTTGCCGGGCATGATGAGCTTCATGCGGTAGCCCTTGATCGCCGCGGCCATGGCCAGGGCAATGCCGGTATTGCCGCTGGTGGCTTCCACGAGAACATCGCCGGGGGAAATATCGCCGCGTTCCTCGGCACGCTGGATCATGCTCATGGCGGGGCGGTCCTTCACCGAGCCCGCGGGGTTGTCGCCCTCAAGCTTGATCAGCACATGATTGCCGGTCTCGCCGGGCAGTCGTTGCAGGCGAACCAGCGGCGTGTTGCCTACCAGGCTTTCTATTGTGGGGTATTGCATTTGGTTTGGTTTCAAAGTGCCAGCTTGAAAATGTCTTTGTTCCATGGGAGGCGATAGATTAGCCGGGGCCGTGCAGTCTAGCGATTTTGTTGTTGGGAGAAAAGCTGGCGTCCCCAAAAGTCATTCTGCGCGGAGCGAAGCGGAGTCGCAGAATCTCATGCAGCGGCCACCCGGGGAGATTCTGCGACTTCGCGCAGAATGACGGTATGTATGGCGCAGGATAAGGGGCGGCGCGCTGGTGCTAGCCTGCCAGTAGGGGTTGGTGGTGGGCGGTCAAGTCTTCGAGTGGGGTGTAGTCGATATCGAAGCCGAAGCAACGGGGGGATACTCGGGCCAGGGCTTTTTGGCGGCGATAGAAGGCGGGGCAGCCGATGCCGAGTACGGTGACGCGCTGGCCGTAGCGCAGGCGCTCGGCGTTGATGGGGGTGGAGGTCTCGAAATCGAGAATGGCGATCAGGTCGGGCACCGAGGCCGCCACCTGGCCGTCGATTCGGGCGAGCAGGTATTCGTTCTTGACTTCGATTTCCAGTTTGGGGCCGCTGCCATGAAAGGTTTCGATGATGGCCTTGCCGATGTCATAGCCGCCGATGATGGCGCTGGAGTAATCAGCCACCTTGCCGGTGAAGAGATGTATTGGCTCACCGTAGAGTGACCGGGCGAAAACCTCCCGCAGCGGCGCAAGAATGCGCCGGGCGTTGCCGCGCCGCTGGCGCAGGATCCGGCCGATTTCGGTGGCGAAGGAGACGGTGCCGGGCACTACCGAAGACTTGAGCTGCTTGCCGCTCATGGGGTGTTCCACGGTGGTGATCATACCGCCCATGGCCTGGGCCATGGCGCGAATGTGGCGTTCGTAGGTATCGGTGGAATCGGTGGCGAAAGTGGCGGTATTGCCCAGGTAGTCCAGGGCGATTGCCGGAGTAGAGGGGATGCCTGCGATGGGATAGGTCATCATCTGGGCTTCGGGCAGGGCCCGGCCCATGCCGTCGCCGTCCACTACGGGGATGCCGCGGCCCGCGGCGGCGATCAGGGGAATCAGCGAATTGCCGCCGCCGATCTCGAAGGAAACCACGGCATCGAGCTTGCGGCCCATATGCTCTTCGAAGATCGCCAGAGCCTTTGCCGGATCGTCGGTGGAGGGCAGCAGTTCCAGGCTGGTGGTGGGCGCCCCCACGCTGCCGATGGCGGCGACAAACGCCTCATCGTCGAGTTCGTCCACCGGAATGAGTTCCACGCCGCCGTGTTCGGCAAGCACCTGCCGGGCCGCAAGCAGGGAGACATGCGGGTCGCCGCCGCCGCCGGTGGCGAGAAATACCGCCCCGGAGGACAGGTCCGGCAAGGATTCGGCGTTCAGTTTCACAACTCGGCCTCACCGCCTGTCTGTGCGGCCCGGGAACTGGACGCGGCACGTGGCTGATACTGTCCGCCCTCTCCCTCCTTGCGCCGGGCGATGTCGCCGGTGACTTTCACTCGCAAGCGCACCACATTGCCGGGCATGTAGGAAATCGCGGTTTCCTCGATATCGGCGACCAGCAGCGAAGCCGGGTCCGCTCCCGCGCTCTCGGCATTGCGTTTCGCCGCAAGGGTCAGTTCGCGGATGGCGTCCTGTCGCGGAATCCGCTCGTAGGAAATCATGCGCTCCGCCTCGCCGCCGATGCGGGCTATGGCCGCGCCGATGGCATTGGCGACGCCGGAATATTCGGGCGTCAGCATGGTGGAGGCCACCGCAAGGGGTTCGCGAACAAGGATTGCCCCGCCGCCCACGAGCACCACGGGCAGGGGGGCGCTGCCGGGCTTCATTTGCTCGATGCCGGCATTGAGCATGCGATGGATTTCCGCGCCCGCGGCGGCTACGGTGTCGGCGTCAAGTCCCCCGAGCCGTTCCGGGTCGCCGATTTCCGCGTGGCCCGCGGCAACGGCAATGTCGGTTGCGGTCAATTCATCGCCGCCGAAGACCCTGCCCCGGGTCACGAGTTCGCACCCCACCGAAAGAGGCCCCACTGTACGCCCGCCTTCGCTTACGAGACTGCCGCCGCCAAGCCCGATGGAGAGGATATCGGGCATGCGGAAATTGGTGCGCACGCCGCCCACATCGATCACGATATTCGATTCCCGGGGAAAGCCGTCGCGCAGGACGCCGATGTCTGAAGTCGTGCCGCCGATATCCACCACGATGGCCTCGCTCAGGCCGCTGAGCTTGCAGGCGCCCCGCAGGGAATTGGTGGGGCCGGAAGCAAAGGTCAACGCGGGAAAGCGACGGGCGAAATCGGCGTCCATCAGGCAGCCATCGTTCTGGCTGATGAAGAAGCGGCAGCCCAGTCCCCGGGCCCGAATCGCCGACTCGAAGGAATCCACCACCCGGGCGGCGAATTCCAGCAGGCCGGCATTGAGCAGGGCGGCGTTTTCCCGCTCGAGAATGCCAAGCTGGCCGATGCGGTGGGATTCGGTGATGCGAACATGGGGCAGGGCTTCCCGGATTCGTCGGGCGACTTGTTTTTCCGGCTCGGGATTCATGGGCGAAAAGGCGGAAGCGATTGCCACCGCAGTCAGTTTCCTTGCCTTCAGGTCCCCGATCAGGGATTCGATTTCCCGCTCATCCAGCGCGGCCAGTGGCCAGCCGTCATACAGATAGCCGCCATGGAGCTGGTACACATGATCACCGAGGCTGCGGGAGATGTCCTCGGGCCAGCCGGTCTTGGGCGGTATTCCCCGGCCGGAAGGCAGCCCGATGCGCACCGCGGCGACTTCGGCAAGCTCGCGCCGCTCCACCACGGCATTGGTGAACTGGGTCGTGCCGAGCATGACGGCTTCGATGCGCTGCTCGATGCCGGCCTCATGGCGCAGAATCTCCTCGAGTGCGTCGAGAATGCCGCTGCTGACATCCCGGGAAGTGAGCGCCTTGGCGGCGGCAAGCACGCTGCCGCCCTGAAGCAATATCGCGTCGGTATGGGTGCCGCCCACATCGATCCCAATCCTCAGCATCAGCGGCTTTCCAATTCCGCTGCGCCCGCTGACTGCCGGGAGAGGGCGCCCAAACGCCCGAGCAGACCGTAAGCAATCGCGGAAACGAGCATGGCGTCCAGCGCGGCAATACCGCTGAGCCGCAGCGCCTCCAGCGAACCCAGCAGGGCCACCACGGCACCCGCGGCCCAGGCGGCAAGCGCCGCGGGGGAAAGACTGCGCCCGGCCAGGTCCAGATCACCGTGGTAGGCGGTGCGCCGCAGGAGCAGGTAATCCACGGCGATGACGCCGGCAACGGGAACAAAGACGATGGCGAGGTAGAACAGGAAACTCAGAAAGAAATCGAGAATATCGAGGAAGGCGGCGCCGGTGCCGATGAGGCCGAGGACGATGATCGACAGCCGGTTTTCCAGCCTGGGGAAAGTCGCTTCCACGCCGAGGACGGTGCTGTACAGATTGAGGGTATTGAGCACCCAGCTTCCGGCGATGACGATGGCAAAAGCCCCCCAGCCCAGGCCCATGACGAGCATCACATCGAGAAAATCGTCATTCCCCAGCACCTCGGACGCCATACCGCCGGCGATCATTACCATGCTGTTGACCAGCAGACAGGAAAGCAGCGCGGTGAAGACGGCGCCCTGCCAGCGGGCGATGAAGCGGGTGATGTCGGGCAGGATCACGGCGCCGACGATTACCCCTCCCACCACCGAGGACACGGCGTCGCCGAAGGACAGCGCGCCGCCGTCGGCGCCGGAGAAAATCTCTCCTGGCGGCGCCATGCCAAGGGCGGCATTCACCAGCACCGCGGTGACCACCATCATTACCGGCACAAGCAGCATGGACAGCCGGTTGATGGCGCGGAAGCCGTAGATCGTGGTGATCGTCATTACCGCGCCGGCGAATCCTTCCACCACCCAGGGAGTCGCCGCAATGCCCGGCACATCCTCGAACAACCGCAGCAGCACCGCGCTGAACAGGTCGATATTGACGCCGAACCAGCCAAGCAGGGACAGGGCAAAGGCGATGTTCACCAGCGCCGCGCCACGCTCGCCAAAGGCGATGCGCACGAGCAGGTAGGAACTCAGATGGGTGCGGGCGCCGATGGAGCCGGTCAAGGCGCCGATGAATGTGAGCATGAGGCAGCCGAGCAGCACCGCGAGCGTCGCTTCGTCGTTCGGCGCAGCCTGGAACACTTCCACCCCGGCGACGAACGTGGGCAGGGAAAAGCCCACCATGGCGCTGATCAGCCCCACCCGGACCCAGCCCACCCGCCGCGCCGCCGGCACCGGCCCGGTGGCAAATTCCCGGCCATCGTCAAGCGAGTCATTCACTGGTGATGCCGGTGGCCTTGCCGTCGAGGCTTTCCCGGTTTTTGTCCCGCCAGTATCGGCGGATGCCTGCCTCACCCTTGTTTGCCGCCCATTTGCTGAGGGTCTTGCGTTCTTCGGGCTCGTCGAATCTGGGAACGCCGTAGCCGCAGGAGGTGAGCACGAGGTCGATTTCGAGTTCGAAGAACTGCCGGGCGCCGGGTTGTTCGCTGAATCGCGCCGCGTGGTTTGCGAACCTTTGCTCCTGGTCTCCGTGAATCATTTCGGCGCGACCGTAGAGCCGCAGGATCAGGGGCTGCTTGCCGAAGGAGCAGAACATCAGGGTCATGCGGCGGTTTTCGAGTACATGGGCCGCGGTCTCGTTGCCGCTACCGGTGAGATTGAGCCAGACGACCTGGTTGGGGCCGAGCACCCGCAGGGTGTCGAGGCCTTTCGGGGACACATTGATCTTCCCCTCGGCGCCAGCGGTGCCGACAAAGAAGACCGGCTGCCGCCCAATGAACTCAATATGCTTTGGGGTCAGGGACCCGAATTGCTCCGCCATGACAGCATCCTCCATTCGCCGGCCATTCTAACCTGTCGCGGGCAAGTCCCGATATGCGTCCTCTTCTCCATTCCGTGCCTGGAACGACAGTTCGGGGAGACATCGCCAACACGGGCCTGAGATATCCGCTTCACTTCTGGGCGCCAAAAAGACCAGATGCCACGGAATCCACCTGGGAAACCGGGAAGCCCTGTTCGACGACGTGCAGATATTGCCTGCAACAACCTTCCCGAACTTGCTGTGGCAGGATGGATTGCCTGCGGCACATGGAAGTGCCGCCGAATTCGATGGCGTAAGCCATTGAATTCGGGAGCAAAACAAAACCACGCTTTTGTTTTGCGATAATGAAAAACTCCACGGATGGAGTTTTTCAGAGAATACCTGGGAGCCTGCTATCGCTGATCTACTCGGGATCAAGCTGCAGCCAGAGGCAGCCTTTTGGGGACAGGTTATTGATTTTTTGCAGGATTTTACGGTGGATTTCCAGTTCTTCCGGGGTGGGTTTGTGGGTGGCCAGCGCCCTGTTGCCGGCGGATTCGGATGGACTGGCGGCCTGGACGGGTGGGCGGAGGCGGGATTCTTCGCCAAGCGTGAGGCTGATCTGGCCGCCGGTCATGGCGAGCCAGACCTGGGCCAGCAACTGGGCATCGAGCAGGGCGCCGTGCTTTTCCCGGGCGCTGGCATCGATGTCGTAGCGCTTGCAGAGGCTGTCGATGCTGTTGCGCTGGCCGGGATGCCGGTTTTTGGCCATTTGCCAGGTGTCGGTGATTTCGCAGACCGCATCGAGCTGGCTGAGGGGGGAAGGTGTCTGCGACAGTTCCATGTCGAGAAATCCCACATCGAAAGCGGCATTGTGGACAATCACTTCGGCGTCCCGGACAAAGTCGATGAATTCCGCTTCCACCTCGGCAAAGCCGGGCTCGTTCCGGAGTTGCTCGTCGCTGATGCCGTGGACCTCGAAAGCCTGGGCGTCCACTTCCCGGCCGGGGTTGAGCAGGCGATGGAACTCGCGGCCGGTCAGCCTGCGGTTGACGATTTCCACGCAGCCGATTTCAATGATGCGGTGGCCTTCGCCGAGTTCAAGGCCGGTGGTTTCGGTGTCCAGTGCGACGATACGCATGTTGCCTTCTCCTCAGGCCGTGCCCGTCAATTCGTCGATGCCCCGGTTGGCGAGCCGGTCGGCGCGCTCGTTTTCCGGATGGCCGCTATGGCCCCGCACCCATTGCCAGGAGATTTCGTGCCCGCTCGCAAGCCGGTCGAGTTCCCGCCACAGGTCCTGGTTGAGGACGGGTTTCCTGTTTGCGGTTTTCCAGTTGCGCTTTTTCCAGTTCGGCAGCCATTCGTTGATTCCCTTGAGTACATATTGCGAGTCTGTGGTGATCCGCACTCGGCACGGGCGCTTGAGTTCCTTGAGCGCCATGATGATGGCGGTCAGTTCCATGCGGTTGTTGGTGCTTTGGCCGGCGCCGCCATGGATTTCCCTTTCGTTTTCCCCATAGCGCAACACCGCGCCCCAGCCGCCGGCGCCGGGATTGCCGCGGCAGGCGCCGTCGGTAAACAGCTCCACTGTGTCCGCCTCGGGGTTCAGGACTGCCGGCTCCTTGCGCTGCGCCCTTCAAGGGCGACGACGGCGCCGCCGGTTCGAGCCCGCAGGGGAGGCAGCCATTTCCGCATGATCGGCGTTACCGGCCTGACCTGGTTGACGCAGAGAATGATATAGGCGCCGCCGAATGGCGAATTGACTTTCTGGCCGAAGCGCTCCCAGCTACGGGAGAAGCGCAGCAGGGGCTTGCGGCGCAGGGGTATCGAATGCAGGCCGTAGCGGATGCTGTCCACCTGCAGGTCAAGCAGGCGCAGCCAGTCCGCGAGTCTGCCGGGAGCGATGAAACGGGCGCCCCAGGGTATGCCGCTGCGGCGGCGGAACAGGCGCCACAGGCCCCAACTGCTCCAGGGATTGAAGCCCACGATGAGCATTCTGCCGCCGGGGCGCAGCACCCTGTGGGCCTCGCGCAGCAGGCGATGGCTGTCGCCGGCGAAATCGAGGGCGTGGTAGAGCAGAATGGCGTCGACGCTGTCGGTGGCCAGGGGCAATTCCTCGGCGTCAGCCACGGCGAGCCCGGCGCCGGGCCGGTACACAGGCGCGAAGCGGATCTTGTGGTACAGCGAACTCTCTTCGATAAAGGAGCGTTCGCCGGAGCAGCCGAGTTGCAGGATGCGGTAGCCGAACAATTGCCCGAGCATGGGCTTCAGCAGGCGGGATTCGACCCGGGCCACGGCGGCGCCCTGGGAAGAGCGGAACCAGTCGTCGGTCATTTCCACCAGGCGCCGGGGCGTCATCCCCGGGTCTGCGGCAGCATGGAATTGTTCAGCCATGATTTAGTCTATAACATGTCGCGTCTGGAAACCGACCCGAGCCGATGATTTCCCGAATTCACCCCATACCCGCCTTCTGGGACAATTATATCTGGACCCTGATCGGCGACGACGGCGCCAATGCCTGTGTCGTGGACCCGGGCGACCCGGCGCCGGTTCGGGAATTTCTCGACAGCCAGGGGCTTGGACTCAGCGATGTCCTCATCACCCACCACCACCACGACCATACCGGCGGCCTTGTGGATTTGATCGGCAGGTACCAGCCCAGGGTTCATGGGCCGGCGGGCATTGCGGGAGTTGCAGAGACGCCAGGGGAAGGCGGCCGGGTCGCGGTGCTCGGCGTCGAATTCCGGGTTTTCGAAGTGCCCGGCCATACCCTGGACCATATCGCCTATTTTCACGACGGCAGCGCCCATGAAAGCCCCCTGCTGTTCTGCGGCGACACCCTGTTCGCCGCCGGCTGCGGGCGGCTGTTTGAAGGCAGCCCGGCGCAGATGCTCGCATCCCTGCGCAAGATCAGCGTCCTGCCCCCGGCAACCGCCGTGTATTGCACCCATGAATACACCCTGGCCAATCTCGCTTTTGCCGTGGCTGCCGACCCGGACAATCCGGCGCTGCGGTCGCGGGTGGAAAGCGAGGAGGAGAAGCGCGAACAGGGACGACCGACCCTGCCATCCACACTGGATCTTGAGCTGGCCACCAATCCCTTTCTGCGCTGCGGCGAAGCCGCCCTCGCCGCCAGCGCCGCGAAACGCCTCGGGCGCCCGGTCACGGATGAAACCGAAGTATTTGCCGCCATTCGCAAATGGAAGGATCAGTTCTGAACTCCCTGCCCGATTATGTCATCAAGGTGGGCTGCGCGCTCTGCCTGTTGTCTTCCTGCGCCGTTTCCCCGATCCGGGAAAGCGGCGGGAAACTGGCCACCGAACCTCCCGCGGCAGCGAATCAACAGGATACCGGCCCCCCGCCACGCCCAGACAATCCCGCAGCGACGACAGACGAAGCCGCAGCGGATTCCATAAGGGACTCCCTTCCCCCTTCCACTCTGGACGAGCCCGAGCCATCCATCCACAGCGGCCTGTGGCGGCGGATTGCCGATGGATTGCAATTGCAGGCGTATTACGACCGCCCTGAAGTGATCGAGCAGGTGCGGCTGTATGCCCGCCGACCGGACTATTTCGAACAGGTGGGCGAGCGCGCCCGCCCCTTTCTGCACGGCATCGTGGAGCAGATCGAACAACGCGGCCTGCCCATGGAAATCGCATTGATGCCTTTTGTGGAAAGCGGCTTCAATCCCAACGCGGTATCCCCCCGGGCGGCGGCGGGTCCCTGGCAGTTCATGGCGGGCACCGGCCGCAGCCTTGGCTTGCGGGTAGACCCCTGGTTTGACGGTCGCCGGGATCCTGTGGAGTCCACTACAGCGGCGCTGGATTATCTGGAAATCCAGCAACAGCGCTTCGCCGAGAACTGGCTGCTGGCCTTTGCCGCCTACAACTCGGGGCCGGCGAATGTGGGCCGCATACTGCGGAACCTTGGCGAAAACGCCACTGAGGTGGATTTCTGGCAATTGCCGCTGCCGGCGGAAACCCAGATCCATGTGCCGCGGATTCTGGCCCTGGCTAGCATTCTCGACAGCGGCGGAAAAACCGGTTTCAGCTTTCCCGAAATCGCAGACGAGGAATTCCTCGCCCGGGTCAGGGTGGGGCCGAGCGCGAGTATCGTCATCGTCGCGGAGCTTGCGGGCCTGGAACCGGAAACGCTGCGGCGCCTCAATCCCGGCTTCCGGCAATGGTGGACGCCGCCGGACGGCAACCCGGACTTTCTCCATATGCCCAGGGAAAAAGCCGAAACCCTGCGGCTTGCCCTGCTTGAGAGCCCGGAGATCATCCAGGTTCGCGCCAAGCGCTATCTCATCCAGCCGGGAGACACCCTGGGCGGAATCGCGCGGGCCATGGCGGTGCCGGTGGATGTGCTGCGCTCCCACAATAACCTGCGCGGCGACCTGATTATCGCCGGCGACTATCTCTCGATTCCCGGCCCGGGCGGGGATATGGCGCTGGAGCCTCTTGCGGAACCGGACAGCCCGAAGATATACATCGTGCAGACCGGCGACAGCCTCTGGGCCATCGCCCGCCGCAACGGACTCGAGGCGGCGACCCTGGCAAGGATCAATGCCATCTCACCCAATGCACTCATTCTGCCGGGCCAGCAGTTGCTGCTGGGTCCGGCAGCCGAGGGGAGGTAACAACGACATGACGCAAGGCAGTGTGGCCGTAGCCGCGGCGGGCGGGGAATTCCTGGGCCATCCCAAGGGGCTGGTGGTCTGCTTCTTTACCGAAATGTGGGAGCGCTTCAGCTACTACGGCATGCGCGCCCTGCTGATCTTCTACCTGACCCAGCATTTTCTGTTTACGGATCAGGTGGCTGCGGGAATTTACGGCGCCTATATCTCCCTGGTCTATATCACGCCAGTGCTCGGCGGTATCGTTGCCGACCGCTATCTTGGCGCCAAACGGGCGGTGACCCTGGGCGCCATCCTGCTGATTGCCGGCCACACCGGCATGGCTTTTGAGGGTAGCCCAGCCGTGGAAACCCTGGTCAACGGCGAAATCGTGGTGGAGCGCGACCCGCTGTATCTCCAGGTTTTCTATTTTTCCCTGGCGCTGATAATCATGGGGGTGGGTTTCCTCAAGGCCAATATCTCCACCCTGGTGGGCTCGCTGTACGAGAAGAAGGACCCCCGCCGTGACGGCGGCTTCACCCTGTTCTACATGGGCATCAACGTGGGCTCCATGTTCGGCGCCCTGGTCTGCGGCTTCCTGCTGCAATATGGCGGTTTCAGTTGGGGTTTTGGCGCCGCCAGCCTCGGCATGCTCGCGGGGCTGGTGATGTTTCTGCGGGGACAGCCCCTGCTCGGCGACGCCGGTGAGCCCGCCAATCCACAATTGCTGCGGCGCAAGCTCGCGCCGGGGGTCAATACCGAATGGGCGATATACCTGCTTTCCCTGGTGGGAGTGCTGATTTTCTGGCAACTCATCCAGAACCGCGCGCTGGTAGGTGGGCTGCTGGGCGCTTTCCTGGCCCTGATGATCCTGGTGGTGCTGGCCTATTCCTTCCTGCGCTGCGAACCGCAGGATCGCAACCGGATGCTGGTCTGCCTGTTTCTGATGAGTTACCAGATCGTGTTCTGGGGACTGTTCGAGCAGACGGGCTCCTCGCTCAACCTGATGACCGACCGCAATGTGGACCGGGTGGTATTCGGCTATGAAATCCCCGCCGCGGCATTCCAGTCGGTGAATGCGGCATTCATCATTCTGCTGGCACCGCTGTTCAGCGCGCTGTGGCTGGCGCTGAACCGGCGTGGGCTTGAGCCTTCCACGCCGATGAAGTTCGCCCTGTCGCTGATTCAGTTGGGGCTTGGCTTCCTGTTTCTGGTGTACGGGGCTTCCCAGGCATCGGACCCGGTGGCGGTGGGCCTGATCTGGCTGGTGCTGCTGTATCTGCTGCATACCACGGGAGAGTTGTGCATTTCCCCCGTAGGCCTGTCCATGACCACCAAACTGTCGGCGCCCTCGGTGGTGGGCATGATGATGGGCTGCTGGTTTCTGGCTTCGGCGGCGGGTAATTATGTTTCGGGGCAGATCGCCGCCATGACAGGCTCGGAAACCATAGGCGGCGAAGTTGTCGACCCGGCTGCGGCATTATCGGCCTATGTTGAGGTATATTCCGCCGCAGGCTGGTACAGCATCGGCTTTGGCGTTCTCGCCATGTTGCTGGCGCCGCTTCTCAAACATTTCATGCACGGAGTCCGATAACCATGGCGTTTCTGCGGGGAAAGAAAATTCTCATACTCGGTGTGGCGAGCAAGTTGTCCATCGCCACCGGGATTGCCAGGGCCATGCACCGGGAAGGCGCCGAACTTGCCTTCACCTTTCAGAACGAGAGACTGGGCGCGCGGGTGGCGGCTATCGCCGAAGAATGCGGCTCGGAACTGCTCTTCCCCTGCGATGTCACCAATGACGGGGAAATCGGGCAACTGTTCAGGGACCTGTCAAAATCCTGGGAAGGGCTGGATGGGCTGGTGCATTGTCTGGCGTACGCCCCCGCAGGGGAACTCGATGGCGACTATGTGGATGTCACCACCCGGGAAGGCTTTCTTACCGCACACGAGATCAGTTCCTACAGTTTTGTCGCCCTGGCCCGGGCGGCCAGGCCCCTGATGGGCGGCAGGAACGGTTCCCTGCTCACCCTGAGCTATCTGGGGGCCATGCGCAGCCTGCCGAACTACAATGTGATGGGGCTTGCCAAGGCGAGCCTGGAAGCCAATGTGCGCTATATGGCTTCGAGCCTGGGGCCGGAAGGCACCCGGGTGAATGCGATTTCGGCGGGGCCCGTGCGCACCCTGGCCGCCTCGGGGGTGAAGAGTTTCCGCAAGATGCTCGATTACAACGCCCGCAATACGCCGCTGCGGCGCAATGTCACCACCGATGAAATCGGCAATGCCGCGGCCTTTCTCTGTTCCGATCTGGCGACGGGAATCTGCGGCGAAGTCCTGTACGTGGACGGCGGCTTCAATACCACCGCCATGGGTTCGCTGCCCCGGTGAGGAGATTGTTCGCGGAGCGAGTCCCCACTGCGGCCACTCTGCGACTACGCTTCGCTGCGCGCGGGATGACGAGTGCGCGGGTTCAGGGCAGCAGGGGGGCGAGGTCGTCGAATTCGCTGCTTTGCTGGCGGCTGATTTCCGAGTTTTCCCGCAGGGTTTCCAGATAGCGCTCAAAGTCGTTGTTGCCCAGGTCCGTGGCCAGTGACTCGGCGAGGGTGGCGCGCTGCTCTTCGGGAACGTCTTCGGTGGAGCCCGGGTTGACCGCGCGCAACTCCACCGCCACATAGGTGCCATTGCTCAGCACAAGGCTGTCATGCAGCGGCGCCTCTTCAGGCCGGGGCAGGGAAAAGACATGCTGCACGACTTCCGGGTTGACCTCGAAACTGTCGCGCCGGGTTTCGGCCGCCTCGGTCCATTCGAGTTCATTCTCGGTCAACAGCGCATCAAGCGCTTCCCCGGACTCCAGCGCGCCGAGGATTTCTTCGCCGAGGCTGACCACCGCCTCGCGTTCCATGTCACTGCGCAACAGCACGGTGATCTCGGCCTCGACTTCTTCCAGGGGGCGGATGTAGGATTCGTTGAACTCTTCGATCCGCACCACCACCGCCCGGCTATCGTCGAGTTCGATCACGTCGCTGTTGTTGCCGTCGAGCAGCACTTCGTCGGAATACAGCGCTTCGAGCACTTGGGGATTGGCGAATACATCCGTGCCGCCAAGACGACTGATGGCTTCCCCGGTGAGCACGGGCAATTCCAGTTGCTCGGAAATGGCGGCGAGGTCGCCGCTTTCGAATGCGAGATTGGAAAGATCCTCCAGCCGCGCGGCATAGATCAGTTCCACCTCGGCGCTTTTCAGATCGCGTTCTATTCGCGCCGACACATCTTCAAAAGGCGCAAACTCATTCTGGGAGTCTTCGGTCAGTTGCAGGATATGCACGCCGAATTCACTGACCACGGGGCCGGAAATCTCGTTCAGGGCGAGTTCCGCCAGGGCGGCTTCGACTTCGGGTGGAAAGACGGCGCCGTCGGTATAGCCGATGTCGCCGCCGGCTTCGGCTGAAATCGTATCGCTGGAAAGCTCCAGGGCGAGCGCGGCGAAGTCCTCGCCGTCATCGAGCCGCTGCTTTGCCGCGGTTGCCGCCTCAAGCGCCTCTTCTTCGCTGATGGCAAAAGTCTCGAACAGGATATGGGAGGCGCGCTTTTCCGCGGCGCCCTGGTACTCGCTGCGCTCCTGTTCGTAGCGAGCCCGCAATTCCGCCGGATCCACCTCGATTTCCCCGGCGATGGCGGCCTGGTCGAGCACGACGTACCGCGCCGTGACGTTTTCCGGCTCGCGGAACTGTTCCTGGTTCTGCTCGTAGTATTCGCTGATGCGCTCGTCGTCAATCGCCTCGTCAACGGTCCTGGCGCCCATGGGAATCGCGATATAGCGGAAATCCCGGGCCTGTTGCTGCAATTCGATGAGTTGTTCCAGTTCTCCCGGCGTGAGGAAGTTCGAGCCGGCATAGGCATTGGCGATCTGGGACAGGGCCATGCGACGGCCCAGGTCTTCGCGGTACAAGGGCGCCGACATGCCCATGCTCGCCATGGTGCGCACGGCGAATTCGGGATCGAATACCCCGTCGATCTGGAACTGGGGCGAATTCAGGATGAAGCGGTCGATGCGGTTGCTGGATATCGACAGGGCCGAGCGTTCGGCGGTCTGACGCAGCAGCGCCTCATCGATAAGCTGGTTGAGGGCGATATCTTCCACCAGACCGGGATCCACCGAGCCGGCGTCCGGGCCGAGGTTGGCGAGCAATTGCTGGACGCTGTTCTGCAACTGCAATTCGTTGATTTCCTCGCCGTTGACTTCGGCGACGGGCGGCGTGGTAATCAGGCCGCCGATGATTCCTTCCACTCCCCACAGCGCGAACACCGCCACGATCAGGCCGATAATGACCTTGGCGATGACACCCTGGGAGTTGTCTCTGATGTTCTGAAGCATGGCCCTGTCAAAAATTCAGCATGCCTTGCGTTGCCTGGGAGCCTGCGCCAGACCGCTTCGCCAAGACAATGAAAAATGGGCGCATTCAGGAGACTGCGCCCATTCCAATCCGATACCGGCCTGCCGGGCGGCACCAGTTCTGGCAATGCCGCCGCGGCAGATGACTCTTTTCTCGGGTCTCGGGCGATCAGGCTACCGCGTCTTTCAGCGCCTTGCCGGCTTTGAAAGCGGGGATTTTGGACGCCGCGATCGCAATGGATTCCCCGGTGCGGGGATTGCGTCCGGTGCGGGCGCCGCGTTCCCGTACGGAAAAGGTGCCAAAGCCCACGAGCGCTACCGAATCTCCGCCGCTGAGGGCGTCGGCGATGGCGTCGAGGGTGGCCTCCACGACTTCGCCCGCGCTTGCCTTGGTCACGCCCGCGTTCTGCGCGACCACGTCTATCAGTTCAGATTTGTTCATGCTTATCCCCTGTCAGATTAGCTGGATTTTCGTTGTTGCAGAGAGTGTCTTGTCCTCGAACGAAGCAGTTCAGTGAATTCCGTCAATTTGCCGGGCCACACTCCGGTTACCGCGACATCGGCAATCCCTGCCGCATGAATTCAATCTGAACCTGATTCGACGCAGAAGCAGCGGTAACTCCTGCCCGATTTGCTGCTAGGGCGGATTAAAACAGTAGCGTGAAAGCAGTGTCAACCCAAGTTTGTCAAATGTCTGAAATAGTTTTCTCCCCGAGCCATCCCGGCGTATCCGGCTCCTGCCGCCTTGTCCCTGTCCAGTCATTCTGCGCGTAGCGAAGCGAAGTCGCAGAATGACCAGGAGGGGCCATGGCTCGCTCAGTGGGTGCTGATGGTCTTGCCCTTGTCGGCCCGGTCGCGCTCTTCGGCCTTGCCCTTGCGCTTTTCCGGGGGCAGATCTTCCAGTTTGGCGAGTGGCGTGGGCAGATGCTGCAGGGCGACCTCAAGCACTTCGTCGATCCAGTTGGCCGCAACGATATGGAGTTCGGACTTGATATTGTCGGGAATCTCGGTGAGGTCGCGCTGGTTCTCCGCCGGGATGATGACCGTCTTGATATTGGCCCGGTGGGCGGCAAGCAGTTTTTCCTTCAGGCCGCCGATGCGCAATACTTCGCCGCGCAGGGTGATCTCCCCGGTCATGGCCACATCCGCCCGCACCGGAATCGTGGTCAGCACCGACACCAGCGCCACGCACATACCCACGCCGGCGCTTGGGCCGTCCTTGGGGGTCGCCCCTTCCGGCACGTGGATATGGATATCGAATTTCTCGTGGAAATCGGGATTGACGCCAAGGGCGGCGGCCCGGGAGCGGACCACGGTGAGGGCGGCCTGGATCGACTCCTGCATGACATCGCCGAGTGAGCCGGTCTTGATGGTCTTGCCCTTGCCTTCCACCGCGCTGGCTTCGATGGTGAGCAACTCTCCCCCCACCCGGGTCCAGGCAAGCCCGTTGACCTGGCCGATCTTGTTTTCGCTCAGGACCTTGCTCTGGTCATACTTGCGCACACCGCAGTACTTTTCGAGCATTTCCGGGGTCACCGAAGTGGCTTCGCTGCTGTGGGCCAGGGTATTGTCCTTGACCACCTTGCGGCAGATCTTGGCGATTTCGCGCTCGAGCCCGCGCACACCGGCTTCCCGGGTATAGAAACGGATCAGATCGCGGATCGTTTCCCGGCCGATTTCCAGTTCACCGTCGGCGATGCCGTTGCTCTGGTTCTGCTTGGGCACGAGGTAGCGCTCGGCGATGCCGATCTTCTCTTCCTCGGTGTAGCCGGGGATGCGGATCACTTCCATGCGGTCGAGCAGGGGCTCGGGAATGTCCATGGTGTTCGAGGTGCAGACGAAGAGCACGTCGGACAGGTCGTAATCGACTTCGAGATAGTGATCGCTGAAACTGTGGTTCTGCTCGGGGTCGAGCACCTCGAGCAGGGCCGATGCCGGGTCGCCCCGGATATCCATGCCCATCTTGTCGACTTCATCGAGCAGGAACAGGGGGTTGCGCACACCGGCCTTGGACAGCTTCTGCAACAACTTGCCGGGTAGCGAGCCGATATAGGTGCGACGGTGGCCGCGGATTTCGGCCTCGTCTCGCACGCCGCCGAGCGCCATGCGCACAAACTTGCGATTGGTGGCCCGGGCGATGGATTCCCCGAGGGATGTCTTGCCCACGCCGGGGGGGCCCGTGAGGCACAGGATCGGCCCCTTGAGCTTGCGCACCCGCTTCTGCACCGCGAGATATTCCAGCACCCGCTCCTTGACCTCCTCAAGGCCATAATGATCGGCTTCGAGGATTTCCTCGGCCTTGCTCAAGTCAAGGCGCACCCGGCTGCGCTTCTTCCAGGGCATGGACGTCATCCAGTCGAGATAGGTGCGCAGCACCGAGGCTTCGGATGACATGGGCGACATCATCTTGAGCTTTTTCCATTCCGCCAGGGACTTGTTCAGCGCCTCCTTCGGCATGCCCGACTGCTCGATTTTCTGTTTGAGTTCGTCGGCTTCATTGGGAACGTTTTCCAACTCGCCCATTTCCTTCTGAATGGCCTTCATCTGTTCATTCAGGTAGTACTCGCGCTGGCTTTTCTCCATCTGTTTCTTGACCCGGCCGCGGATGCGCTTCTCCACCTGCAGCAGGTCGATCTCGTGCTCGATCAGGCCCATCATGTTTTCGATGCGGGCGGCCACATCGGCCTGTTCGAGCAATTCCTGCTTCTGGGGCAGTTTCAGCGACAGGTGGGAAATGATCGTGTCCACGAGCCGCCCCGGGTCTTCGATGCTGGAAATCGAAGTCATGACTTCCGGGGGGATTTTCTTGCTCAATTGCAGGTACTGATCGAACTGGGTCAACAGCGAGCGCAACAGCAGGCTGGATTCCTCTTCGGCCACATCGGTGGAAGGCAGGATGCGGCATTCCGCCCGGTAGTGGTCGCCTTCGAGTTCGACCCTGGCGAGGCTGGCGCGCTGCAAGCCTTCCACGAGCAGTTTCACCGTGCCGTCGGGCAGCCGCACGAGTTGCAGGATCGCGGCAATGGTGCCCACCTCGAAAAGGTCCTTCATGCCGGGGTCGTCTTCCGACGGGTCACGCTGGGCCACGAGCAGAATCTGCTTGTCGTTGGCCATGGCCACTTCAAGCCCGCGCTGGGAGCGGGGCCGACCCACGAACAGGGGCTGGACGATCTGCGGATACACCACCACATCCCGCAGGGGCAGCAGGGGAAGGCTGGCTGTTTCGTTGTCGCCGATTTCTTCAGTCATGCTTCATCCCGCCCCCGGTTACTTGGCCTGGGAAAGACTGGCCTGGGGGATATTTTCATACATCAGCAGGGGCTCGGATTCTCCGCGGATAACCGCAGCGTCGATAATCACCTTGCTGACGTTTTCCAGTGAGGGGATATCATACATGGTATCGAGCAGCACCGACTCCATGATCGAACGCAGCCCCCGGGCGCCGGTCTTGCGCTCCTGGGCTTTCTCGGCAATGGCCACGAGGGCGTCATCGCGGAACTGGATTTCCACGGCATCCATTTCCAGCAATCTTTCATACTGCCGGGTAAGGGAATTTCTCGGCTCGCGGATGATCCGCACGAGGGCTTCGAGATCGAGCTCATCGAGGGTGGCGATCATGGGCAGGCGACCGACGAATTCGGGAATCAGGCCATACTTGATCAGGTCTTCCGGCTCCACTTCCCGCAGGGTGTCGCCAAGCTGCCGGGCTTCCGAGGCGGAACGCACCTCGGCGGTAAAACCGATGCCGGCTTTCTCCGAGCGCGCCCGGATGATCTTGTCGAGGCCGGCGAAAGCGCCGCCGCAGATGAACAGGATATTGGAAGTGTCCACCTGCAGGAACTCCTGCTGGGGATGCTTGCGGCCGCCCTGGGGAGGCACCGAGGCCACCGTGCCCTCGATCAGCTTGAGCAGGGCCTGCTGTACGCCCTCGCCGGATACGTCCCGGGTAATCGAGGGATTGTCCGACTTGCGCGAGAGCTTGTCGATTTCATCGATATAGACGATGCCGATCTGGGCGCGGTCCACGTCATAATCGCACTTTTGCAGCAGCTTCTGGATGATGTTTTCCACGTCCTCGCCCACATACCCCGCTTCGGTGAGGGTGGTGGCGTCGGCAATGGTAAAAGGCACTTCAAGCAGCCGCGCGAGGGTCTCCGCAAGCAAGGTCTTGCCGGTGCCTGTGGGGCCGATCATCAGGATATTGCTCTTGCCAAGCTCCACATCGGAACCCGGCCGCTCCGAGCGGAGCCGCTTGTAGTGGTTGTACACCGCTACCGCGAGCACCTTCTTGGCGTTTTCCTGGCCGATGACATATTCATCGAGGGTCTGCTTGATTTCTTCGGGAATCGGCAGGCGGCGACCGCTGGTGCCGGCTTCCTTGACATCGTTCTCCTCCTTGATGATGTCGTTGCAGAGATCGACGCATTCATTGCAGATATAGACCGAAGGACCGGCAATGAGCTTGCGGACCTCATGCTGGGACTTGCCGCAAAACGAGCAGTTCAGCAACTCGCTGACCCCGCCCCTGCTGTTTCGATTATCCGGCATGGTCGCTCTGCCTGTTGTTCTGTCCGCAAGCCGCGTTCATCCCGTATTATCTACCCGCTTGTCGATAACTTTATCCACCAGGCCGTACTTCAGCGCTTCCCCGGCATTGAGGAAGTGGTCGCGCTCGGTGTCCCGGGCGATGGTCTTGACGTCCTTGCCGGTATGGCGCGAAAGCAGGTCGTTGAGAATCTTGCGGATCCTGACGATCTCCCTGGCCTGGATTTCTATGTCGCTGGCCTGACCCTGGGCGCCGCCGCTGGGCTGATGAATCATGACCCGTGAATGCGGCAGCACGAACCGCTTGCCTGGCGCACCGCCGGCAAGCAGCACCGCCCCCATGCTCGCGGCGTGGCCGACGCACATGGTGCTGACTTCGGGGCGGATGAACTGCATGGTGTCGTAGATCGACAGTCCGGCGCTAACCGAGCCGCCGGGTGAATTGATGTAGAGGTGGATGTCCTTGTCCGGATTGTCCGATTCGAGAAAAAGCATCTGCGCCACGATCAGATTCGCCATGTGGTCCTCGACCTGACCGGTGAGAAAGATCACCCGGTCCTTGAGCAGCCTCGAATAGATGTCGTAGGAGCGCTCTCCAAGCGAAGTCTGCTCCACCACTATGGGTACAAGCGCTGATCGGGGGACGGATTGGGTCATTTTCTGGCGTTCCTTCTGTTGCGTCTGCCGGACAACACTGGCGGTTGAATCTTCAACCCCGGATGGCTTCCTGGTAGGAAACGGCTTTTTCGGTGAGTTTCACCTTGTCGGCAATAAAGTCAAAAACCTGATCCTCAAGCACGGAAGTTTCCACCGCGGACAACTGTTGCTCATTGCCATAATACCACCTCACCACTTCTTCCGGTGATTCGTAGGTGGAGGCGAGTTCCTCGATGGCTTCCCGCACCCGTTCCGGGTCGGCTTTCATATCATTGCTGTCCACGATTTCCGCCATGATCAGGCCCATGCCCAATCTCCGCCGGGCCTGATCGCGCAACAGATCTTCCGGGATCCCGGGCGCCTTGCCTCCGAGGTTTTTTTCAGCCTGTTCGCGGATGCGGTCCATTTCTTCCGCCATCAAGGCTTCCGGCACATCGATATCGGCCCGTTTCACCACGGCTTCGGAAATCCGGCTCTTCATGCGGCTGCGGCCCGCGGTCTTCAGTTCGCGCTCCATATTGCGAACGATTTCCTTGTGAAAGGCTTCCTCTCCGCCCTGTTCCACGCCGAAACTGCGATAAAACTCCTCGTCGATTTCCGGCAGGCGGGGCTCGCGGACGATATTGATCCTGATGCTGAATTCCACATCCTTCCCGGCAAGGTCCCGCTGCTGATAATCGTCGGGAAATTTCAGTTCACAGGTGAATTTCTCGCCGGGGCCCCTACCCTTGATGGCGTCTTCAAAACCGGGAATCATCTGCTCCGAGCCGAGCAGCACGCCAATGTTTTCACCCTTGCCGCCCTCGAATTCCTCGCCGTCGATACGTCCGCTGAAATCGATGTGGACCAGGTCGCCATCCGCGGCGGCGCGCTCCACTTCCTCGAAGGTCTCCCGTTGCTTGCGCAGGGTCTCCACCATGTTTCCCAAGTCTTCTTCGGTGACTTCGGCGGTCAGGCTTTCGATCTTGATTCTGGAAAAATCGGGTAGTTCGATTTCGGGATAGACTTCAAAAACCGCCGCGAACCGCAAATCCTTGCCTTCGGCGATTTCATTGATTTCAAGCCGCGGCTGGCCCGCCGGCCGCAGACCTTCCTGGTGGATAGCCTCTGCATAGCTGCGGTTCATGACTTCGCTGATGACTTCCTGGCGGATACCAGACCCCAATCGCTTCTTGACGATGCTCAAGGGCACTTTCCCCTTGCGGAAGCCATTGAAGCGTACGCTGCGGGCCGTTTCCCGCAGGCGCTCGGTCACACTGGAATCGATTTCTTCGGCGGGCACTTCGATGGTCAGTTTCCGTTCGAGTCCCTGGGAACTGCTCAGTGAAACTTGCATGTTGTTGTCTCTGTGGAACGGTTTACTGGTAGTCTCTGAAAAATTCCCTCCATGGAAATTTTCATCATCGGCACATCCTTGTGCCGCATGGCGGAGTTACGCGAACCGGATGCGGGCAAAAGCCGCGCAGGCCGCAACCCCGCCCTTGCGGGGAAGGCGGATTCTCCCACATCAAACCGGGTGGTTCAATTGAGTGCGAATTGCGTCCGCAGGTTGCGGCGGAGGCTGTCGAAGACCTGGTCCATGTGCTGGATGAAGAAAAAATGCCCCCGGTGGGAGACGCGGTGCAGGCGCGCCCGGGGCAGGCGCGAGGCGAGGTACTCGCAATCGGCGCGCTGGGTGAGACGATCGGCGCAGCCATGCCAGATTTCGGTGGGGATGGCGATTTCCTCGAGTGGGACTTCGAGCTTGCGGAAGCTGATGGCGAGGTCCTGGGCCATGCCGCGGTAACCCGCCCGGACCGATTCCGCCTGGTCTGCTTCGAGTATGTCCGCCACTTCGGGCCGCGACAGCATTTGCTTGTCGGAAAAGCTCAACTCCTCCCGCAGCCTGTTGAGCACGGCGCCGGGCTCATCGGGGGAAAGGAACTGTTTCAGCCGCAGCAAGGCGTCCACGGTCATGGGGATGATGCCCGCGAGCACCGCGCAGAATCCCCTGGGGGAGGCCAGGGTGCGCGCCGGAATTCCCGCGAGATTGACCTGGCCCAGAATGCGTTCCGGACTCATGCGGCAAAGATGCAGGGCGTACATGCCGCCACCGCCCTTGGAGACGATGCCGAACCGGCTGACGCCGAGTTTTTCCAGCACCGGCAGCAGGTTTTCGCAAAATTCCCTGGGTGACTTGCAGACGAAATAATCCGAGCGTCCCACACCGGGCCGGTCGAAGGCGATCAGTCGGTATCCGCAGCGCTGGGCGCTCTGGTGCAGCAGGGAGGCTTCCAGCCGGGAACTGCCGGTATCGTGAAAGTACAGCAGGGGGAAACCTTCCGGATCGCCAAGACTGTCCCAGGCGATATGCGAACCGTTGGGCAGATGCAGAAAGCCGTCGGGCTCCCGCTGGGGCCAATGCGCGATTCCCCGGCCACGGCTGACAAACCGGGGACCACCCCCCCCGGGACCATAAAGCACGGCCTCTCCCGCGCAGCTTGCGGTATTGTCAGAATACCCTGCCGTGTAAACTTGTCTGGCGTCCACTGTCCCTGCTCCGTTCTGACTGGCCAGGAGCCTGCGCCGCAGGCTCTCCGGTGGGAAAATTTCCCACGCAGTATAGCGCAGAAAATGTGACGGGAATATGACAACCTCTCCCTGCAAAACGCTTTAACTGAATTTATGTGGGAATTTTTCCCAGTGATGGCTATAATGGCCCGTAATGAACCCGCCCCCAGGCCAACCGCCGGAAATGCCCCCGGCCCGTCTTGCTGAAGCGCTGCACAGCCTGCTGCGTCCCCTCATTCGTCTCTTGATCTCCTTTCAGCTTACTTATCCGCTGTTGCTGCGAATTCTTAAATCCGTCTATGTGGAAGTGGCGGAGCAGGAGTTTTCCCGGGGCGGCGCCCCCCTGTCCGACAGCCGTATCCATCTGTTGACCGGGATTCACCGCAAGGAAATCAAGCGGCTGCGCAATGAACAGCCGGCAACAGTCCCCACTGTCGGCAGCGCCTCACTCGGCGCCCAGCTTGTGGCCGCCTGGCTTGGCTCCGAGCGCTTCAGCAATGCCGATGGCGCGCCAAGGCCGCTGCCGCTGAAAACGGAAAATCCATCCGAGCCCGGATTCGACACCCTGGTGGCGGAAGTCTGCCGGCAGGATATCCGCTCCCGGGTGATACTCGATGAATGGCTGCGGCTTGGCGTTGCGAGGCTCGAGGACAACCGCGTGACGCTGAATACCGGCGCCTTCACGCCAGCCCGCGGTTTTGATGAAAAAATGTTCTTTTTCGGCAAGAACCTGCGCGACCATATCGCCGCCGGCGCCGACAATCTTGCCGGCGGCAGGCCGCCACACTTCGACCGGAGCGTGTATTACGACCGGCTCAGCCCGGATTCGGTGACCGAATTGAAAGCCCTGGCGGGGGAACTCGGCATGGAAGCCCTGACCCGGCTCAACCGTCGCGCGCTGGCGCGGCAAAAGGCGGATTCCGCTCGCAAGGACGCCGACTATCGGATAAACTTCGGTATCTTCCATTACAGTTCGCCCGGGCAGGGACGCGGCGGGCAAGCGGATGCTTCCGGTGAATCGCCAGAGGACGAAAACTGATGCCCGCGGTATCGAGGCTGAACAAGATTTTGCTGGCGCTGCTGCTGATTGCGCTGGCGGTCTTGCACGGGGCGAGTTCCGGCGGATTCCGGTTCGGTGGCGAGGAAGAAGAGGGCAGCGGTTTCGGCGGCACCGGCAGGGCGCCACTGGGAGGCAGTGGACTTGGCGGCACGGGTTTCAAGCCCTGGCTGGGTGACGCGGGTGAAGTGCGGGTGCGTCCCGAACCCGAGGCAACCCCCATTGCCGAACAGATTAGCGAACAGGATATTCCAGAAATACCCACGGTGGCGGAAGTTCAGCCTCCGGCGGCCGAGGTGACCGCCGCCGCATTTGCCGCGGAACATCCCGCCGAGGTGTCGATTACCGACGCGATCCAGACCCAACTGCGACGCGATGCGGTGATCTACCAGCGCATTGTCGAAAGCGTGGAAGGCTACTACCCGCCCGAGGCGGAAATGCGGCTGGCGCCGCCGGAGACTCCACCGGCGGCAAACCTGGCGATAGCCGAACCCGCGCCCGACCGGGTTCCCGCAGCGACAGGGGAAATCGCGGCGCTGCCCCCGCTTGCGGAAAATCCCGCTCCAGTCCCGGAAACGATTGCTGGCCCAGGTCAGGTGCCCGCGGCTGAGCCGGCGCCCTCCGCCGAGGCTTCAAGCTGGGCTGAACTCGTTCATTTCCTGGTCGAGAATCAACCGCCGGAGACCGCCGAAGAAACCACCATGGCCGGGGAAGCCACCCAGGAGACCCCCGCGTTGCGGCGACCCAACCGGATACGCCGTCCCGAGCTGCCTCCGGTGCAGCGCGGAAGGGTAGTCCAGCGCCCCATCATTCTGCCGCCCCGCATCCAGCCGCTGGGTTTGTAAACCCGTTCACCACTGATAACTGAGTTGGCCCTGAATCGCGTAGTCCGCGCTGCCTTCGGTAAAGCCGCGGCCCACCAGTGCGGTAAAGGACCAGCCCGCCCCGAGCCGAAAACTGGCGTAGGGATAGATTTCATGGGTTTCCAGGGCGAAATCCGCGGGCGCCTCGCGATAATCGTAGAAGGCGCCGATGCTCGTGGCCGCGGTTAGCTGCCGGGCAAGCCCGAACTGGGCGAAACGATTGTCGCGCAGGCCAGGAAAGAGTTCGCTCCGGCCGCGGAAATTGTGCCCGAAGCTGGCGAACCAGGTGTACTCTCCCAGCGCCTGGGACAAATCCACCTGTAGGCGGTAATCGAATTCTCCCGTGCCGAGGCTGCGCTGTTCGTCCGCGGTGGGGATCTTGGTTTCGAAGCGCAGATCGATGAAGGGCATCCAGCCGGCGATGGGGTCCAGTCCGTAACTGACGCCGGCAAGCGTGTCGCCAGGCCCGGTTTCGGTGCTTACCTCGGTGCCGGCAATGGCCCGGGTCACTTCGCCGATGTTCACCAGCACATTACCCACGCCGGTAACCGACAGGCCCGAGGCCAGCAACTGGAACCCCCAGCGCTCGCCCTGCCACTGATAGCCCACGGGCAGGTAGCGGATGCGGGTATCGGAATGACCGTTGAACCTGCCCTCGGCAAAATAGCCGCCGAAATTCAGCGTGTGCCCGGGCTGCTGGGCCCAGGCGGAAACGGGAAGCAAGAGGACGCTCAGCAGGACGATGATTTTCATTTTCCGGGCTTCGAACGCGCATCGGGCTCCCGCCACGCCACGCTCCCCTAGGAGCCTGCGCCGAAGGAATTCACGGCTGCAAATTCGCTTTCGCGAATTCCTACGGCGCAGGCTCCTAGCGCCGATTTGTGCAACGCCCTGATCGCCGGGGTCAATCCTGTTCCTGAAAATCCAGCGCCGCTGAATTGATGCAATAGCGCAGCCCGGTTTCCGGCGGGCCATCGGGAAAGACATGGCCCAGGTGGGAATCACAGCGGCTGCAAACGACTTCCGTGCGGATCATGCCATGTGACTGATCGGGCTTTTCCGCCACCGCCGCGGCGTCCGCAGGCGCGCTGAAACTCGGCCAGCCGGAGCCCGAGTCATACTTGTCGCCGGATCGGAACAACTCTTCCCCGCAAGCCGCGCACAAGTAGGCCCCCGGCTCCTTGCTCGCCCAGTAACGCCCGGAAAAGGCAAACTCGGTGCCCTTCTCCCGGGTCACCCGATACACCTCCGGCGCCAGTTCCTTCCGCCACTGCGCATCCGATTTTTCAATCTTGCCCTTCACAGCCACTCTCCCGCTCGCCAACCCCCTCATAACCGGAGGCGCCAGTCCCATCAAGATTATCGGCTGAAGCCTGGAAAAGCTGCAACAGCTTGTCGCAATGGAGCCCGGTCGGAAGAGCCTAGACACTTGTTGGACAAATGCAACCGAACTGAATCAGCGGTACTTGCCACGTTCCAGCCGGTAGTCGTTCCAGTTGCGGGAAAGCCGGAAAATGGTGCGCTGCAGAAAACCAATCTGTATTCTCAGGAGCGAACAGAACCACAGCCCTCTTCGCTGGCCACGGGTCAATGTCCGACGATGCCGGCGAAGAAAGGCCAGCGCCTGCCTGCCATCCTGGGTCAAGTGGAGATTGGCCTTGCCTCTGATGATCCACCGCCAGTGACCGAATCCCACGGGCTGCGGTGGTCTTTGTTCCTTGGCGCCGATGGTATTGGATTCATGTTGCCGATAGCGCACCGTGGGCTCGTTCAAGTACATCAGTTTGCCGAAAGCGCTCGCGTTGAGCGCCAGCCACCAGCCGTGCATGATCGCGTCTTCGGAAATCGGCAGCGCGCGTTGCGCAAGGGCGGCATTGAACAAGGTCGTGCAGCCTGTGACCAGATTGCTAAGCGCCAGTTCATCCAGGTGATTGCGAAATACGGTCAGTCCTTGATATTTCACGAATGAAGCCGCCACCAGCTGGTTCGCTTCATCAACCACCTCCAGGTCGCTATGTACCAGCACGGGAATTGAAGCATCTCCAGCCTCGGCCCTGTACATTAATTCCATCTGTCGTTCGATCTTGTCCAGATGCCAGATATCGTCCTGGTCACACAACATCAGATACTCGCCGGTCCAATCCAGTCCGGGCCCGCACTCCAGGGCTTTTTCGATTAGCAGGGCAAAACTCGCACAGGCGCCGCGATTAGCCAATTCCGCTGGAAGCAGATAGAACCGTCCCGAATATCGAGTCGAGAAAGTTTCGAGAATGTCGCGGGAGCCGTCGTTAGAGCCGTCGTTAGAGCCGTCATCCCTCGCCAGCACCACAAAATCCTGCCGGCTCTGGGAAAAAAGGGAATCAAGTTGCTCCGGGAGGAACCGTTCTCCGTCGTGGGTGGAAAGAAGTATCACCAGGGGATTTAACATGACAATACCGCGTACAGATTTTCATTTTCGGCTCAATGGCTCCCGAATTCGCAACGAACGTTTTCCCGGCCGAACCGCCGGGCGCCATTCAAGAGGCCAGTTGAGATTGCAGGTAGCGCGCGGGCAGCACCAGAAGCGCATAGCAGAAGATCGCGCCCAGCAGGCTGGTGTTGATGCCGGCCCGGGGAAACATCCCCATATGCTGAAAATAGTAGCACAGGGGGAGCGCCCGGATTGAACAGTTCGGCCCGGGGCGCGGGGCGCGGCACGCAAGGGCAAAGATAGTATAGTCTCGCGGCCAATGCCAGGAACCCGGCGCCTGGAGCCAGAGGTATTCAGACAACTCTGCAACTGGCAGCTACAGCGCAGGACCTGTACCATCAGGGCCTGGACAGCTTGGCGTGGTGCGCCTGATGAAAAGCAACTCATCTAGGGAAGCTCTGATCAAGTCAGAGCTTCCCTGCGGCACATGGAAGTGCCGCCGAATTCGATGGCGTAAGCCATTGAATTCGGGAGCAAAACAAAACCACGCTTTTGTTTTGCGATAATGAAAAACTCCACGGATGGAGT
>JAJEGU010000043.1 GCA_022819645.1 Pseudomonadales bacterium
TTTTTCGTCCGGCAAGACGCCGCGAGCGCCGTGTGGTTGATCCACATAAGCGAGCGGCAACGCCGCCGGAGGAAAAAGAGACCCGGCCCTTCGGGTTGTGTCTGTCACGTCGCCACCCGGCGTTGCGACTCGCTCATTTGGAATCACCAAACTACGCTCCCCGCGCCTTGATTGGCGACGTGACAGACACAACAGGGCAACAGCGCATAGTGTGAACAGGCCCTAATGACGCTACAGCAACTCGGCAATGGCGTCGCGTTCCTGCCGCAGTTCCTGCTCGGTGGCGGCCATCATCTTGCGGCTGAATTCGCTGATTTCCAGCCCTTGCACAATCCGGTAGCCGCCGTTTTCGCAGATCACCGGAAAGGAATACACCAGCCCTTCCTCAATGCCATAACTGCCGTCACTGCAGATTCCCATGCTGACAATGGCGCCGCCGCTGCCCAGGGCCCAGTCACGCATGTGTTCTATGGCCGCATTGGCGGCCGAGGCCGCGCTCGACAGGCCCCGGGCATTGATAATGGCGGCGCCGCGTTGCTGGACCCCGGGAATGAAGTCTCCGCCGACCCAGTCTTCGTCCACGAGTTCCCTGGCCGGTCGGCCGGCCACCCGGCAATGATGGATGTCGGGATACTGGGTCGCCGAATGATTGCCCCAGATAATCATGCCCTCCACCAGGGTACTGTGGCAGCCGGTTCGCGCCGCCAGGCGGGCGATGGCCCGGTTATGGTCCAGCCGGGTCATGGCGGTGAATCGGGAAGGATCGAGATGGGGCGCATTGCGACAGGCGATCAGACAATTGGTATTGGCGGGATTGCCCACCACGAGCACCTTCACGTTCCGGGCGGCGCAGCGGTCGATGGCGGAACCCTGAACGGAAAAGATCCTGGCATTGGCCTCAAGCAGGTCCTTGCGCTCCATGCCCGGCCCCCGGGGCCGGGCGCCGACGAGCAGGCAGTAATCGGCATCGCGGAAAGCGATATCCGGGTCGTCGGTCTGGACGATGCCGGCAACGAGTGGGAAGGCGCAATCCTCGATTTCCATCACGGTGCCGGCCAGGGCATCGAGCGCCGGCGTGATTTCCAGCAGCTGCAGAATGATCGGCTGATCCTTGCCGAGCATTTCCCCGGCGGCAATCCTGAACAGCAGGCCATAGCTTATCTGACCCGCCGCCCCGGTGACGGTAACCCGAACAGGCTTTTTCATGAGAGTTCCCTGGTTGATGCGATTGTCTTGAAAGTCCCGCGTGGAAGCCATGGCGCAGGCAGCGGAATTGTTTCCCATTCACGGTGCAAATTCAAATTGCTTGTTCCCGAGGGGCGCATCTCCTGCGGCGGGTGGCGGCGTTGCGCTCCCTGGCAATGGGGCAAGCCATTCCGCGGACCGATAATGAAAATTCCCGGTCCAGACCGGCGAGCGTCGTACATTGAATCGCGACGGGCGCTTGCTATACCATTCGCCGTGCGGCGCCCGTTCCAGCGCCCGCGTCCGCCTTGTACTGCCGGAGTGGTGGAATTGGTAGACACGATGGATTCAAAATCCATTGCTAGCGATAGCGTGCCGGTTCAAGTCCGGCCTCCGGTACCAAACCCGTTTGCGCGCGACCTGCAAGAAACTGGCAGAAATACCAGTATTAGCAACTCGTTACTTGTCCTCCGGTTCATCGGCACCCGCCAATTCGGTCACCGGAAGAACCGTCACTTTCTCGTGCAGGCGATAAACCTCGCTGCCGGGATATACGATCCAGAGATGCTTCAAGTTCAGATCGCGCAACACCGAATGAATGCTCTTTGTCATTCGCGGCGCGTCGCGATACTTGAACTCCATGCCCCAGAGTCCGCCGTCGGCCTGCCAGACCAGATCCAGTTCCGACCCGGTATGCGTTCGCCAATGGAATGGGTGGGCGATGCCCTTCATTCTCATGGCCTGTTCCAGAGCGAATCCCTCCCAGGACGAGCCCAACTTCGGGTGGGATTCGAGTTGTTCCCAGGATGTAATCGTGTGCAAGGCATGAAACAAGCCGCTGTCCCGAATGTACAGCTTCGGCGCCTTCGCGAGCCGCTTGCCGACATTGGCGTGCCAGGGGGGGAGTAATCGAATCATGAAAGTGCCGGCCAGTATGTCGAGGTATCTGCGAACGCTGTGATCGGATATCCCGAAGGACCGGCTCAGTTCGGAAAGATTGAGCATCTGCCCATGATAATGACTCAGCATCAGCCAAAACCGGCGCAAGGTTTCCGCGGCGATGGAAATACCGAGCGCCGGAATATCGCGTTCCAGGTGGCTGCGGATAAAATCCTCCCGCCAGCCAGCCGACGCGCTATCGTTCTCGGCCAGATAGCTTCTCGGAAAACCCCCGCGCAACCAAAGCCGCCGCCATGTTTGCATTTCCGCCTCGTCGAGCGTCAAGGGTCCGAGATCATGGTAGGCGACACGGCCCGCCAGGCTCTCCGAAACGCCCTTTACAAGGTCGGGCGAGGCACTGCCGAGCAATAGAAAACGCGTGGATTCCCGCCGGTCTGCGAGTACCCTCAACAATGGAAAGAGATCCGGTTTACGCTGCACCTCGTCAATGACAACGGTGCCGACGAGCGGCTCCAGGGCGCTTTGCGGCTCATCCAGCCGGGCCAGACTTCTCGGTTCTTCCAGGTCGAACACATGCGTCGGGTTCAACTGTCCGGACAAAGTGGTCTTGCCGCACTGCCGGGGGCCCAGCAACACGGTAACAGGGGAGCGATCAAGCGCTGCGCGAAGGGAACTGAGTTCTCTTGGACGCGGGAGGAATGACATGACGGAAAGGATAACATGTATACATGAAATTTCGAACCCTGCATTCGAATTATCATGGTTGCGGGATGGCTTTCCGCGGAGATATGCTGAAAGTTCTGAGCGGCGGATGAACCAGTTTATATTTGCCTGGGAGTTTTCCGACAGGATACCTGCTCGATACCAACATCATCAGCAATGTCGTAAAGCTCCGACCATCGGCGCCATTGCTCGATTGGATGGCTGCGCCGCAGACTCCTAGACATTGCGAAACGGACTCAGCATTATTGCAAAGTCACACCAAGCGGTCGAAAACATAACGATGGGCACCTGGAAACCGGTTATCCCCGGCATGGCAATGGTTCTGCTGCTGGCTGGCTATGCCGACGCTCAGCAGAAGCCGGGTCCCGCGTCCGAAAATCCGGATATGGATGGCAGGACGATTATTGAAATGGCGCAACAGGCTGCCGGGGGCGAAACATTCGTTTCTCCCGGGACCTTGCTGCTATCCGGCTACAACGTCATTTACGAAGAAGGCGGCGGCAGCCAGATCTGGAATCCCTACGCAATGTGGCGAGTATTCGCGAACCTGAAAACCGATTCCCACGCCGCCAGCGGCAAGGTGAGGATAGAAGCCTGGAGCAATGCAAGACTGGCTCTGCTGCTGAGCTACGATGGCGAGGTGACCTATGATGAATCCGGTCGGGTGGCAGACCAGTCCGCCAATGCGATATGGGGCAGCAATTTTGGATTTGGCGCGATCCGCAATGCCCTGGACGAAGGCTGGATGCAACAGCGCCGGGCTGATCGCACAGTTGATGGCAAGCCTGCCTATATGGTCGAACTGACCGACCCGGATGGCGGAAAGACCTTATTCGGGTTCGAACAAGGGAATTTTGACATCTTGTATGTCGGCTTCGATACGCCACGCGGCTGGCACGAACGCCGCTATTCCGACTATTTCTCCAAGCCAGGTATCAGTTGGCGACAAGCGGGCCGGGTTGGTCTTTTCTACAACGGCGTAAAAACAAATGAAGCCGTGTGGAGCGATTTTGAGGTAGGCGAGATTTTTCCGGATGACATTTTTGTCATCGATAAAATCCCCGAAAGTCCGACCTTCCGGTAAGCCTCTTCGGCACAAGCCTGATTTGCCGGTTCCGAATGGAGTCAGCGAAGTTCGGCGGCCAGGGCTTCTGCCTGACCGGCATGAAAAGGTTTGAAACCGATTTTCCGATGGCGCCGGGGACGGCATTCATCAATCTTCCCAATGCCGCAACATCCATCCGCTGCCGAAGGCGATGTCATTGGATTTTGGTGGGCCGTATAGGATTCGAACCTATGACCAAAAGGTTAAAAGCCTTCTGCTCTACCAACTGAGCTAACGACCCGCGAAGGGCGCAATCTTACTACCAATTGAGAAAAACTCAAGCCGCCCGGTACACCGTCGGATCATCAATCCCCGCAACGGCAAATCCCTTCCGGCGCAGGCGGCAACTGTCGCAGCGACCGCAGGCCCTGCCTTCGGCATCGGCCTGATAGCAGGAAACCGTTTTGGCGAAATCCACCCCGAGTCTGACGCCGGTCTGAATGATTTCGGATTTACCCAGATGCAACAACGGCGCTTCGAGAGAAATCCTGCCTCCCTCGACACCGGTGCGGGTCGCCAGATGAATCAGCCGCTGGAAAGCCGCCACATACTCCGGGCGGCAATCGGGGTACCCGGAATAGTCCAGGGCGTTGACGCCGATGAAAATCGCGCCAGCTTCCAGCACTTCGGCCCAGGCCAATGCGTATGCGAGAAAAACCGTATTGCGCGCCGGCACATAGGTGGAGGGTATTCCCCGGGTTTCTTCCGTGGGAACGGTAATCCCGGTATCGGTGAGAGCCGACCCGCCGAATTCGCCAAGGGGCAAGGAAAGCACACGATGCTCGGTGACTCCTTGCGCCCTGGCCTGGGCTGCGGCCGCCCTGGTTTCCGCCCGCGAGCGCTGGCCATAGTCAAAAGTCAGCGCGTAACACAGAAAACCCGATTCCCTTGCCACCGCCAGCGAGGTGGCGGAATCGAGCCCGCCGGACAGCAATACCACCGCGCGCCTGACGCCAGCCCCGGCTGCAATCGTCACCGCTAACGTCCCGGTTCCGAATTCCACAGCAGTTTGTGGAGCTGGATCTGCATTCGCACCGGCGCGCGGTCATCGAGTATCCACTGGGCGAGCGCTGCGGGCTCAAGTTCCCCGTGAGAAGGCGAGAACAGGATTTCGTCGACCTTGTCGGCCAATTGATGCTCCCCGAGTTGCGCCAGGCTCCATTCGTAGTCCTCGCGATCGCAGATGACAAACTTGACCTGGTCGGTTCGCCGCAGATGCCGCAGATTCCGGTACCGGTTGCGATGTGATTCCCGCGAAGCCGGCGTCTTCAGGTCCATGACGATGCAGACTCGCTCATCCACTTCTTCCACGGGCATGGCACCGCCGGTTTCCAGGGAGACCCGGTAATCCCGGTCGCACAATTCCCGCAACAGGTCGAGACATTCCTTCTGCGCCAGGGGCTCGCCGCCGGTCACCGTGACATAGCCGCAATTCCAGGCGGCGACCTGGCTGAGGATTTCATCGATCCGCATGAGCTTGCCGCCGTGAAAGGCATAGGCGGTGTCGCAATAGGCGCAGCGCAGGGGGCAACCCGTCAGGCGCACGAAAACCGTGGGAATTCCCATGCTGCGGGTCTCGCCCTGAAGCGAGTGGAAAATTTCAGTGATTCTCAGGGACATGTGATGGCACGGTCCCGCGCCCGACCGGTGTGATGAGTGCCGGGTCAGTCAAGCGACAGCAGGCGGGTATCGGCAAGATTGGCGACGCCGGTATTGGGATAGCGGCGCTTGATGCTGTTATAGAGTTCCCTGGCCCGGCGGCTGTCGCCAAGTCCCTGGAAAGCCTGTCCGAGACCATACATGGCGTCGGGCAGTTTGGGCGAGTCGGCATATTCGTTGATGATAATCTCGTAAGCCTCCCGCGCTTCGTCGAAATGATTGAGATAGAGGTATGACTGGCCTTTCCAGTAGTGGGCATTGCTGACGAAGCGGCCTTCCGGGTAGACATTCAGATACTGGTCGAATTCAGCGATGGAGCGTTCGAAATTGGAATTGATCGCCGATTCATAGGCCATCTGGTAGAGCTGCTGCTCGCTCAATACCGCTGGCTGCAGGGTGGCGGGACGATTGCGCAGGGGCGAGGCCGGCGCGGGGTCGGCCCCGGTGGTTTCCGCATTCCGCGCTGCGGAAATCGGCGCGGAGGAAATGCCGGATTCGATGCTTGCCGGCTCGGTTACCGCTGGTTCCGGGGCCTGCCTGCTTGCTTGCCGGATTGTTTCACCGGCATTCCCGGTGCCGGCAACATCAGCCGTGCTCGACGGTGGGGCGGCGGATGCTTCGGCAGGCGCCGGAGCGCGGTTTTCGAGATTCTGCAGCCGCTCGTCCATATTGGTGTAGCGGCTCAGGGAATCCCGCTGTAATCTGCGCAACGAGAAGCCCTGCTCCTCCACCAGGGCGCGCAGGGCCTGCAATTCGGTGCGCAACTGGTTGTTCTGGTCGAGTAGCAGGGACAGGGCGTCGTTATTGGCGCCCTGGGCGGTATTCTGGCCCGGGAACAGGGGCCGGTCCTGGGGCATGGCCGCAGCCGCCGCAAGCAACAGACAGCCTCCGGCCAGCGTCCTCGAGCCGCGCAGCAGCAGTTTCCCGTTCATGTATCCTTACTGGTCGACGATCTCTACGCGCCGGTTTTCAGCGTAGGCCGCTTCGGTCTGACCCGCTTGCTCCGGCCGCTCTTCGCCGTAACTCACCACCTCAATCTGCCCACGGGATGCGCCGTTGACGATGAGATAGTTGAGAATGCCATTCGCCCGCCGCTCGCCGAGGGCGAGATTGTATTCCCGCGTACCGCGTTCGTCGGCATGACCTTCGAGGCGGATGCGAAGGTTCGCATTGGCCGCGAGATTCTGGGCATGAGTGGTCAGCGTTTCACGGTCTTCGGCCTTGAACTCGGCTACGTCAAAGTCGAAATAGAACACTCTTTGCGCCAGCTGTCTTTCCCTTTCCAACTCTTCCACGGTCGGGCCGGGATCGTCATCGGCGCCGCTGGTGTCAGCCGGGGCGGGCGTGTTGTCAACGACCTCCGCAGGCGGTTCCGCATCTTCGGTGGAACTGCATGCCGCGAACAGCGTCAGCGTGAACGCGAGCAAGCTCGCCTTGATAATCGTATTGCTTTGGGTTCCCACTCTCTGAGTCCTCCAACCACCATATGTTGTATGTGTACGGCTGCCACTCCTCAACTGAGTCGAATCAACCGGCCCCCACTATTCTTTTCGACCGGGTGAGAACAACATTTAGTCCAGGAATGGTGACCACGCGGGTTCTCGCACGTCACCCTCGGCTGATGGTAAACGGAACTTCACCAGACCGTCAATGGAAACTGCGTCCAAAACGCCTCTCCCCTGATACTTTGTCGCGTACATGATCATGCTGCCGTTAGGCGCCAGGCTCGGCGATTCGTCGAGCGAGGTATCGGTCAGCGTGATGACCCGCAAAGTCTCGATATTGATGATGGCGATCTGGTAGCTCGGGCTTTGCCTGGTCTCCCGGCGGACGTGAATGAGATTGACGCCATCGGGCAGAAATCTGGCCTTGGCGCATTGAAAGCAGTCGTAGGTCAGCCGCTCCACATCGAAGGAACTCGCACCGAGTTCGATCTGGTAGATCTGGGGCTGGCCGGTGCGGTCCGACATGAACACGATGGAGCGGCCGTCCGGGGTCCAGCTCGGCTCGGTGTCGATGGCGGGATGGTCGGTGACCCGCATCAGTTCATTGCTGCGCAGGTCCTGCACATAGATATCGGGGCTGCCGTCCCGGGACAGCACCATGGCGAGCCTGTCGCCATCGGGGGAAAACACCGGCGAGCTGTTGATTCCCGGATAATTGGTGATCTGGCGGCGCTGGCCCGAGGCGATGTCCTGGATATAGATTCGCGGCCGGTCGGTCTCAAAGGAGACGTAGGCGACCTCACTTCCGTCCGGCGACCAGTTCGGCGACATGATGGGCTCCCGGGAACGCAGCAGCACCTGGGGCCTCTGGCCGTCGTAGTCGGCCTTCTCAAGGCGAAAGCGGGTTCCATCGGCAGCCGGCTCGGCGACCACATACAGGATCTGCGAGGTGAACGCGCCGCGAGTACCGGTTACCTGCTCATAGACCACATTGGCGATCTCATGGCCGATATCGCGCATCTGGGAAACATTGCCGGCAAGCACTTCGCCCACCAGCCGCAACTCCCGGTTGACGTCGAAAAACTCGTACTGCACCCGCACCACCTGACTGCCCTGGACGCCACTGACCTTGCCCACGAGCAGATAGTCCTGGGCCAGCAACTGCCAGTCGCGGAAAAAGACCTCGCTTTCCTCGCTGGGCATGCTGAGCAGGTTTTCCCTCCCGAGAGCGAGGAATTCACCCACCTGCTCCAGATCACTGGAAACGATCTCGGCCACGTCTTCGGCGCCAAAGACCGCGCCATCGGTGGCAAAGGGCACCACGGCGATGGGGATGGGGTCATCCACGCCCTGGGTGATCTGGATACTGAGTTCCGCCGCCGCGGGTGCATGGACGGCAAGCAGCAGGACGGCGAGCAACAGGAGTTTCGGGTTCAATTGAGCAGGTCCTCCGGTTGGAAAATCAGGGTCAGGGTGCGGAAGTTCTCATTAAAGACATGAATCGGCATCTGTTCGAGTTCGCTGAATGGCTGGGCGCGATACACGGCATTTTCCGCGGACCGGTCGAAGGCCGGGTCACCGCTGGATTCGGCTATGGCCACATCGGTCACCTCCCCGGTGGGCAGCAGGTTGATGCGCAATACCGCGCGCATGCCATTGCGGGCGCTGGGCGGTCGCGACCAGACTTCCTGCACATATTGCTGAATCAACGCCACGCCGCTCTGCATGACTTCATACTCGGTGCGCGCCGCGGCAGCGGCGGCTTCCTCCCGCTGGCGGCGGCGTTCGGCCTCGTCCTGCCGGCGGCGCTGCCGCTCGGCGAGTTCCCGCTGCCGCTGTTCTTCCTGTTCGCGTTCCCGCTGGCGCTGTAATTCAAGCAGGCGCCGGCGCTCTTCCTCATCGAGCAGGCGCTGCTGTTCGAGTTGCTGCTGGCGCAGCCTTTCGGCTTCGGCCTCGCGCTGCCTTTGTTCTTCCTCGATGCGCTGCTGCTCCTCGTCCCGCTGGCGCTGCAATTCCCGCTCGCGCTGCTCCTGGTCCCGCTGGAGTTGGGCCTGCTGCCGCTCGATGCGCTCCCGGGTCAGGGGATTCTCGTCGATGAACAGAGACTTGATGATCGTTGGCTGGACCAGTTCCAGATCGTTGGAACTGCTGCTGCTGCTGTTCCAGTAGAGAATGAAGCCCAGGGTGAAGCCATGCAGGAGGACGGCGATGACCGCCGACAGCGGGTAACCGTTGAACCTGACGAGAAAGCGGCAGGATGCGCTCATGGCCGAGGCCTCAGGGCAGCCCGGTAAGCGGCTGGGTAATGAAACTGGGATTGACCACGCCGGCGCCCTGCAGCGCCGTGATCAGGGTAATCATGGACCCCCAGTCCGCGCCGGTGTCGCCTTCGATCAGCACCTGTATCTCCGGATTGGCGTTCAATATCTGCCCCACCTGGCGGGAAATGGTTTCCAGGTCAAAGGAATCCCGCTCCTCCCCGGTGGGGCCGGTGCTGAGAAAGTATTCGCCGGTGGCGGTAATGGTCACCACCAGGGTTTGCAGGTTTTCATCGATATCCAGCGGCTCATTGTCGGCTTCCGGCAACTCCACTTCAATGCCCTGATTGAGCAGGGGTGCGGTGATCATGAACACGATCAGCAGCACCAGCATCACATCAATATACGGTACCACGTTGATCTCGCTCATGGGACGGCGTTTTTTGCGGGTCAGGGTTTCCATGGCCGCGCACCCGTCAACCCGTGGTGTGAATCTGCCGATGCAGAATGCTGGAGAACTCGTCCGTGAAGGTGATGTAGCTGCCGGTGACCGATTCCACCTTGGAAGCGTAGCGGTTGTAGGCCACCACCGCGGGAATCGCCGCGAACAGGCCGATGGCGGTCACCACCAGCGCTTCGGCGATTCCCGGAGCAACCACTTGCAAGGTGGCCTGGGCCTGGCTGGCGAGGCCGAGAAAGGCGTTCATGATGCCGATAACCGTGCCGAACAGGCCGATGTACGGTGACACCGAACCCACCGTGGCGAGAAAAGCCAGGTGCCGTTCCAGCTTGTCTTCTTCCCGGGAATAGGCCACCCGCATGGCGCGCTGGGCGCCTTCCATGATCGCTTCCCGGTCGATATTGCCCTGCTGCCGCAGACGCATGAATTCCTTGAATCCCACCCGGAAAATGTTTTCCATGCCCGCCACGGCCATGCCTTCTTCCTGCATCTGGCTGCCTTCGCGATACAGCACGCCCAAATCGATTCCCGACCAGAAGCGCTCCTCGAAATTGAGTACGGCCTTTTCCGCCGCCGCCAGCACCAGATAGCGCTGGACGATAATGCACCAGGAAATCACCGATAGCGCAATCAGTATGAAGATGACGATCTGCACCTCGATACTGGCGCCGAAAATCAGTTGCAACGGTCCGAGTTCTTCACCCATTAATGTGCTGTCCCATAAGTTCGCCGTATTTCAGCGCCCCCCCCCGCGGTGTGTGGCAAGGCGCGGTCCGCAGGTAATGGCCCGCCCCATTGCCAGGGAGCGCAACGCGGCCACGCGCCGCCCTTGGCAATACTCCCGGTATTGCCAAGGGCGGCGCCTTGCATTGACGCTTCAGGAGCGCTCTGAAATGCGGCGAACTTGCGGGACAATACACTGGTCTTGCTCCGATCGGTGGCTTTACTCCTGGCTGAACAGGTCTTCCGCCGCCTTCTTCGGCGACAGGCCGAAATAGCGCCAGGCGTGGGGAGTGGCCACCCGCCCCCGCGGCGTGCGCATGATCAGCCCCTGTTGAATCAGGAAGGGTTCGATAAGGTCTTCGATGGTATCACGCTCCTCGCCGATGGCCGCCGCCAGACTTTCCACTCCGACCGGCCCGCCATCGAACTTGTCGATCATGGTGCGCAGCAGCAGGCGGTCCCAGCGGTCGCAACCCCGGGGGTCAATATCGAGCATGTCCAGCGCCTTGCCGGCAGAAGTTTCGGTGATCTTTCCGTCTCCGGTCATTTGCGCGAAATCCCGCACCCGCCGCAGCAGGCGGTTGGCGACCCGGGGGGTGCCCCGGGAGCGGCCTGCGATTTCCCGGCTGCCGCCGGGGCTGATTTCCGCCTGCAATATCCCAGCCGAACGGGCGACAATCCGGCCAAGTTCTTCGGCGCTGTAGAACTCCAGGCGCTGCACAATGCCAAACCGGTCGCGCAGTGGTGAGGTCAGCAGGCCGGCCCGGGTGGTGGCGCCCACCAGGGTAAATGGCGGCAGGTCCAGCTTGATCGAGCGGGCAGCCGGGCCTTCGCCGATCACGATATCAAGCTGGTTGTCCTCCATGGCGGGATAGAGAATTTCCTCGATGGCCGGGCGCAGGCGGTGGATTTCATCGATGAAAAGTACATCGCCCCGGGCAAGATTGGTGAGAATCGCGGCCAGATCGCCGGACTTCTCCAGCACCGGGCCGGCCGTGCTGCGAATCGCGACCCCCATTTCATTGGCAATGATTCGCGCCAGGGTGGTCTTGCCGAGCCCGGGCGGGCCGAAAATCAGGCTATGGTCGAGCGATTCCCCCCGTTTGCGGGCGGCGCCGATGAAAATTTCCATCTGCCCCTTCATCTGCTGCTGACCGATGTAATCCCGCAAGCGCAACGGCCGCAGGGAATCCTGCCGGTCTTCAGGCCCGGCGGCTTCCGGCGCGATAATGCGTTGTTCCGGTGCCGGCTCGCTCATGGTGCTGTCGGGCTTTTTCGTCGGCTTGGGTGGAACGGCAATAATGCGCTGCTCCGGCGATAGCTCGCTCATGGACGCTCTCTCTTGCCGGGCGCCATACCCCGCAAAGCCAGGCGAATCAGTTCTTCGGTGCTTTGCGCCGCCGGGTTTTCGCGTTCAATGCGGGCGATCACCCGCGCCGCCTGTTGTGGCTTGTAGCCGAGGCTCATCAGGGCCGCGGCGGCTTCGCCGCTGCCGCCTGGGGCCGGCGCGGCGGCGCCCTGGGGCAGGGGAACCATGTCGCCCCATTCGTCGAGACGGTCCCGCAATTCCACCACGATCCGCTCTGCGGTGCGCTTGCCGATTCCGGGCACGGAGCTGAGCCTGGCGGTATCCCCCGCCTGCACCGCGGCGGCAAGTTCGCCGGCATTCATGCCGGAAAGCAATGCCAGGGCAAGCCGGGGGCCAACGCCATTGACCCGGATCAGATGCCGGAACAGCGCCTTGTCGGCGGAATCGGGAAAGCCGAAAAGCACCTGTGCGTCCTCGCGCACCACCAGATGGGTGTGCAGGACGACCTCGGCGCCGGCATTCGGCAACTTGTCGAAAGCGCTCAGGGGAAGCTGCACTTCGTAGCCCACGTCACCGGCAAGCACCAGGGCTTCCGCCGGCTGCTTGCGGATCAATTTCCCGCGAAGCTGACCTATCACGGCCGGTATCGCCCGCGGCTCCACGAGCGCGCAATCGCCTCTCCCAATGGGCTGCCGCTGCTGTGGACATGACAGATGGCCACGGCGAGGGCGTCGGCGGCGTCTTCGGCAATGCCGTCGTCAAGCTGCAAGAGAACTTTCACCATGTGCTGCACCTGCTCCTTGCTGGCTGCGCCATTACCCGCCAGCGCCTGCTTCACCTTGCGCGCGGAATACTCAACCACCGGCATGCCGCTGAACCGGCAGGCAACCATCGCGCTGCCCCGGGCCTGGCCCAGCTTCAGCGCCGAGGCGGCGTTGCGGCCCATGAATACTTCTTCCACCGCCGCCTGGTTTGGACCGTATTCCTCGACCACCCGGCACAGATTGCTGAAGATTTCCCACAGCCGCTCGGGATGCCCGGGCTGTTCCAGCCGGATGCAGCCATGGCCCAGGTGCTCCAGCCGCTCCGGATACGATTTGACGATCCCCCAGCCGGTTACCCGGGAACCTGGATCAATGCCGATAATGATGCTCACGCTTCCAGATTATCGGCAGGAAGTGCGGGAAAAAAAGAATTTTTTCCATGCTTGAAATGAAGCGCTTCTTCCCCGTCTTCGCGCGGAACGACGGAAATGCGCAGAGTCCTACAACTGCCCGGCGACTTCCGGGGGAACTCTCGCATTCGACCAGACGCTTTGCACGTCGTCCAGGTCTTCCAGATGTTCCAGCAGCCTCAGCAGGGTGCTTGCGGCGTCGAGGTCGAGTTCCACTTCGGTGGAAGGCAGCATGGCCATTTCCGCATGGACGAAATCGAGGCCCGCGGCGTGGAAGGCGTCCTGCACTGCGCCAAAGTCTTCCAGGCTGGTATGCACCTCGACACCGCCGTCTTCGGTTTCAACTACATCATCCGCGCCGGCTTCCAGGGCGACTTCCATGATGCGTTCCTCATCCTTGCCGGCGGCAAAGGCGATCACGCCGGTGCGGCTGAACAGATAGGCTACCGAGCCGCTGGTGCCGAGCGACCCGCCGAATTTGGCGAAACCGTGGCGAACTTCAGCGGCGGTGCGGTTGCGATTGTCGCTGAGGCAGTCGAGAAAGATGGCCACGCCGCCGGGACCGTAGCCCTCGTAGGTGAGTTCCTCCATATCCTCGCCGCCGGCGGCGCCGGAGCCCCGGGCAATCGCCCGGTCGATGGTATCCCGGGGCATATTCGCCCCAAGCGCCTTGTCCACCGCCGCCCGCAGCCGGGGATTGTCATCCGGCGAGTCGCCGCCAAGCCTGGCGGCGACGGTGAGCTCACGGATGATCTTGGTGAAAATCTTGCCGCGTCTGGCGTCCTGCCCCGCCTTGCGGTGTTTGATATTGGCCCATTTGCTATGACCCGCCATGCTGGAGGATTCCCGCTCAGGCCTGGGGCGGCCGCGGCCGGATGTGCAATTCGCGCAACTGGGCTGCGGATACCTCGCCCGGCGCCGCTGTCAGCGGGCAGGACGCCGACTGGGTCTTGGGGAAAGGAATCACATCGCGGATCGAATTCGCGCCGCAAAGCAGCATGGCCAGCCGGTCCAGGCCAAAGGCGATGCCGCCATGGGGCGGGCAGCCATAGCGCAGGGCGGAAAGCAGAAAGCCGAACTTGCGCTGGGCCTCTTCGGCGCCGATGCCAAGCAGTTCGAACACCACCTGTTGCATGTCGGACTGCGATATGCGGATGGAGCCGCCGCCGAGTTCCACGCCATTCAGCACCATGTCATAGGCCCTGGACAGGGCTTCCAGCGGTTTTTCCCGCAGTTCTCCGACGCTGCAGGATGGCGCCGTAAAGGGGTGATGCAATGGCGTCAAGCTGCCGTCTCCGG
Source organism: Pseudomonadales bacterium (assembly GCA_022819645.1). Taxonomy (GTDB): domain Bacteria; phylum Pseudomonadota; class Gammaproteobacteria; order Pseudomonadales; family Pseudohongiellaceae; genus UBA9145. Next base: position 14,241 of record JAJEGU010000043.1, read on the forward strand.
CGGTTTCGAACATGGGAAAATCGACTACCCACAGGGGCTTCCAGCCTTCCTGCGCCAGGCCCAGATCCCGGGCCACCCGCAGCCGCAGGGCGCCGAGGGATTCATTGACCACCGCGACCTTGTCGGCGCCAAAGAAGATAATGTCGCCGGATTCTGCGGCGCTGGCCTCAAGCAGCCCCTGGATCGTCTGGTCATCCATGAATTTCACGATGGGCGACTGCAGGCCTTCCCGGCCCAGGGCCGCATTGTTCAGCTTGATCCAGGCGAGCCCGCCGGCGCCCCGCTTGCGAACGAAATCGGTGTAATCGTCGATTTGCTTGCGACTCAATGCCGCGCCGCCGGGAACGCGCAGGGCGGCCACCCGGCAGCCATCGCGGCGGGCGGGTTCGCGAAATACCTTGAAATCCACCTCGCGCATCAGTTCCGCCAGATCGACGAACTCGAGATCCACGCGCAGGTCGGGCTTGTCGGAGCCGTAACGCCGCAGGGCTTCGGCATGGCTCATACGGGCGAATGGCCCGAGTTCCACCTGGATCGTTTCAGCGAATACCTGGCGGATCAGCCCTTCCATGGCCGACATCACCTGTTCTTCGCCGACAAAGGACATTTCCACATCGATCTGGGTGAACTCCGGCTGGCGGTCGGCGCGCAGGTCCTCGTCGCGAAAACAACGGGCGATCTGGTAGTAGCGGTCGAGTCCCGCCACCATGAGAATCTGCTTGAACAACTGGGGCGATTGCGGCAGGGCGAAGAATCGCGAGGGATGGATGCGGCTGGGCACCAGATAGTCCCGGGCGCCTTCCGGCGTCGCCCGGGTCAGCAGGGGCGTTTCGGTTTCCAGAAAGCCGTGTTCGTCCAGATAGCCGCGCACCGCCCGGGTGAGCCGGGAGCGGAAGCGCATGCGCTCGGCCATTTCCGGCCGGCGCAGGTCGATATAGCGATAGCGCAGGCGAATGTCCTCGCCGGCCTCCACGTATTCATCGACGGGAATCGGCGTGGTGTCCGCCGCGTTGAGAATTTCGAGTTCCCTGCCAAGAACTTCGACCTTGCCCGTGGACATGTCGGGGTTCACCGTGCCTTGCGGCCGGGAGCGAACCCTACCGGCAATTCGGATCACGTACTCGTTGCGGACCTGTTCGGCAATGGCGAAACTTTCCGGCGTGTCCGGGTCGAACACTACCTGGGCGATGCCTTCCCGATCCCGAAGATCAAGAAAAATCACCCCGCCATGGTCGCGCCGCCGGTGCACCCAGCCACAAAGCGCAAGCTCCGCTCCGACATGGGATTCGTTCAATTCTCCACAATAGTGACTGCGCATCCCGCCATCCAGTCTGCCGCTTCAGATCGGGCGGCGAATTATAGCGTGCGAACGTCACTTGTGCGCCAGGGCGCAAGGTGGTACAGTTCGCAGTCGGGCATATTGTTGATTTTATTGATCCTTTAGCCCCAGACTCGCTTTCGCCGGAAACTGTGGCGGCGAATGGCGCGGCAGATGGACAACGCCGGACGCCGGGTGTGGCCAAAACTGAAACCGAGGCACTGGACCAGGCGTGCGTTGTCAGCGTGCGGACGCGCTTTTCCACTCAGCGCGGTCCAGCCAGACAAACAAACAGTCAAACCATACAGCAGAAGCAAAGCACGGGAATTTTGATTCGGCAGGCCCCCCGGTATCGGGATAGTGGCCCCGAAGTGGCAACAAACTGAAAGATTGTTGCACGGCACAACAGATTGCAGCCGGCCCCGCAAACCGGCGGGTTACCGGCGCCGAACCGCAACCAGGCGGTTTCACCAGGCGTCTGGCTGGATTCCAGCCAGGCGCCGGATCGCGATGCCAGCGCGAACCCGAAGTTCGCCACAGAAGGCCCTGCCGCAAACCGGCCGGGTCCGCCCCAGCCAGCTTCTGCGTTTGTTCAAGAGGTAATGAACGCATGAAACGCATTCTGGTGAATGCGGCCCAGGAGGAAGAACTCCGGGTCGCGCTGGTGGACGGCCAGCGATTGTACGATCTCGACATAGAAACCCCCGGCAAGGAACGCAAGAAAGCCAATATCTACAAAGGCAGGGTGACCCGGGTGGAACCGAGTCTGGAAGCCGCTTTTGTGGATTTCGGCGCCAACCGCCACGGCTTCCTGCCCTGGAAAGAAATCTCCGACCTGTATCGAAGCGCCGCGGACAGCCGCGGCGACAACGGCAAGGCGCCGATTCGCGAAGGCGCCGAAGTCATCGTTCAGGTGGAGAAGGAAGAGCGCGGCAACAAGGGGGCCGCCCTGTCCACCTATGTCAGCCTTGCCGGGCGTTATCTCGTGCTGATGCCCAACAATCCCAGGCTCGGCGGAATCTCCCGCCGCATTGAAGGCGATGAAAGGGTGGAAATGAAGGAAGCCCTGCGCTCGCTGGAAATTCCCGACAACATGGGTGTCATTGTCCGCACCGCAGGCGTCGGCAAGGAGGCCGAGGATTTGCAGTGGGACCTCGATTACCTGCTCAACCTGTGGCAGGCCATTCAGGAAGTCGCCGACAGGAAGGCGGCGCCGCTCCTGATCCATGAGGAAAGCAACGTCATTATCCGCGCGATTCGCGATTACCTGCGCAAGGAAATCGGTGAAGTGCTGTTCGATACCGATGAATCCTATCAGGAAGCCATGGCATTCGTGCGCCAGGTGATGCCGCAGTACGAAAACCGCATCAGGCGGTATGAAGACAGGCTGCCGCTATTCAATCGCTTCCAGATCGAAAACCAGATCGAAAGCGCTTTTGGCAGGGAAGTGAAACTGCCCTCCGGGGGCAGTCTGGCCATCGACCCCACCGAAGCCCTGGTGGCCATCGACATCAATTCCTCCCGCGCGACCCGGGGCGCCGATATCGAGGAAACCGCCCTTACCACCAATCTCGAAGCCGCGGACGAAATTGCCCGGCAACTGCGGCTGCGCGATATCGGTGGGCTGATTGTCATTGATTTTATCGACATGACTTCCAGCCAGCACCAGCGCCTGGTGGAAAACCGTATCCGCGAAGCCCTTGAAGCGGATCGCGCCAGGGTGCAGGTAAGCCGCATTTCGCGCTTCGGCCTGCTGGAAATGTCCCGGCAGCGGCTGCGGGCCTCACTTGATGAAACCAGCAGCATAGTCTGCCCCCGCTGCAGCGGCCAGGGTCGGGTCCGGGACGTGAAATCCCTGGCGTTGTCGATCATCCGCATCGTCCGGGAGGAGGCGAGCAAGGAAAAAAATGTCGAAATCCGCGTGGCCGCCCCGCTTGACGTGACCGCCTATCTGCTCAATGAGAAGCGCGAGGAGGTCGCGGCAATCGAGGAGGAAAGCAGCTCCAGCGTTTCCGTCCTGCCTGCCGTCGAACTCGTGACCCCCCACTACCGCATTACCGGCGTCAACCGTAAGGGAGAGCACTATGAAGTGGATATCACCGAACTTTCCGAGGCGGAAACCGAACTCAAGGTCGAGAGCGCGCCCCGCCAGCCCGCGGTAAGCCGCGGCGCTATTGACCAGGCCCGGCCCCAGCGTCCGGCGGCAAGCCCGGTAAGCCCGGTGACTTCCATCGTCAAGGCGATTCGCGGTCTGTTCAGTGGCGACGAAGCAGAGGCCAAGCCTCCGGTGGCGGCAAGCAAACCGGCGACAGCCCGGGAAACCAGGAAACCAGATCGGGAACGCAGGTCCAGAAGCCGCGCCGGTGAAAGCCGGGGGAAAGCCGATGGCCGCAAACAGACCCAGGGCCGAGGCAAACCCGATGGACGCAGCAAGGCAGATGGACGTGGCAGGTCCGACAGCCGCAAAAAAACCGACGGCCGCGACAGGAATGAGGACCGCAGGGCGGAAAAAGCAACTGCGGCGGCGCCGGGCGCCGCAGAGGAAACAAAGCCCGCAAGCGGCAAGACCAGGCGGCGCCCGGGAGGCAGTCGCCCGCGCAATACTGCCCAGCGCAAGCGCGGGCCGCGTCCGGTGGTGGATGAACCCAAAGTGGAAGAATCCACGACAGCCCCGGAGGCAATCGTCCCACCCGAAGCCGCTGTGGAAAAACCTGTGACATCTCCCCCGGAGGCTGCCGCGGCGGTCGCTGAAAACGAAAGCGCTCATCCCCGGGCCGCTGGCGAAGCAACCGAAGACAAGGTGGCGGCAGTTGAATTGGAAGTCAAAGCGAAAGACGAGTCCGGGGCGCCGCCGGAGCCAGGCGGCGAAACGCAAGGCTCGGCCACAGCGGAAGTCGATGAGAAACCCGTCAAAAGACAGCGCAAGCTCGCCTCCGGCGGCAAACGCGGCAGAAAGAAAGTTGCGGAGGCAGAGACCGGGACTGCCGGCCCGGCGGCGGAACAGGTCGCCGAATCCAATCCCGGAGTGGATACCGGTGAGCCCACGGCGGCCACATCGCCGCAGACGGAGGAAACCACCCCCGAAACGGAATCCGCTGCCAGCGAGGAGGCCAGGGCTGCTCTGAAAAAGACCAGACGAACCAGGAAGGCGCCGGTAGGCAAGCGCGACAGCAAATCCGCGGAAGCCGGTGAGGAGCAGGAGAAGCCGGCAAGCGCTGAACCCGCCCAGGCGGATGGGAGCGATGCGGAAGCGGCGACGACCGCAAGCGCCGAAGAAAAACCGGCGCCGAAATCCAGGGCCGCAAAACCCAAACCCGCCGCCAGAAAGCGGGGCAAGACCGTCAGCAAAGCGGAAAAAGCGGAAGGTCCCGATTCAGCCTCTGCGGAATCCGCCGTGCAGCCGGAACCTGCTACTGAAAAGGCGGCTCAGGCAGACCCCGGGAATGCCAGCCTCAAGCAGGAATCCGCCGGCGAAACAATCGAAGGGACTCAGGGCGAATCAGACTCAACGCCAGCTTCCGAAAAGCCGGTCGCAGCGCCCCCTCTCCAGGGCCGGGCGCCGAATGATCCACGGGAAGTGCGCCGCCGCCAGCTAGAGGAAGAATCCGCGGCGAATTGAACCCGGAGCCTCTGGCAGGACTTCCCCCTGCTACAAGGCCTGCTCAAGTTCGGGAAGGGCCTTGAACAGGTCCGCCACAAGGCCGAAGTCGGCGATCTGAAAAATCGGCGCTTCGGCGTCCTTGTTGATGGCGACGATCACCTTGCTGTCCTTCATGCCGGCAAGATGCTGAATCGCGCCGGAAATTCCCACGGCGATATACAAGTCCGGCGCCACGATCTTGCCGGTTTGGCCCACTTGCATGTCATTGGGCACGAATCCCGCGTCAACCGCTGCGCGGGAGGCGCCCACGGCGGCATTGAGCTTGTCGGCGATCTTTTCGAGCATCACGAAGTTTTCGCCATTCTGCATGCCCCGACCGCCGGAAATCACCACGTTGGCGGAAGTCAGTTCGGGCCGTTCGGAAATCGACAGGTTTTCGCTGACGAAACGGGAAAGATCCTGTTCGAGGCTGAATTCGAAGGATGTGATCGGCGCCTTGTTCGAGCCGGTTGCGCCAGCGTCGAATGCGGTGGCTCGCACGGTAATGACTTTCACCGGATCCGAGGATTGCACCGTGGCCAGGGCATTGCCGGCATAGATCGGGCGCACAAAGGTATCGGCGGACTCCACCGCCGAAATATCGGAAATCTGCGCCACATCAAGCAGGGCCGCAAGCCGCGGCATGAAGTTCTTGCCCGTGGTGCTTGCCGGAGCGAGGACATGGCTGTAATTACCGGCGAGTTCCCGCAGCAGCGGCGCCATGTCTTCCGGCAGTTGCCGCCCGAGGGAGGTTGCATCCGCCTGTATTACTTTGCCGATGCCGGCGATTGCGGCGCCGGCATCCGCCACCACGGCGCAGTCATGACCCGCAACAAGCAGATGGATTGCGGAATTTTCCAGATGCGACGCAATTTCCCTCGCGCAGGTGACGGCATTCAGCGTAGCCGGCCTGAGTTCGTGATTATCGTGTTCGGCGACGACCAGTATTGACATGCCCGATTCCTAAATGACTCTTGCTTCGTTCCTGAGTTTGCCGACAAGATCCTCGACGCTTTCCACCAAAATTCCCGCGGCACGTTCAGCCGGCGGCAATATCCGCAGGGTTTTCAGATTCGAGTCCATATCGACGTTAAGGTCGGCCGGGGTCAGTTGTTCAATGGGCTTGCGCTTGGCTTTCATGATATTGGGCAGCGAAGCGTAACGCGGCTCGTTCAGGCGCAGGTCCGTGGTGATCACGGCGGGTAGCTCCAGGGACACCGTCTGCTCGCCGCCGTCGATTTCCCGGGTCACCAGGATTCGGTCATCGGCCAGTTCCGCCTTGCAGGCAAAAGTGCCCTGCCCCATGCCGCCAAGCGCGGCCAGCATTTGCCCCACCTGGTTATTGTCACTGTCGATGGATTGCTTGCCTAGAATGACGAGACCGGCGCTTTCGCGCTCCACGAGTTCCCTGAGCATCTTGGCCACTTGCAGGGGAGCGACTTCACCATCGACGGTAACGAGGATGCCCCGGTCACAGCCCAGGGCCAGCGCCGTGCGAAGCTGTTCCTGGCAAGCTTGGGGGCCTATGGAAACCGCGATGATTTCTTCGGCCTGCCCCGCTTCCTTCATGCGCACCGCCTGTTCCACGGCGATCTCGCAAAAGGGGTTCATTGCCATCTTGGCATTGGCAAGCTCCATGCCGGAGCCGTCGGCCTTGACCCGGACCTTTACATTGGCGTCAAGCACGCGCTTGACGGCAACAAGAATCTTCATGAAAACCCAATCCCGACCTTGTGAAAACGGGCGGCAATGATGCCGTTTTTGTCAGGGAGGGTCAACACGCAAGGGGTTAGGCGCAGGAGGAGCCTGCGCCGTAGGAATTCACGGCTGCAAATCCGCTCTCATCCGCGCCCCCGGCCGCTCGATTTCGTTGCATATCCACCAATATTCGCCTCAATCGATCAGCCGGGGGCGCGGCGATAGCGAATTTTCGCTTTCGCG
>JAJEGU010000020.1 GCA_022819645.1 Pseudomonadales bacterium
CTGTTGTGTCTGTCACGTCGCCAATCAAGGCGCGAGGAGCGTAGTTTGGTGATTCCAAATGAGCGAGTCGCAACGCCGGGTGGCGACGTGACAGACACAACCCGAAGGGCCGGGTCTCTTTTTCCTCCGGCGGCGTTGCCGGACGAAAAAAGAGATCCGGCAGAGCGACAGCGCATAGTGTGAACAGGCCCCAATCTGTCAGGTTTGAATGGCTGCAGAAAAGTACTTTGCCAGGGCGCGGTGGATCGTTTCCGTGGCGAAGCCGCGGTTCTGGAGGAAGCGGAACAGGCGTTGATGGGTTTTGCTTCCGGGGATGAGCCGTTCAGTCAGGCCGCGGTCCAGCTTGCGGGAGAGCGCCTTGTCGGCGGCCACGATCCAGTCTTCTTCGGGGAGAGCGATTCCACTGATGATTTCCTCGCTTACTCCCCTTGCCTGGAGATTGGCGCGGATATGCAGCCAGCCGAAGCCTTCGTGATGGCGGCGGCGCAGATAGTTCTCGGCGAAGCGATGGTCGGATTGCAGGTTTTCTTCCGCAAGCCTGTGGATTGTCTCCCGCACCTGCTCCGCCGCGGCTGCCGGGAAGCGCTGCTCGAGTTTGCGGAAAAGTTCGAGATGCGAGTGTTCCCGGCATGCGAGCAGGTTCATGGCGCGACGGCGCAGCGCAAGCGCAATGGACTCGCTCATGGGGCCATACAAAACCGGCTATGGCTGGCTCAGGTTCCCCGGGAACCGGCGAGGGCCACTACGCCGTCGTTGCCCGGGTCGGGCTGATCCCGTTCCCCGGTGGGCGCATCGCCGCCGAGGCTGCGGGCGCGAATTCCGGCCTCGATTTCATCGGCAATGGCAGGATGATCCTGCAGGTAGGCCGCGACATTTTTCTTGCCCTGGCCGATCTTTTCTCCCTGATAGGCGTACCATGCGCCGGACTTCTCCACAAGGCCGAGCTTGACGCCAAGATCGATCACTTCGCCAAGATGGAAGATGCCTTCGCCATACATGATCTGGAATTCGGCCTGGCGGAAAGGCGGCGAAACCTTGTTCTTGACCACCTTGACCCGGGTTTCATTGCCAACCACCTCATCGCCTTCCTTGATAGTGCCGATGCGGCGGATATCGAGCCGCACCGAAGAATAGAACTTCAAAGCATTGCCGCCGGTGGTGGTTTCCGGAGAACCGAACATGACGCCGATCTTCATGCGGATCTGATTGATGAAGATCACCAGGGTATTGGAGTTCTTGATCACCCCCGCCATCTTGCGCAGGGCCTGGGACATCAGCCGGGCCTGCAGGCCCATGTGGCTGTCGCCCATTTCGCCCTCGATTTCGGCCTTGGGAGTCAATGCCGCCACCGAATCGATCACCACCACATCAAGCGCGCCGGAGCGCACCACCATGTCGCAGATTTCCAGCGCCTGCTCGCCGGTATCGGGCTGGCTCACGAGGAGGTTTTCCACATCGACGCCGAGCTTGGCGGCGTATACCGGATCGAGGGCGTGTTCGGCGTCGATGAAGGCGCAACTGCCCCCGGCGCGCTGGGCCTCGGCAATGACCTGCAGGGTCAGGGTGGTCTTGCCGGAAGATTCCGGGCCGTAGATCTCGACGATCCTGCCCCGGGGCAGGCCGCCGATGCCAAGGGCGATATCGAGCCCGAGAGAACCTGTTGATATTGCCGGTATCGCCTGGCGGTCATTGTCGCCGAGGCGCATCATGGAACCTTTGCCGAACTGCCTTTCGATCTGGGCGAGGGCGGCATTGAGCGCCTTTTCCTTGCCTGGATCCCTGCTGCTTTCTTTCATCATCGTCTTGTCCTGGTCTGGGAATGAATCACAACATAGCCAGCGTGCTTCCGTTGCGCGTTGGGCATGCCGCTCCTGGTTGTCATCGTGGCCACTACTGACCAAAGCCTAGTATATTTTCCGAAAATTGCCCGCTTTCGGGTAACTGGCTGTGAAGACCACGACCGATTACTGTATATATAAACAGTATATTGGCGGGTAACATCACAACTTTAGCAGTTTCGGTGACAACTTCGTATTCTCTGAAAAATTCCCGTCCAGTCGCAGAGCATAGCTCTGCGCCGTTCCGGCTGCGCACGAAGCTGCGCTTCGAAAACGCTTGCCTCCACCCATGGAGTTTTTCATTATCGCAATTTCCTGTTTTGGCAACTTTCAGTCGAGCAGGAGCAGCAATCCCTCAAGTGCGGCGACTACCGCAGCCTCCCGCACCGCGGCCCTGCCGCCCCGAAACTCGAACCTTCGCGACAGCCGGCGCTGTTCCCACTGCCAGGCCAGCCAGACCGTGCCCACGGGCTTTTCTTCGCTACCCCCATCAGGCCCGGCAATACCGCTCACCGCCACGGCGATATTGGCGCGGCTGTGGGCGATTGCGGACTGGGTCATGGCGAGTACCACCTCTTCGCTGACCGCGCCCGGACCGCCGGCTTCGAGCAATTCTCCAGGCACCCTGAGCAAGCCCTGCTTGGCCGCATTGGAATAGGTCACAAAGCCACAATCGAACCAGGCGGAACTGCCGGGAACCGTGGTAAGCGTCTGGGCAATCCCGCCGCCGGTGCATGACTCGGCGGTGGCGAGCCACAACTTCCGGGCAAGCAGCCGTTCGCCGACCCGCGCCGCCAGCATTTCCGGTGATTTCGACACATTCATCGCGCCTGGATTTTCCTCCAAACGGGAAACCCGGTCCACTTCCGCCACTGTAGTCTTGAGCAATCCAACTGTCATCTTGCGCTTGGGAGGCTGCGCCGTAGGAATTCACGGCTGCAAATCCGCTCTCATCCACGCCCCTGGCCGCTCGATTTCGTTGCATATCCACCAATATTCTCCTCAATCGATCAGCCAGGGGCGTGGCGATAGCGAATTTTCGCTTTCGCGAATTCCTACGGCGCAGCCTCCCGGGAGCCTCATGCCAGACCGCTTTGCCGTCACTTGCAACCCGGTTATGATGCGGTCCTGGATTTTGAGAGGGAAAGGCGACATGACCTACTGCGTGGCCGCTTCCATGGACTCGGGCATGGTGTTCTGTTCGGATTCGCTGACCCATGCCGGCATCGATCAGGTTTCCACCTACAGCAAGATGTTTCGCCACGGAATTGCCGGCGAGCGGCAGTTTGTCATACTTTCCGCCGGCAACCTCGCCACGAGCCAGGGCGTCATGGCCAAACTGAAGGCCGACATCCGCAAGGACGCCCGCGTCACGCTCAATACCGTGGGCAGCGTCACGGAAGCCGCGGATTACCTGGGCGACGTCAGCCTCGAACAGCAGGAAAAACGCAAAGCCGAAGGCGCCAACTTTGAGGCCAGCTTCCTCCTTGGCGGACAGATCAAGGGCAGAAAGCACCGGCTGACCCTGATCTATCCCGAGGGCAATCACATTACCACCTCCCGGGATACGCCCTACCTGCAAATCGGCGAGAGCAAGTATGGCAAGCCCATCCTCGACCGCATCCTCATGCCCGAACTTGACCTCGCCACCGCGGCCCAGTGCCTGCTGATCTCCATGGACTCCACCATGAAAAGCAACCGCGGCGTGGGACCGCCCATCGAACTGCTGCTGTACCAGCGGGAAAGCCTCGTTCTCGACAATCGCCAGCGTTTTGAATCGGAGAGCGATTTCCTGCGCGACCTGCGCCTGAGCTGGGACCAGGCCCTCAAGAACGCCTTTCGCCAGATGCCGCCACTGAGCTGGGCCGAGAACTGGGACAGAGCAGTTCATGAACGAAGTGAAGTTTCCTGAGGGTGGCGCCCGCCAGCACGAAGGGATAGGCGTCTTCCAGCCCCATGCTGCGGTTGAGTGAATTGAGCAGCATCGTCAGTTGCGACCATTTCCGCAGCAGATCATCAAGACTGTCGAAGTGACCGGCGCCCTGGGGCAGGCCGTGGAAGCCGGCGGTCTCCAGGGTATCGCTCATGTGCAGGTAATGGGCCCAGACTTCGGCCCAGTCCTCCACTGGATGTGACTGGGCGTAGGCGCTGATGTATTCCGGATCCCGGGCCGGCGGCGCGGCATAGTAGCGCTCCAGGGCCTCTCCGTAATCCTGTCGCTCGTCGCCGAACAGGCTGCGGAACCGTTCCCGCCGCGTATCGCTGTTGACCAGCAACTCAAAATAGTAATGCCCGCTTTCGTGGCGGAAATGCCCAAGCAGGGTGCGGTATTGCTCGCCAGAATGGCGGCGTTCGATTTCCCGGCGGACGATGTCGGCCTCAGCCACATTGATGGTCACCACGCCGTCGGCGTAGCCGGTGTAGACCTGTTCTTCGCGCACGTCCGGATTCGAGCGCCGGTCCTCGATGAAGCGGAAGGCAAGTCCGGCGGCGCTTTCCCGCTTGCCGGCCACCGGCAGGCCCAGTTGCAGCAGGCCGTAGATGAGCCGCCGCTTGGCGTACTCAAGCTGCTTCCACCAGTGCAGCCGGTCGGCGTCGTTCAGGTTGGGAATCGTCTGGTTCAGGCGGCAGGAAAGACACCAGTCTTCGCCGGGCTCGCTCACGGTCCAGTTGCACACGCCATGATCCATGCCGTTGCGGCATAGCGTCCCGGAAGGGTTGCGGGGCACGGCGCCCGGCGTCAGGGGCAGCATTCTGCGCTGGACCGGGTCGTAAGCCACCCGGCTGCCGCAGCGCAGGCAGGCGGTGTTCTCGAAGAACAGCTTCTGCCCGCATTCGCACTGGAAATCGATCATTTTCAGCAACACTCAATTTGACACGGCGCTTCCCTGTGTCCCGTCATGCTGCGCGCAGTCGCGGCATCTCACGGGGAGGGCGCTGCCCGGGATTCTGCGACTTCGCTCCGCTCCGCGCAGAATGACGGGAAAGGGGTTTCGCATCTCAGACCCGAGGCAGGAACCAGGTGCGGGAAATCGCGTCATGGATGGCGGCAAAGCGGATCTGCAGATGGTCGACCCGCTCGGGCAGTCCGTGCTCCACAAGTTCCGGCACATGGGAATGTTTCAATTCGATTCGGGCCAAATTGACCAGTTCGGCAACTTCACCGTGGTTCGGCAGCCTGGGAAGCACCTTGCTGATGGTGGTCAGATTATGGATCACCGCCCGGGGAAACTCCTCGTTGTGCAGCAGAAAGCACACCACATCCTCGCCATTGACCCGCCGCCGCACGTGCTGGCGGTACATCTGGTAGGCGCTTTGGGAGCGCAGCACGCTCATCCACAGTATGCCCTGCCAGGTTTCGGCGAATTCCGGCGGCGCTGCCGGGTCTTCGAGCATGGCGAACAGCTTGCGGGCGCCCACATCCACCATCCGGGACACCATGTCCGCCCGTTCCAGCGCCCGGCCCATGCGTACAAAGGCATAGCCTGCATCCCGGCTCATGGCGCCCGCCAGCATGCCGAAAATCTGCTGGCAGCTTTCGATGACGTGTTCGAGCATTTCATTGCGCGCGCTGCGGTCGTCCGCCTTGCCGGCGGCGGATTGTGCGTAGTAGTGCAATTCATTGATGCCTTCAAAAGCTTCGGTGGGCATCACTTCGCGGGTGGTGCGGGCGTTTTCCCGAGCGTTGGCGAGCATGGCGGATATGGAGACATTGCATGGGTCGGAAATGAGAAACCGGGCCAGATTGGTCTCGTTGGCGTTCCGGTAATGCTGCACGAAAACTTCGCTGGCGCCGGTGATGCGCACAAGATCGTTCCAGCCCAGGGTGGTCCGATCCGGCAAGTCGAGCAGCAGGTTGGAGAACACATTGAGCAGGCGCGCGGTATTCTCGGCGCGCTCGAGGTAGCGCGCCTGCCAGTAGATTCTTTCAGCTACCCGGGACAGCATCGCCTTCTCCCATGACTACCCAGGTATCCTTGCTGCCGCCGCCCTGGGAGGAATTCACCACATAGCTGCCCTTGACCAGGGCCACCCGGGTCAGGCCGCCGGGAGTGACGTAGCTGTCGGCGCCCTGGAGGATGAAAGGCCGCAGGTCCACATGGCGCGGCTCGGCGGAATGTTCCCCGAGAATCGGCACCGTGGACAGGGAAATCAGCGGCTGGGCAAGGTAGTTGCGGGGGTTTGCCTTGATCCTGCGGGCGAATTCCTCCCGCTCCGCGGCGCTCGCCCGGGGCCCCATCAACATGCCGTAGCCGCCGGATTCATTGGCGGGTTTGACCACGAGCTTGTCCAGATTGGCCAGCACGTGGCTGCGCTCGCTGTCGTTGCAGCAGCGGTAGCTGGGCACATTGGGCAGGATCGGGTCTTCATCGAGATAGTACTTGATGAATTCCGGCACGTAAGTGTAGACGATCTTGTCATCGGCCACTCCCGCGCCCGGCGCATTGGCCAGGGAGACATTGCCCTTGAGCCAGGCCTGGAAAAGGCCGGGCACGCCGAGTACCGATTCGGGATTGAACACCGCCGGGTCGAGAAACAGGTCGTCGATGCGGCGGTAAATGACATCCACCCGGGACAGGCCGCCGATGGTGCGCATGTAGACCTGATCGTCCTCCACCACGAGGTCGCTGCCTTCGACGAGTTCAGCACCCATGCGCTGGGCGAGATAGGAATGCTCGAAATACGCCGAATTGTAGATGCCCGGGGTCAATACGGCGATTTCGGGATAGGCCTGCTTGCGCGGGGATAGCGAGGCGAGCATGTCGAACAGTTCCTGGGTGTACTCGGTGACCGGCAGGATCCGATGGTTTTCGAAAAGTTCGGGAAAGACGCGCTTGGTGACCCGGCGGTTCTCAAGCATGTAGGACACGCCCGAGGGTACCCGCAGATTGTCCTCAAGCACGAGGAAGCGACCGTTTTCGTCGCGAATGAGATCGGTGCCGCAGATATGCGCCCAGACCTTGTGCCGCGGCTGGATGCCAACGCACTGGGGCCGGAAATTGGCGGAATCGAGAATCAGGGCCGAGTCGATGATCCGGTCGCGGAATACCTTCTGCTCGTTGTAGACATCGTGAATGAAGCAATTGAGCGCCCTCACCCGCTGCTCGAGACCACGACGGGTGGTTTCCCATTCCCGGGCCCCGATGATTCTGGGAATCAGGTCGAAAGGCCACTCCCGGTCGATATTCTGGCCATCGCTGTAGACCGTGAAGGAAATGCCCATGGTCTTGATGGCCAATCTGGCGGCGAGCTTTTTCTCGTCCAGCGCCTGCCGGTCCAGGGATTCGAGATAGCCGGCAAGGTCGGCCGCAATGGGCCTGGGCGCTCCGGGGCGCTTGATCACTTCGTCGTGAAAGGCGCCGGGGTTGTATGATTGCCAATCGATTTGCAAAGGAATATCCCTCGGTTTGTGCTTGTCGCGGCGAATGTGTCTCCGGTCCCTCGCCGCCGGCCTGGGAGCTGCCGTAAATGCGTCCGGGTTGGAAGCCTTCGATTCGTTTGCGCATGCCATCCATGGCGCGACTCCCGTGGTTTCGCCAAACCCCAGTCTCGACGACCCGGCCACCGAGCACAGCTCGGTGGCGTTCGGTCTGCGCACGAAGCTGCGCTTCGTAAACGCTTGCCCTCACCCATGTCGAGCCGTTCGGCCCTAAAAGAGCTTCGCTCTTTTTCGGCTGCGCCGACCGGGAACGCGCATTCTGTATGACCTTGCTTGCCATCCATGGCGCGACTCCCGTGGTTTCGCCAAACCCCAGTCTCGACATCCTG
>JAJEGU010000068.1 GCA_022819645.1 Pseudomonadales bacterium
CTAGTGTGCTGTCCCACAAGTTCGCCGTATTTCAGCGCGCCCCCCGCGGTGTGTGGCAAGGCGCGGTCCGCAGGTAATGGCCCGCCCCATTGCCAAGGAGCGCAACGCGGCCACGCGCCGCGGGGGGCGCGCCCTTCGGGAGCGGTCCTGAAGCGCCACCGCGGCGTTGCCGCCCTTGGCAATACTCCCGGTATTGCCCGCGGACGGCGCCTTGCATTGACGCTTCAGGACCGCTCTGAAATGCGGCGAACTTGTGGGACAGCACACTATCGGGACAGCACATCAGCCGCGGTGCGGAGCATCGAGGTTCGCCGATGACACAAGCCGTCAGGCCCAATCTGCTCGGGCTCAGCCCGGCCAAGCTGTCCAGCCTGCTCGAAGGCATGGGTGAGAAGCCCTTTCGCGCGCGCCAGATTCTGCGTTGGATCCACCAGCGTGGCGAACTCGATTTCAAGGCCATGACCGACATCAGTCTTTCCTGCCGGGAGCGTCTCGCCCGGGAAACCCGGCTTGAACCGCCGCCACTGCGCAGCCGTCATGACGCCGGCGACGGCTGCGTGAAGTGGGTGCTGGGGACCGCCAGCGGCAGTTCAGTGGAAATGGTCTATATCCCGGAAGGCGGTCGCGGTACGCTCTGCATCTCTTCCCAGGCGGGCTGTACCCTGGATTGCAGCTTCTGCGCCACGGGCAAACAGGGCTTTGACAGCAATCTCACCGCCGCCGAGATCATAGGTCAGATCTGGCTTGCCCGGCGTGAACTCGACAGCTTTGCGTCGGGAGCCGAAGCAAGGGTGACCAATGTGGTGTTCATGGGAATGGGCGAGCCCCTGCTCAATTTCGAAAATGTCATGGACGCCGTGGATCTCCTCCTCGATGATCTGGCCTATGGTCTTTCCAAACGACGGGTCACCATCAGCACCGCCGGGGTTGTGCCCGGCATCGAGCGCATGAGAGGACGCACCGACGCCGCCCTGGCGATTTCCCTGCACGCCCCCAATGACGAGCTGCGCAATGAACTCGTGCCGCTCAATCGCAAGTATCCCATTGCCGCCCTGCTGGAAGCCGCCCGGAACTACATGGCCGGCCTCGGCGAAAAACGCCCGCCGCTGATCGAATATACCCTGATTCGCGGCGTCAACGATCACCGCCGGCACGCCCGGGAACTTGCCGCCCTGCTTCGGGATTTTCCCTGCAAGATCAATCTCATACCATTCAATGAATTCAGCGCTTCGGAGTATCGCCGCCCCAGCGGCAGTTCCCTGGGCAATTTTCGCGAGATTCTGCGACAGGCGGGCCATACGGTGACCGTTCGCACCACCCGGGCCGATGAAATCGCCGCCGCCTGCGGCCAGCTCGTGGGCGCCGTGCGCGACCAGACCCGGCGCAGCGAACGCCACCGCAGGCGCGAACAGGCCGGCATCGCGGAAAAAAACCTGATCGCAGGCTTTGGATCCCGGTCCCGGGAAGCCGCCACAAGGGAAGGCGAAGCCCGGTGAGCGCTGTCCGCCAGAGCACGTGGATTCCGCGACGATGGTCAGTCGCCTTGTCGTGCCGCACACGGCGATGCGCAGTCGCAAACCCTCACGCAGTGGCCTTGCAAGCAGATTCTGCGACTTCGCGCAGAATGACGGCGGCATGGCTGTCATCCTGCGCACGGTCGCGGGATCTCATTGGCGGGCCACTGCGTGGCGTTCTTTTCGCCGCGGCGCTTGCCGCCTGCACCGCCTCGCCGGTACAGGGGCCGTTATCCACCGACTCCCGGGACGCCGCCGCAAGGGATTATCTCGCCCTGGCCAAAGCCTGGCTTGACGCCGGTGATTTCGGCGCCGCCGGGCGTCATCTCGAGCATGCCCGAAACCTTGGCGCCGATTCCGCGGAAAGTCACCATATCTCCGCCTTGCTTGCCGCGGCCAGCGCCGAGCCCGAGCGGGCCGAGGATCATTACCGGCGCGCCCTGGCCCTGGCGCCGGGCGGCTCCGCCATCCGCAACAATTACGGTGTGCTGCTATTCTCCCAGGGCCGCGTCGGCGAAGCCGCCGGCCAGTTCCGCGCCGCCGCCGCGGATTCCGCCTATGTCGGCCGGGCCTGGGCGCTGGAAAACCTCGGTCGTTCCCGCTTGCTGCTTGAGGACTGGCAAGGGGCGCGGGAAGCCTTTGACGCAGCCCTGGAAGCGCACGGCGAACTTCCCGTGGCGGCTCTGGAGCTGGCATTGCTGCATCGGCGCAGCGGCGATCTGGCCGCGGCCCGCAGGCTGTTTGCCGACTATCTCGCCATGCTGGAGAACCAGGGCCTGAAGCCTGGCCCCAAAGCTCTTTTTGCCGGCGCCGAATTCGCCCTGCAGGCGGGGAATTGCGATCAGGTAGAGGAATTTGGTTCGATTCTCGGTACACTGTACCCTGAGACGGCGGAATATCGCGCTTATCGGAATCTGATTGATGGAGATTGATGAACCAGGCCCTGCGGAAGAAGGGCGGATAAAAGAGGTCGCTGCGGAAACTCCGCAACCATCGAACGCAGGAGCGTTGCTTGCCGAGGCGCGAAAGAAACTCGGAATGAGTATATTCGAGGTTTCTGATCGGCTGCACTTGACCGAATACTACGTCCGGGCGCTGGAAGCCAACGACTACAGCAATTTGCCCGGCGAGGTTTTCGTCAAGGGCTACCTGAAAAATTATGCCCTGCTCGTGGGCCTTGATCCCGCCGAGGTCAGCGGTTCCTGGCACGAATCTTCGGCGCCAGGCGAGGCCGCCCGGGAGCCGGCGCGAAAGCAGCCGGCCAAATTCAGCCAGAACTGGTTCCTGTTGCTGATCATCCTGATTCTCATTGTGGTAATCGGCGCCGGCGGCTGGTGGGCCTGGCAGATTTTTGGCGCCTCCTTCGGCCTGGTCCCCGGCGCCCGCGCCAAAGACAGGCATGATGAAGCTCCGGAACCATGAAAACCACAAACGGAATCCAGCGCCGGCAGACCCGCCGCATCATGGTGGGGAACGTGCCCGTGGGCGGCGATGCGCCCATTAGCGTGCAGAGCATGACCAATACCGAAACCTGCGATGTGGAGGCGACCCTGGAGCAGATTCGACGCCTGGAAGCCGTGGGCGCGGACATCGTGCGGGTATCGGTGCCCACCATGGACGCCGCCGAGGCGTTTCGCGAGATTCGCGCCAGCACCCGCCTGCCCCTGGTGGCGGATATCCATTTCGACTACCGCATCGCCCTGCGGGTGCTGGAGTACGGCGTGGATTGCCTGCGCATCAATCCGGGCAATATCGGCAGGGAGGAGCGGGTGCGCGCCGTGGTCAGCAGCGCCGGGGACAAGGAAATCCCCCTGCGCATCGGCGTCAATGCCGGCTCCCTGAGCAAGGCGTTGCTGCGAAAGTACCGGGAGCCGAGCGCCGAGGCCATGATCGAATCCGCCCTGGTGCAGATCGATATTCTCGACAAGCTCGATTTCCGGGATTTCAAGATCAGCCTCAAGGCTTCCGAAGTCTTCATGACCCTGGCCGCCTACCGTGGTCTTGCGGACCAGATCGACAATCCCTTCCATCTCGGCATTACCGAGGCGGGCGGCCAGCGCGGCGGCACGGTGAAATCCGCCATCGGCATGGGCGCCCTGCTGATGGAAGGCATCGGCGACACCATTCGCGTCTCCCTGGCGGCGGACCCGGTGGAAGAAATCAAGGTGGGTTTCGACATTCTCAAAAGCCTCGGCCTGCGGCACAAGGGCGTCAATCTGGTGGCCTGCCCGAGTTGTTCGCGGCAGAATTTCGATGTGATCGGTATCGTCAACGAGCTTGAGACGCGGCTGGAAGACATCACTACCCCCATCGACGTGGCCGTCATCGGCTGTATCGTCAATGGCCCCGGCGAAGCCCGGGAGGCCGAAGTCGGTCTCACCGGCGCGAGCCCCGCGAACATGGCCTATCTCGACGGTTCCCCGGACCACAAGGTCAGCAACGAGAATCTGCTCGACGAACTCGAGTCCATGGTCCGGCGCCGGGTGGCGGAAAAGCAGGCCGCCGCCAAAGACCTCATCGCCAGCGCCTGAGAGTTCGCCCGCATCATGGCCAGATTGCAGGCGATCCGGGGAATGAATGACATACTTCCCGACCAGACCGGCCTCTGGCAGCATCTCGAGGACAGTTTCCGCGCCACGGTGGACTCCTTCGGCTACCGGGAAATCCGCTTTCCCCTGATCGAACAGACCCGGCTTTTCCGCCGCTCCATCGGCGAAGTAACCGATATCGTCGAGAAGGAGATGTACAGTTTCGAGGACGGCGGCGGCGACCACATCAGCCTGCGCCCCGAAGGAACCGCGGGCTGTGTGCGGGCCGCGGAGCAGCATGGCCTGCTCTATAACCGGCAGCAGCGACTCTGGTACCAGGGCGCCATGTTTCGCCGGGAGCGCCCCCAGAAGGGCCGCTATCGCCAGTTCCACCAGTTCGGCGTGGAAGCCTTTGGCATGGCGGGCCCGGATATCGACGCCGAAGTCATCGAATTGTCCGCCGCGTACTGGCGCCGGCTCGGGCTCGGCGGCAAGCTGAATCTGGAACTGAACAATATCGGCAGCGCCGACGACCGCAAGCGCTATGGCAAGGCGCTCGGTGAGTACCTGCTGTCCCGGGCCGATGAAATCGACGCCGCCGCCCGGGGCAGGATTCACAGCAATCCCTTTCGCGTGCTCGACAGCAAGCATCCCGGCACCCGCAAGGTGGCCGACGAAGCCCCGGCCATGGCGGAGTATCTGAGCCCGGAAAGCGTCGCCCATTACGCGGCGCTCAAGGAACTGCTGCGGGCCGCGGGAATCCGCCATATCGAGAATCCCTCGCTGGTGCGCGGCCTGGATTACTACAATTACTGCGTGTTCGAATGGACCACCGATGCTCTCGGCGCCCAGGGCGCCGTATGCGGCGGCGGCCGCTACGACGGGCTTGTGGCCCAGCTCGGTGGCCGGCCCACGCCGGCGGCGGGATTCGCCATCGGCATCGAAAGGCTGGCGCTGTTGCTGGAAACCCTGGGCCGGATTCCTCCTGGGACGCAATTCCGCGCGGACGTCTGCATTGTCGTTCTCGGCCCGGCATCCGCCGCCGCCCAGGATCTGGCCCGGCGCCTGCGGGATGCCTTTCCCGCCCGGCGCATCATCTGCCAGTGCGGCGGCGGCAAATATGCCCAGCAGGTCAAGCGCGCCTACGAGATCCGGGCCGATGTGCTCGTGGTCATGGAAGCCGGGGAGGGCGGCTCACCGGCGGAAGTGAAATTGCGCTCGCTGGATGAACGTTTCGAGCCGCGCATGGTCACAAGGGATCAATGCCTCGCCGCGGTGGGCGAATTGCTGTCGCTTTCACCGCCAGTGAAGCAGGATTTATAATGGGTAGTCCAGGAGCCTGCGGCGGAGGCTCCTAGGCCGGCATAAAGGAGAGGAACGTGGCAATCAGCGCCGCTGAAGAAGAGAATATAGAAGCGCTGCGGCGCTGGTGGGACGAATACGGCAAAACCCTGCTGCTTGTCGCCGTCCTTGCCGCCGCGGGCTATGGCGGCTGGAGTTTCTGGCAGCAGTCCGGCAGCGCCGACCGCGCCGCGGCGTCGGATCTGTACGAGGAAATTCTGCTTGCCGCCCAGCCCGAGGATCCGGTCGAAGAGCCCGACTCCGGGCGGATCATCGAACTTGCCGGGCAATTGCGCGCCGATCACGCCAACTCCATGTATGCGCGTTACGGAGCGCTGTATGGCGCCCAGCAGTCGGTTCGCCAGGGTGATCTCGCCGCCGCCGAGGAAATGCTGCAATGGGTGGTGGACAATCCCGGCACAAGCTTTCTCCAGCCCGCGGACGAAGGCCTTGTGCTTGCCGCCAGCCTGCGGCTTGGCCGGGTCATACTTGCCCGGGGCGAACCCGGGCGCGCGCTGGAACTCGTCAACAGCGTGGACCCGCGCAGTTTCGAGCCGGGTTTCCACGAGTTGCGCGGCGATATCCATTTTGCCCTGGGTCGCCCCGAGGACGCCCGGGACTCCTGGCTCGCGGCCCGGGACGCCGGCTCCATCAGCGACGGCCTGCGCATGAAGCTGGAAAATCTCGGCGAGCGGGAATGAGGGCGCTGTCATGAAACCTGCCTTGAAATCCGGACTCGCGCCCCTCACGCTGCTGTTTCTTTCCGGTTGTTCCATCGTCAATCTGAATCCCGCCACCTGGTTTGCCGACGAGGAAGTCAATCCGCCGGCGGAATTGCAGAGTATCGAAACCGAAGTCGCCCTGCGCCGGGTCTGGAGCGCGGGCATCGGCAACGGCCAGGGCAGCGACTATTTTGAACTGGCTCCGGCCATCGACGGCGAGCGCATTTTCGCCGCCAGCGAAGACGGCAACGTCTATGGGCTGGAACTCGAATCCGGCGATGTGATCTGGCGCACCCGGCTCGACGATGAAGTCATCACCGGCGGCGTCGGCGCCGGCAACGGCCTCGTGCTCGTGGGCACCGCCAATGCCGAGGTCATCAGTTTCAACCAGTTCACCGGCGAGGAACTCTGGCGCGGCGCGGTCACCAGCGAGGTATTGTCGCCGCCCCAGACCAATGGCGATGTGGTGGTCGCCCAGACCGTGGACGGCAAGCTCATCGCCCTGGACGCCGCCGACGGCTCGCGCCGCTGGATCTACGAAACCACCCTGCCGGCACTGACCCTGCGGGGCACCAATCGACCCGTGATTACCCCCCAGGGATATGTCATCGCCGGTTTCAGCAACGGCACCCTGGTTTCCGTGGCCGCCGAAGATGGCATCTGGCGCTGGGAAGAGCGCATCGCAATCCCTGAAGGCCGCTATGACATCGAGCGCGTCATCGATGCCGACGGCGACCTGCAACTCGACGGCAACCGCGTGCTCGCCTCAAGCTACCAGGGCAATGTGATGGCTTTCGACACCGCCACCGGCCGCATCGTCTGGGGCATGGAGGCTTCCAGCTATCATGGCCTCGACCAGGGTTTCGGCAATATCTACTACAGCTCGGACGACAGTCATGTGGTCGCCGTGCGCGACAACAGCAACGAGATCGTCTGGACCAATGAGGACCTGTCCCACCGCGCCCTGACCGGCCCGCGAACCATCGGCAATTATCTCGCCGTGGCCGATTTCGAAGGCTATGTGCACGTCATTTCCCAAATCGACGGCCGCATTGTAGGCCGCAGCCGAATCGACAACGACGGCGTCCGCGCCAATCTCCTCGCCGCCAACGGCCGCCTCATCGTCTACGGCAACAGCGGAACCCTCATGGCCCTGGCCATCGACTGACTCCCACCCACTCACCAATTTGCCGGCAAGAGAGGCCTTGGAACCCCGCACAAGGGGTGAGGCCCGGTCGGCGCAGCCGACGAAGAGCAAAGCTCTTCGAGGGCCGAACGGCTCGCCACGGATGGCGAGACCGGGGTTTGGCGAAGCCAGAGCTTCCGCGCCAGGGAAGGCAGGCACAAGCCAAGCCAAAGGCAGGTTCCCGGTCGGCGCAGCCGACGAAGAGCGAAGCTCTTCGAGGGCCGAACGGCTCGACAGGATGTCGAGACCGGGGTTTGGCGAAGCCAGAACTTCCGCGCCATGGATGGCATGTACAAAGGTAACGAGGACGAAAGCGACCGATGCCAACTACTACAAGAAGACCCGAATGAAACCCGTAATCGCCATTGCCGGCCGCCCCAACGTCGGCAAATCGACCCTTTTCAATCGACTCACCGCAAGCCGGGACGCCCTGATGATCAATTTTCCCGGATTGACCCGGGACCGGCAGTACGGCGCGGGAGAACTCGACGGCAGGCAGTTTCTCGCAGTGGACATGGGCGGCATCAGCAGTCATGCCGAAGGCATCGACCGGGAAGTCGTCGCCCAGGCCCTGTTGGCCATCGAGGAAGCCGACCTGGTGCTGTTCGTCCTCGACGCGAGGGACGGGTTGACCCCGGAAGACCGCCGCATTCACCAGCGGTTGCGGGAAAGGGGCAAGCGCTGCCTTGTGGTGGCGAACAAGACCGACGGCCTCGACCCGGACCAGGCCCGGGCGGAATTCCATGAACTTGGCGCCGCAGCCGTTTTTGCCATTGCCGCCAGCCAGGGAATCGGCGTCAAGGCCCTGCTCCGCGAAGCATTCGCCGCCATCGACGCCGCCCGATCCCCGAAAGCGCCGGCCCGGAACCCCCACCTGCCATCCGCACAGGACGCCCACCCGGCCGGGGCGGAAGCCACCCGCATCAGTTTCATCGGTCGTCCCAATGTGGGCAAATCCACCCTGGTCAACCGCATGCTGGGCGAAGACAGGGTGCTGGTTTTCGACGAGCCCGGCACCACCCGGGACAGTATCGAAATCCCTTTCCGGCGCCAGGGTCGGGCCTACACCCTCATCGACACCGCCGGCATACGCCGCCGGGGCAAGACCCGGGGCGTGGTGGAGAAATTTTCGGTCATCAAGTCGCTGCAGGCCATCGCCGAATCCAATGTGGTGGTTTTTCTCATCGACGCCAGCGAAGGCGTGGTGGATCAGGATCTGCACCTGCTCGGCCACATCGTGGAAACCGGCAAGGCCCTGGTATTGGCGTGCAACAAGTGGGACGGGCTCGAAGAACATTGCAGGCAATGGTTCAAGCGGGAAATCGACCGCCGCCTGGGGTTTGTGGATTTTGCGCAGCGCCATTTCATTTCCGCGCTGCACGGCAGCGGCGTCGGCAATCTGTACCAATCCGTGGACGCCGCCTGGCAGTCCTCGCGCAAGAGCGTTTCCACGGCGGCGCTGACCAGAATGCTCGAGCAAATCGTCGCCGCAAGCCCGCCGCCGTTATCCCAGGGCCGCCGCATCAAATTGCGCTATGCCCACCTGGGAGGGCACAATCCCCTGCGCGTCGTGATCCACGGCAAGCAACTCGACAAACTGCCGGGGCATTACCGGCGCTACCTGCAAAACAGTTTTCGCGACGCCCTGGAGCTTGTCGGGCTCGCGGTCCAGATCGAATTGCGTAACGATGACAATCCCTATGCCAGGGACGAACAACGATTGGACCCGCGTCGGATCGCCCGCAGGCGCCGCCTGCAAAAGCGCCAGAATCGGAGTTGAAGGCGTTGGGGCGGAGCATTCCAGGAGGGATTTTTTCAGAGAAAACGCAGCGGGAATCGCTACATGAACAAGGGAACAGCCAGCGCTTCCGTTTCCCTCCAGGATATCGAAGCCGCCGCCGAACGCCTGCGGGGCGTCGCCCTGCTAACGCCCCTGCTGGGCAATGCCGTTCTCGACCGGGAACTCGGCGCCCGGGTGCTGGTCAAGGCGGAGTGTCTGCAACATGTCGGCGCCTTCAAGTTCCGCGGCGCCTGCAACTTCCTCAGCCAGCTATCGCCAGAAGAGCGCGGCAGGGGCGTGGTCGCCTATTCTTCCGGCAATCATGCCCAGGGCGTCGCCTATGCCGGCCACCTGCTCGGCATTGACGCCACCATCGTCATGCCCGGGGACGCCCCCCGGGCGAAGCTGGAAGGTGCCCGGAGATGGGGCGCCGCCATCCGCGCTTACGACCGCGCCAGCGAATCCCGGGAAGATATTGCGGAGAAAATCGCCAGGGAAACCGGGGCCATCCTCGTGCGGCCTTTCGACGACCCGAAAATCATCGCCGGCCAGGGCACGGCAGGATTGGAAATCGTCAGACAACTTGAGCAACTCGAGCTGACGGCGGACATCCTGCTCGCTCCCTGTGGCGGCGGCGGCCTGCTTGCCGGCGTCTCGACGGCAGTGCGCGAACTCAGTCCCGCCACAGCGATTTACGGCGTCGAGCCCGAACACTACGACGACCACCGCCAATCGCTGCGGGCCGGACGCCGCCGCAAACTCAGCACCCGAACCGCCACCCACTGCGACGCGCTCACCGCCCCGATCCCCGGCGAAGTCACCTGGCCCATCAATAAAGTCAATGTCAGCGGATTTCTGGCTGTCAGCGAAGTCGAAGTCCGCAGCGCCATCCGCTTTGCCTTCCATCATCTGAAACTCGTACTCGAACCCGGCGGCGCCGTGGCCCTGGCCGCCATCCTCCACGACAAACTCCCGCTGCGGGGTAAAACCATCGTAATCATCGCCTCCGGCGGCAACATCGACAGCGATTTGCTGACTGGCTGTTTGCGAGGGAGTGAGGCCTGGTCAGCGAATGATGAGTCAGCAGGTTATTGATATATATGGTGTTTATATATCTCCAAGGTCATTCTTGTAACATTCTGGCATAGTTGCCCTGCAAACGAAGCTCCGCCCTCCGCCGGAGAGGCTTGTGGAAGCTCTGATTCAGTCGGAGCTTCCCGGAGGCACATGGAGGCGCTGCCGGATTCGATGGCGTAAGCCATTGAATTCGTGAGAATACCTTATGTTTCGGCGGTCTCGAAAACCGCGATGTTGCGGGATTCCTCGCTGAACTCGACACCGATCAGGTAGACCGGTTCGCCGCCGGCGCGGTACTTTTCCGCGTAGCCGCGTTCCCGCAACTGGCGTAGGGCCGCACCTTCGCCGGCGCGTTCTATCAGCTTGAACTCGAACAGGTACACGCGCCCGGCGCAGCGCAGCGCCAGATCGACCCGGCCCGCGGCCGAGGCATCCTCCACGGCCAGGTCAAAACCGAGGGCGGCAAGACTGGCGTAGAACACACTGGCGTAGTAGCCCTCGAAACGGGCGATGTCATTCCTGCTGTGCCAATCGGTCGGAATGCCGGCGTAGATGGCGCGTAATTGGGCTTCGACACCGCTCAAGTCGTGGTCCAGCAAGCGGTCATAAAGCCGGTTCCGGGCCGCGGCGTCCGCCGCCCCGCCGGCCAGTCGCCTGAGCAGCACATTGTTGAGGCTCTGGCGAACTTCCAGGTTTGGATAGTCGAGACGGTACGTCCTGCGGCCGATCCGGTACGACGATTCCTCGATGGTGAGGTAGCCGGTCTGGAACAGCAAGGCCTCGGTCGCGATTTCGTCCACGTCGAAGCTCGACAGCAGCGCGTCGTCCGCGGCCATGCCGTCGAGGGCGTAGGCGTTGACCCCGCGTCGCGTCAGCGTGTCCACCAGGAAGGTCGGCGTACCCGTCTCGAACCACCAGGCGCGGAACTCGCGACGCCGGAAAAGCAGCAGTATGTCGAAAGGATTGTAGACGCGCTCCTCCCCGTCCCAGTTGTAGCCGTTGTACCACTCGCGCACCCGCTCCCGGTCGAGGCCTTCGGTCTCCGGCGCGAACACCGTGTCCAGATCGCCTTCGGTGTAGCCGCAGATCGTGGCGAAACGCGGGTCCAGCGTGATGTCCTCGAGATTGTTCAAGCCCGAAAACAGGTTCACCTTGGAGAACTTGCTGACGCCGGTGAGCAGCGTGAAGCGGATGTCGGCGTCGCAGTCCTTGATCACCGCGTACAGCCCGCTTAGAAAGCCCCGGTTGGCCCGGGCGACCTCCGGCTCGCCCAGCGCGTCCAGGATCGGCTTGTCGTATTCGTCCACCAGCACGACGACCCGTTCGCCGGCGCTTCGGCGCAGTTCCCCGATGAGGTGGCGCAGCCGCGCCGCGGGCGTGTCGTGGCGCGGCGCCACATCGTTCTGACGCTCCATGCCGTCGAGCAGGGCAAAGGTCTCGAGTTCGAGCTTTTCCGGGGAACTGAAATCGCCGCTTCCAAAGCTCAGCCGCAGCACCGGGTGCCGCTTTCCCCAGTCCCAGCGGTCGTGGATGTGCAGTCCCCGGAACAGTTCCCCGCAACCCTCGAACAGCTCCTTGACGGTGTCGAGCAGCAGGCTCTTGCCGAACCGCCGCGGGCGCGACAGGAAGTAGTGCGTGCCCTCTGTGATCAACCGCTCGATGTGGGGCGTCTTGTCGGCGTAGTAATGCCCCTCTTCGCGTATCGTGCGAAAGGTCTGTATGCCGATGGGCAGCTTGCGCCTGGCCTTTTGATCTGCGCCGCTCATGACGCGCAGGTTAGCACAGGGAGTCCCGAGTTGCGGTTCATGTTTGTTGCTGCTTCCCAGGTTCGGTGGCGTTGATCACAACCAAAGCACTGGACCGGAATCCCCAAATTATGCAAGATAGATTCCATTCCGCTCCGGATGCTGAATGTGCGATTGTCTGGTCGAAGAGTTTCACTGCTGATTGCGCCAGTGCTGGCGCTGGCGCAAGCGCCGCTTGCCGCCCAGGACGCCGGTATCGAGGAGGCCCTGCGCGATCTGGAATTGTATGAAGGGGACCTGAATCGCCTGGAAGCCCAGGGAATTTATCACGGCCCGCAACTCGTGGAGCCCCTGTCGCGCATGGCTGACCGCTACATGGAGCTTGATCGCTTTCTCGATGCCCATGCCACCCTCGACCGCGCCCAGCAGATCGTGCGCATCGAGGAGGGACTGTACACCAAGACCCAGCTTCCCTTCCTCCACCGCAAGATCGAAAACCGCATCAATTCCGGCAACTGGCGCGAAGCCCGCAAGCTGCAGGACCATATCATCTGGTTCTACCTCAACAAGTATTCCTGGCCCGACCAGAACATGATGCGCGGCATGCTGGAACTGTCGCAAATGCATATGCGCGGCATTACCGAGGACGAGGAAGAGAACCAGGGTTACCACTACCTGCGGGCGGCGTGGAGCAGCCGGATCGCCCTGGCGGTTGCCGACAATATCTGGCCGCGGCTGGAACAGCGCAAGGCGGGCCTGATCTACGAGCAGTTGCGGATCATGTATCTCCAGGCCAGCGCCATCAACAAGGGCGGCAGTACCGGCCAGACCCTGCGAACCCGGGGCGGGCGGGAAATTTCTTCCAACGGATACGCCATGGAACGGGTTCTGCCGCCGGAGCGGGCGCTGAACCAGTTGCGGGTCAGCGGCATGCGCTACATCGAGCAGATGCGGCAGATTTACGCCGGTGAGGATGAGGAGGAGCTTTCCGAAGCCCTGGCCATGGTCAAGCTGTACCAGGCCGACTGGCGATTGCTCTTCGACCGCAAGCAGCAGGCTCTCGAAGCCTATCGCCAGGCGCACCGGATGCTGCTGGCGGCGGGTGTGCCGCGGGAACAGGTGGACGAGCTTTTCGCCTCGCCTTCATTGATTCCCGAGGCGCGCTTCCACGACAGCGTGGCCAAGGCCCTGGCCGCCAGGGAACGCGAGCCGACCGATGCGCCGGAAGCTTTCGAGGATGGCGTTCCGGTAAAGATTTTTTACGATCAGGACTCTTTGCAACCGCTGGAGTCGCCTTCGCTTTCCGCCCGCGCCCTGGGTCTGCACGAGGCAAACGACTGGCAGGTGGTGGCGCTGTTTTCCTTCGACCTGCCCGCGGCGGAAGCCATCGAGACCCGACCGGGATGGCGTCGCCAGAACGCCCTGGGAGTCGCCCAGAATCTGCAATTGATTGAACTCGATGAGTATCCGGTTTATCGGGAAACCGAACCGCTGGTGCGCAATCTGGGCAGGCTGCGGTTCCGCCCTGGCCTCACCGACGGCGAGCCGCACGCGGCTTCCGGCATCATCAGCTATCTCGCCGCGGCGGAGCCGATTCCCTAGGGAGATGCTGACGCCGCGTCTCCCGTGGCTTCCTGGAAATGCTCGTCCACCAGCTCCAGAATGCGGGAAGCCGTCAACTGGGCCACGCGCCGGCCGTTGATGAACATCACCGGCGTCGAGCGCACGCCGGCGGAATTGCCGCCGCGCTGGTCGCCGCGAACCTTGGCGATGACCGCCTCGCTTTCCACATCGGCCCGCAGTTGCTCCAGATCGAGTTCCAGAGTTTCCGCATAGCTTTCGAATTCGCTTTCCACCTCCGGGAGGAAGGACCACACCGGCTGGTTGACGAACAGAAAGTCATGCATTTCCCAGAAACTCCCCTGGAGGCCGGCTGCTTCGGCGTAGAGCGCCGCGGTCCAGGCGTGCGGATTGCTCGCCGTCAGTGGGTAATGGCGGAAAATCAGGTGCGCCCGGTCTTCAATGCGCGACCACAGCCGCGCCATGAGCTGGTTTTCGGTGGCGCAGGCGGGGCACTGGAAATCGGCGTACACCACGATGCTTACCGGAGTTTCCGGGTCGCCGCGGATATGGTCATTGGGCGCCACTTCCACTGGGGAATAGGTGGGGCCCTGGGTCGCCAATACCCAGATCACGAGCAATACCAATGCCGGCAGCGCCACGAACAGGCCGAGCCTGCCGAGCACCTGCCGCCGCTGTTGCTTCTGCCTCGCCGCCTGCTGCTTGGCCTGGCGGACTTGCCGTTGTTTTTCGCGTCGGTTCATGGGGTGGGATTTTCGCCCAGGAAAGGTTTTGGGTCCAGCCGGTATTGCGCGGGAATTCTCATGTGGATTCGCCTTCTACAACCTTCGAATGCAGATTTCCGTCCGCCAGGCGCGTGGTGATGCGGGCGCCGGGGCTAACCCCGTCCGCGCTGCGGACCACTCGGTTCGATTCATCCAGGGTAATGCTGTAGCCCCGGGCCAGGGTGTTGAGCGGGCCGGTGGCGTGAAGGCTGCGGCTGAGGGATTCGAGTTGGCTTGCATCGCGCTGGACACGGGATTGCAACGCCCGCCGCAAGCGCGGCGGGGCATCCGCGAGCAACGGCCGCAATTGCTCGACCCGCCGCAGGGGAGAGTTGTGTTTCAGCCCCTGCCGCAGCAGCTTGAACCGCTGGCGCTTGCCGCCCAGCAAGGCGCTGGCGGCGCGCTGTATTCGCTGGCTGAAATCATCCAGGGTCTGGGCGTGGTCCCGGAGCCTTCTCCCGGGGCTGCGCAGCCGTCTGGCGGTGAGCTCGAGGCGGTCGCGCCGGTGTTCGAATCGATGGCGCATGCGGTTTTGCAGCTTGCCGAACTGCGCGCGCAGCAGGTCGGAGTATTCCTGCTGCGAGGGACTCATCAGTTCGGCGGCCGCCGAGGGAGTGGGGGCGCGCAGGTCCGCCACAAAGTCGGCAATGCTGAAATCGATTTCGTGCCCCACCGCGCTGGTCACCGGCAATTCGCTGGCGAAGATGGCCCGGGCGACGCTTTCCTCATTGAAAGCCTGCAGGTCTTCGGCTGAGCCGCCGCCGCGGCCCACAATCAGGGCCTCAAGGCCGAGCTTGTGGCGCAGGGCGTTGGCGGCCTCGATGGCCTGGCAGATCTGGGACGGGGCCAGCTCGCCCTGCACGGCGACGGGAATCAGGGTGAGGCGGATGGCGGGAAAGCGGCGCCGGAAAACGCTGAGCATGTCCCGCAGGGCGGCGCCGGATTCGGCGGTTATCAGCCCGATGTGGCGGAAGACTGCGCCCACTGGTTTTTTCCGGTCGCCGTCGAACAGACCCTCGGCCTGCAAGCGGGTCTTGAGCAATTCAAAGGCCCGCCGCAGTTCGCCGGCGCCGGCGGCTTCCATGGCGGTCACATTGAGCTGGAATCTGCCCCGGCTCTCATAGATCGTCAGGTCTCCCCGGGCGGTTATGAGGTCCCCGTCAACGGGGTTGAAGCGAACCCGGGAGGCGGCGCCGCGAAACATGACGCAGTCAAGCTGGGCATTGCGGTCCTTGAGGGTGAAGTACCAGTGCCCCGGCGCCGATTTCTTCAGCCCGGAGATTTCGCCTTCCACCCGAATCCCGGAAAAGCCCTCTTCCACAAGCTGCCGGGCAAGCCGATTGATCTGGCTTACGGTCCAGACATTTTGTTCCGCGTCCAATAGTGTCATTCAGAAAAAGCGATTTGGATCAGTTATTCAAGGTAAATACATACAGCGCATTATGACCATCTGGGCTGCGCAGTTCCGGGGCGAGGAAATTGCCGATGCGCCAGGGGCTGCCGCCTTCGCGCCCGGCGGGAATCGCCACGTATTGCTTGCCGTCCACGGCATAGCTCATGGGGAATCCCTGTGCCGAAGTCGCCAGACGGCTGCGCCAGAGTGTCTCGCCGGTGGCCACGTCGATGGCGTGGACGTAGCGGTCGAAATCGCCGATGAAAATCAGGCCGCCGGCGGTGGCCAGGGCCGCGGTGAGAAAGGGCGCCCGCTGTTCGATGCTCCACTGCTCGCGCATGGATTCCACGTCATAGGACGCGAGCTTGCCGAACTGCCCGTCGGTGCCGGGCATTTCCATCCACATGCGGTCCCCCTGGGTGCCGCCGGAGCCGATTTCGAAAGAGATTTCCCTGGGGGACATTTCCATGCACGACTGGCTCAGGGGAATCACGAGTTGCCGGCTGGGCGGATGATAGGCGCTGGCCTGCCAGTTATGGCCGCCGGCGGTGGAAGGGCAGACCGAAAGCCATTCTCCCACCCGCATGTTGCGGATATCGTCACGGTAGCGCACGTCGCCTGTTTCCAGATTGACTTCGGAAAACACATTCTGGAACACCGTCTGCTGCAGGCCGAGAAACTCGCCGCTGCGGCGGTCGAGTTTCCACAGGATGCCGCTCTTGCCTATGGTGAGCAGCCAGGGTTCGTCGAACAGGTCCACCAATACCTGTTCGAAAGACTCGTCCATGTCCAGGGATTCTCCCGGCACGTGCTGGCGGTACCAGACCAGGCGGCCGTCGCTCGGGTCCAGGGCAAGGGTGGAATTGGTGTAAAGCGCGGCGTCTTCGGTGGTGAGGCCGCGGCTCACCGCCATCCAGGGCTTGGCCTGGGCGGTGCCGAAGAACACCAGGCCGAGTTCCGGGTCCCAGCTTCCCGTCATCCACACATCGCCGCCGCCGCGGAATTCCAGCGGCAGGTCGCCCCAGCTATCGCCCCCGGGTTCTCCCGGCCTGGCGATGGTGTAGGTGCGCCAGAGTTCGGCGCCGGTTGCGGCGTCGTGTCCGCTGATGAAACAGCTATCCTCGAAGAAGCGACCGCAGCCGGTGATGCCATTGACCACCACACCGTCGGCCACGATGGGTCCGCTGGTATTGGAGTAACCCAGCGCGTTGTCGGCGATTTCCACGTCCCAGACTTCGGCGCCGGTGCGGGCGTCCAGGGCCACCAGATGGGCGTCGGTGGTGGCGACATAGATCAGGTCCCGCCACAGCGCCAGGGTGCGCAGCAGATAACCGGGCCGCTCGCCCTCGGGAAACTGGCGGCGGTACTCCCACAGCAGATTGCCGTTGCGGCCGTCGAGCGCCTGCACCACATTGCCGTAATTGGGCAGGTAGATGACGCCGTCGCGCACCAGCGGCGCCGGCTGGCTGCGCCCCGGCTCCATGCCCCAGACCCAGGCGAGGCCGAGATTGGCGACATTTCCGGTATTGATCTCATCCAGTGGCGTAAAGCCCTGGCTTTGTGGCGTGCGCCGCCACCAGACCCAGTCCGCCGCGGGGGGGTCGGCCAGTTCCGCCATGCCGACATCGCGGTAGGCTTCGGCCTCGCTCCAGGTCCGGGTCAGCCCGCGCCCGGTGCGGTAGATAGTGGCGATTTCGGGGATGGCATTGCGTGACTCCGGCGAAGGCGCCGTGCCCGCAAGCCCGGGAACCGGCGTTCGCGAGGGCAGGGCTTCGCCGTTTTCCCCGCCGGGGAAAAGCACTTCGGGGGAATTCGCCGCCAGGGCATTGGCTGTTGCGGCAACGCCATTGGCTTGGAGCACGAAGGCGATGAGTTCGACATACTCATCATCGCTCAGCGAGCCCGGTGCCTGGGTGGGCATGGTGCGCCGCAGCAGGTCGAGCATTTGCCCCGGCGTGCGGTTGCGCCAGTTATCGACAAAATTGCCGCCACGCAGGGCGACGGCTTCGAATGCGCCCTGCAGGTCGGGCAGATGGCAGGCGGCGCAGTGCCGCCGGTACAATTCCGCGCCGCGCTCGGCCTGTTCGGTTTGGTAGCCGGTCTGGTTCAGTTGCTGGGAGTGCGCGGACGACAAGCCGAGCAGGAAGACCAACGCCAAAGCAGGAGCCCGGGATCCCTGAAGTCGCATGGTTTTCGATCCCGTGCTCTAGTGTGCCGTCCCATAAGTTCGTCGCATTTCAGCGCGTCCCCCGCGGTGTGTGGCGAGGCGCGGTCCGCAGGTAATGGCCCGCCCCATTGCCAAGGAGCGCAACGCGGCCACGCGCCGCGGGGGACGCGCCCTTCGGGAGCGGCCCTGAAGCGCCACCGCGGCGTTGCCGCCCTTGGCAATACTCGCGGTATTGCCTGCCGCCGGCGCCTTGCGTTGACGCTTCAGGACCGCTCTGAAATACGGCGAACTTATGGGA
>JAJEGU010000029.1 GCA_022819645.1 Pseudomonadales bacterium
CCTTCGGGAGCGGTCCTGAAGCGCCACCGCGGCGTTGCCGCCCTTGGCAATACTCCCGGTATTGCCCGCGGACGGCGCCTTGCATTGACGCTTCAGGACCGCTCTGAAATGCGGCGAACTTGTGGGACAGCACACTAGCGCGCCAGCTCCAGTCCGTCGAGAAACTCCAGCATGGCCGCGTTGGTTTCCCCGGGTGCTTCCTGCTGCACCCAGTGGCCGATTTCGGGGATCAAGACCACGCCGCGCAGGTCGTCGGTCACCCCTGACATCAATGCGGTCAGTTGATCAGCCGTGGCGCCGCCGATGACCACGTCTCTCGCGCCGGCAATGAAAATCGCCGGCACGGCGACCCGGTCGCTTGCGTAGTCGAGGCTGATTTCCCAGTTGCGGTGAAAGTTGCGGTAGTAGTTGACGCCGCCGCGAAATCCCGAACGTTCAAATTCACCGACGACATAGTCCAGGTCTTGCCGGCTCAGCCAGTCGGGAAGGCCGAGCGGCGCGCCGAGACGACCGATCCAGCCGCCCGCGGCGCGCAACGGATCGGTAATTGCCGGCGCTTCCCGAGGTGAATTCGGCGACAGGTACAGCCGGCTGATCAGGCCGCGTGGATCGCTGTCGTACTCGGCTTCCGCCACGCCGCCGGGTTCGTTGTGATACAGGATATAGTAGAAGTTGTCGCCATTGGCTTCGCGCCAGCCATCCATGGGGGAACGCCGGGCCGTGCCGCCATAGGGCACGCTCATGGCGATCAACCCGGCAAACCGTTCCGGATAGCGAACCGCCGCATGCCAGGCGACAATGGCGCCCCAGTCGTGGCCCACCATGACCGCCGTCTCTTCGCCGAGCGCGTCGAGAATTCCCACCATGTCGTCGGTGAGATCGACGATATCGTAATCCTCCACCGCGGGGGGTGCGTCGGTTTCGCCATAGCCGCGCATGTCCGGCGCCACGGCGCGATAACCCGCATCGGCCAGGGCGACGAGCTGGTGCCGCCAGTTGTACCAGGATTCGGGCCAGCCATGGGCGAGCAGCACGAGCGGGCCGGAATCGCCAGCCTCGAAAATCCGCATGCGGATGCCGTTGGCCTCAATAAACCGGCTGCCCACACCGGCAAGGGGTGAACTCATGTTGTCGTCTCCTTGTTGCGCCTGGACTGATATTGCCGCGAACAGCAGCACAAATGCCGCCACCAATAACCTGATCATCGGGAACTCCTCCCAGCTACCCATCTGATAGTGTGAACCGTCAAAGTCTACTGCAAAATTTCCCGCGCTACCGCCTGCTCGCCTTTTGGGGTCAGGGCGTAGATACCCCGGGGCGTTTCCGGCGGGCGCTCGAACCAGCCGTAGTAGTCCTTGAGGAATATCCGGCCGGCCTTGCCGACGCCGGTGGCCCTGGCCACTACCGCGGCCTTGCTTGGGCCATTGGCGCCGAGAAAGCCCGCGCAGCGCAGGGCGTCCTGGCGATAGGCCGTGATGATCTTGCGCTTTGTGGCGCCGCCGGTATTCGGGTCGCCCACCCGCAATTCGAATTCCCGCAGCAGGCGGCCAAGGGCCGGCCCGCGTTTGCGCGGGCGGTACTCCGCCGGGTCAAGCAAGGGCTCGACGGTATGGCCCGGCGCGGAAGACACCGCAAGCAGGCCAAGCCCAAGCCGGCGGCACAGGGCGAGCGCCTCCTTGCGGCGCACGCCCCGGCTGGTGAAAGGCGGCACCGCGAGATAGACATTGTCCGCAAGCCGCTGTCTTTCGATTCCCTGCAGCACCAGGGGCAGGGAAAAGCGCGTTTTCAACTCGACGATCAGGGGTGGCTCGTCGCCACGCCTCGCCACCACGTCGCAGCCCTTGACCTCGGCCTTCACCTCATACCCCTGTGATACAAGAAAAGCCTTTACCGGCCCGTACAGTTCGGTTTCGTACATGGGGAATTGTTCATGGATTCCTAAAGGGTTATTCTGCCGCCCGTATCCCGACTTTAAGTATTCTCTGAAAAACTCCATCCGTGGAGTTTTTCATTACCGCAAAACAAAAGCGTGGTTTTGTTTTGCTCCCGAAGCTCTGACTTGATCAGAGCTTCCTTAAGCGACAAGGAGATTTCCGTGGGACAAAAGTACGACGTTCCCTACATGCGGCGCACCCGGGACTATTACCGGGCCCAGAGATACGAGAAGGATTATGAGTGGGCCTGTCACGACGAAGCGCCTTTCATGCCGCTGCCCAAACCCCTGCGCGAATGCCGCCTCGGGCTGATCACCACCGCCATGCCGGATACCGCGGAGGGCCGCGAAAAGCGGCGGGTCCACGCTTCCATGTCAACGCCCACACCGCATTCGATGTATACCGATGAGTTGTCCTGGCACAAAACCGTGACCCATACCCGGGATCTCGGCAGTTTTCTGCCGCTTGATCATTTGCGCGACATGGCGCGGTCGGGGGTTTTCGGCAGCCTCTCGGAACGCTTTTATTCGGTGCCGACCGAATACAGCAAGGGCAATACCCGGAACAAGGACGCGCCCGCGGTGCTCGCCCTGTGCCGGGAAGACCAGCTCGATGTGGCGATGCTCGTTCCCCTTTGACCCGTCTGCCACCAGACCGTGAGTCTGGTCAGCCGGCATCTCGAAGAAAACGGTATTCCCACGGTCATCATCGGCAGCGCCCTGGACATCGTGGAACACTGTGGCGTGGCGCGCTATCTGCATACCGATTATCCCCTGGGCAATCCCTGCGGCGCTCCCGGGGACGTGCTGAGCCAGATCGGCATCGTCCACCAGGCGCTGAAACTGCTGGAAGAAGCCAAAAGCCCGGAAACCACCCGGCGCTCAACCCTGTACTGGCGCGACGGCGATGACTGGCGCGATGACTACGCCCGGGTGGACGACAGCAACCGCGAGGAACTGCGTCTGCGCGGCGAACAGCGGCGCTGGCGGCAACTTGCCGCGAAGGCGTCCGGTGAAACGAGAGCGCCAATGATTTCCGAAGTCTGATGAGGAGAATTCCCATGAAAAAGCTCGCGCTTCATGCGCTGTTCCTGCTTGCGGCCGGCTTTGCGGCCCTGCCGTCCCAGGCCCAGGACGACTCGCTCTACAACACCGTGAAAGCGAAACTCACCGCCGGCGAACCCGTGCTCGGCGGCACGGTTTCGACTTCCGATCCGGAAATCTACTGCGCCATGGCCAGCGCCGGTTTCGACTTCATCTGGATCGAAATGCAGCACAGCCACCTCAACTACACCGATGTGGCGCGGATGATCTTCGCCTGTCGCGACGCTCCCGCAATTCCCTTCATCCGCGTTCCCGACGCCACCGAAGGCGATATCCAGAAAGCCACCGACATCGGGGCCCTGGGCATCATCGTGCCCATGGTGGACACTGCGGAAAAAATGGAAAACGCCGTGCGCTTCGCCAAGTATCCGCCTGTTGGGCGCCGCAGCCAGGGCGGCGGCCAGTACGGCGCCATCTGGGGCGGCGGCTACCGCCAAAGCGCCAATGACAACATCATGGTCGTCGCCATGATCGAAACCGTGGAGGGCGTGGAAGCCGCCGACGAAATTGCCGCGGTGGAAGGCGTCGATGTGGTTTTCGTCGCCAGTTCGGACCTCGGCAGCTTCAGCGGCGCCAGCCAGGGCGACCCCTACTACGAAGGCCTGGTGAATCAGGTGGTGGGCGCCACCAGCAGCGCCGGCAAATACCTGGGCGGCCCATCGGCGTGGATGACCTCCCGGGAAGGCTACAACTTCTTCCAGGCCCCGGGCGCCAATGCCCTGATTCGCGCCGGCGCGAGAGTCATGCTCGAAAACGCCGACCCATGCCGCTTCCTGCCGTCCGGAGCAGCTCCTGTGCAGGGCGAGGACCCTTGTCCCTAAGTATTCTCTGAAAAACTCCATCCGTGGAGTTTTTCATTATCTTCCATGTGCCTTGGGGAAGTTCTGACTTGATCAGAGCTTCCCTGCGGCAATATCAGCGCAGGCTGCCTATGGTGGACAAGTGCAGCATTTGCGTCAGAGATTCAATCCGCCGCGTCAGTGGGACGATGTCGCCTGCCACACAGGCTGTTTCCGCGGCAGCCTGATACTCGCCGGCCTGCTCGGCGGGAACCACCGTCCAGGGCAGGCCGCCGGAGGCCAGCAGGACATTCATCAGTAATCGCGCGAGCCTCCCGTTGCCTTCCGCAAAAGGCTTGAGGTACAGCAGAAAGAAATGGCCAAGCACGGCCCGCACCGCCGGCTGGTCTTCCGAACGCAGCAGCAGGAAAAGCGCGTCCATGGCCTGCCCGATGGCTTGGCCCTCGGGGGCGACATGCCTGCCGCGGGGGAGCGCCGGACCTTCGCGATAGCCGGATTGCGCGGTTGAATTTCCGGGGACCGCAACTGCCAGCGGGGCGATCATTTCCCGCTGCCAGTTTCCAAGCTCCGCCCTGATCACATCAGCCGGATGCGCGCGAGCCAGGATTCGCTCAAGACTCCCCCGCGCCGCCAGAAAAGCCCGCCAGTGGCCGCGGGCCGCCAATTCCGGGCGATGCGTTTCATCCCCCGCTGCCGAAACGGGCCGCCAATCCGGAGAGCGAACCCGGTCCAGCACTCCCGGCGCGACTTTCAGGCCGTCAATGGCCAGGGAATGCCAGGCGTCGGCGAAGCAGACATCATCCACGGCGCGCAGGCAGCGCCTGGCATTGACCGCCGCCACCCGGCCCCGGGGAAAGCAGTCGATCACCCGGGGCCGCATTTCCCGCCACAGCGAAAACACGCGCTGGCCCCAGGGCGAAAGCCCGCGCGCCGACGAATGCGACGGCGCCGGTGCGGCAAAAGGATCCGCCTCGCGCACGTCATAGCCATATTCCCGCATCGAATCCAGAATACTTTCCGCGAGTTCCGGGCGGCCGATATGCCGAAATGCGCCGGCGAGACGACCCGCCACGGTGCTGCGGCCGGTTTCGAGCAGCAGCTCGAGAATTTCCGTCACATCGTCAATGAGCGTGAGGGCGATGCGCAGGTCTACCGGCTCTTTCAGAAAAACCCGCGCACTGCAGGCAACCAGCGCCGCCGGCAGACGGTAAAGTCGCAGTCCGTTGGCGACCACCACATGTTTTTCCGCGGGCAGGCCGGAGCGCATTTCCAGCAGCGAAAGCCCCTCGGGCAAAGCGGTGGCATTGTTGCGCGCCTTTATGGCCCGTACCCGCAACTGTTCCGGAATCCGGTGATTCTCCGTGTGCAGCGCGACGGATTGGGCCGGTGAGAGGCACCAAGCATCTTTTCGCATCCGGTTCAGGTAGTCGGCGCAGAAAGGCCAGTAGCCAGCATACCAGGCGCTGCGTTCATCCAGATACTGTCCGGGTTCGATGGCGAGATACCAGCCCTTGATCACTTCCCGCAGGTAGCCATTCGCCAGCAGCCGCTCGCGATGGGTGCGCGAGAGGTCCGTGGCGCGAATCGCGACGATTCCCTTTTTCTGCTGTGCGCGCAGTTCGGTCAATGAGCTTTGCAGCCGTTGCGCAGGGCTTGCCATGACTGTTTTTCTCGTTGTAATTGCCGGGCCGGCATCCTTGAAACAGGAAGCATTATTATTCGTTTAATCAGTTGTATCAAGAATCGTTTGATTTGTCTTTGCGGGTTTGGCTCGAACTTTCGAAGCGATTTATTTAAAGTATAAAATCAACTTACCATCGTATCTATTTGTCAAAATAGAATAACCAGCTTACCACGATAGGCGAAAAATACCGGTGAACTCGACGGTGCTGCCAAATTACGCTTTCATCGGACAGGCTGCACAACAAGATGGACAGTAACCACAGGCAGTTGCAAAGCCGTTAAGGAATTGAGCGAGAGAGTAGCGCGGCTTGAGGGCGCTTCGATCAGCTAACGAGGTTCGAGTTCCCTTCACTCCGCTGCCCGCATAAGGTGGTCCCACAAGACTTCCAGCGCGTTGGGTCTATCGATGATCCACTTGTAATTAATGTCAACTATCCTGCGGCCTATTCTGATGACTATCTCCGTTCCGAAGTGCGATTGGAAATCGGTTCACTGGCTTCATGGCTGCCACACGAAGAGCGTAGGATTAGTTGTTTAGCGGCTGAGGCCTTTCCCTCAGTATTTGAGAGACCAGATTGTGCCGTGAAAGTTATCAAGGCGGAACGTACATTTTGGCACAAGGCCACGATTCTGCACCATGAGGCCCATCGCCCGACCGCAAATGCACAGCCGCCTCGCTATTCGCGCCACTATTACGATCTGTCCAAAATGGCCCAGTCGCAGATTTCATTCTCCTGAGAATCGTCCGGCTCGTAGGGTTCCAATTGGTCACTTGGATAAACTTTCTCTCTGGGGGTTCCGCCCGGCGTAATCCACGAACACAGATAGCCGTCTTTGTCGTCACCGCTTGCTATAACCAATTTTTGACGACTGTTCGTCATGTGCCGTACTGCCTCGCCTTTCTTGAATGTGTCTGCCATTTCGTAATTCTCCGATTGTGATTGTGGCGAACTGGCGTGGCTATTCCGATCCCGCGAAACTCTCCGGCAGAATCCGTACCGCCGCGCCGGGAAAATATCGCCCCTATCCCGGCGGCGGCCCGTCAACGCGCGAAAAGTCCGCTATCCATGTCGAGGGCGTAATCTGCCGTCCGGGCCAGCCTCAAAACGTAGCGTAATCGTCACGGTTTCGCCGAAATAATCCTGAACGATCAGCAGGGCTTCGCTACCGCCCGGCGCGGCCAACTGGCGGGCAGATCGGTTCATGGGAAAACGGCGAGGCAGCCGCCGCGATCTGGAACGCACTAGGTATTCTCTGAAAAATTCCCTCCTTGGAATTTTTCATTATCGCAAAACAAAAGCGTGGTTTTGTTTTGCTCCCGAATTCAATGGCTTACGCCATGGAATTCGGCGGCACTTCCATGTGTCGCAGGGAAGCTCTGACTTGATCAGAGCTTCCCTAGTGTGCTGTCCCACAAGCTTCATGATCCGGTCAATACCAGCCCTAGAATTGTAAGCCCAAGCGTCATTACAGCGGCGATTATTCCGAAAATTGCCAACAGCAGGCGCGTATCGCGCTTAGCCAAATCTGTCGCCAAATTTGCGATATCAGTCTTGTATTCCTGCTGCTTGGTATTCATGCGTTCCTCCAGCACGGCCAGTTGTTGCGCCAGTGTGCGCGGGGTTGGTTCTGAATCTGTCATGCAAATATTCTGCTTCGCGGTACAGAGAATTGCAACAAAAAACGAGATAACTATAAAACATTGATTTTACTGAATTGAATCTCGGAATAATGGCGCACCCGAGATACGTTCCGGTAGGTTTTTGCAAGGTTCCATAAAGTCCCAAAAACCGCATGGAATAAGGCTTTTCCGCCTGTGTGGTATTTTCTGGCATGATGCGATACACTAAAAATTAGTGCTGTTTTAGTGCCGCAACTGGAGAAGGTCATGCTCACCGAAGCCAAGATTAAACGCCTCGCGCCGGATGCCAAGCCCTACCGCGTGTCCGATATTCCCACGCTCGCCCTGATAGTGCAAAAGTCCGGCAGGAAGAGTTTCCTGCAACGACTCACGATCCACGGCAAGCAAAAGGACATTCGGATCGGCGACTGGCCCGCCGTCACGCTCGCCTCGGCTCGCCAGCAGGCAGACGAAAACCGCGCCGCCGCGAAAGCTGGCCGTGATCCCCGGCAGGTCGTCGAAGCGCTGGCCGTTCCCACCTTCGCGGAAGCGCAAGAGTTCGTCATAGCATTGCATCGCGGAAACTGGCGGAATGCCAAAACCGAAAAGATATGGCGGTCTGATATGAACCGCTACGCCGCCGAATTGCTGCCGCTGCCGGTGGACCAGATTACCGTCAGGCATCTGGAAAAGGTGCTTGCCCCGATATGGACAACAAAGCGCGAGACCGCCCGGCGCATGAAACAGCGTCTTGGCAGCGTCCTGAAATGGGCTTACGCCCACGGCCACCGTGACGGCAATCCGGCAGACCTGCTCGATATGATCCTGCCCAGGCAAAAGCGCACCCGGCGGCATTTCGCCGCCGTCCCGTTCGCCGCTGTTCCCGCCTCGCTCGATACCATCGGAAACAGCGGCGCATGGTGGGCGACTCGGGCGGCATTCCGGTTTGCCGTGTTGACCGCCAGCAGGTCCGGTGAAGTCCGCAATCTCCGCTGGACAGACCTTGACGGCTCAACCGCCACGATCCCCGGCGACAGAATGAAAGCCGGGCGCACTCACATCGTCCCGCTGTCCCGTCAAGCGCTGGCCGTGATCGAAGATGCCCGCGAGTACAGCGACGGCAGCGGCCTCGTGTTTCCTTCGCAGCGCGGCAAGGTCATGACGGATAGCACAATCAGTAAGCTGGTCCGGTCGAATGGCATCGACGGAACGCCTCACGGCTTCCGCAGTTCATTCAGGAATTGGGCGGCGGAGAAGACTTCGTTCCCGCGAGCGATTGCGGAATTGTGCCTCGCGCACGTCAACGACAACGAAACGGAAGCGGCCTACCTTCGCACGGATATGATGGAACAGCGGGCGGCGCTGCTTCAATCGTGGGCGGATTTCGCCGCCCCGGACAAGCTGGCCGATAACGTGGTAACTGCGGATTTCGGCGGCTTGAATCTTCCCGGTATCGCCTGATACAATCCCCACGCGGGCGGCGGAAGTCGCGTGAACCAGGCGCGTCCGCCGCCCGCGCCTCACAATGGAGATTCCGAAATGAACGTACTCGTGAATTTGCTTGAGAATGCCGCGCCGAATGCTGTTATAGCACTCTTGGCGGTGCTCTATCTCCAGCGCCAAATCACGCTTTCGTCGGACAGGCTGCGCGACAAGATGGACAGCGATCACAGGCAGTTGCAGAAAGCCGTCTCGGAATTGAGCGAGAGAGTAGCGCGGCTGGAAGGCGCGGTGCCGGTCTAGCCTCCGCTGGAGCAGCCCGACGCCCGCGCCTCACATCGGAACCGTGGAACGCTCTCTAAGCGACGATATTTTCCCGAATACCCTGGTATGGGCAAGGTGCTTTATTTCGCTCTACGGGCTTCCTGCGGCGACGGATTTCCCGAATTTCGCC
Source organism: Pseudomonadales bacterium (assembly GCA_022819645.1). Taxonomy (GTDB): domain Bacteria; phylum Pseudomonadota; class Gammaproteobacteria; order Pseudomonadales; family Pseudohongiellaceae; genus UBA9145. The sequence continues at coordinate 9,036 of JAJEGU010000029.1, forward strand.
TGATATTGCCGGATTTCCCGCCGGGACGGCTATTTCGCCCGCGCCGCCTCGTGGCCGCGGTGGATCGCGTCGTTGAGCTGCTCCTGCAGCGTGTCGGCGTAGCGGTGGGCGATGTCCCGGGCGGTCCGGGATTCCGCCCGGCCGGCCAGGCTCCGCAGCCATTCGATGTCCAGGCGCACCTTCTCCATGACTCTGGGGTCGCCGCAGAACATCCAGACTCCACGGTGATAGGCGAGTATCTGTTCGTCGGCCCCGCCCAGGCGCACGGCGCCGCCGATCAGGATTCGCCAGGCCAGCCGAACCCTATCCATCATCGATCAGCACCCCGGACACCGCCGCCGCCTGCGCCAGGTCCATACCGCCCGAGACAAGTTTCTGAAAGGCCCCGGCGCGGCCCGCCATGTCCGCGAAGTAGGTTTCATGCTTCAGCCGGATGCCGCCGTCCAGCTTGTCCCGCAGCTCGCGCTCGACAATCCGCGACAGCGGGACGATCAGATTCAGATGGCAGCGCCGGGCGGCCTCCCGCTGGCCTTGCGAGTTCGCGCCGTGCTGGAACAGATCGGGCGGTACTCCCATCGCCGCCAGCGTCCGCGAGTACGCCTGCTCGCCGATGGACACCAGCTCGCCGGCGGGCATCGGCCCCACGTGCTTTTGCTTGAAGCTCGAATCCGGGTCGTTGCCCCGGTCCGCGCCGCGCATCGCCTCCTGGAACCAAACGCGGCCCCTGGCCGACTTCAACGCCTCTTTGGTCGCTTCGTACTGGTCCGCGCCGGCGCCGTCGCTCGGGATTTCGACCACGTTCCCAACCGGTGTGGCCGCTTCATGGCTCAACGCTTCCTCCGCGTTCCCGGCGAGCGCCGCCGTCAGGCTGGCGTTCTGCATCGGCCCGGAAGGTGTCCACGGGATGGCCGGGTCATTCGACCACGGAACGAATACCAGCCGGTCGAACGGCAGGTTGCGCGTCCGGCTGCCGTGCGGCCCGTTGTCCGTCACCTGGCAGGTCCATCCGGACTTGTCGGCGGTCGGCCCGGCATGGAAATTCCAGTAGCCCGCTTCGGTGAGCATATCCGCCTCGATCGCCCAGACGGTCGCACCGCGCCGCATCAGGCCGCGGCCCATCTGCGAAAGCACGTGGGGCGGCAGCATATCGACCGCCCAGGGCGGCCCCGACACCTCGGCGCCCGCGAGCGCCCTCGCCACGTATCCGGCGGCGGCTTCGACGGCGGCGGTTTTCCCCGCGTCGTTCGCCGTCCGCGTCGCGTTCTGGAAGACGGCGGCCAGTATGTCCGAAGTGTAGGAACGTCGCTCAGGCGCTTCCACAGGCCGTTTTCGCCACGGCGGGCGCATCAGTCATCCCCCCAGGCGGGAATCGCCACACGCGCCCGCCACGGCTCCAGCAGCGCCCTCGCGCCGGACAGTCGAAAGGCCCGGCTCATGTTTTCCTGCATGTGCAGTTCGACGCTGTCGGCCTGGATGCGTGTCGCGGAACCGGTTTGCTGGTCCAGGTAGCCATGCAGCCGGAAGCACGCCGCTTGCTTGACGCGCTCGGGCGCGTCCGGCGCGAACTTTTCCAGATAGTCGCTCAGCGCCCCCAGGACGCCGCTAACGGCCGTTTGCTTGGCGTCGGCCACGTTCCCCTGATCGGGCACGGCGATTCCCGCAGCGGCGGCCCCGGCGCGGAATTGCGCCTGGCTCGGCGCGGACGGCCACGGCAGCGGGACAGCCGCCCATTTTTCGAGTGTGCTCATAGCAGCAGGCTCCGGATACGGCGCTTGCGCGGCGGCCGCGGCAGCTCGAACGGTTCCCAGCCCTCGCGGGTCTCTTTGGGCACCTTCACAAGCAAGGCCGACACCATCGCGACGGTGTAGGTTCGCACCGCGCCGGATTCCGTGAATTCGCTCGCGCCGTCATCGATCAGCGGGCGGACAATCGGCGCGGAAGTCTCGACGGAAGCGGCCAGCGCCTCGCCCGCCGGCGAATCCATCGCCGCCGCGGTCAGGTCCGCCACAAGCGCCCCATCGTCCGCCAGGGAAACCGCCACGGCGCCGGCGGCGGTCGATCCCAGGACATGCAGCGCGTCCAGCCGCCCGGTGTGCACGGTGAGTTCCCGCTTGCCCGCGATCACCAGGTCCGCCACTTCGCGGAACGCGTCGGCGGCGAATTTGACGGAATCGCAGGCCGGCCCGACACAGCCGCAGGCCCGGATGTTTTCCGGCATCGGGCGCACCCGGGCGCGGCCGGCCGCCTTGCGCCGGCGGACCTCGACGGATGTCTGATAGGACGGCGATTGGACCAGCGCAAGGCCCGCCAGCGTCGCCTTTTCGATCACGCGGATGCCATCGGCGCCCCTGCTCTCGCGGTGCGCCAGGAACTCCACGGAAGCGCCGGACAAGCGCCCGGAACGCACACCTTCCAGCGCGGCATCCGCCGCCGGGATCGGCAGCAGATCGGCGGTGAATTCCAGCGCCGAATCGGTGTCGCGGAATTCCAGCCCGCCGCCCGGATGATAGGCGACGGCCTGCAATTCGTTGTGCCGGAGATTCAGCGCCAGGGAATCGGCGATCTCGATGCTCCCCGGCAGAAAGCGCTCCCGGTGGGATTCGGAAACGGACCGGTACGGCAGGGCGACGCCGCGCAGGCGCCGCCCTTCGGCACGTATCTCAACCGTCCGCGCTTCCACGGTTCAGGCTACTTTCAGGTCCAGCCGGTCATAAGCGCTAGGCTGAATCAGGATCACGTCGCCGATCAGCAGATGCGTCGTGAAATGCGTCGCGGCCTTCGCGCTGTCGCTGTACGGGTCTACGATCATTTCCACGCCCTGCCAGATCGGGCATTCGGCGTAGGTGATCGAACCCTCGCCCATCGCTTTCGCGTTCAATCTCATGCGGATGCAGCTTGCGATGTTGCTCGCCGTCGCGGGCATCCGCGAATGCGCCATCAGGCCGCCGGAACGGTCCGCCAGATAGTCGGCGATGGAAATGTCGCCCCGGTGATTGTTTCCCGTATCGCGGAATTTCTTCGCGGCCAGCCGCGCAATGTCCGCGTTCGCCAGCAGGCGCACGTCCATCATGGATTCGGCCAGCGGCCCGCCGTCGATGGCGTCGGCGAAGACGGCCAGCAGGCTATCGAAAGTCTCGACAGCGCTGGAATTCGTCGGATCGGTCAATTGGTCGAATACGCCTTGAGGCTCGTCCGCGTTCGCCGACGGGTCGCCGAGAATCGCCAGCCGGTCCAGTTCCGCCGCCAGCTCGTTCGCCAGATTCGACCGCAATCGGGCTTCGAAGGAAGTAGTGCCAATCAGCGCCTTGTCTTCCACCTGGATGCTCAGGCGGGCGCTCACGCGGTGCGGCGTTGTGGTCTTCGATACGAAGGTCGCCGCCGTCGATTCGATAGCGCCGCCCTTCGCCACGGCTTTCGCGGTCATGCCCGCGTTCTGGCGCAGCGTCGCGTATGTGCCGGTTCCGGTGGTCGGCATGGCGATGCCCATGAACCGGTTGCCGATGGACCGGGCGAGCAATCGCGGGAAAATCGGGCGCAGATTCTGGCCCACTCCGGCGGTGGGCGACACGGTGGGCGCGTCGGCCCGCCGCTCAACCGGCGATTCCCAGATTTCCAGCGGGATCACGTTGTGATCGAGATTGCAAATCTGTTGCAGCTCGCGCTCGGGTCCATCGACCGGGCGATGATCGCGCAGGGCGGAAAAGATGCGGCCCACGCGACAGCGGGAACGCAGCTCCAGCCGCTCCCGCATTTCCGGCGACTGCGCGCCATGCTCGGCCGCGTCAACCGTCGCGGCCTGGTCATCGGCATCGCAGGCCGCCCGCGCCGCCCGTTCCCGGCGCTCGAGGTCCGGCATGGCCTGTTCGATGGTGTCGAGTTCGGCGCGTTGTTCGGTGGAAAGTTCGGCAACCGCCGCCAGCTCGCCCAGGCGCTGGCGGTTCCTGCTTTGCTGGTCGCGGATTCCGCGCAGCGTCTTTTGGTGCGGTGACATGACATGCCCTCGAATTGATGGATTTACAGGTCAAATTTACCAAACATTGGCGAAAATCGCCAATACAAGAAAGAACGGAAAAATCCACAGCGCATAAAACGAAAAACGGCTAAGAAGTGAACTCGGCCAGAAAATCCAGCCACTCGGCGCGGCCTTCAACCTTGTGCCGCCCGTTTTCAACCGCCGTTTTTTCCTGGTGGCAATGCCGGCAGAGCGCCTGCCCGTTGGCCAGATCGTAAGCGCCGCCGCCCCGTTCCAGCGGCTCGATATGGTCCGCTTCATTCGCGTACCGCCGGCAACGCCGACAGGCCCAACCGTCGCGCTCGAGCACGGCCAGCCGCCAGCGCGACAGCTTGCGCCGGTCCAGCGCCCGATGCCGCCAGCTCAAAATCCGCCCCTCAGCTTCCTTCGCGGGCGGTCGAAATGCGGCTCGGCGAGTCCGCAGGCGATGATGGCGGCGCTTAACACGTCGATACGCGCCCGCGACGTGCTCTTGTCCAATCCGGGATTGCCGTTCGCGTCGCGGCGAATCGTGGATTTGGCAATAGCGGTCGCCAGGCTCAGATTCTCCGGCATCGCCAGTCTGCCGGTCTGGACCAGGCGCTGAAAGGCGCGAACGTCGCGCCCGCCGTCTTTGCCAGCGCCCACGCGCCGGAAGTCAATGTTCCAATACAAATCCGCCTTGTCCATGAAGTCGCGGCATTCGCTGTCTTTGTAGCCGTCGGCGGCTGCGCCCGCAACATCGTGCGCCGCCAGATCTTCGGCTACATCCGCCAGAAAGCCCGCTACTGGCACAACGCGGCCCGGATAGGTCTTGAGTTCTCCCCGGCGATCCATTTCCAAATAGGCCGCGTTATCGCGCTTGCCGCGTGTTTTCAAGTCCGGTTTGTCGCCGAATGCGAACCACGTCCGAAGCAAACCGACTTCCGGCCAGACAGCCGCCGCCGCCGTGCCGGAAGTCGCTTCGCCAAAATCGAAGCCGAGATAACAAGGCCCGGAAGGTTCCGGCGGGTTGTCCGCGAAACAGGCTTGCAGATCGGCGATGCCGCAGACCATCTCCCGGCTCGGGTTGTGCGGCAAGTTCAGATCGAAGGCGCGGAATGACGGCTCGTCCGCCGGAACGTGCTTCACGCGCTCGACCTCCGCCTGCATGTAGCTCAACTGCTTGATCGTGCCCAGGCCCGGATTTGCCGCCGCCCATGCTTTTCTGTCGTCGATTTCGCAGTCATCCGGCGCGGCGTAGACCGCCTTGACCGTCGCCGGGTTGTCCAGGATTTCGGCGTACAGCGGCGAATCGCCCCTGATCGACAGATGGACAATTCGGCCGGCCCTGGCGCTCACACTCGACCGCAGGCCCGCCAGCAGTTCCCGGCCGCGCTCGGGCAGCAGGCCAGTTTCGTCGATCAGCACCAGGTCGAAGCCGCTGGCGTGTCCGGCGCTACGGTCAGCGCTTAAGGTCTCGAAGGTCTGCCCGCCCGCGCCGATGATTGCGCCGGGATATGGCGACTTGCGGACCGTGATTCCCTCCAGGCCGGAAGCCTCGGCGATCTGGACCACCTGCAGCCGCAACTCGGCGGCCTTCGGCAGGGACACGCTGCAGACGCTTCCACGCCATCCAGGACGGCGCAAAGGCCCGCATAGGTATCCAAGCACCAGAATCGCGCAAATCGCGCTCTTGCCGTTTTTCCTGGCGACGCACAAGGCCGATTCGTGCGCGGCCCAACCGTCGCGAAGGAACGATTCCGCGAAGTCCGGCAGCTCCATCGGCTGGCCCGCCCTCGGGTGTCCGGGCGGTACTTTCAGCGTCGCCGCCGCCCATTCCGCCAGCGCGGAAACAGGGTCCGCCGGCGGCTCCGGGAATTCGGGCGGCGCAGGTTTCTGCCGCGCCCGGTAATCCCTCATGTACGCGGCGCGGTCTGATTTCAGCTTGAACGGCATCGATTCACCCAAGGTTTACGCAATCGGGCGACGCGTAGGGCACAACGGCTTCCCGCGCAAAAAACTTTCCAGCGGTGCCATCGCGGTCTTCGGTCTTCGGTCTGGTCTGGTCATGCCCTATTCAGCCCTCCTACAACCTGAATACCTGAATACCTGAATACCTGAAAAGTCAATAGCATCAAGGGGTTTCAGCTTTTCAGCTTTTCAGCTTTTCAGCCCTCCTGAATAACTATCCAGTCCGATAAATCGCCTTCGCGGACTGATCGGCTTCGCTCAGTTCCGGGAACTCGGTTGCGGGCTGTCGCCCGATGCGCTTGGCGTCGGAGAGCAGATACTTGATTGCCTTGTCGATAGTCCCCACAGCGATGCCTTCGGCTTTCAGCTCGGCATAGATTTCGCTTTGCAGCCGTGGCCCATCTACCGGCAGAAGACTCCAGATTGTGTTTGCGACACGGCGGTACTTCGGCAATTCCTCGACACCTTCGTCGGGCTTCCTCGTGAGCGCGGCCTGGGCTATCTCCCGGTTTGTTCCCTCGACCACCTCCACATTGTGAATGACCGTTGCGTCTTCGCCACCCTCGACGGGCACGTCATGGCCGAATAGCCGAAGCCCGCCCATCAGCCAATTCACCGGCAAATTGCACTTTACCCGGACCATCAACCGCGATTGCTCTTCACAATTCAGGTCCGCGAAAATCATCCAGTTCATGCGGCAAACATCAACCCATGCCCCGCTGCCCCGCGCCAGATCGCGCAACGGTGTATTGTCCTTCAGCTTGGCGCCGCCACCCTTGACGGTGTGCAGGACCACGACAAATGCCGCGCCGGTGGATTCGGCAAGCCCCTCAAACAACTTCATGTGATCGGCGACATCAACATCGGAATTTGATTTGCGGTCGGCGGCCAGCCCGCCGACCATCTGATCCAACACAACCAGCCTGATGCCTTTGCCAACGATTTCCCTGGCCAGCCGTACCGGCTCCCTCAGCGCCTCGCGGTCCATAGTGAACACGCGATCCATGACAGCCCCCGCCGCAATCAGGCGAGGTCGTTGAACGTATCGGCGCGAATCCTGTTCCGACAGTATCAGCACGCCAGCCGGCGCGCTCGTCGGCTCGCCGGTGAACGGGTTTATCCCCAGCGTGACAGCGGCCATGACTTTGGCCTGCGTGACACCCTTCCCGCTGCCGCCCTCGGCAATGCAGTTTGTGACCATGCCGCAGGGCAGCCAGCCGGGAATCAGCCATTCGATTTTTCCCATTTCGGTCCCCATCGGCCTGATTAGCGGCTTCGGCCTGAGCATTGCCCGAACTTCGACCTGCGAATTCCCGGCGGCAAATTGCTCCAGGTCGCCGCCCTCAGGCCACGCCGAAACATCGACGGTCCTGGATTTGATGCCGAGCTCGCGCAGGTGAGCGGAAAGCCCTTTTGCCGACTTCTGGCCCGCCTGGTCGTTGTCCGGCACAATGACAATTTCGCGCTCGCGGTAATGCTTCCAGTCGGTGCTTTTGAAGCTCCCCGCGCCGCCGCACCAGGTCGTGAATTGGTGATCCCGGAATCCCAGCGAATTCGCTGCCGCGACGCATTTTTCGGACTCGACCAAGATCAGCGGCAGATCGCTTTCGGCGGGCGGGTTCCCGTACAGCAGGAACGGCCCTTTCACGCCGACCGGATCGCGGCGGAAGTCTTTCGGCTCGTATCGGACAACGTGAAATTCGCGCCCGTCGGCCGTGGTGTAAGGGTATCGCTCGACCTCGCGGCGGCTCGGCTTCGCGGCCCCGGCGCTGCCGTTGCTCCGCCGGCGCTCCGGCTCGTATCCGGCGGCGGCCATCAACCGCTTGAATGCGTCCGCGTCGCTCCCGTCCGGGCAGCACTGGCGGCAGAATACGCCCCCGGTATCGTCGCGCCGATAGAATCGATTAGATCCGGCGCAGCTCGGGCAAGGACCTTGAAGCTGCCCGCCGACGCGTCGAAGGCCCAGGCGGTCGGCGTTGTCTTGCACAAATTGGCTGAATTCGCTAGAATTCCAACTCGTGATTGTTGTCATCGCGGGGAATCCTCCTCATGACATTAGCCCGGACCTGCTCGCGGCAGGTCTGGGCTTTTTTTTGGTCAATTGGAGGCCGGGGCCGAGGCCGCTCGACAACGTTCGACGTACGCCTCCAGGTCGCTGACATGCCAGCGGATCGCTCGCGGCCCGAGCTTGATCCCGGCGGCAACGCGGCCATCGGCAACGAATCTTAAAAAGGTGGTGCGAGAGATACCGAGATACCCGGCGGCTTGCTTGGTGTTGAGCAGAATTCTTTCGGACATGGCTGCGCCTCCATCATTGGATTGTCAGGGGCACCCTTCCTTGTGCCGCATCCCTGCGCGCGCAGTTTTCCGACGCCGCCCAAGCTGCCTGTTTCTCAGCCCGGGCGCTTCCCGGCCCACTTGAATGGCCGGGTATTTTCGACGCCAAATGGTATTTCTGTGAATCGCATAAGTCAATTAGTGCTGTTTTAGTGCCGCGCCGATCCAGTGTTGCCGCAAGCCGTTGATTTTGAAGGGATATAGCGCATGGAACTGGCGCACCCGAGAGGATTCGAACCTCTGACCACCTGGTTCGTAGCCAGGTACTCTATCCAGCTGAGCTACGGGTGCGTTATGCCGAAACTGCCGCCGGGGAGCCCGGCAGCGTGGAAGTAGCGGATTCTACTGTAAATCACGGTTGCTTGTCAGTGCTATGCTTGTGTTTCTGGAACCTGGGCGATCCGAATGCTTCCGAAAAATCTTGTCGGCGGGAAGATTCTTGCGCTGCTTGTGGCGGTCGGGATTGGGGGACTGCCATTGCCTGTGCCTGCCGACTACGAAGACGGGGTGGAAGCCGCGCTGGCCGGAGATTATGCGCTGGCCTATCGGGAATTTCTGATTGCGGCGGAAGCGGGGCTGGATCTGGCGCAATACAATCTGGGCATTCTCTATTTCACCGGGCAGGGGGTGGAGCGGGACTACGGGGAAGCCTTCCGCTGGACCGAAGCCGCTGCCCTGCAGGGCCATGCCGCGGCGCAACTCAATCTCGGCAGCCTGTACTACTTCGGCAATGGCGTTACGGAAGACCGGGACCAGGCCGTGGAATGGTATGCGTTCGCCGCCAGGTCCGGCAGCGCTCCCGCTGCGAATACCCTTTCGATCATGTACCGGGATGGCGACCATGTGCGCCGCGACCTCGTCCTGGCTCATGCCTGGGCAGCCTGGGCCCAGCGCCACGATCACCCGGAAGCGGCGGCAATGCTGGAAGAACTGGAAGCGGACATGAGCGAGCAACAGCTCAGCGAGGCCCGCCGCACCTTCGCCCGCTGGCAGATCGAGTAATCAGTTTTCGGAAAGCTCCGCCTCCAGGCGGGACCGGGCGTCGCTGCGCAGGAGCTCCAGCCAGGCGGTCCAGCTTTCCGGGTCGACGAAGGGATGGGGATCGCCGTCCTGGCGGTCGAGCAGCATTTCATGGCGCGCGAAGACATCGCCGGAGTCCGGGTGATTGGAGACATTCACTTCCACGCCGGGGATGCCGAGCAGTTGCCCCACGCTGTCGAGATACATTTGCAGGCGGTCGGCGCCCGAGAAATTGAGCCCGGCACCGCCGAACAGGGCCGCGGTATGCGGGTAGCCGCTGTCGTATACGGTGAAAATCGTGCTCAACACGCCAAGGGTATGGCCCGGGGTCTGCATGAATTGCAGGCGGGTGCGGCCCAGGTTGAGGGTGTCGCCATTGCCCAGGGAGAGATGCCGCATGGGGCGCGGGTATTCGCGAAACTCCGCCGGGCCTTCGCTCAACCGCCAGTCGGCTTCGGTCATCAGCACCACGGAACCGAACTCCCGCTGAAAATGCCGGGCGCCGCCGATGTGGTCGAAATGGGCATGGCTCACGATCACATAGCGGATATCATCGGGGTCGAAACCGAGTTCGCGAATATTGTCCACGAGCAGGTCCACGTGATCGCCGTACAATGCGTCGAACAGGATCAGCCCCTGGTCGGTTTCCAGCAACCAGGCGGAAACCCAGCGCACGCCGACATAGTACAGATTGTCAAACACCTGGAATGGCGCCACGCGTTGCCGTTCCGGGTCATCCAGGGCGGCAGTCTCCTGGGCCGACCCCGGCGGGAGATGAAACAGGCAGCCCATCAGCAAGGCGGAACAGAAAACAGTCTTGTATTTCATTTACCAGTTCCCCTTATAATTGCGGTGGCGGAACCCGCTGCCGGAAACAGTCCCGGCGCGAAGTTCCGCCATTCAATCACTGTTCGAATCCGAACGCCAGCAGAGGAGCCTGCGCCACGGGCTCAGCGAATTTCCCGGGGGGGAAGCCATGCATATTGGGGCACCAAGGGAAACCAAGAATCACGAGTATCGGGCCGGGCTCACCGTTGAGTCTGTTGCGGCCCTGGTTGCCGATGGCAACGAAGTCTGGGTTGAAACCGGCATCGGGGCGGGCATCGGCGAAAGCGATGCCGAGTATCGCGAGGCAGGCGCGCGAATCGCCGGCAATCCGGCGGAATTGTTCGACGCCGCGGAAATGATCGTCAAGGTCAAGGAGCCGAACCGTGACGAGCGCCGTCTGCTGCGGCCCCGGCATACCCTGTTCGCTTATCTGCATCTCGCCTCCGACCCGGAGCAGGCGGACGACCTGCTGGCCAGCGGAGCGACCTGTATCGCCTTTGAAACCGTTACCGACGAGCGGGGCGCCCTGCCGCTGCTGATCCCCATGTCTGAAATCGCCGGACGCATGGCGGTGCAGGCGGCGACGCATTTCCTGCAGAAGCGCAACGGCGGCATGGGCCTGTTGCTCAGCGGCGCCACCGGCGTCGAAGCGGGGCGGGTGGCGGTGATCGGCGGCGGCGTGGTGGGCGCCAATGCGGCGCGCATCGCCCTTGGGCTCGGCGCCCGGGTGGGCATCGTCGAGAAATTTCCCGCCCGGCGCGAGGCATTGCGGAAAATGCTCCGGGCCAATATGGAAGGCGGCGACCTGGAATGCGTCGATTCCACCCCGGAAAACATCGAACGCCTGGTAAGCGAAGCCGACCTCGTCGTCGGCGCCCTGCTCGTGCCGGGAGGCAAGGTAAAACACCTGATTCCGGAATCGCTGGTGGAAAAAATGAAACCCGGCGCCGTGCTCGCCGATGTCTGCATTGATCAGGGAGGCTGCGCCGCCACTTCCCGACCCACGAGCCACGACGACCCGGTCTTCATCAAGCATGGCGTGGTGCACTACTGCGTCGCCAATATCCCCGGCGCGGTGCCCGTCACTTCGAGCAAGGCATTGAATCGCGCCACCCTGCCCCATATCCGCGAACTCGCCGGGAAAGGCGTGCGTCAGGCGCTGCACGAGAACATCCATCTGCGGCGGGGGCTCAACATTTGCCGCGGCCATATTACCTATGAAGCCGTGGCTGAAGGACTGGGCCTCGATTTCATCACTCCGGACCAGGCCATGCTTCTGCTTTAGGCAGGTTCCCGCCGCGTCGGATCTGTCCAGCGGCACATCAAAACGACGCTTTTGTCTTGCGTCAGGAAGATCAGTACGAGCGCGGCAGGCCGAGGACGTGCTCGGCGACATAGTTGAGGATCATTTCCTGGGTGATGGGGGCAAGTTTCATCAGTCTGGCCTCGCGCCAGTAGCGCTCCACGTGGTACTCCCTGGCATAGCCGTAGCCGCCGTGGGTTTGCAGCGCCACGTCGGCGGCGTTGAAACCGGCTTCCGCCGCCAGCCATTTGGCCATGTTCGCCTCCTTGCCACAGGGATGATCGTGGTCGAGAAGCCAGGCGGCCTTCGCCACCATCAGCGCCGCGGCTTCCAGCCGGGTGCGGGCCTCGGCCAGGGGAAAGGCGATGCCCTGGTTCTTGCCGATGGCCCGGCCGAAGACCTCTCTCTCATTGGCGTAGCCCACCGCCCGGCGCAATGCCGCCCTGCCGATGCCGATGGCTTCCGCGGCAACGAGAATGCGCTCGGCGTTGAGACCATCGAGCAAATGATAAAACCCCCTGCCCTCCTCGCCGATGCGGTCGGACAGCGCCACGGGCAGATCCTCATAGACGACTTCGCAGGTGGATACCGCGTTGCGACCGAGTTTGGGGATGGGTGAAATGCTCACTTCCGGCCGCTGCAATTCCGCGAACAGCAGCGTCATACCGTCGGTGCGGCGCTTTACCTGATCCCGGGGCGTGGTGCGGACGAGCAGGACTACCCGCTGGCAATGGGTGGCCTTGGTGGTCCAGACCTTGCGCCCGCGCACGAGATAGCGCTCTCCCTCCCGGCGGGCGAAGGTGCGGATGGAAGTGGTATCGGTTCCCGCATCGGGTTCGGTGACGCCAAACGCCACCTGCAATGCGCCGCTGGCGACATCCGGCAGGTATTTTTCCCGCATCGCGTCGGAGCCGTGCCTGACCAGGGGATGAATGCCGAACATCGACAGGTGAATCGGCGATGCGCCATTCATGGCGGCGCCGGAAGCGGCGATTTCCTCCAGCAGTATGGCGGCTTCGCGAATGCCGCGCCCGGAGCCGCCCCAGCGCTCGGGAATCGCCGTGCCGATCCAGCCGGCCGCGGCGACGCTATCGTAAAACTCCCGGGGAAACTCGCCGAGCCGGTCACGCTCTTCCCAGTATTCATCGGGAAAGTCACGGCAGAGCCTTACGATGGCCTCGCGAATCAGGCGTTGCTCGTCGGTTTCCAGGCAGTCCATCAAACTTCCTCGCCCGCCCGGGCCAGAATTCGCCGGGCTCGCTTCAGATGCGGCGCATCGACCATCTGTCCGCGGAAACGAAATGCCATGCGGCCCGCGGCGCGGTGTTCCCCGGCGGCCGCAAGCAGTTCCCTGGCCTCGCTGATTTCCGCGTCGCCCGGGGTGAAGGCTTCATTGACGATTGCGATCTGGTCCGGATGAATCGTCAGCTTGCCGCTAAAACCCATGGCCGCCGCCCGCCGGCAATCCGCCCGCAGGCCCTCCCTGTCGCGGATATCGGCATAAATCGTATCCACCGCCTGTTTGCCCGCCGCCGCCGCCGCCAGCAGCGACATCGAGCGCGCCATGCGGAAAACATCCAGATACTCTCCGTTTTCGTCCCGGATGGCGCTGGCGCCGAGTTCGGCGGAAAGATCTTCCGAACCCCAGGCCATGCCGTCCACCCGCCCATGGTTCGCCATTTCCCGCAAATGAAACACCGAGGCCGGAGATTCGGTGCCGATGAGCAGCAGCTTCACCATGCCGATCTCCATTCCGGTACGGATTTCCTCTTTCGCCACGAGACTGTCAACAGCTTCCACATCCGCCAGACGGCAAGCCTTGGGCACCACCAGGCCATCGGGCTTGCCGGCGATCACCGCGACGATATCCTCGGCGCCCCAGGGGGAATCCAGCGGATTGATCCGCACCAGTTTCCGCCTGCCGCCGAATTTCCCTTCCCGCAGCCAGTCATAAACCGCCTTCCTCGCGGAAGCCTTGTTTTCCGGCGTCACCGAATCTTCAAGGTCCAGAATCAGCGCATCCGCGGGCAAACCCAGCGCCTTGCCGAACATGCGCTCGTTCCCGCCCGGCACAAAATGAATGCTCCGCGGCCGCGGCATGGGTTCAGTCCCTTTCATCCGAAGCGGGCATTCGCAGCATCATCCCCTTGCGCAGGCACTGGCAGACGATTTCGCCCCGCTGATTGCGGCCTATATGTTCAAACCAGACGATGCCCCGGTCGGGTCTGGTTCTGGATTCGCGCCGGTCGGTGATCGTGGTTTGCACGCGAATCGTGTCGCCGATGAAGACCGGATGGGGAAATTCCACCTGCTCCATGCCCAGATTGCCGATCGTCGTGCCGAGGGTGGTGTCGCCCACCGAAAGGCCGATGACCAGCCCGAGCGTGAAAAGGCTGTTGACGATTCGCTGCCCGTGCTGACTTGCCGCCGCAAATTCGGCGTCGATGTGCAGGGGCTGGGGATTGTGGGTCATGGCGCAGAACAGCAGATTATCCGCCTCGGTGATGGTGCGGTGCGGCTGATGCGCAAACGCCATGCCGATTTCAAGCTGCTCGAAATACTTGCCGGACATTGTCTGCGATTCCTGATATTTTCCCCGGCTGGCTTATTGAGCTTTTCCATTTTGGCGCCAAGGGTCACTTCTGTCATTCTGCGCGAAGCGAAGCGTAGTCGCAGAATCTCTTGCAGTGGCCTCCCAATGAGATTCCGCGACTGCGCGCAGGATGACGAATGGGAGTGCGCCCGGCGCCATAGTGAGAACTGCCACCAGCCAATGAACCGACCCGACATTATGACAGAACCCGCCGCCCGATTTGACGATTGGCTCGGCAGGACCGAGTCCCGCAGCCAGAGCATCGGCCCCGACCCGGCCCGTGGGCTCGCCGCCCTGCTCGACCGCCTCGAAACGTCTGTTGCGCCGGGCGCTCCGCTGCCGGCGCTGTGGCATTGGTGCTACTTTCTGGAAAGCACCCCCCAGCGCGAGATCGCCGCGGACGGCCATGCCCGCAAGGGCGGGTTTCTGCCGCCTATCGACCTGCCCCGGCGCATGTGGGCCGGCAGCCGCTTCCGCTTTCATCATCCCCTGCGCATCGGCGAAGCCGTCACCCGGCATTCCCGAATCGGGAACATCGAATTCAAGCAGGGCCGCAGCGGCCAGCTCGCCTTCGTGCGGGTCGCCCACGAATACCGCAACCCCGCCGGGCTTGCCTTCAGCGAGCAGCACGATATCGTCTATCGCCAGTCGCGCTCCGGGGCGAACCGGAGGGGCAGCGGGAAAGGCCCGGCACGGGCGGCGAGGGAGCCATCGCCCGAGCCGGATTTCAGCCGCGAATGCCAGGCCGACGCCATCGTGCTGTTCCGCTATTCCGCCCTGACTTTCAATGCCCACCGCATTCATTACGACCGGGACTACGCGCGCGAAGTGGAAGGCTATCCCGGCCTGCTCGTCCATGGCCCTTTGCTCGCCACGCTGTTGCTTGATGAGCTGCATTGCCGCCATCGGGGCCGGGTGCTGCGAGAATTCTCCTTCCGCGCCCTGGCGCCGGTATTCGATAGCGAACCTTTCCGCCTGTGTGGCGGAAATCCCGACAATGACGGGCGCATCCCCCTGTGGGTGGCAAAAACCGGGGGAACTCCCTGCATCCAGGGTGAAGCCCGCCTGGAATCATGAACGCTCCACCATTGGCCGGTGTCACGGTACAGCGATCTGAAGCACAAACCGGCGAATCCCACGCGCGACAGAATCTTCGTTGCCCTGAGGAGGCTGTGATAACATTTGCCGCCCCGCGGAGAGATGGCCGAGTGGCTGAAGGCGCGCCCCTGCTAAGGGCGTATAGGTTAAACCCTATCGAGGGTTCGAATCCCTCTCTCTCCGCCAGATTATGATTCCAGGTATTTGTATTACATCTATTTTATGCCGGGCACGGTTCACCGTTGCCCGGCTCTGCGCACGAAGCTGCGCTTCGTAAACGCTTACCCTGCCCCTGGCAAGCCTTGCGATCGACAGTACCTCACCAGCAATTCTCATCATGGCAATGGGCGCGCTCACACCGGTCATCCTGCGCGCAGTCGCGGAATCTCATCGCGTGGCCGCTGCAAGAGATTCCGCGACTGCGCTTCGCTTCGCGCGGAATGACATGAAGCCTGGAGCGCCAAAATGAGAATTGCTGGAAAACCTCACCAGGCGATGACGAAACTGGCGTTGATTCGGTTGCCCGAACCGTAGCCGCCTTCTTCGCCGCGCTCGGCGCGCAGTTGCAGGGACAGGTCGAAGCGGTCGCCGCGGGCCTTGCTCAGGCGCCAGGCGACCTGGGCG
>JAJEGU010000041.1 GCA_022819645.1 Pseudomonadales bacterium
CGCCCAGGTCGCCTGGCGCCTGAGCAAGGCCCGCGGCGACCGCTTCGACCTGTCCCTGCAACTGCGCGCCGAGCGCGGCGAAGAAGGCGGCTACGGTTCGGGCAACCGAATCAACGCCAGTTTCGTCATCGCCTGGTGAGGCTTTCTCTTGTACGCAACCAACAAAGGCTATACCATCTGCCCCGTTTTGCGCGCGGAATAATGCAACAGAAAAACGCGCGCTCACGGCGCCCCGGGCGGCGCACCATTTCACCACTTCTGAAGAGGAAGCAGTTACATGGAAACACTCGTCTGGAACAACGACATGCTGGTCTCCGGCATATTGCTCGCGGTTACATTCGCCGCCATTTTCACCGAAGGCATCCATGGCGTGCACCGGGTGAAATGCGCCATGGTGGGGGCCGCGGTCATGGTGATTGTGGGGCAGATCATGGGGTTTTACGATCCCGAAGGCGCCATCGAGGCCATCGACTGGAACGTGATTCTGCTGCTCGGCTGCATGATGACCATTGTCGCCATCATGATTCCCACCGGAGGATTCCAGCAACTCGCCTACTGGGTGGCGGATTACAGCAAGGGCCGCCTGTTTCTGCTGCTGGCGCTCATGGGCACCCTGGTTACCGTGCTGTCGCTGTTGCTCGACAACGTCACCACCGTGGTGATCTTCGGCCCGCTCATCATTCTCATCTGCCAGTCCATGCGCATCACGCCGGTTCCCTTCCTCCTCGCGGCCGCGCTGCTGTCGGATACCGGCGGCGTCGCCACCCTGGTGGGTGACCCGCCGAACATCATGATCGGCTCGGAATTCAATATCAGCTTCAATGAATTCGCCCAGCACATGTTCCTGATGGTGTTCGCCGCCTGGCTCGTGATCCTGTTCTTCCTGCGCATCCTCTTCAAGGAGGAACTGGCGGTCAAACCCGAGCCACTGCAGCTTGACGAGCGTGAGCAACTCGTCGACCCGCGCACCTGGTACGGCGCCCTGGCGGTGCTTGTCGTCATGGTGGTGGGTTTCATGGCCCACAATGCCTTGCACTGGGAGCCCTGGTTCGTTTCCGGTCTTGGCCTTGCGGCGCTTGCCGTCATCGGCAACAGGCTCGACATGGAAGAGTCCTTCGCCCATACCGAGCTGGCCCTGCTCATGTTCTTCGGCTGCCTGTTCATCATCGTGGGCGGCGTCGAACACAGCGGATTCCTGCAATACATCGGGCAATTCGTCATTCCGTACGCCCAGAACGACCTGCTTACCGCCACCCTGGTGCTGATGTGGGTTGCGGCGATCCTGTCGGCGGCCATCGACAATATCCCATTCACCGCCGCCATGCTGCCGATTCTGGTGGGCATGGACGCCCAGGGCGTCAATGTGACTCCGCTGCTGTGGGGTCTTGCCGCCGGTGTGGGCATGGGCGGCAATGGCACGCATCTTGGTTCCACCGCCAATGTGTTTATCGTGTCGATCTCCGAAAAGCTCGCCAAGGAGCAGGGCGACCCGAGCCTGGCCATCACCCCCGGCCTGTGGTTCCGCAAGGGTCTGCCGGTGATGCTGATCACCCTGGTCATGTGCACCATCATCATGACCCTGTTCTGGGGATTTTTCGAAAGCCCGCTGCGGGAGATTCCGCTCCTGCCCCAGGAATGATGCGGCTCCGCTGGCCGGCCTTCTCCGGCCGGCCAGCGGATTCCCTCGCTCCGGAATGATTCCCCCAGGGCGGCTGCCCGCATCCGCCAGGTTGCTGCTGTTCCGGCAGGGCCGGATTCTGCTCAACGGCGGCGAAGTTTTCTGGTCCGCCCGAACCGCCGGCCCCTTGCTCGGCGAAAACCCGCGATTGCTACCCGTCGCCGGGAATTGCTTCGCTGCCGATCTTTCCGGCGGCGAGGAGAAGGAAAGCCGCTCCCTGCGTTCCCTGCTGTTCAGCGAAAACGATGTGGAGCTGGAACTGCTGTCCCGGGCGAGCCAGCTTGTTCACTGGCAGCGCACCCACCGCTTCTGCGGGCTGTGCGGTGAATCCACCCGCCCTGGAGAAACCGATCGCGTGCTCGAGTGCGTTGCCTGTGGTCACCTGTTCTTTCCCCGCATCAACCCCTGCGTCATCGTGCTCGTGACCCGGGGCGGGGAAATCCTTCTCGCCCGCAGCGCCCGGTACCGCAGCGGCTTCTATAGTTGTCTCGCGGGATTCATTGAAATCGGCGAAACCCCGGAGCAGACCCTGAGCCGGGAAGTGCGCGAGGAAGTGGGATTGGAAGTGGGCAACATCCGCTATGCGCAAAGCCAGTCCTGGCCTTTCCCCTCCCAGTTGATGCTCGGCTTCCTGGCGGACTACCGCGGCGGAGAAATCGTGCCCGAGCCCGGAGAAATCGAGGACGCCCGCTGGTTTCCGGTATCCGACCTGCCCAATATCCCGTCATCGAAAATCTCCGTCGCCGGCAGGCTGATCGAAGACTACGTCCGCTCGCGACAGAAGCATCTTTGAATCCCGGCGGCTTTGCGGGCACAATTCGGAGCCGGCGGCTGAAAGCGCCGGGAACAGTTCCCAAGGGAAGGAGTAGAACGGTGGAATACCTGATCGAATACGGCATGTTTCTCGCCAAGGCGGCCACCATCGTGGTCGCCATCATGCTGGTCATCGGCGCCATCGCCGCCGCCGGCAACCGCCGCCGGGGAGGCAGGCGCGGTCGCATCAAGGTCACGGAACTGAATCGGCATGTGGACGAATTGCGCGACGCCCTGCGCTCCAGGGTGCTCAGCAAAGCGCAGTTCAAGCAGTTGAACAAGGCGGAAAAAGCTGAACGGAAAAAGGAAGCCAAAGCGAAAAAGCAGCAGGCCAAGGCCGCCGAAAAAGATCCGGAGCAGGAGGGAGAAGCCGAGAAACGCCTTTTCGTACTGCGATTCAAGGGAGATGTGGGGGCGGAAAAGGTGGCCTCCCTGCGGGAGGAAATCACCGCCGTACTGTCCATTGCAAGGGAGAGCGATGAAGTATTGCTGTGTCTCGAAAGCCCAGGCGGCATGGTTCACGCCTACGGGCTGGCTTCCTCCCAGCTCAGCCGCATCCGGGACCGCGAGATTCCCCTGACCATCTGCGTCGACAAGGTGGCCGCGAGCGGCGGTTACATGATGGCCTGTCTTGGGGACCGGATTGTGGCCGCGCCTTTCGCCATCATCGGCTCCATTGGCGTGCTCCTGCAGTTGCCTAACTTCCATCGGGTGCTGCAGCGCAAGGAAGTCGACTATGAAATGCTCACCGCCGGCGAGTTCAAGCGCACCCTGACGCTGTTCGGGGAAAACACCGACAAGGCCCGGGAAAAGGCCCAGGAGGATGTGGACAACATCCACGGCCTGTTCAAGAGCTGGGTCAAGCGACACCGCCCGGTGGTGGACACCGACCGCATCGCCACCGGGGAGACCTGGGTCGGGCTGCAGGCCAGGGATTTGCAGCTTGTGGATGAAATCGGCACCAGCGACGAGCGCATCGTTGCCGCCTGCGCCGAAAACAAGGTCTATGAAGTGGAATACGTCATCCGCAAGCCTGCCCACGAGCGACTCGGCGAAGCCTTGTACGCCGCCCTTGACCGCCTGCTGCTGAAGTGGACAGGCGCCCCGACCAACACGAATGTGCAATAGCGGCACATGGAAGTGCGATAATGAAAAACTCCATGGATGGAGTTTTTCAGA
The DNA here is from genome assembly GCA_022819645.1 of Pseudomonadales bacterium. Lineage (GTDB taxonomy): Bacteria > Pseudomonadota > Gammaproteobacteria > Pseudomonadales > Pseudohongiellaceae > UBA9145. The sequence continues at coordinate 3,671 of JAJEGU010000041.1, forward strand.
GAATACATAGTATCCAAGGAGTTATCCATGAACGACAGATTCAAGGCCTGGCAGGTTTCCGAAAACGACCAGGGCGAATTCCACGGCCAGGTGGTCGAGCGCGAAGTTACGGAACTGCCTCCCGGCGAGGTACTCGTACAAGTCCAGTATTCCTGCCTCAATTACAAGGACGCGTTATCCGCCGGCGGCAATCGTGGCGTAACGCGAAACTATCCCCATACCCCGGGAATCGACGCCGCCGGTATCGTGGTGGAATCCGCGGACGAGCGTCTGCAGCCCGGCCAGCCAGTCATCGCCAGCGGCTATGACCTGGGCATGAACACCTCGGGCGCCTTCGCCGGGATGATCCGGACACCCGCCAGATGGGTGCTGCCGCTGCCGGACGGGCTCAGCGCCAGGGAAAGCATGATCATCGGTACCGCGGGCTTTACCGCGGCCCAGTGCGTGGAGAAACTGATCCACAATGGCCTCGAAGCCGGGCGGGGGCCGGTTCTGGTCACCGGCGCCACCGGCGGCGTCGGCATTCTTGCCGTGGCCCTGCTGGCCAAACTCGGTTTTGCGATTACTGCAAGTACCGGCAAGGCGCAGAGCCACGAACTGCTGCGTTCCCTCGGCGCAGCGGAAATCATCGATCGCAACACCCTGTCGGAAGACAACCCGAGACCGCTGCTCAAGGGGCAGTGGGCCGCCGCGGTGGATGTGGTGGGGGGCAAGACCCTGGGCAATGTGCTCAAGGGCTTGCAATACGGAGGCAGCGTAGCCTGTTGCGGGCTGGTGGAGTCGCCGGAGTTTCCCGCCACGGTATTTCCCTTCATTCTGCGGGCCGCCAATCTGCTTGGCATTGACTCGGCGGAAGCGCCTCCCGAAGTCAAGTCCGCGCTATGGAAACGTCTGGCGACCGACTGGAAGCCCTCCGGCCTGGAGCGCATCGCCACCGAAATCAGCCTCGATCAACTCGGCCCGAGCCTGGAAGCCGTGCTACATGGTCAGGCCCTGGGGAGATTCCTGCTGAAACTGTAGTTCAGGGAATACTCAGTCCCGCCGAAGCCGCGGGTTGACCGCGATCGGCGTGGGACAAAGCATTACCACAAAGCAGGAAGAGAACAGGAAGGTCAGGATCGCCGCCCCCTGAATCGTCATTGCCGCCATTTCGCTGATGGACCCCGCCTGAAACGCCACAAAGGCGATCAGCAGCGAGAACTCGCTGATCTGGCCGAGCCGCAGGCCCGCGTCCCAGGCCAGGGCGCGACGCTCGCTGAAGCGCAGCAGCAGGGTGCGGAAAACCAGGGGCTTGAGGCTCAGGGCAAGCGCCGAGAGAACCACCGCGGGCCAGATGAACCGGTCCACCAGGGCGATATTGAACTGGGCGCCCAGGGAAAAGAAAAACAGGATCAGAAAAAAATCCCGCAGGGGCTTGAGCCGATCCGACAGGTACATCGACACCGGGCTCGTGGCGAGGCTGACGCCGGCGGCAAAAGCGCCGACTTCCGCGGTCAGCCCGAGCAGTTCCGCGGTTTCCGCCATGCCCAGGCACCAGCCGATGGCGAGCAGGAACAGGTATTCCCGGAATTGGTCGTAGCGGGCGATCAGCGGTACCAGCACGAAGCGCGTCATGCCCCAGGCGAGCAGCAGCAGCGCCGGAAAGGCGAGCAGGGTGCGCAGTACCTCGGCCTGCGCCAGTTCCCCCTGGTCGAGGAAGACCAGCAGGAAGATGGCGATAAAATCCTGCAGCAGCAGAATGCCCACCATCAGTTCCCCCATGTGCCGCTGATGCAGCACTGTGGTGGGAAGCAGCTTGATGCCGATAATGGTGCTGGAAAAAATCATGGCGAATCCGATCACCAGGCTGTCCTGGAGGGAAAAGGCGAACAGCAGGCCGGTGGCCAGCCCCAGGGCCAGGAACAGCAGCGAACTGAGCAGGGTCACCCAGAAGGTATTGCGCAAGGTGGCCATGAGCTTGACCGGCTGCATGTCGAGTCCGAGCAGGAACAGCAGGAACAGAATGCCGATTTCAGCGATGTCGACGAGCAGGGCGGCGTCGGAAATCCAGCCAAGGCCAAAAGGGCCGAGCAGGATTCCCGCCAGAATATACGCCACCAGCAAGGGAATCCGCAGAAACAGCGCGGCGGTGGAAAGCACCGTGGCGCCGGTAAAGATCAGGAAAAAGGAAAACAGCAGGGATTCTGCGCCCATTACGCCTGCCGCTGGTCGTGCCGGCGCCGGAATAGCGGCGCCGGCTCATCGATGCTCGCCTGATAGCCGGTGCTGAAATCCCGGAAAGCCGCCAGGCAGGTCTCCGGGTCCTGATCGTGGCGCAGGGCGAAGCTGTCGAATCCACAGCGCGCCATGTAGAAAAGCTGATCCCGCAGCACATCGCCGATGGCGCGGATTTCGCCCTGATAGCGGTAATGCTCGCGCAACTCCCGGGCATTGGTGAAGGAGCGGCCATCGCGGAAGACGGGAAAATTCAGGGCGATTATCGCCAGATTCGCCAGATCGCCGGCAATGGCTTCCGGGGTTTCATGGCTGTCGAGCCAGACGCCTTTTTCGCCGGGGTACTCGTCGAGCAGCCCGCGGTATCGCAAATAAAAATCCAGCGGCACGATAAAACTCCGCCCCGGCGCCGCCCGCAGGACTTCCGGCCCGGACGCCTCCCGCAATAAGGTCCAGCGGTCCTGGCGGAGAATGGCCTTCTGGTCAATGATGATCGGCATAGACCGACTGCTTGAAAGGTTCGTGGCCTATTCTGCGGTAGGTGTCGAGAAAGGCTTCGCCCGGGTCGCGCTGCGCCTTGTACACATCCACCAGGATATGCAGTACCCCGGGCACTTCCTCCCGGGCAAAGGCCGGCCCGAGAATCTTGCCGAGACTCGCCTGCCGGGCGGAGGAGCCGCCGAGTGAGATCTGGTAGAACTCCTCGCCTTTCTTGTCGACGCCGAGGATGCCGATGTTGCCTACATGGTGGTGGCCGCAGGCATTCATGCAGCCCGAGATATTGAGGCTCAGATCGCCGATTTCCTCAAGTTCCGCGGAATTCCTGAAATCGCGCTGGATTTCCTCGGCCAGAGGTATCGACTTGGCATTGGCCAGGGCGCAGAAGTCGCCGCCGGGGCAGCAGATGATATCGGTCAGCAGGCCGAGCGCCGGAGTCTCCAGCGATTCGGCGCCAAGCTCCCGCCACAGGGCATGGAGGCGGCGCTGCTCCACATCGGCGAGAATGATGTTCTGCTTGTGGCTGATTCTGGCTTCGCCAAAGCTGTAACGCTCGGCAAGGTCTGCGAGAAAGTCCAACTGCCGGTCGTTGATGTCTCCCGGCGCCAGGCCGGTTTGCTTCAGGCTTACCGTGACGATGGCGTATCCCGGCTGCTTGTGGGCCCGGACATTGCGCCGGTGCCAAAGCGCAAATTCCGCATCGTTCCGCAAGGACTCTTCAAGCGCGTCAGAACCGTTGAGGCGTTGCACATAATCCGGACCGCTGAAAAAGGATTGGCAGCGCCGGATTTCCGCCCCGGTAAGCTTCATGGCGGAATCCTTGATGCGCTCCCACTCCCGGCGCACTTTCTCCCGGAATCTGTCGGCGCCGGTTTCCCGCACCAGAATCTTGATCCGCGCCTTGTACTTGTTGTCACGGCGGCCTTCCCGGTTGTACACCCGCATGATGGCTTCCAGCGCGCTCAGCAGATGGGGTTCTTCCACCTGCTCGAAGATCACCTGGCCGATCACCGGGGTGCGACCGAGCCCACCGCCGGCGAGAATGCGGAAACGGGTTTCGCCATCGTCGCCCCGCAGGAGATACACGCCGATATCGTGAACCTGGGTCGCGGCCTGGTCGGCGGGGGTGCCGCAGACGGCGATCTTGAACTTGCGCGGCAGGTAGGCAAACTCGGGGTGGAAGCTGGACCACTGGCGGATGATTTCGCACCAGGGTCGGGCGTCCTCGATTTCATCGGCGGCGGCGCCGGCGAAATGATCGGTGGTCACATTGCGGATGCAGTTGCCACTGGTCTGAATGGCGTGCATTTCCACTTCGGCAAGCTCGGCGAGAATATCGGGAACATCCATGAGTTCGGGCCAGTTGAACTGGATATTCTGGCGGGTGGTCAAGTGGCCATAGCCCTTGTCATAGTGGCGGGCAATATGGGCCAGCTTGCGCAGTTGCGCCGATGAAAGCAGGCCATAGGGAACCGCCACCCGCAGCATGGGCGCGAGCCGCTGGACATACAGCCCGTTCTGCAGCCGCAGCGGCAGAAACTCGGCCTCGCTCAGCTTGCCGTCGAGATAGCGCCGGGTCTGGTCCTGAAACTGCGCCACCCGCTCGGCGAGCATGGCATGGTCGTACTCATCATATCTGTACATATGCCGGTTCAGTCTCTCATGGGTCGGATGGGTCGCAGATTCATATTGGAATTGCAATGTCAGCCGGAAAGTAGACAACGCGCTATTGTAATCAATTTTGGGGAGGCTACGGGGGGTTTTTGGATGATGCTCCCGAATCGCTTGCCGGCTGCCGGAGCCGCGGCTTGTGACAGGGAATGGGATTGTTGTAGACTCCCAAGATTTTCAGCCACAAGGGCGGGTGGAGAAATTCCAGTGCGCCCATGAGGAGGGGCTTGACAATGCAAATCAACAATCAGGACCATACTATTAGCCGAGCCGAGCCGAGCCGAGCCGAGCCGAGCCGAGCCGAGCCGAGCCGAGCCGAGCCGAGCCGAGCCGAGCCGAGCCGAGCCGAGCCGAGCCGAGCCGAGCCATGAGCGCGCTCGAAGGGCGCGCCCGCCGGGAGCTTCCCGCCCCGCCGTCTGAACCCCGGCGCGCCGCCGCCGGGAACAACGCGACCCGCGTCGCCACCCTTCCATTCCGATTCGCCTCTTCCTCCGCCCGCGTTGCCGCGGGTGTCCCGCAAGCCGCCCGCGGATTGCGGCGCGGCCCTGCGTTGGCCATCCTGTGCCTGCCGCTGCTGTTCGTCTTCGCGGCGCCGGCTTTCGCGCAGGTGGTGCTGGACCGCCTTCCGAGCGTCGGCATCACAGCGTTGGATATGAACAACATGCCCGTGGAAACCTTGCGTTCGGGAAGCGACCCGACGATCGTGAAAGGCCACTGTATGGAAAGCGGCTCCAGGCCCGGGCCCGGCTACGTGAAACAAGGTTTATCGCGTTTTTGGTGCACACCCGACCAGGACATGAGCCCCAAGGTGACATTCACCGTGCGTACCGGCGACACATGGCCCTCGGACGGCAAGGTTGAGAAAATCCTGGTCTTGGTGAATTTCGGCGCGACGGGGAATGTCAATGTTTTTGCCGTGTCCTCCCAGGGCAGTTTTGATCATGAGCGCCGATCCGTGCGTTTCTGGATGGGTCGCAACGAGACCAAGACGTTCACCCTGGGAGTGCGCAATTCCGAGGCCGAGGGCGCGATCTGGGCGGAGGTGGTGAAAAGCCGCCGTGTGCAGCATAGCGACTGGGGTAATCCGAACGTCGCCGGGGATTCCGCGTATGAGATTTTCAATACGCCTCGCAATCCGAATCCGTCAAAGGTCAAGGTGGTCAAGGAGGAATTCAACCTGGCGTATGCGGAATGGTCGGGGACAGGACGCGCTTTGCGCCTCTTTTTTGACAAGGATCTGGATACTGGCTCGGTGCCTAAGGCTTCGGATTTCAATCTCACCGTAAACGGGCAACCCCGCAACATTACTGGCGCTGCTGTACGAAACCTAAGAACATACGACCTCCGAGGCCAGGTTCACCTTTTTATTTCTCCCAAGGCCACCACGGAAGAATTGAACATGGCGCATGATCTCGATGCCGTGTTGACCTATCGGGCCACCTCCGCAACCCGCATCCAATCCGTTGATGAAGACCCGTTCCCCGACACCAGCAGGATCAAGGTCTTGAACGGGTTAATCAAGTTATCAAACAAAGCTCCTTACCATGAAATTTTTGTCAGTCCACGTAATGGGATCAAGATCGCGGAAGTTACGTTGACGGAGGGCGAGGCCTGGGAAGGCGCCTTGCTGGTGGGTCAGGGCGACGGTTTGACATGGTGCGCCGATGGTTGGCTGTCCCTGGGCGATCGCGGCAACTATCCGGTATTGAACAGGGACTTCAAGATCGAACCCCTGGACGGCGCGCCCGACCCCTTCGCAAACAGTTTCCTCGGCAGCAAACTGACTGTCTGCAAGGGGCTCAGCCTGGCATACAGGATCACCGCCATCGGGGACGGCCTCGACGAGGGCAGGGAGACGCTGACCCTCGGCTTCGACCTTTCCCGCGTGTGGAACCAACTGGGTCCGATAGAGCTGGGCCAGATAATGCCCACCCAGTATGAGCGCGGAAAATGGACCTCTTTCGGAGTCTTCAATGGCGCGCTGACCATCAACAACAAACAAGGCCAGGGCCTCAAGTCCGGCAATGGTCAAGACAGCTTTTCATCCCAGGACGGCGGTGGACAGCAACCGGCGGACTACGGCGAGTTGAAAGCCAAGGTGCGGACCTGGGCGGAACAGACGCAGCATGGAACAGCCCATGTAACCCGCTGGATGCGCGTGTTGGCGGCTTTCGGCGAACAGGATGCGATCGACCAGGGCTATACCGCCATGACAGCCGCGGAAGCCCAGCAGATGGCGGACACCTTCACCGCCAGCCGCTGGAATCCGATCGTGGAAGCCCTGACCGATCTGGAATCCAGGGTGACGGCGCAGCAGGCCGAGACTGAAACCGATCCGGAGCCGGAACCTGCGGCCTGTGTTTCCCAGGAACTGGAAGACACCGTTGAGGATTACAGCGAAGAGACCGACAACGGCGCGGCCCATGTGGAGCGCTGGCTGCGGGTGCTGCACACCTTCCGGGGCACGGCCAACGATTCGACGATCATGACCGCCGACGAGGCGCGGGAAATGGCGGACAACTTTTCTCCCGACCGGTGGAACCCGGTGGTTGCGGCCATTGAGTGCCTGGAAAATCAGGCTTTCCAACAAGCACACTAGGAGCCTGCGCCTGTTCCCCCCATGCTTGCGGCGTCCCGGGCAACCGGGACGCCGCGGGCGCAATACACCCGGTCGTACAGCAGCAATTCCCATTATGGCAATGGGCGCGCTCACATTGGTCATCCTGCGCGCAGTCGCAGGATCTCATTGCGTGGCCACTGCAAGAGATTCTGCGACTACGCTTCGTTCCGCGCGGAATGACGGAAGTGGGTTGCCCGGGTTCAGTCCCGGGCCGACAACTCTTCCCGGAGTCCCTTGACCAGGCCGGCGCACATGCACAGCAGGACGATGGCGAAGGGCAGGCCCACGGCGATGGTGAGGGCCTGCAGCGACGCCATGCCGCCGCCGAGCATGAGGGCCATCGCGGCCATGCCGGCGAGAAGGCACCAGAAGACCCGCTGCTGCACCGGGGCGTCCATCTTGCCGCCGGCGGTGATGGTGTCCATCACCAGCGAGCCAGAATCCGCCGAGGTTACGAAAAATATCGTGATCAGGAATACGCTGACGGCGGAAACCAGGGCCGTCAGGGGCAGGGGTTCGAGCATCTTGAACAGCGCGAGTTCGGGAACCGATTCCGCCACGCCCAGATAGCCGTCGGAAAAGTACTGGTCCAGAGCGGCGCCGCCGAAAGTCGCCATCCACAGGGCGCCGATTACCGTGGGCATGACAAGCACCCAGGTGATGAATTCGCGCACGCTGCGGCCAAAGCTGATGCGGGCGATGAACATGCCCACGAAAGGCGCCCAGGCGATCCACCAGGCCCAGTAGAAGACCGGCCATTCGTGGAGGAAGGCCAGGTCTTCCCGCCCGACCCAGTTGCTCAGTGCCGGCAGGAAACGCAGGTAATCGACCCCCGCCCAGACGATGGTTCCGAGTATCGCCAGGGTGGGCCCGGCCAGCAGTACGAACAGCCACAGCAGCCCGGCCAGGGCCATGTTGACCCAGCTCAGGCGCTTGACTCCCTTGTCCAGCCCGGCGACCACCGAGGCCAGGGCGATGCTGATGATGACCACGATAAGAATCGATTTGGTTGCCGTGGTGGCGGGGATGCCGAACAGGTATTGCAGGCCGCCGGCGATCTGCTCCGAGCCGAAACCCAGGGATACCGCGAGCCCGAACAGGGTGGCCAGCACCGCGACGATGTCCACGGCGTGGCCGAAGGGTCCCCATACCGATTTGCCGATGAGCGGAAAGAAGCCCGAGCGCAGAGTCAGCGGCATGCCGCGGTTGAAGCAGAAAAAGGCCAGCGACAGGCCCGCCACGGCGTAGATCGCCCAGGCGTGGAGACCCCAGTGCATGATGGCCACCGACATGCCCGCGGCCCGGGCGGTATCCGCATCGGCGGGGTCGATTCCCAGGGGCGGCGACAAGGTGTGGGTGACCGGCTCGTGGACGCCGAAGAACATCAGGCCGATGCCCACTCCCGCCGCGAACAGCATGGCGAGCCAGGCGGAATAGCCGTATTTCGGTTCCGCGCCTGTTCCGCCAAGGCGGATCCGCCCCAGCGGCGACAGCGCAATGCCGAGGCAGAAGAGGATAAAGAAATTCGCGCTGGCGAAGAAGAACCAGTCGAAGGTCCGGGTGGTCCAGTCCCCCATTTCGGCGAAAACCACCGCCGCGTGTTGCGGAAAGATCAGCGCGTAGGCGACGATCAGCACCACCATCGCCGCGGAGACGATGAAAACCGGGTTGTGGATGTCGAGACTGAAGATACGGATATTCTGCTCGCCGATTTCGTGGCCGATATCCTCCGTTTCCGTATCGGCCCCGGCGGAGCCGGCGCTTGCATTGCTGATGTTGCTCATGGGTTGCCCTTCCGTCATTGTGCGCCGATGCCGTAGCGGCGCCGCACTTCTTCTCCCAGCGCATCCCGGAAGGGGGCCAGCCAGGCTTCGTAATTGCGCCAGTAGTCCAGGCCCGAGGTATAGATGGGCCGCCGCACCTGTTCGGAACTCGGGGTGCGCACCGAGCGTTCGGTGCGGTGGAAGCTCAGGCAGTCTTCCTCGAACGCAAGGCCACAGTGGTCGAGAATCCGCCGCACCTGGGCTTCCACATCATCCACCACCTCCTCGTACTGCACCCGCAGCACCTTGCCCGGCAGCGCCTCGTCCCAGAAATCCATGAGCTCCACGTAGTCCCGGTAGTACTGGCCGAGGTCGGCGAGGTCGTAGGTGAATTCCTGGCCTTCGGCGAAAAGCTGTTTGTAGCTGCTGAATCCGCAGGCCATGGGATGGCGCCTGGCGTCGATGATTTTCGCCCGGGGCAGGATCAGGTGGATGAGGCCGATATGGCGGAAATTGTTCGGCATCTTGTCCACAAGGAAGGGCGCGCCCTGACGGTGAATCCGGGTATCTTCGATGTATTGCCGGCCGAATTGTTCCAACTCGTCGTCGGTGAGCGCGCCCAGGATATCGGGGTAGTCCGGCTCCTTGCCATTGCGGCCCCGGCGGCGCAGATGCTGGGATAGCGAAGGGATGTTGGGCAATTCCAGTGTGCCGTCCACCCGGGAGTGGGAAGAGAGAATCTGCTCCAGCAGGGTGGAGCCGGCCCGGGGCAGACCCACCACGAAAATCGGATCGCCCGCCGGGTGCCCGGCGCTCTCGCCCCGGGACAGCAGCTCCGGGGTGCAGACCCGCCGCTGGGCGCGCAGTTCCCCGGTCATCTGCTCGGCGTCGTAGGTGCTCAAGGCTTTCTTGAGCCGGTTGCCACTGGCGTAGCAGTGGAAGGAAGCCTCGAACTCCTCCCGGTCCTCTAAGGCCTTGCCGAGGGCGAAACTCAGGTGGACCCGGTCGGCGTGGGGCAGGTCCCGGTTGTCCGCCTGGGCCCGCATGGCTTCGAGTTCCCCGTCGCTGAAGCTGTACACCTTGAGATTGGAAAGCGAATACCAGGCTTCGCCGTGGCGCGGCTGGCTGGCCAGCGCCGCCCGGTAGGATTCCACCGACTTCCGGTAGTCGCCCCGGGTCTTGTAGGCATGACCCCTGGATGTGAGTGTGACCGGGTCTCCGGGAATCTGTTCGAGCACCCGGTCAAACAGACCGAGGGCGGTGTCGTAGTCGCCGGTCTGCATGCATTCTATGGCGTAGATCGACTGGAACTGGGGATGCTCCGGCGCGGTGTCGAGCAGCTTTCGCGCCTGCTCCAGGGCGAGGGCGAATTTCTGTCGCTTGCGCAGCGCCTGGATGTAGTCGATATGCACCCGCACATTGCCGGGTTCGAACTCATGGGCCGATTCGAGCAGGAACTCGGCATCGGCCAATACGCCGAAGCGGATGCCGATATCCGCCAGCAGGCGCATGGCCTCGGCGTGGCGGGGCAGTTTGCGCAGGAACTTGCGGCACAGGTCTTCGGCGCGCAGCAGTTTTCCCTGGCTGATGAGGTCGAGGACGATGACCAGCGGCTGGGGCAGTTTTTCCAGATAGTCGAGCTGCGCCCCGACCTGGGCGGCTTCGCCATGGCGCTGGTTCTGGCTCAGGATCCGGTGTTGTTCGCGCCAGCTTGCCAGCAGAGCCGGATTGAAGCGGCAGGCCCGGGCGTAGGCGCCAAGGGCCTGGTCGGGCTTGCCCATGTCGCGCCGGGCGTGGCCCTCCTCCTGGTGCGCCCGGCCGTTTTCGGGAGCAAGTTCCTTGAGTTGCCCGAGCAGGGCCAGGGCCTGGTCGAATTCGCGCCGGTAGCGGCGACAGACCGCGCTCATGTACAGCGCGTCGGTATTGCCGGGCTGTTCGGCAAGGATTTTTTTGAGATGGGTCAGCGCCTGCCGGTACTGCCTGTCTACGATCAGTTGCTGGATTTCGGCGAGGCTGGGACGGGCCGCGGCTTTGTCACGCCAGGAAGCGACAACGGCATCCTCCGGAGAGAATGCCGTTGCGGCCCTTGGCGCCTGTCCGGTCAAAAGTCAAAGCTCGTGCGGATTCCGAATGTCCTGGGCTGGGCGTAGGTCACGTGCCGGGTGTCAAACACGAAGGAGCGCGACACTTCGGCGCGTTCGTCGGTGAGATTGCTGGCGTAAAAGGTCACCGACCAGTTGTCGGCGGTTACGCCCGCAGTCACGCCAAGCATCGCCCAGCCGTCGATCAGGTCGCGGTTGATGGTGATGATGTCGCTGTAGGACTCGGACGACCAGTTGATCATGGGCATGACGTGGGCGGTCCAGCCGTTGCCTGGCAGGGTCCATTCGTAACGCGCCCGCAGGTTGCCCTGGGAGCTTGGCGCAAAGGCAAGCTCGTCGCCCACCCGCACGTCGTTGGTGGGGGTGATCTTGCGGCTGATCTCGGTATCGAGGAAGGAAATGGCGCCGGCGAAGGTGAGCCGGTCCGACCATTCCGGCAGCCAGGTGAAGTCGGCTTCGAGGCCGGTGACATCGGCGTCGGCGGCATTGTCCGAGAAGAACAGGTTGACGATGCTCGTGTCGAAGATCGTGGTCTGCAGATTCTCGATATCGATATTGAACAGCGCCGCGTTGATCCGCAGGGAATTGCTGAAGTCCGCTTTCATGCCCACTTCGAGATTGACCACCTCGTCGGTTTCCAGCTCATAGGGCACCACGAAACCGCTGCCGTCGGCGCTCGTCCGTCCGCCGGGGCGATTGAGCAGGCCGGGGCGGAAGCCTTCGGAAATCGTGACGTAGAACATGCGGTCATCCATCGGTCGCCAGTCCAGGGTGGCCTTGAAGATGGTGCCGTCGGCCACGGCCTTGTCCGGCGCTCCCACCGCATTGCCCGGCATGAACTGCTGGGAGATATTGGTGCCGAACCGCTGGCCGTCTTCCCGGTTGGCGCCGAAGTTGCCGAAGGAGGAATTGGCGCTGCCCTCCAGGTCCACTTCGATCTCGTAGTTGCGCGCGCCCAGGGTGACCGAGAATTCGTCGCTGAGGTCAAATCCCACTTCGCCGAATACGCCCACCTGGGTGTCCGTGCGGCGGATGTCGTTGCGGAAAATCACGCCATCGGGAAAAGGCCCGGGATAGGTGTAGTAACCGGGGCCGGCGTTGAAGCTGGAACCGGCCGGGTTGCCCGGCGCCGCCTGCACGTTGGTCAGCGGATAGTTGGGCGCGAATCCCGGATGCCCGTTCCAGGAAATCGCCTTGGTGGAGCCGGGATAGGTGAAGTCGTTGACCTCGATCAGCTCCAGGTCGCTGGAGAAGAAGCCGCCCTGCAGGCGGAAGCGGTTGGTCTGGTCCGTGGTGAAGCGGATTTCGTGGGTGGTGACTTCCAGCGCGTTGAGGCTGTCCACGAACATCCGCGGCTCGTTGCAGGTGGTGCCTTCCCGGGGTACGCCGGGAGGCGTGTTGAAGGAAGTGTAAGTGGCGTAGTAGTCGCAGATGTAGTAGGGCAGGTACTGGCCCACGAAAAGGTAGTCGGAGTAATCGACGATCTGGTCCGACTGCCGGTCGGTGAAGGCGCCGGTGTAGATGACTTCCAGCTCGGCAAGGCGGCCGGACAGGGTCCAGGAGGTATTGTCGAAGGCGTCCTTGATTTCCTCGTCCACAAAGCGGCTGATCGCCAGGTCTCCGGCGGCCGGGTCGGCGAAGAATACGCCGTCGGCGTCGGTTTCCTGGGAAGTGTGGGCCACCAGCAGGCTCCAGTCGGGGTTGATGTCCCACAGGGCGGAAACCCGCCCGCCGAGATAGGAAACGCCGTTGATGTCGCTGCGGGCGATGGCGCTGTTGTTGGCCTCGATGAAATTGATGTTGGAAAGATCGACTCCCGCCTGGAATCCGGCGCGGTAGGATGCCACCGGCACGCCATTGTCGCGCACCGCGCCTTCGGGCCGGAAGCGCGCGCTCTGGCTGGCGTCCCTTCTGCCGGGCACATTGTCGATCCAGCCGCCCTGGTTATCCTTGTAGATTACGCCCCGCACGGCGAAATTGTCCGCCACGGGAATATTCACCACGACTTCCATGTTCGACCCCGAATCGCCGTCGCTGATGGCGTTGGCGCCGAGCTTGGCGTTGCCATGGAAACCGGATGGGTCGGGCTTGTTGGTAATCAGGCGGACATTGCCGGCCTGGGAGCTGGCGCCGAAGAGGGTGCCCTGGGGCCCGGAGAGCACCTCGATGCGCGCCAGGTCGGCGGCGTAGACGTCGAGATTGCGTCCCGGCTGGGCCAGGGGCTGCTCGTCGAGGTAGAAGGCCACATTGGGGGAGAGCCCGGCCACGCCGGCAACCGTCAGGTTGGGGGTGGTGGAGGCGACGCCGCGAATGTAGATGGTGTTCTGGCCAGGGCCGCTGCCGCCGGCGGACACGCTGGGCAGTTGCAGCACGTAGTCGGCGAAATTGCTGATGCCGAGTTCGTCGATCTCCTCGGTACTCAGGGCCGATACCGCCACCGGCACATCCTGCATGGCGCGCTCGACCCGGGTCGCGGTCACGAGCACCTCTTCGAGGCCCCGTCCGCCGGGCGCTTCCTGGGCCAGCACCACCGGGGGCGCGGCAAGGGCGGCCGCAACCGCGGCGGAGATCGTTGTTTTCTTGGCGTGCCTGGGAAACTCCATCATTACTCTCCGTTGATCGTTCGTTCTGTTTTGGAATCTTTTGAGGATAGCACCGGGATGCGTCATGTAATGGCGCGTATGCGACATCGGTGTGCCAAAAACGGACAAGGAATTGATCAAACTGTCGAAATCAATTCAAGAGCCATTGCAAACTGACAGCCAATGCGGCGGGTGCCGGAAATGTCGCCTGGGATTGGGTCCATGTCGCATCCGGTGAAGCAGTAAATTCGATACTACCCCAAACTTGCAAGCAATTGGAACCCGAACGAGTTTGCTCATGCTCCCGTCATTCTGCGCCCTGGCGTCATCCTGCGCGTAGGCGCGAAAATGACCGTCAAACCACAAAACAGGTCAGACTCGGGTCGCGGGCCTCGTGGCCAAGCATCGGCGCGGCGCGGCCGCCGCCGCGGGGCCGCCGGAAAACAGCGCATCGCGGCGGCAGATTCTGCAGCCTGGATCGAACGCGGGATTCCGCATTTCGAGGTCCTCAATTGCGAAGCGCTGGAACTGATCGAGCACAATGCCGAAACCGTGCTCGCGGAAATCGGCATCGAATTCCGAGAGTTTCCCCATGCCTTGACTCTCTGGAAGGAAGCCGGCGCCGAGGTGGACGGCGAGCGGGTGCGCTTTCCCCGGGGGCTATGCCGTTCCCTGGTCCAGGCCACGGCGCCGGGGGAATTCCGCCAGCACGCCCGTAACCCGCGCCGCAGCACGATCATCGGCGGCGACCGCACGGTGCTCGTTCCCGCCTACGGGCCGCCCTTTGTCCACGACCTCGACAAGGGCCGTCGTTACGCCGCCCTGGAGGACTTCCGCAACTTCGTCAAACTGGCCTGCATGAGCCCCGGCCTGCACCATTCCGGCGGCACGGTCTGCGAGCCCGTGGACGTGCCGGTGAACAAGCGCCATTTCGATATGGTCTACAGCCACATCAAGTACAGCGACAAGCCTTTCATGGGTTCGGTCACTCATCCCGAGCGCGCGAAAGACAGTGTCGCCATGGCCAAAATCGTGTTCGGCGACGAGTTTGTGGCGAACAACGCCGTGCTGATCAATCTCATCAACGCCAACTCGCCATTGACCTTCGACGCCACCATGCTCGGCGCGGCGACGGTTTACGCCGAAAGCAACCAGGCGACGATCATTTCCCCTTTTCTGCTTGCCGGCGCCATGTCGCCGGTAACGATTGCCGGCACCCTGACCCAGATTCTCGCCGAGGCGCTGGCGGGAATGGCCTATGTACAACTCGTCAGGCCCGGCGCTCCCGTGGTGTTCGGCAGTTTTGCCGCCGCGGTTTCCATGCAGTCCGGCGCGCCCACCTTTGGCACGCCGGAGCCGAGCCTGATCCTTTGTGGCGCGGCGCAGCTCGCGCGAAGGCTCGGGGTGCCTTTCCGCAGCGGTGGCGGGCTTTGCGCCGCCAAGATTCCCGACGCCCAGGCCGCCTATGAAGCCGCCAACACCCTGCAGACTTCCGCCCTGGCGGGAGTCAACTTCATGCTGCACACCGCAGGCTGGCTCGAGGGAGGCCTCGCCATGGGCTATGAGAAGTTCGTCATGGACGCCGACCAGGCCAATATGCTCGCGGTATTGCTCGGTGGAGTCGACCTGTCGGAAAATGCCCAGGCGCTGGACGCCCTGCGCGAAGTCGGCCCCGGCGCGCATTTTCTCGGCGCCGCCCATACCCTGGCCAACTTCGAGTCCGCTTTCTACCGCTCCAGTGTGGCTGACAACAACAGTTTTGAACAATGGCGGCAGGACGGTTCCCTGGACACCGCCCGGCGCGCCAACGTCATCTGGAAGCAGATGCTGCGGGACTACGAGGCGCCGCCTCTGGACCCGGCGATCGATGAAGCCCTGCTGGAATTCATGCGCCGCCGCAAATCCGAATTCGAGGATAGAGACTACTGATGACTGACCAAAACACCCACCCGGAAGACGAGGAAATCATCCTTGCCGAGCTAGACGACGGCGAACTCGTCGAGCAGATGCACGAAGACCTGTATGACGGCCTCAAGGAGGAAATCGTCGAGGGCACCTCGATCCTGCTCGCGCGCAACTGGTCGGCGGACAAGGTGCTCAACGAGGCGCTGGTGGAAGGCATGCGAATCGTGGGTATCGACTTCCGCGACGGCATCCTGTTCGTTCCCGAAGTCCTGCTCGCCGCCAACGCCATGAAAGGCGGCATGGAGCTGCTGCGGCCCCTGCTGTCGGAGACCGGGGTAAAGCCCATCGGCAAGATGGTTATCGGTACCGTCAAGGGCGACATCCACGACATCGGCAAGAATCTGGTGGGGATGATGCTGGAAGGCGCCGGATTCGAGGTCTTCGACATCGGCATCAACAATTCGGTGGAAGACTATTTCGAAGCGATGGAAAAGCACCAGCCGGACATCCTCGGCATGTCGGCCCTGCTCACCACCACCATGCCCTATATGAAGGTGGTCATCGACGAAATGGTCAAGCAGGGCATTCGCGACGACTACATCGTGCTCGTGGGCGGCGCGCCGCTGAATGAGGAGTTCGGCCGCGCCGTGGGCGCCGACGCCTATTGCCGGGACGCGGCCCAGGCCGCCGACGTGGCGCCGGCCATGGTGCGGGCGCGGCAGGCGAGAGGGTAAACCGGTGGCGGAAGCCGTGCTCGTCATCGCCTGCGGCGCACTGGCCCGGGAGATCGAAGCGATCCGCAGGATCCGGGGCTGGGAGCATCTGCGCCTGCAATGCCTCGACGCCAGCCTGCACAATCGCCCGGAGCGGATACCCGGACGCCTGCGGGAGGCGATCCGCCGCAACCGGGACGCATACGGCAGGATCTTCGTCGCCTATGCCGATTGCGGCACCGCCGGCGGCATCGACGCTGTACTCGCCGAGGAGGGCGTGGAGCGGCTGGATGGCGCCCATTGCTACGAGTTTTTTGCCGGCAGCGAGCGCTTTGCGCGATTGGCCGCGGCGGAGCCCGGCACCTTCTATCTGACCGACTTCCTGGCCCGCCACTTTGACCGTTTCGTCATCGAGCCGCTGGGCCTGGACCGGCATCCCCGGCTCAGGGACGCCTATTTCGGCAATTACCGAAAACTGGTGTACCTGTCCCAGGCCGGAGACGGAGAATTGCTGGCGGCTGCGGAAAACGCCGCTGCGAAGCTGAAACTCGATTTCGAGCATGTGCACACCGGTTACGGCGACCTGGAAACAGCCCTCGCAGCCCAATCCAGCCAGCGCGCCATCCCCGTGAGGGTCTCCACCCGCCGTCATCCCGCGCGCAGCGAAGTCACCCCCTCCGGCCACCCTGCGCGAAGCGAAGCGGAGTCGCAGGATCTCCCCGGAGAGGCCACGAAACGAGATTCCGCGACTCCACCTCGCTTCGCGCGGAATGACAATGAACAGGCCGCGTCGATATGAAGATAACCAGGATTTTTTGGCGCGCCATCCCCTCCCAGATCATCGTCCAGCGCGGGCGGCTGCGCGAGAAGGTGATGTTGAGCCAGCGATTCCAGCAGGCCATTGACCGCGCCGCCATGCGCGCCGGCAAGGGGAGCAGCGGGCCGTATCTCGCCGAATGGCGCCGGGAGACCAGCCGCGTCGAAACCGAAGGCGACCCGGCCGAAATCGCCCGCATCGAAGCCGCTCGCCTGGAGGAAGCTTTCAGCAACGAGCGACTGGAAACCCTGATTCGCAACCATGCCAGGGCCGCCGAGCCATGAACGCCACAAGCGCCGCCAGCAAACCCGAATCGTACCGGATGCGAATGTTTTCCGTGCGCCACGCCCGCGCCCTGAAACGGATATACGCCTTGCTCGAATGCACCCTGGTCCAATGCGAACCCCTGCTGCGCCGGATCGGTTACCAGCGCCTCGACAAACCCTTCGCCCGGGTCGAATCGCTTACCAAGGGCCTGCTCCTCGATTCACGAAACTGCGGCCAGTGCATCGTCGGCTTCACCGGGCTGTCCTGCCCCATGAACTGCCCCAAGAAGATGCGCAACGGCCCCTGCGGCGGCGTTCGCGACGATGGCCGCTGCGAGGTCAAGCCGGAAATGCCCTGCGTCTGGGTGCTCGCCTGGGAAGGCAACCAGCGCCTCGGGGAGGAGCAGGCGTCGATGCAGGTGCTGCAGCCCCCGGTGGACCACCGCCTTCCCGGCAAGTCGGCCTGGTTGCGGGAGCTGCGCATCCGGGTGGGAGACGCCGGCCATGCAGTTTGAAGACGAACCGGTCACTCCCGGCGACCCCCTGCCCATTCTGCCGGGGCATTCTTCCTTCGGCCGCCTCGAACGGGTCCTGCGCGCCGGCGGCTTTGCCGTGACCGCCGAAATCGCGCCGCCGGACTCCGCCAACCCCGCCGATGTCTATCAGCGCGCCGCCCTCTTTGACGGCTATGTGGACGCCATGAACGCCACCGACGGCTCGGGCGCCAATTGCCACATGTCCAGCATCGGCATGTGCTCGCTGCTCGCCCGGCGCGGTTACGCCATGGTCATGCAGATTTCGGCCAGGGACCGGAACCGCATCGCCATCCAGGGCGACGTGCTCGGCGCCGCCGCCATGGGCGTGGCGAGCATTCTCTGCCTCACCGGCGACGGGGTTGATGTGGGCGACCACCCCCAGGCCAAGCCCGTATTCGACCTCGACAGCATGTCGATGCTGAACATGATCCGCACCATGCGCGACGAATCCCGCTTTCTCAGCGGTCGCGAACTCAGCGAAGCGCCCCATGTCTTTCTCGGCGCCGCCGCCAATCCCTTCGCCCCGCCGCTGGACTATCGCCCCCTCCGCCTCGCCAAGAAGGCCGCCGCCGGCGCCCAGTTCGTGCAGACCCAGTACTGCTTCGACATCGCCGCTTTCCAGCGCTACATGACGGCGGTTCGCGATGCGGGAACCCACGAGAAGGTTTTTATCCTGGCGGGAGTCGGCCCTCTGGCCTCGGCCCGCTCGGCGGAGTGGATTCGCGCCAATGTGCCCGGCGTGCATATTCCCGATGCGGTGATTGCGCGGCTCAGGGGCGCCCGGGACCAGCGCCGGGAAGGCGTCAGGCTGTGCGTTGACCTGATCCGGCAACTCCGGGAAATCGAGGGCGTCCATGGCGTCCATATCATGGCCTACCGCCAGGAACGCCAGGTGGCGGAAATCGTCGAAGAATCCGGCGTGCTCGGCGGCCGCAGTCCCTGGCGCCCCGCGGTGGACTGGGCCGACGCCGACTGGGACCAGGGCAGCGCCGCGCCCCCGCTGCGACCGGGAGCACGGCAACTGGAGCAAGCTTCATGACAGAAACCCTCATTACTTCCCCCGGCCGCGAAGTGCGCATCGGCTTTGACCGCCCCTTCGTCATCATCGGCGAGCGCATCAATCCCACCGGACGCAAGATTCTCGCCGAGGAAATGGCCCGGGGCGATTACAGCCGGGTCGAGGCCGACGCCATCGCCCAGGTGGAGGCCGGCGCCCAGATGCTCGACGTCAACGCCGGCGTCCCGCTTGCCGACGAGCCGGCGATGCTTGCGGACATCGTCAAGCTGGTGCAGTCGATTACCGATGCGCCCCTGTCCATCGATTCCTCCATCGTCGCCGCGCTGGAGTCCGGGCTGGCGGTATACCAGGGCAAGGCCCTGGTGAATTCGGTCACCGGCGAGGAAGAAAGGCTGGAGACGGTATTGCCCCTGGTCAAGCGCCATGGGGCTGCCGTGGTCGCCATCTCCAACGACGAAACCGGCATTTCCGAAGACCCGGACGTGCGTTTTGACGTGGCGAAGAAAATCGTCGAACGCGCCGCCGATTACGGCATTCCCCGGGAGGATGTGGTGGTGGACCCACTGGTGATGCCCATCGGCGCGATCAATTCGGCGGGCCGCCAGGTCATGCACATCGTGCGGCGGCTGCGGGAAGAACTGAAGGTCAACACCACCTGCGGCGCATCCAACATCAGCTTTGGGCTGCCCAACCGCAACGGCATCAATTCCGCCTTTCTCACCATGGCCATCGGCGCCGGCATGACTTCGGCGATCACCAGCCCCCTGCACCCGGAAGTGCTGCAGGCGGCCCTGGGCGCCGACGTCATGATGGGTCACGACCCGGACTGCGCAAACTGGCTGCGAAAGTATCGCGAGCCGGCCCCCGGCGCCGGCCGGGAACGCCGCGGCCGCAGACGCCGGGGAGCTTGAGGAGTTACTGTCATTCTGCGCGCAGTCGCAGAATCTCGTGCAGAGGCCTCCCGGGGAGATCCTGCGACTGCGCGCAGGATGACGGGCGAGGGGGCGCGCAGTCGCAGAATCTCCGGAAAAAGGCACGGCACTCGTGCGATGGGATTAAAGAGTTGACCGAAACCACCGCCAGAGTCGTTTTCACCCCATCCGGGCGCCGGGGCGCGTTTCCTGTCGGGACCCGCCTGCTCGACGCCGCCCGCAGTATCGGCGCCGACGTGGATTCGGTCTGTGGCGGCCGCGGGCTTTGCGGGCGTTGCCGCATCGTTTGCATGGACGGGGACTTCGCCAAGCACGCCATCCGTTCGCGCCCGGAAAACCTGTCCCCATTCAATGAAATCGAGGCGCGCCACAGCGAGCGCCGCCGCCGGCTCGAAGCCAATCACCGCCTGGGCTGCCAGGCAACGCTCCAGGGCGATGTGGTCATCGATGTGCCCCCGGAGAGCCAGATGCATCGCCAGGTGGTGCGCAAGGACGCCGAACTGCGCGACATCCCACTCGACCCGGCCACCCGGCTCTGCCATGTGGAAGTGTCGCCCCCGGAACTCCATGAAGCAGGCAGCGACTTGCAGCGGCTGCGGGAAGCCCTGGCCAGGGAATGGCGGCTTGCCGACCTCGATTGCGACCTGTCCGGGCTGGCGAACCTGCAAACCGCGCTGCGCGAAGGCGAATGGCGCGTCACCGCGGCGGTGCACCGGCAGGCGGGCATCATCGCGGTGTGGCCGGGATTCAAGCCGGCGGCCCATGGTCTGGCCATCGACGTGGGCTCCACCACCATCGCCGCCCATCTGGTGGACCTGACCGCGGGCGGGGTCATCGCCACCGACGGCGTCATGAACCCCCAGATCCGTTTCGGCGAGGACCTCATGAGCCGGGTTTCCTGGGCGATGATGAACCCGGAAGGCGCCGCCGAACTCACCGCAGCCGTTCGCGAGGGAATCAATGCGCTCATCGCCGGCGTTTGCGCCCGGGGGGAAATCGAAGCGGCCGATATTGTCGAACTCACCGTGGTGGGCAATCCGGTCATGCACCATCTGCTGCTCGGGCTCGACCCCGGGGAACTCGGCGGCGCCCCCTTCGCCCTGGCCGTCTCGGACGCCATCGACGGGAAAGCCCGGGACCTGGGCCTCGCGCTTCATCCCGGCGCCAGGGTCCATGTGCTGCCCTGCATCGCCGGCCATGTGGGCGCCGACGCCGCCGGCATGGTGCTCGCCGAGGAGCCGCATCGGCTCGACGAAATCTCCCTGGTGGTGGATGTGGGCACCAATGCGGAAATCGTTCTCGGCAACCGGGAGCGCCTGCTCGCCTGTTCCAGCCCCACGGGCCCGGCCTTCGAGGGCGCCCAGATCTCCTGCGGACAGCGCGCGAGCAGCGGCGCCATCGAAAGGGTGCGTATCGATCGGGAAAACCTGGAGCCGCGATTTTCGGTCATCGGCGCCGAACCCTGGTCCGACGATCCGGACTTCGCCGAAGCCACCGGAGACAGCGGAGTAACCGGCATCTGCGGCTCGGGCATCATCGAAGTCATCGCCGAAATGTATCTGGCCGGAGTCATCAACAGCGACGGCGTCATCGACGGCTCGCTGGCGAATCGCAGCGGGCGCATCATCGCCGATGGCCGCACGTTTTCCTATCTGCTCCACGACGGCGAGCGAAAAATCCTCATCACCCAGACCGATGTGCGCCAGGTGCAACTCGCCAAGGCGGCGCTGTACGCCGGCGTGCGCCTGTTGCAGGACCGGGCCGGCATCCGCCGCATCGACCGCATCCGCCTCGCCGGGGCGTTCGGTTCCCATATCGATCCCGCCTACGCCATGGCGCTCGGGCTGATTCCCGACTGCGACCTCGACCGGGTCGAATCCGCCGGCAATGCCGCGGGAACCGGGGCGCTCATCGCCCTGCTCAATCACCAGGCCCGCGGGGAAATTCAGGACACCGTGGGCCGCATCGAAAAGATCGAGACCGCGGTGGAGCCGAAGTTCCAGGAATACTTCGTCGAGGCCATGGCGATCCCGCACCGCAGCGACGACTTCCCCAGGCTGTTTTCGGTGATGGACCCGCCGGCGGTCGGCGCTGGCCCGGCGTCCGGCGCCCGCCGGCGCCGCCGGGCCGCGGCTGGATAAACTCCCATGTGTTACGGAGCAAGGCAGAGAAGATGAAGGCAAGGGCAAGAGTCGTCGTGATCGGCGGCGGCGTGGTGGGCGTCAGCGCCCTCTATCATCTGGCCCGCAAGGGCTGGGGAGAGGAAGTCGTGCTCGTGGAGAAAGGCGAGTTGACCTCGGGTTCCACCTGGCACGCCGCGGGCCTGCTGCCGCTGTTCAACATGAGTTATTCGGTGGGCCAGATTCACAAGTATTCGGTCAACCTGTACCGGCGGCTCGAGAAGGAAACCGGCCAGCAGGTCGGCTTCAGTCAGGTCGGCAATCTGCGGTTGGCGATGAACCGCGACCGAATGGATGAGTATTATCAATACGCGGCCACGGCAAAAACCATCGGCGTCGATGTGCGCTTTCTCAGCCCGGAGGAGATCGGCAAGCTCTGGCCGCTGTGCAATACCGGCGGTCTCGTGGGCGGAATCCATCATCCCGAAGACGGTTACATTCAGCCCGCCGATCTGACCCAGGCCCTGGCCACCGGCGCTCGCCGGCGCGGTGCGGAAATCTACCGCAAGACCGCAGTGCTGGGAATCACTCGGGCCGATTCCGGGGACTGGGTCGTCCACACCGACAAGGGCGACATTCACTGCGAGCACGTGGTTTCCGCCACGGGAAACTACGCCCGCCAGACCGGCGCCATGGTGGGGCTCGACGTGCCGGTCATGCCCGTGGAGCACCAGTACATCGTCACCGAACCCCACCCGGCATTGCGGCAGCGCAAGCGCGACGGCCTGCCGGAACTCGGCGTGCTGCGGGAATCCGACGGTTCCTGGTATCTGCGCGAGGAAAACGGCGGTTTCATCCTCGGACCTTACGAGAAGGGCGCTCCCGCCTGCTATGTGGACGGCCCCGACCCCGAGGCGGAATACGAGTTGTTCCAGGAAGACGTGGACCGCCTCATGCCCCATATCGAGGCCGCCATGAACCGGGTGCCGGCTTTCGCCGAGGTGGGGGTAAAACAGGTCTACAACGGCGCCATCGCCTACACCCCCGACGGCAACCCCATCATCGGGCCGGCCTGGGGCATCGACAACTTCTGGCTGTCCGAGGGCCACAGCTTTGGCATTACCGCCGCCGGCGGCGCCGGTTGGCAACTCGCCGAATGGATTGTGGAAGGCGAGCCGAGCATCGACATGCTTGGCGTCGATCCGCGCCGCTTCGGCGACTACGCCACCAGGGACTACCTGGTCAGGAAGAATGAGGAAGCCTATTCCCACGTTTTCATCATTCACTATCCCGACGAGGAAAGGCCTGCGGCGAGGCCACTGCGCACAGCTCCCTGTTACGAGCGAATGAAAGCCCGGGGCGCCGTATTCGGGCAGAAATTCGGCTGGGAAAGACCCAATTTCTTCGCCGTGGACGGGATGCGCCAGGAAGACGACTGGTCTTTCCGCCGCTCGCGCTGGTTCGAGGCCGTGCGGCGGGAGGTAGACAACGTCACCCGAAACGTGGGCCTGCTCGACATGACCGCCTTCGCCAAGTGCCGGGTTTCCGGGCCCGGCGCCGAGGCTTTCCTCGACGGTTTCGTCGCCAACAGCCTGCCGCAAAAGGCCGGTCGGCTGTGCCTGGCCCATGCCCTGAATCGCAACGGCGGCGTGCATTCGGAGTTCACCATCCTGCGGGAGTTGGCGGATTCCTTTTATCTGGTGTCGGCAGGCGCCCTGCAAAGGCTGGACCACGACTATCTGGGCAAGCGCCTGCCCAGGGACGGCTCGGTGCAGTTCACCCAACTCACCGGCGTCATGGGAGTGCTCGTGCTCGCCGGGCCGAAGGCGCGGGACTTGCTGTCCCGGGTAACCGATGCCGATCTTTCCAACGAAGCCTTCCGCTGGCTGACCGCCCGCGACATCGTGGTGGGTTCGGCGCCGGTCAAGGCCTTGCGGGTAAATTTCGTCGGCGAACTCGGCTGGGAACTGCACCATCCGCTGGAATATCAGAACCATATCTTCGACGCGCTGTTTGCCGCCGGGGAAGATCTGGGCCTTGCGCCTTTCGGCATCCGCGCCATGGACTCCATGCGCATGGAGAAGTCCTACCGCATGGTGGGCACCGAACTTTCCATCGAGTATTCGGCCTTCGAGTCGGCCATGGACCGCTTCGTCAAGCCCGGCAAGGGCGACTTCCTCGGTCGCGAGGCTCTGCTGGCCAGCCGCGAAGCCGGCCCGAAAAACCTGCTGGTGACGCTGGAAGTACATGATGTTGAGGACGCCGACGTACTCGGCAACAACGCCCTGCTCAAGGACGGAGAAACCGTCGGTCGCGCCACCAGCGGCAATTTCGGCTTCCGCACCGGCAAATCCCTGGCCCTGGGCATGCTGCCCCCCGAACTCGCCAAACCCGGAACCGGAATCGAAGTGGAACTGCTCGACAAATGCTTCCAGGCAACCGTAATCCCCGACAGCCCCTTCGACCCCAACAACAAATGTTTAAGGGGGTGAGGCCCGCTCGGCGCAGCCGACCCCCCGCGCGCCAGGGATGGCAGCAGCAAGTTCTCAGTATCCTGCATGAGATTCTGCAACTCCGCTTCGCTTCGCGCAGAATGACGGGTATGGGGAGCTTCGCTTCGCAAAGAATGACAATGAAACGAATCAACCCGCGTTGTTCACCGCCGGGAGGGGGCTCTGGCGCATGATGGGCATGGTTTTTTCGTTGTGGACGAGGAAGTCGAGCATGCCCTCGCGCAGGGCGGTGGCGCTGAAGTGCAGGGTTTCGACGCCATAGACCCGCATCAATGCCGAGGCGATGCACCAGCCCGGGAGCAACAGGTCCCGGCGCTCGGGTTTGAGGCCCTCCAGGGGACTGTTGTCGGCGATGCCCGCGGCGAGCATGGGCTTGAGTTCCGCCAGGGCGGCGGCGGTGATGCGGTTTTTGCCGTAGCCCCGGGTCTCACAGATGTATTTCAGCATCTTCACCGTACCGGAGGATGCGTAGGCCTGATCCCAACCAGCCCGGGCCAGCGCCGCCCGGACGGGTTCGAATATCCCGGTGGCCGCTTCGAGCCCTGCGTCCATGCCGCTTTCCAGCGCCCTGGCGCCGGTTGCCGGTTCCGCGAAGAAGCGGTCGCGCCAGGCCACGGTTCCCACCGGCAGACTTTCGGTGATGATGCGCTGGTGGCCATGGCCGGCGATGACTTCGGTGCTGCCGCCGCCGATATCCAGCACAAGGCGGCGCTCTTCGCTTTCGGGCAGTGAAGTGGTGACGCCGGCGTAGATCAGCACGGCTTCCTGCACACCGCTGATGACCGAGACGCGAACGCCGATTTCCCTTGCGGCGGTGAGGAACTCGGGAGAATTGCGCGCCAGGCGAAGGGCATTGGTGCCCAGGGCCCAGTATTGCCGCACCGGATGCTTCCGAATCAGTTCGCGGAATCCGGCAAGACAGTCGAGGCCGCGCCGGAACGCGGCCGCGGAAATGACCCGGGAGCGCACCACGCCCTCGCCAAGCTGCACTTTTTCGCTGCAACGTTCGACGATGCGGATGCGACCGTCTTCCCATTCGCCGATGAGCAAATGGAAACTGTTGGAGCCCAGGTCGATGCAGGCGTACATGCCGCGTGATTGGACCACGTTCCAGCGCGAAATGACAGTGGGGCCCATCCGCCATTCTGAGCGAATCTAGGAGCCTGCGCCGTAGGAATTCACGGCTGCAAATCCTCTCTCATCCACGCCCCTGGCCGCTCGATTTCGTTGCATATCCACCAATATTCGCCTCAATCGACCGGCCAGGGGCGCGGCGACAGCGAATTTTCGCTTTCGCGAATTCCTACGGCGCAGGCTCCTAGGTCGCAAAACTTCATGTCGTGGCCACCCAACGAGATTCTGCGACTGCGCGCAGAATGACGGAACGGGAGTCCGCGCTTACATCATCGACTGCTGATAGTTCTCGATGCCCACCTTGTCGATCAGCGCCAACTGGGTTTCGAGCCAGTCCACATGCTCTTCCTCGTTGTCGAGAATCCCGGCGAGCAGGTCCCGGCTAACATAGTCACCCACGGATTCGCAGTAGGCGATTCCCTCGCGCAGGTCCGGGCAGGCCCGCATTTCGAGCTTGAGGTCGCATTCGAGCATTTCCCGGGTGTGCTCGCCGATGAGCAGCTTGCCGAGGTTCTGCAGGTTGGCGAGCCCTTCCAGAAACAGGATGCGCCTGACCAGGGCGTCGGCGTGTTTCATTTCGTCGATGGATTCTTCGTATTCTTTTTCCGCGAGTTTTTTCAGGCCCCAGTCTTCGTACATCCGGGAATGCAGAAAATACTGGTTGATGGCGATGAGTTCATTCGCCAGGGCCTTGTTCAGATGCTTGATAACGGTTGGGTCGGATTTCATTTGATGCTCCTTGTGCTTGGCTGTCGCCGCGACCGCAGCTTGGCCAAGCATGGGGGAAAGGCTTGGCCAAGTCAAGCGAAAAACTGTCTAACTAGTTGATTTTTATGTAAATTCTAATGAGAATTGCTAGCGTTCTCATTTCCCTGTGGTCAGACATCAACTCCGCAGTTCCGCTTCGCTCCGCGCAGAATGACATGGCTGGGCCACGGCGCAGGCTCCTAGCGGCTGCGCAGGTACAGCTCTTCCAGATGTTGCAGATTTTCCGAGGCCGGATGCCTTTCCGACCGCACCTCGGCATCGAGAATCTGCACCACGTCGGCTTGCGGATCGTAACCCGGCCATGGTGGCAGGCCCGGCCCGTTGGGGTTGCCGGTGGCGGCGAAATTCACCCAGTAATCCGCCACGGTATCCGCCAGGGCATGGTCGGCGGCTTCCCAGTCGAGCCCCACGAGGTCGAGATTGTCGAACACATAGGCCAGGTCGCCGGAATGATAGGCGCCCCACAGGCGCTCGCCGCCATTGCCGGTCAGATCGGGATCATCGGCCACATACAGCCGGAACACCGGCGCCGGCCGGGTGAAATAGTACACCCATGCCTCGTTCCCGTGGCCCGCCACGAGTCGGGCCCACATCCGCGCATCGAGCAGAAAATTGTTTTCCCCCAGGATCTGCTTGCGGGCGTCGAGCGGTGAGCGGTCCAGGGCGGCGCCGTAGTTGGCTTTTACCGCGGAAGCTTCGCCGCCGAATGTTCCGGCGAGAAATTCATCGAGTTCGGCTTCGCTGATGGGCCCGGCGGCATGTTGCAGGCCATGGTATTCCTCGCTCATGCCGCCGACGATTACGGGTATCCGGTTATGGGCGCCGGACTCGAACAGGTCGTAAGGTCGGTCGGGTATGAGCCAACCGTCGATCACCGGAGCGGAAGCCCCGCCGGTGGTGGCAATAAGCTGTTCGGCGGGAACCGCCCGGAGATCGGCAAGGGTGGCGGCGTCGCCGCCATCGACGCCAAGCCTCCGGGCCCAGGCGACGCCGGCGGCGTGGGCCTCATCGAGTTCGGTATCCAGCTTGATGCAGACCGGCGACTGGCCGATCACGCGATGGATCAGGCCCTCGCTCAATGGCGAGGCTTGCAGCAGGCAGACATCGGTGCCGCCGGCGGACTGGCCGAAGATCGTGACCCGTTCCGGGTCGCCGCCGAATGCCGCTATATTGTCGCGAACCCATTCCAGGGCGGCAAGCTGGTCGAGCAAGCCGTAATTGCCGGAAACGCCTGCCGGGGATTCGGCGCTCAAGGCGGGATGCGCCATGAAACCCAACGGGCCAAGCCGGTAGTTCGCGGTAATCACCACGGCGCCCCGGGCGGCAAGATTGGCGCCGTCGAAAATGGGCGGACCGGCATGGCCGGTGGTATTGCCGCCACCGTGGTACCAGACGAGTACCGGCAGACGCTCATCGGGCTGCGCGGCGCCGCTGAAAACATTCAGATACAGGCAGTCCTCGCTGCGGTGCAGATTGCCCCTGGCGTAGAGCGAGGCGTCGGAATTGCGCGCCTGCCAGCAGGCGGGGCCGATGCGGCCGGCTTCTTTCACCCCGGCAAAGGGAATCGGCGCGGCGGGCGGGCGCCAGCGCAACTCGCCGGTCGGCGGCGCGGCAAAGGCGACCCCCTGGAATACCGTTACCCCGGGCTGGTGGGCCGAGGCGAATCCCCGCAGCACGCCGCTTCGGGTTTCGACTTCGCCGATATCGGCGGAAGCCGCGCCGGCGCAGACAGTCGCCAGCAGTAACGCAAGTTTTCCGGCTATTCTCATGGCTTCATACCCTAGGTATTCTCTGAAAAATTCCCTCCTTGGAATTTTTCATTATCGCAAAACAAAAGCGTGGTTTTGTTTTGCTCCCGAATTCAATGGCTTACGCCATCGAATTCGGCGGCACTTCCCTGTGCCGCAGGGAAGCTCTGACTTGAT
This sequence comes from Pseudomonadales bacterium, assembly GCA_022819645.1. GTDB lineage: Bacteria > Pseudomonadota > Gammaproteobacteria > Pseudomonadales > Pseudohongiellaceae > UBA9145. The sequence goes on from JAJEGU010000041.1 coordinate 31,768, forward strand.
CAGAGCTTCCCTAGGAAACTCAGTGTTGGTGGTCCGGCCCGTGGTTTGCCGCCACCGACTTGTAGTGCATCCGGAGCAGGTCCCGGCCGAAATCGCCCTGGAAATCGCGCCAGACCAGGTGGATATGGTTGGCGTTGTTCTGGGTATTGTCGTATTCGATCAGGAAAGTCGGCCCCTGCACGCGGTAGTAGTGGGGTCCGCCACGCTCCCTGCCGCCGATCCAGAGAAAACGGATGCCCTCCCTGCCGGCCTGTTCGAGGTTTTCCAGCCGCGCCCGGGCGAGACCCGGCGCCTGCACCATGGCGACTTCCCACACCAGTTCCATGAGCTTGTCCTGTTGCGCCGTATCAAGTTCCGTCCAGCCGACCCCCAGATCTTCCAGGGGTTTAACCAGCCGTTCATTGCCGGTAAGGATGTCCCGGGGGACCTCCGCATCCAGAATCGCCGCGGACTGCTGTCCGGCGTCCAGGGAAGTGACGAGTTCCCGGGCCAGGTCCTCCTCGCGATGCAGCACCCGGGTTCCCGCGCGGTCGCCGCTGCGCACCTCGGCGGGATTGCTGCCGAGAAACTGCGGCGTACTGGCGATGCCGGCGCCGCCGGCGAAAGTCCAGTTGAAAGCCAGATGGTGGCCTTCGTAGCGCAGCGCCCAGGGCGCATCCCGACCGGGTTCGCCGAAGATGGAGAAGAAATACAACTCCGGGTCGCGGTCAAAGCGGCCATTGACCTCGATTTCCGCGAGCACCGATTCCAGGCCGCGAACGGCTTCCGCCTTGGCGAATCCACCTGCGCTGAGAAAGACCCGCAACAGCCGCCGGGCCGCCGCCCGCTGACTTTCATCCATGGCCTTGTAGGGTACGCCCCTGCGGTCCACCGGCGTGAAAAACCAGTTGCTGCGCTCATCGTCATCGAAATCGAACAGCGCACTGTTGCGCTGCATTTCATTGAGCGAGGCGATGAAATCCTCAGCGGCGGAGATCATCTCCCCGCCAAGTTCCATGGATTGCTGGGAATGGGCCAGGGCTGGCGTCAGGCACAGCATGAGCGCCATTGCCGACCCGCGAAGAATACCGCCGGCGTTATTGTGCATGGATTGTCTTCCTGAAACGGATTATCCGCAGAGCATAAACCCGCCACGGATTACAGTCCACGGCCAACTTGCCGATAAAACCCGAAACTGGAGTTTGCAATCAATCTTGGGGGACCCATCCATGACATCCAGCAAGTTCAGATTGACAGCACTATCCGCCGGCATCGCCGCCGCCATCGGCTCGGCGCCGCCGGTCCTGGCGCAGGACGAGGAAACGCTCGAGGAAATTCTCGTTACCGGCTCCTACATTCGCCGCACGAGTTTCGACGGCACCAAGCCGGTACAGGTGATCAACCAGGAGACCATCGAACGGATCGGCGCATCGCAGCCGGTCGACGTACTCAAGGAACTGACCGTGAACAGCGGGTCGCAGTTCTACAACGAGACCAATAACCGGGCCGGCACGGCGATGTTCAACGTGCGCAATCTCGGTCTCGGTTCGACATTGACCCTGATCAACGGAAAACGCGGCGGTATCGCGCCGGTCGCCGACGACACCGGCACCGATTATCTCGACATCAATCAGTTTCCGATCACGATGATCGAACGCATCGAAGTGCTGACCGACGGCGCTTCCGCCCTCTATGGCTCACAGGCGGTCGCCGGCGTGGCGAACATCATCACGCGCAAGGGTTTCGAGGGATTCGAGTTGAGCGGAAGCTATTCGAACTCCGAGATCGAACAGCAGGACATCGGCTTCGCCGCCGGCGCCCAGTTCGACCGGGGCGGCTTCAACATTTACGCGAGTTGGTACGAACAAGGCGAAGCCTTTCGCTCGGACTTCGACTGGCTGAACGAACGGCTCAATCCGAGCCCGCGCGAATCGCGTTTCCTGTCTTCCACCGGTTCGCCCGGCACCTATCGCGGCGCTACGCTGAACGCGGAAGGCAACGCGGTCCCCACCGGCGGCAACCGGGTGCCGGACCCCGACTGCGAGGCCGCGGGCGGCGTCCTGCGCAGCCCGAGCGACTCACGCTGCCGCTACCTGTTCGTAGACCAGGTGGCGATCATTTCCGCCGAAGAGCGGGTGCAGGTGTTCAACGAGTTCGAATGGGAATTCAGCGACCGGCTGCGCTATTACGCGGAAGCGAGCTATTCCAACAACATCGTCGAGCGGCCGAGCGGCGGCGCTACCTTCAATACGGGCAGAGCGGTCGGCGGAGGCTGGACGATTCCGGCTTCGCATCCTTTCAACTTCTTTATCGCCGACCCCGCCGATCCGGCGGACATTCTCTATATCGGCCCGGAACAATGGGACAATTCGATCCATACCGCAACCGACCTGCAAGTGACCGCCAGACCGCTGGGCCGGGAGGTGAACAATACGCCCCTGACCCAATACATCAAGCGGGAACTGGCCTACACGCGCATCCTCAACGGCGTGGAATTCGATATCGGCGACACCTGGAGCATGGACCTTTCCTACGGCTGGGCGAACTCCACGCGCACCACGAACGCGCCGCACAACTATCGTTCCGACGTATTCCAGGATCTGGTGAAAGCGGGCGAATGGAATCCCTTCGGCACGCGCCTGGCCAATCCGGCGCTGGTTTCGCCCAAGGACGGCACGAGCACGGCCGGCAACAGCGACATCACGCTGGCCAAGTTCGACACGCCTTCGGCAAGTAATGCCAGAGTGCTGGAACAGGTCACCGACCTGGTGTTTACCGGCGACCTGTTCGACTTCAACGGCAATACGGTGCAGGCGGCTTTCGGCTCCCAATTTCGCGACGTGCAAATTGAGATCTTCGGCGACTCGCTGGAATCCGCCGGCGAGGCCAACGAACAAAGCCTCTCCGGCCCGGTAATGGGCAGCGAGGACGTGATCGCCGTATTCGGCGAAGTCGTCGTGCCCATGACCGACGCGCTTGAATTGCAATTCGCCGTGCGCAGGGAAGATTACGGCGGCCGGATCGGCGCCACCACGGACCCGAAGGTAGCGTTCGAATTCCGTCCGCTCGACTGGCTCGGATTCCGCGGCTCCTGGGGCACTTCCTTCCAGGCGCCCACGGTGCGCCAGACCGCCGAAGCGACTTCGTCGGCCTTTATCGACGACCCGGCTTCGCCGACCGGTCCCGGCGGCAGCACGGTGTGCGTTTCGACAGGTCTGAACAACAACATCACCGTGGCGGTGCAGGGTTCCCCGAACCTGGCGCCCCAGGAATCGGAGAACTTCAACCTGGGCCTGGTGTTGCAATTGGAGAACGGCTTCAACGCGAGCGTGGATTACTTCAACTTCGACTACCAGGACCTGATCGCACAGTCCGAAGGCGCCCAGGCGATCGTCAACAACGACTGCCTGGACGACGGCGTACCGAACGATCCGAGAGTCATCCGCGACGCCGGCGGCCAGTTGCGCCAGGTCAATACCCAGTTCGTCAATATCGGCTCGGTCGAAACCAGCGGGCTTGACGTGAATCTGGCCTGGGACGTCGATGTCGGCGCGGGCGACCTGTTCCTCAGCGCGGCCGCCACCTACGTAACGGAGTTCGCGGTCAGCGACGGGGCGGTCAGCTTCGACGGCGCGGGCAGCAGGAACTTCCGCAACAACTTCTCGACCCTGCCGGAGTTGCGCGCTCATATGGGGGCAACATACTCCTGGGGCGACAGCAGTCTGACCGCCAAGTTCCGGCACATCGACGAATATCGCAACGACCAGAGCAACAACGGCATCGTCGAAGCCTGGAACGTGGTCGACGCCCAGTACAACCAGGTGTTCCCCGGACTGCTCGGCGACGGCGACACATCGGTTACGGTGGGCATCAACAACGTGTTCGACGAGGACCCGCCCCGCCTGACGCGGCTGGATGCGAACGGCAACGAACGGCCGGCGTTCCGCCCGAGTTCCGGCGGCGTGATCTACGACGGCCTGTCGGATCGCCCGGGTTACGACGACCGCGCCGGCCACGATCTGCGCGGCAGAATCGTCTACGTGAGGTTCACCCAGGACTTCTGATCGAATCATGCGATCGCTTGGTGTCCTTGTGCTGTTTGCCGCGGCAGCGAACGCTGCCGCGCAAACGGCCTCCCAGCAGGAACTCGAAGCCTGTGCCGCGATCGAACGCGCGATCGAACGGCTCGACTGCTTTGAGACGCTGACGGCGCGCGGGGCGACACCCGCGCCGGTCGACGTGCAAGCAGTCACGGAAGAACATGCGCAAACGCCCCATGTGGAACCGGAACCAGAGGCGGAGGCGGAACCCGGGCAGGCTGTCGAGGCGCTTCCCGAGATTACGCCGGACGCCGGCCGGGGCCGGCTGGAGAACGTCGGCGCCGAGCAATTGCGCGACAACGGCCGGGAAGAACAAAGGCGGGAGCGGGACGACATCGGCGCGATGGTGACCGAAGTCAGCGAAGGCCCGCGCGGAAACCTGCTTTTCCATCTGGAAAACGGCCAGGTCTGGCGCCAGAACGAAGCCCGATACGTGCCCCTGCCCGCGAACGCGCCGTTCGCGGTGCAGATTTCCCGGGGATTGTTCGGCGAGTACCGGCTGCGCGTGGAAGGCGAAGGGCGGCTCGTACGCATCCGTCGTGTGCAATAATCGGCGGCGTGCAAAGACTCGACATCAGCCAGAGCACTTCCTCGCTTTTCGGGACGATCCTGGTCGCCCATGACTGGCCCGACAGCGAAGAACTCAACCGGCAACTCGCCGAGTTGTTGCTGGCGAAAGAACGATCGCCAGCCCGAAAGGGCGAGAATCGTTCCAACGCCGGCGGCTGGCAATCGCCGGGGAATCTGATCGGCTGGCCCGATGCGCCGGTCAAGGAACTGAAGCGGCGCATCGAGACCGTCGTCTTCAATCTTACCGACCGGATCATTCGCGACCGCGACCGGCAGCGGCAATTTCGCCTGCTCATCGACGCCTGGGGCAACATCAACCGTAGCGGCGACTACAACGTCGTGCATACGCATCCGAATTGCATGTGGTCGGGGGTCTATTACGTAACGAAAGGCAATCCCGACCCTTCGATTCCCCAAAATGGCCTGCTCGAATTACTCGATCCGCGCGAGGCCGCCAATTACCTCCAGATCAGCAATACGATCCTCGACGGCCGCGAATTTATCGAAAACGTTCCGGGGCGCATGCTGCTATGGCCAAGCTGGATGAAGCACATGGTGCATCCCTACACCGGCAGCGGCGAGCGAATCTCGATCGCCTATAACGTCAATGTCATAGAGGGTGAGGTCCGGTCGGCGCAGCCGACAAGAAGCACAGCTTCTTGAGGGCCGAACGGCTCGACATGGATGTCGAGACTGGGGGTTGGAGAATCCAGAAGAGTCGCGCCAGGGAAGGCGTGCACGCCGTTCCTAGACCGCGAGCGCCCTGGCGTGATGGCGGACGTGGTCCACGATGAAGCTGGCGATGAAAAAATAGCTGTGATCGTAGCCGGGCTGCATGCGCAAGGTCAGGGGGTGTTTGGCCGCGGCACAGGCTTTTTCGAGCAATGCCGGTTTCAGTTGCTCCTTGAGGAAGTCGTCGGCCTTGCCCTGGTCGATCAGGATCGGGAGGCGTTCGGCGGCTTCGGCGATCAGCTCGCAAGCGTCATAGTCGCGCCATTGGTCCCGGTCCGGCCCGAGATAGGCGCCCAGGGCCTTTTCGCCCCAGGGGCATTGCATGGGCGCGCAAATCGGGGCGAAGGCGGAGACCGATTTGTACTTGCCGGGGTTTTTCAGCGCGATGGTGAGCGCGCCGTGGCCGCCCATGGAGTGGCCCATGATTGAACTGCGTTCGACATTTACCGGGAGATTGCTCGACGCCAGTACGCGCGGCAGTTCATCGACCACGTAATCGTACATGCGGTAATTCTCCGACCATGGAGGCTGGGTGGCGTTGACATAAAAGCCGGCGCCGAGTCCGAAGTCCCAGGCGCCTTCGGGATCGTCGGGAACGCCTTCGCCCCGGGGACTGGTGTCGGGGCAGACGATGGCGACTCCCGCTTCGGCCGCATAGCGCTGGGCGCCGGCCTTCTGCACGAAGTTATCGTCGGTGCAGGTCAATCCCGACAGCCACCAGATCGTCGGCACGAGGCCCTTCGCCGCCTGGGGCGGCAGATAGACCGAGAACGTCATCTCACAACCGAGAACCTCGGAGCGGTGCTTCAACTTGAACTGCCTGCCGCCGAAGCAGGCAATGGAACTGACCGTTTCCGTACTCATGACGCTTCCTGCCGCTAGTAAAGCACCACGGAACGGATACTCTCCCCCGCATGCATGAGATCGAAAGCCGTGTTGATCTCGTTCAGCGGCATGGTGTGCGTGATCAGATCGTCGATATTGATCTTGTCGTCCATGTACCAGTCGACGACCCGCGGCACGTCGGTGCGTCCGCGGGCGCCGCCGAAGGCCGTGCCGCGCCATACTCGGCCCGTGACGAGCTGGAACGGCCGGGTGGAAATCTCCTGCCCCGCACCGGCCACGCCGATGATCCAGGATTCGCCCCAGCCCTTGTGGCAGCATTCGAGCGCCTGGCGCATGACTTCGACATTGCCGATGCATTCGAAACTGTAATCGACGCCACCGGTGAGCTGAACGATATGGTCGACGACGTTTTCGACATCCTTTGGATTGACGAAATCGGTCATGCCGAACTGCCGCCCGAGGGCTTCGCGTTTCGGATTGATATCGACGCCGATGATGCGGCTGGCGCCGGCGAGGCGGCAGCCCTGAATCACGTTCAGCCCGATGCCGCCGAGGCCGAATACCGCTACGGTCGAGCCCATTTCCACCCTGGCTTCGAAGATGACGGCGCCGACGCCCGTGGTAACGCCGCAGCCGATATAGCAGATCTTGTCGAAAGGCGCGTCCTCGCGGACCCTGGCCACGGAAATCTCCGGCAGCACGGTGTAGTTGGAAAAAGTCGAACAGCCCATGTAATGCAACAGGGGCTTGCCGTCGAGCGAGAAGCGGCTGGTGCCGTCGGGCATGACGCCCTGGCCCTGGGTGGCGCGCACCGCCTGGCAGAGATTGGTCTTGGGATGCAGGCAATATTCGCAGGTGCGGCATTCGGCGGTGTACAGCGGAATCACGTGATCGCCGGGCTTCACCGAAGTCACCCCGGAACCGACCTCGACCACAATGCCGGCGCCTTCATGACCGAGAATGGCGGGAAAGGCGCCTTCCGGATCTTCTCCGCTGAGGGTGAAAGCGTCGGTATGGCAAACCCCGGTGGCCTTGAGCTCCACCATGACCTCGCCCGCTTTCGGGCCTTCGAGATCGACTTCACAGATTTCCAGCGGCTCACCCGCCGCGAAGGCTACTGCTGCTCTGGTTTTCATCGCTTGCGTCCCATCGAAACTTGTCCGGGGCAATGTTGCACACAAGTAGAGTTTCCCGCAAGCGCTCGCAACTGGAGAAGAATCTTGGCTTCTATAGCAATTCGACTTGTTTCGCCCGAAGCGGTCGCTCCGATTCAGGCAGAAGATCGGCTAGCGCCGCGGCCGGGACGTTTCCCAATTCCTTCGGTTCCAGCTTGTGCAGCCCGCCGCCGTAAACGCGGCTTTCGCCCAACATGGCTCGCGGGCATATTTCGTTCAAGTACTCCCAAAATTGCCGTTTCAGCTCCGGTCTGTTCTGCAGGGCGCGAGCCACAGGCCCATGCGGATACAACATCAGGTAAACATTGGCCGCAGTAGCTTGAGAATTATTCAGGATAAACCGAAAGGGGCGACCGCTTTTTTTGTCACCACGCCCCAGGTAAGTGCAAACATAAGGCGCCGGAGGTCGATGCTCTTGCCTGTACCATGGCGCCCGATGACTGCAAATATAGCGTTTTGCAATGCCCGATTTTTTGCCGTTTTCCAAGTATGCCCATAGCTTTGGGTGGTTTTCCTTGATTTCACCTTCCGTCCACGGGGGATCAAGCAGGTACAGTCGCCGGTCTAGCAAGGGATTGCCGTTTCGGTCTCCTTCGATTTCATCCCTCTTCAAGTAGCGCGGACTCGGCAGAATGGGTTTGAAGGCTTCGAAAGGCAATCCTCGCTGTGTGATCGCATCTGCGGACATAATGAAAAAATTATTGTTACCGGTGGCCAATCCTCGTTTGATTTTGAAGAAGTCGCTTAGTACGGGCTCGTCACTACCCACCGAACCCTCCTTGGCTGGATAGCGAGTCCATTTGGGCTCCCGGCGCAATGTTTCCACCGGGACAAGCCTTTCCAGCTTCGGATCAGCCAACGTTCCACCGAAAGTGAATCGCACTTCATGCCCGGCTTGAGGCGGCTCATTTCGTATCCATACGACAGCCGATGACACAAGGGCATCGCGAAACTGCGAGTCTTTCGGATCGAAGCGGTGGATATGCAGCAGCGAAACTTCATCGAGCAGGTAGCGCTTGACCGGCTTGCCGTAATTGACATCCATGAACTCGCTGGGAATCAGCCAACCCGCCAGACCGCCGTCGGCCATCCAGGCATGGCTCAATCCCAAAAAATAGCAGTAAAGTCCGGCCAGCCCGTTGAACTCGCCACCGCAGGCGTTTTTGACCCGTGACTTGAGCCGCTGCTTCTGATCACTGGCGATGTGATGATGACGCACATACGGCGGGTTGCAGATGAGCAGGTTACATCTTTCCTCGATTTCAGGCGACTCGGCTTCGGTAAAGTCCGCCAGACGAATCTTCAACCCTGTCTCACCCCACATCTCAACCGCAGGATCGCCATAATGACGATCTATCTCGAAACCAACGGCCGCTTCTATGCGATTAGGCGGAAACGCTTCGCGCAAAGCGGAATAGAAAGCGCCGGTTCCGATCGCGGGGTCAAAAAAGCGCACTTTTTCGCTGTCGCACAATTGCTTGCCGGCATAACGCAACATGTCGACCGCCAGCCTGGTAGGGGTCGCGAATTGTCCGATGCGATTACGCTCGGCCGCGTCTTTTTCGGCATCCAGCCGACCCTGCAGGGCCAGTCGCTTCGATTCAAAATCAGTGATCGTATTCTCCATAAGTTACAAGCCAAATTTGCCGAAATCATCTATACGATGTTCCCATACCCAATCTATACCTTCGGCAGCTTCATAGCCGAGATAACTGCTCTCGAAGTAACCGCAAAGGAAAAGGACGAAACGCACGTTGTCACCATAGGTGCGGCGAAGCAGATTCACCTTGGCTGCTTCTTCCTTGCGGCGCTTGTTGACGTTCGTGTAGTCGCCCGCCGACTTTGCTTCTATAAGTAACGGCAATTCTCCTTTCCTGGCGTTTTTTGGCATCACCACAGCGTCCACTGGTATGTTTACGGGCTTTTTCGACCCTTCCTGCTCTACCGGGACATTCAGGCGGAAGGAATATGTTCCCGGTTTGAGTTCATCGTACTTGACGCCCGTGCCAGACGGGGCAAGGCGATAGCCGGCGTCATTGAGCCAATCGCCGATCGCGTCCAGCTGACGCTGTTCCTGAGCGTTTCGAATGATCGGGTTGGCGACAGCTCCGCACAGGCGGTCGGCCACGATCGTCGCCGCCCTTAACAGTTCCAGATCGGTCGGACAATCTTCGCGCTCCAGCCACACGAATATTTCGGGATCGGCCATCTGCTCTATCGTCCGGCCGATCTTTTCCAGGTCCCGATCCAGATTCGATTGCTCCATGCGGGGAGGCAGGCGACCGTCTTTCTCCATCTTCTCGACAAGATTGCCCGATACGCCAGCAAGGCCGATGAGCCGGTCTCTTGCAAGCGGCGGGCACGTGGACATCCGAAGTGTGGGCAAAACCGATGGCTTCGCCTTCAATAGCTCCACTCCCACATCGGTAAGGTTCCGAGTCGCAATAAACGTCTCTCGGACTTCCTCCGTAGTCCGCTCGCGCGTCGTCCGGAACGCCTCCGGCGCGAACCGCATGAACCATTCGTTGTACATGTCCACTGAAAGCGCTGTATCCTCTTTCCACCGATCCGGCCTATTGCTGTTAACCGCCATTGCCAGTTGCTTTTCCTCATATGTTTGCAGCCCCCTGAGGGGCAGTCGAAATACTAGTCCACCGCCCCATGATACGCCAAAGTTTGGAGCGAATTAGCCCGAATATTGCATGAGTGGATTAAATCGGCCATGCAACTGAAGGAGCGGGCAAAGGCATTTCCCCCGAAACTTGCCGAAGGCTGAGGGAACCGGGGCTCACGGGCGACTCGAATTGGATTAAAATCAGGGGCGGGACAGTACCCGCGAAAATTCTCTTGAGGCCTTGCCATGAAAAATTTGCTTGTGTTTGTTATCGCCGTTTCGTTCAGTTTCGGCGCCCGGGCGGAGTTGCGGCTGCATGTGTTCGATTGCGGGCGGCTGGCGTTTCCCGACGTTGGCGCGTTCGGCATCAGCAATGACGACACCGAGGTGCGGGAATTGTTCGTGCCGTGTTATCTCATCGACCACGATGGCGAGTTGATGATCTGGGATGCCGGGCTGCCGCTGAGCGAGGTGGGGCCCCGGCAGGAAGACGACAACGCCTGGTACGAGACTTCGATCATCGACCAGTTGGCCGCCATGGATATCGCCCCCGGGGACATCGACTACACCGCCTATTCCCACTTCCACTACGATCATGTGGGCGCCGCCAACGCCTTCGCCGATGCCACCCTGCTCATCCAGCAGAGCGAGTACGAAGCCGCTTTCGAGACTCCGGAGACCAACCCGGTATTCCGGCCGGAACTGTATGACCAGCTCGCGGAATCGGACAGGATCCTGCTCGACGGAGACCACGACGTGTTCGGCGATGGCAGCGTGATGATCATCTCCGCACCGGGCCACACCCCCGGCCATCAGGTGTTGAAGCTCGAACTCGAAAACTTCGGCCCCCTGGTGCTTTCCGGCGACCTCTATCACTTCGAGGCGAGCCGGCGGCTGCGCGCCACGCCTGTCTTCAATACCGACGCCGAACAGACCCTGGCTTCCATGGACAAGGTGGAAGCGCTGGTGGCGGAGACCGGCGCCACGTTCTGGATCGAGCACAGCCTGGAACTTGCCGAGTCGCTGAATCTGGCCCCCGCCTGGTACGACTGAATCGGACAGTCTTCACTTCGCCGCGCCCCCCTGCATGCCATCCCGCGTGTAACCCGCAGAATCTTCCTGAAGGAGCCACCGCTTGAGTTAATGCGATTCCGCGCAGGATGACGGAAGTTGAATCTTCACGTAAACGCTGTCATTCCTCGAAATTTCTTGAACCCGGCTGCGACAGGAGTAGCATGGAGGCAATGCCAATCAAGAGGAGAGATTCCATGCGCCGCAATCACCCCATTGCAAGGGGGCCTCTGGCGGCTGCTGTCGCCCTGGCCCTGCTGTCCTTGTCGAATGCCTCCCACGCCCAGGAAGACCAGATCGAGGAGGTGCTCGTCACCGGCTCCTACATCCGTCGCAGCGAAGGCTTTACCCAGGCTTCCCAGGTCACCCAGCTCACCGCTGAAGACCTGGAAGCCGAAGGTACGCTGAACATGGCCGAAGTCGTGCAGAACCTCACTTTCGTGAACGGTTCGAGTTCCGCCATCACCAACACGATTCAGGGAACGGATTCGCGTTCCTCGAATATCGACCTGCGCGGGCTCGGCGCGCGCTCCACCTTGACCTTGCTCGACGGCAAGCGGCTGGTGAACGAAAACGTCAACGCGCTGATTCCCACGATCGCGCTGCAACGCATCGATATCGTCGCCGACGGCGCCGCCGCGTTGTACGGCAACGAAGCTGTGGCGGGCGTGGTCAATTTCGTGGCCTATGCCTCATATGACGGTTTCCGGCTCGAAACCTACGCCGAAGGCGACAGCCGCGGCGATTTCGACGAACACTCGGTCCAGGCGCTCTGGGGCGGAGAGATCGGCGACCTCGATGTGGTGCTCGCGGCCCAGATGCGCGCCGCGAGCCGACTGGGCTGGGACGAAAGGCCCCTGCTGGCGCAATCCGGCTTGAGCCAATCGTCCAATGCGCCCGGCAGATGGACGGTGCCGCCGCGCGGTCCCGACGGCGAGTACACCGGCGGACGCTATTCGGAACGGCCCGACCCCAACTGCGGCGAAGTGCGCGAGGGCTACGAGGCCAACACGGTCGCCAGCCCCTATGGTTTTCTCACCAACAACGGCGTCCGCTGCCGCTTCGATTACGGCGACACCCGCAGCTATCGCGACCCGTTCGAGAACGCCTCGTACTTCGGCAATGCCACCTGGGATTACAGCGACGATCTTACGCTCTCACTGCAAGGATTCTGGGCGCGGCTGGCCGAGCGTTCGTTCAATTCCACCGCGAGTTCCGGCGGCCAGGAGAAAATCGCCTTGCTCGACCCGATCCGCGGCGAACTTCCCGGAAATCCCTTCCGCGCCGTGAACTCCATGGGGCAGCCGCTTTTCGCGGTTGATTTCAATGGCGACGGCATCCCTGACCGCGACCCGAACAAGGACCTCAACGGCGACGGCATGCCCGACGCCATCCTCACCGGCAACGGCGGCCTCGACCCCTGGATTCCGCTGTTCGAAGACGTCATCCCCCGCACCATGCGGCCCATCAACAAGACCATGGGGCTGCCCGGCGCCGGGGTGCGGCAGAACTACCTGAGCGCGGACAGCGACAACTTGCGCGACAATCTCGACCATATCGGCCGCTGGAGCGCGCAGGCGGACTTCATCGTGCCCTTTATCGAAGGCTGGGAAGGATTCGCTTCCTACACCTACAATTACCGGCACTACGAATACACGAATACCGCCGTATACAACTTCGCCGCGATTCAGCAAGGGCTGAATTGCGATGTCGTCAACGACCGCAATTCCTGCTACAACCCCTTCTTCGTCGTCGACCCCGCCGTGGCCACGCCTTCCCATGTGTTCGACGCCGTGTACGCCGTAGGCACCGAGAAGGTCAAGGACACCCTCGACACGATAGACATCGTGCTCAACGGAGAGATTCCGCTCGGCGGCTTCGAGTTGCCCGGCGGACCCATCGGCGCCGCGGTGGGATTCCAGCGCCGCAACGACGAGTTCACCAACACGCCGCACTATGTCTTGCAGGCCGGTACGCCCTGGATCGGCGCTTTCAATCCGGAAAGGGAAACTTCCGGCAGCCGCGAAATCGACGCCTGGTTCGCCGAACTCGCCGTGCCCGTACTCGACAACCTGGAAGTCGAACTCGCCGTGCGGCGCGAAGAATTCAGCACCGGTCAGGTTTCCACCGATCCGAAGTACGGCATCACCTACTCGCCGGTCGATTGGCTGATCTTGCGCGCCACCCAGGGCGACGCCTTCATCGCACCCACGCTGGAACAGTTGTACAACCCGGTGACTTGCGGACTGCAGTCGATTACCGATCGTTTCACCACCTTCGACGCCTTCGGCACGATTTGCGCCGGCGGCAATGCCGAGCTGCGAAACGAGACTTCCAAGTCCACCCAATTGGGCTTAGACCTGGTGTTCGACGATTTCGACCTGCATGTCACCTGGAACGAGACTGATTTTCAGAATCGAATCTTTTTCCTTACCGCGCAGCAGATAGTCGATGTGGACTTTACCAACTTCAAGGCCTGGTCAGCCTTTACCGGCAGCGGCGAAGGGACCGAGAAGCCCACCGAGGACCAGGTGCGCTCCTGGGTCGCCAGCGGCCTGGCGGACCCGCGGATCAAGCGCGATCCCAACGACGTCGCCTCGATCCGCCAGGTGGACAGCGGCAGCAGCAACGCCGAAACCGTGAAAGTGACCGCCTGGGACATCCAGGGCAATTACCGCTTTGCTTTCGACAACATCGGTGAATTCCGGCTGAATCTGCAGGCGACTTACATCGACGAGTTTCTTTATCAGGCGAATGTCACCGAACCGGTGCGGGACGGGGCGGGCAATTCCAATTCCAACACCGGAACCGCTCCCGCGCTGCCGAAACTCAAGGCCAATCTGCGGCTTGGTTGGGTAAACGGCGATCACAGCGTGGTGTCCACGGTGCATTATGTGGATGACATGACATACGACGGCCCGGTATTCAGCTTCATGAACTCCTGGGCGAACACCTATCATCCCGACGGCATTCGCGATACCGGCATTTACGCCTGGACCGACATGGATATCGCCTACACCTATCGCGGCCTGGAGATGTTCGACGGCGAGATGGCGTTTACCGTGGGTTCGCGTAACGTGTTCGACCGCGAAGCCCAGCGCACGCCGCTGTTCGCCGGAGTGATCGGCGAATTGCAGGATCCGCTCGGCCGGATGATCTACGCGCGGCTCGTGTACGACTTCTAGGGAAAATCGGGTAGTATCGGGACGAACCGGAATGGGCTCCTTCGGGAACCCGTTTCCCAATCAGATGAGGAATGCGATTGTGAAAATCGAGCGGAAGCGCCTGCAACTGTCGGTACTGCCACTGCTTGCCGCGGGTTTCGCCCCGGGCCTCGCCCAGGCCCAGCAGGACGGCGAAATCAGCTACAACGGCGAAGCCGGCAGAATCATCAACGAGAATTGCGTGGTCTGTCATCGCGAGGGCGGCATCGGACCCATGGCGTTCGAGTCCTTTGAACAGGTCCGGCCCTGGGCGCCGCTGATCCGGCACCGGGTCGCCAGCCGCGAAATGCCTCCCTACGCCTACGACCACGGCATCGGCATCCAGGAACTCGAAGGCGACTGGCGCCTTTCCCAGGAAGACATCGACACGCTCGTGGCCTGGGTCGATCAGGGCGCCCCGCTCGGCGACCCGGACAGGGAATTACCGCCGGCGGACGTGCGCGACCTCGACGAATGGAATTTCAGCGAAGAACTTGGCCCGCCCGACCTGGTCGTGCCTTCGATTCCCATCGACATTCCCGCCAGCGGCAACGACATCTGGCACAAGCACATGGTGCCGAGCGGACTCGCCGAAAATCGCTGCATCCGGGCGGTTCAGGTCAAACCCCGGGGTAATGCGGCCACCGTCGTGCATCACGCGAACTCGAGGATGATGACCATCGACGGGGACGGCGCGCTCGAAAGCATGAGCGAAAGCATGCTGACCGAGTACGCCATGGGCAAATGGGGCGAACTCATGCCCGAAGACGTGTGCCGGGTGCTGCCCGCGAACGCGCTCGTTTCCTGGGACATCCACATGTTTCCCGGCGGCATCGGCGCCACCGCGCCGGGCACGATCATCGAAGATAATGTCGTCGAACTGGGCGTGTGGCTGCATCCCGAGGATTTCCAGGAAACCGCCGCGTTCAAGCAGGATCTGAAGTCCTACGAGATCGGAATTCCGCGCTCCGAGCGGGAATACAATCTGGTGATTCCGCCCCACGGCGAGATCATGACCCAGGGCTTTCACTCATTCGACCATCCGATTCGCATCGACAGCTTCCAGCCCCACGGGCATCTGCGCCTGGTGGCGGCTTCGCTGGAAATCTACCACCCGGACACCGGCGTACTCGAACCGGTCAGCCAGATTTCCAACTGGAGCGCGACCTGGCATCACAGCCACATCTTCGAATCCGATTCGGCGCCGCTGGCGCCGGCCGGTTCCGTGCTGGTATTCAAGCAGTGGTACGACAACACCGCCGACAACCCCAACAATCCGGACCCGGATCAATGGGTCTCCGGCGGCAATCGGACCACCGACGAAATGACCCACGCCTGGGTGGCCATCACCCATCTTGACGAGGAGGGCTATCGGCGGCTGCTGGCCGAGCGCGAACAGGCGGCCGCGCGCAGCCTGGCCGGCACAGGGCAGGAGTGAGCGGTCAGCACTCGATCACATTGACCGGGATTTCGACGACGTTGACCGCGAGTCCGCCGCGGGAGGTTTCCTTGTACTTGTCCTTCATGTCCCGGCCGGTGTCGCGCAGGGTCCTGATTACCTGATCGAGCGAAACGAAGTGTTCGCCGTCGCCGCGCAGCGCCATGCGCGCGGCATGAATCGCCTTGACCGAAGCCATGGCGTTGCGCTCGATGCACGGCACCTGCACCAGGCCGCCGACGGGGTCGCAGGTCAGTCCGAGATTGTGCTCCATGGCGATTTCGGCGGCGTTTTCCACCTGACGGGGCGTGCCGCCGAGCACTTCGGCAAGGCCGGCGGCGGCCATGGAACAGGCCGAGCCGACCTCTCCCTGACAGCCGACTTCGGCGCCGCTGATCGATGCGTTCTCCTTGAACAGCACGCCGATGGCGGCCGCGGTCAAAAGGAAACGCACGACACCGTCCTCATTCGCTCCCGGAACGAAGCGGACGTAATAGTGCAGCACAGCGGGAACGATGCCGGCGGCGCCGTTGGTGGGCGCGGTGACCACACGGCTGCCCGCGGCATTTTCTTCGTTGACGGCAAGCGCGTATAGCGAAACCCAGTCGAGCGCGGAGAGCGGGTCCATCAGCGAAGACTCGGGCTTGGCAAGCAGTTGTTCGCGAAGCCGGGGCGCCCGCCGCCGAATCTTGAGTCCGCCGGGCAAAAGGCCCTCGCTGTTGCAGCCGCGTTCGACGCATTCCTGCATCGCCTGCCAGATTCCGAGCAGGCCCCGGCGTGTCTCGTCTTCCGGCCGCCAGGCCTGTTCGTTGGCGAGCATCACGGCCGATATGTCCGAATCCGAAGCGTCGCAATGCGCGAGCAACTCCGCCGCTGTAATGAAAGGATAGCGAAGCGGGCGATCGTCTTCGGCAATCGAGCCGTGGCCGGAATCGGGATCGTCGAGAATGAATCCGCCGCCCACGGAATAGTAGGTGCGAACGAGCAGTTCCCGGTCCGCTTCCCCGCAGGCCGTAAAGATCATGCCATTGGGGTGCAGCGGCAACGCCTTGCGCCGATTCAGCAGCAGATCTTCCTTCTCGTCGAAGGCAAGGGGATGTTCGCCGTTCAGCCGCAACGAGCGGTCACGCCGGATCGCCTCGATCCGGCCGGCTATCGCTTCGACGTCCACGCCTTCCGGACTTTCGCCTTCCAGGCCCAGCATCACCGCCTTCGGTGTGCCATGCCCTCTCCCGGTGGCGCCGAGGGAACCATACATCTCGGCCTTGACGCGGACGACTTCCGGCAATAACCCGGCATCGCGCAGGCGCCCGGCAAACATCGCCGCCGCCCGCATGGGGCCAACGGTATGGGAACTCGAAGGACCGATCCCGATCTTGAACAGATCAAACGCACTGATTGCCATCCGTGAATTTTATCCCGAGAGCTTTCCCGAATCTCTCCCGTATCGAACTGCGTCGCTGCTACCCGACAATCCTTCGCAATTGAAAAAACCTCGAATCGGATTCAGCGTGTTTCCCAGGCAGGCCACATCAAAAAATAGGCTAATTCAAAATCTAATTTTGAATTAGCCTATTTTTTGATACTCTTAACGCCATGATCCCACGAGACCTCGCTCCCAGACTGACCGAGGCGGCACGGAAATGGCCGTCGATTACGCTTACCGGACCTCGGCAGAGCGGGAAAACGACTCTGTGCCGGGCAATTTTCCCACAACTCCCGTACGTTTCGCTGGAAGATCTCGATAATCGAAGCTATGCGCTGGAAGACCCCCGTGACTTCCTGGCGCAATTTTCACAAGGCGCGGTTCTTGACGAAATCCAGAAAGCGCCCGACCTGCTTTCCTACCTGCAAGGCATAATCGATGCCGATCCTTCGGCTGGCCGCTGGATTCTCACGGGGTCGCAAAACCTTTCCCTGCTTGATTCGGTAAGCCAGTCACTGGCCGGAAGAACAGCGGTATTCCATCTGTTGCCGCTCACCCGCGGCGAAATCGATCGATTTCCGGATCCCCCTCAGACTCTGGACGAGGCACTGTTGACCGGTTCCTACCCAAGAGTTTTCGACGCGAATCTCGATGCGGAGGACTGGTTTCGTTCCTACACGGCCATGTACATCGAACGCGACGTAAGAACTATCGGTAATGTGAGCGATCTCATGGCTTTTCAGCGATTCGCGGCGCTTTGCGCGGGACGCACTTCCCAATTGCTCAATTACTCTTCCATCGCCGGGGACTGCGGCATTTCTCAGCCCACGGCGAAAGCCTGGCTCGGCATTCTCGAAACCGGCTTTCTGGTATTTCGATTATCGACTTCTCGCGGGAGCCTGCGTAAAAGGCTGGTGAAAATGCCCAAACTGCATTTCCACGACAGCGGCCTCGTGTGCTGGCTGCTCGGAATCACCACGCCGGAACAGCTCCGCTCGCATCCATTGCGCGGAGCGATTTTTGAATCCTGGGTCGTCTCGGAGATCGTCAAACACAAGGCCAACCAGGGCGGCGCCTTTGAACTTTCCTTTTACCGCGACCGGAACGGCGCCGAAGCGGACGTCGTTATCGAACGACCGGAAGGCACGGTGATTGTCGAGGCAAAATCCGCCGCGACTGCGTCCAGTAGCCTGTTCGACAGTTCGCGGCGAGTGCGAAAACATCTCGCGTCGCGGCCAGGTTCGTGCCCGACCATGGTGGTTTACGGTGGCGACCAATTGCAACGCCGAGGGGACGATCTGCTGGTCCCGTGGCGGGAGCTACACCAGAATCTGCCCTAACCAAGCGACCAGCACGATGATCTCCTCACCATTTCCTTTGTTATGTTCATTCGAGAAAATGAGTACTCACATTTTAGCCAACGAACTCAATCCTCGAATCGCACGTAACGCTTGACCGAGCGCGGGCCTACTTCGGCGCTGTAGACGATGCCGTCGGCGTCGGCGGTTACGCCTTCGCCGCCGCTGCTGACGCGATAGGGGCCGTTGTTGGCGTCGAAGGGGTCGGGGATGAAGGCGTGGACTTCGCCGGTGGCGGCGCTGCCGATGCGGATGCCGCGGCGCCAGTCTTCGCGGCCGCGGTCGGCGTTGGATTCTGAATCGACGCCGTAGAGGACGTCATTCTCGTCGATGTAGATTCCGCTCAGACGGCTGAACTGGTACCACACGTCGAGCAGGTTGCCTTCCTGGTCGAAAATCTGGATGCGGTTGTTGCCGCGGTCGGCGACGAAGAGACGGCCCTGTGAATCCATCGCCAGGCCATGCGGCGCGTCGAACTGGCCAGGGCCAGAGCCGGGCTCGCCCCATTCCATCAGGTAGTTACCATTGGGGTCGAACTTGATGATGCGGCCATTGCTGTCGCCGCCGTGGCCGTCGGCGACGAAAATGTCGCCATTGGGCGCCACGTGCACATCGGAAGGCATGTTGAAATGACCTTCGTCATCGCCGGTGACGCCGGGAGTGCCTAGAGTCATCAGGCGCTCGCCATCGGGACTGAACTTGACCACGATATGGCCCTTGCCTTCGATGCCGGGAGGCAGGGTGAAGGGGGCGTCGGTTACCCAGACATTCCCTTCCGGGTCCACATGAAAGCCATGCGGCACGGCGAAGATCCCGCCGCCGAAACTGCGCTCCATTTCCCCGTCCGGGGTGAACTTGAGCACCACCGGCAGGTCGGATTCGGCACAGCCGCGAATGGGGAAGGCCGGCCGGATGGAGTCCGAGCCGCAGCGCTCGCCGATCCAGATCGACTTGCCGTCCGGGTCCACGTCGATGGCGCTGGTGGCGCCCCAATCGCGACCGGCGGGCATGTTGGCCCAGCCGGTGTAGATCTGATAGGGATTGGGCAGGTCATTCACCGGCGGCATGTCAGCCTGGGCGATTGCGGCGCCCGCGGCGGCGGACAGGCTGACGAACAGCGCTGTGCGAATTACGGTATTCATGGTTTTTTCCTCATGGTTCAGTTGCGGCCGCCGGCTTCGAGCCCAAGGCGCAAGGCATTGGTGGCGCCGGTGGACAGGCCGCTGTCGACGCCCACGGTCACGAAACGGAAACCCTGCTCGATGCGTTGTTGCACCGAGCCGGCATTGGTGGTGATGGCGCAGGGCACATCGTGTTCGAGGCAGGCGCCTAGCACGGTCTGAATCGCCTCCTCGACTTCCGGCGCGGCGGGGCTGGGATAGCCCATGGAAGTACTCAGGTCCGAGGGGCCGATGAAAATGCCGCCCAGGCCGGGCACGGTGATGATCTCGTCGATGTTCGCAACGCCCTCGGGGGATTCGATGAACATGATGGCGAGCAATTCGCCTTGCGGGTCCAGCGGCCAGACATCGGCCCTGGCCATGTAGTCGGGAATGCCCCAGTACCAGATTGCATTGGAAGGATTGCGCCCGCGCAGTCCCGGGGGATCCCGGTCCGGCGCATCGCCCAGTTGCGGATAGCGGGTGGCGCGCACGGCGAGTTCCGCCTGCTCGCGGTTGTGAATCGCGGGGAACATGATGCCGTAGACCCCCACATCGAGCACCTGTTTGGCCTGGGCCACCAATTCGGCGGAGCCGCCCGCGGCCGGGATGCGCACAAAAGGCACCACATCGGGCTGCAGATTGCCCTTGGCCAGGATCGCGCGCTTGTTGGTCATGCCCAGCAGAAACAGGCGCAGACGCTCCACGTCAAAGGGAGCGTGTTCCATGTCGATCAGGATGAAATCAAGCCCGGAACTCGCCAGCGAGCGCGCGGTATCCAGCGAGTAGTTGAAAGAAAGCAAGCCGAACGCAGGTTCTTCATTCTCGAAGAGGGCAATCAGCTTGTTCACCCGCCCCCCATTCTGGGCGGAAGCAACGGAAGTCAGGCCCAGCGCGAAAACCAGAGCCAGCAACGGAAACTTTTTCCCCATGGGCTACAACCGCACGATGGCGTCGGTGAAGGCAGCCATGACCTCGCCCATGCGGGGCACCCAGCGCATCACCACCAGCAGATCGTTCTCCTGGTCGATCCAGATGTAGTTGCCGCCGGCGCCGCTGGCATAGAAAGCGCCTTCCGGCGCGTTCTCGACCGCTTCCCGATCGGTATTCAGCCACCACATGTAGCCGTAGCGCTTGTAGGGAGCCGAAGGCTGCTGCACCGCATCCACCCATTCCCTTGAGACAAGCTGCTTGCCGTCCCAGTTGCCGTCGCGCAGGAACAGGTAGCCGAAGCGGGCATGGTCGAGCGTGCTGATGAAGAAGCCGCCGCCCCAATGGGCGCCGCCGGAAGGCGACTGCATGCGCCGGCCGTCGATTTCCACCCAGGAATTTTCATAGCCGTGCCATTCCCATTCCTCGCTGGCGCCGATCGGATCCATGACTCGTTCCCTGAGCACTCCGTCCAGTGGCTCGCGCCAGACGTTGAGCAGCGAGTAGGCGAGCATGTTCACGCGCACGTCGTTGTACTTGTAGAAAGTGCCCGGCTCATGCATTTCGCGGTCGATAGCGATGGCCGGGTCGTAGTCGTGGGGGCGGTCGGCCCAGTCGGGCTTGCCCCAGAGCGTTCCCGCCCAGTCCGACGACTGGTTGAGGAAATGCTCCCAGGTGATAGGCGCGTTATGCGGGTCGTCGAAACTTTCGTGGGGAAAGTAATCCTTCACCGGATCGGTCACGTCTTCGATCAGGCCCTCGTCCAGCGCCAGCCCGGCCATGGTCGAGAGATAGCTCTTGGCGACGCTGAAAGTCATGTCCTCGCGTTCGATGTCGCCCCATTCAGCAACGATGTAGCCGTTGCGCACCACCAGCCCGGAGCCTTCTTCCCGGCGTTTGACCGGTCCGAGAATGCTGAAATGCGGCTCGCGGCCGAAGCTGCGTTCGATGAACTGGGCCATGTTGTGGGGTTCGACCACGGTATTGTCCCTGGCCAACTGCACCGCTTGCGCCAGTTTCGCGCTGTCCATGCCCGCTTCTTCCGGCGCGCGCCGTTCCCATTCACCGGGCGGCGGATAGTAGAAATCCTGGGCGACGCCGACCTGGGCCGCCAGGGCAAGGAATACAACCTGAATCAGGAATCGGACAGGCTTGCGAAACATGTGCATCGGCGCCTCCAAAAGGACTTATTCGGTGACGTTCACCGTGATGTAACCGTCGTGGTACAAGCCGCCGTCATCGGCCCTGCCCCATAGTACATAGGTGCCGGGTTCGTCGAACGTGGCGGTTACCGTGTAGATGCCGTCTTCCGGAATCGGCGGCGGCAGGAACAGCGCGCCCCAGGGCGAATTCGCGCTGGTGCGGGAGTCTTCCCAGACTTTTACCTGGGGCGGATCGAAGCTGACCTTGCCGGGGCCACGATACTTGTTCCATGAGTAGTACAGGCCGTTGACCTTGTCCACGGTCACTCTCACGGGCGGACTCGTCATGCGGCGCTCCATGATCAGCTCGGGCGTAACGAAAGCGGCCGCAAGCGGTCCGCCGGCAAATTCGGCGAAGCTGCGCGCCTCTTCCACCGGATCGGTAGGCTCGGGGAGGCCGTCATCGGTGACCAGGGTGTCGAGTACCAGGGGCTCGCCCACGGCTACGGTGCGAATATCGTCGCCCTGAATCGCCACCACGGGCGGAACGTTGGCGCGGGATTCCGGACTGCTCGTGCCGGCGCCCAGCGAGCCTGTCTCCGAGGCGATGACCATATTGTCCACCAGATAGTCATAGCGCAGGGTGCCATAGGCTTTTTTCTCGACACCGTTCACGGTGAGCGTCCAGACGAGTTCCCGGTCGCCCCAGTCGGCGGGCACCGGCACTTCGAAGGTGAAGCGGTTGCGGCGCGGCAGGAAATGCTCGGGCTGGCCGCGGTCCGGGTCACCGGGTTCGAAATAATTGTGCTCGCCCACGGGAACGTCGGGAGTTTCCTCCCAGTTCTCGTTCATGTAGCCGAACATCAGGTTGTAACCGCCTTCGTCATTGGGGCGCCAGCCCTCGAAGGCAGGTTCCACATGCTGGCCGGTGCGATAGGTCTGGGCGCCGGCGGCGCCTGCCATCAGGGCGGTCAGCAGGAATATGGCGAACTTTTGTCGGGGCGCGCCCGACCCGCTTGCAACAAGCATCTTGCTTCCTATCCTCTTGTGTCAGTGGAAAAAATCAGTCCGAGGCTTCCGCCGCGGCCACGGGAGTTGGCGCCACCAGCGGCGCGCCGCACAGCGGGCAGCCGATGACATGGTCATTGGGCCCGAGATCAAGCACCCGGCGCCTTTCGGCCATTTCTTCCATGAACTGCTCGTCGGTGAGCTTCACCCGCATGCCGAGGTCGATGAACATGTTGGTCACCGAGCGGTTGCCGGAACCCTGCCAGTTGCGGGGATCGGGCACATTGGGATTGGTCTCGGTATTGTTCATGTAGCCCACGATATGCAGGACGGTGCCCCTCGGCAGCAGTGGCTGGGCGTGATCGGCATAGGCATAGCCGCGCACCCAGTTGTGGTCGTAACCGACGCAGGACAGCGTCTCCGCCGTGTAACCCCAGATCGCCTCAAGGCACATGCGCTCGCCCGGGGCGTGCAGATGGGGCTCGAAGGTTACGATCTTGATGTTGTCTTCCAGGGCCACATAGGCGTGCAGTTCCTGGTTGTTCTGGTTGCCGGCGATACTGATGTCGACGCCGTTGCCAAGCCCGAGCCTGACCCGTTCATACTTCGGCTGGTAACCCACGGGATGGAAGCGGAAGCCGATTTCCAGATGGCCGGTGGTGTCCTGGCCATTGGAGTGCAGATGCACCGAATCGGAAACCACATGGGTGCCGGGGCGCAGCAGCCGGCCGGCGTCCTCGTCGAAGATGTCGGGGTTGCGGCCCACTTCGTGGACCGGCCAGGAGGTGACCGTGTCGTCGATGCGCTGGCCGTTTTCGTCGATCTCGGCGGTGCTCCAGATCATGTGGTGGAAGATATAGCGGCCGCCCACGGTCTCGCGACCGGTGCCGGCCTGGAAGTTGACGTCGTTGACTTCGACGATTTCCACGGACTTTACGTAGCGGTCCTCTTCCAGCGGTATGGGGATACGGTCGATTTCGCCCCACCAGTCGGGTGTTCCGGCGAGTTTGGTTACCGGGTTGGTGCTTACGATCAGGTCCGGCTCGCCGGCGGTCCACTTGACGCTGTCGTCAAAGACCAGCGGCTCGGGGGCGTCGGCCGGGTCTCCCCGCAGGGCGCCGGTGCGGGCCCAGGTTGAAATCGCCTCGATTTCCCCATCGTTCAGGGAAGGATCGTTCTTGTAATCCTGGATGCCGATGTTCTTTTCCATGTACCAGGGCGGCATGGCGCCGGCGCGGTCGCGGATGCCGGTCTTGTACTCGATCAGCCCGGCGAATGGCGCCACCTGTTCATAGGTCACCAGCGGCATGGGGCCAACGCCGCCGACCCGGTGGCAGTTCTGGCAGCTCTTTTGCAGAATCGGCTCGATATCGCGGTGGAAGGTGACCTCGCCCGGCTGCCCCGAAGCCGCGAAAGACGCCAGCAGCACAGGCAATGCCAGCACCGGGCGGACCAGACCGAAACGGATTTGCTGCGACATGTTCAGATCCTCATTGTCGTACGCCGGCAAGCGCGATGGGAAACCGGACATTCAACCGATTTTACCCATTTCGCCACACAATACCAGCCTTCGCGGTCAAGCCACGAAGGCTTCTTTCTCTTCCTCGGTGATCTCCTTGATGCTGAGCTTGATGCGGCCCCTGGGGTCGAGGTCGAGCACCTTCACGAGCACTTCCTCTCCTTCCGTGAGGTAGTCGCCGACGTTTTCCACGCGCTTGTTGGCGATCTGGGAAATATGCACCAGCCCGTCCTTGCCGGGGAGAATCGTGATGAAGGCGCCGAAATCCACAATGCGGGCCACGGTGCCGCTGTAGAGCTTGCCGATTTCGGCTTCGGCGGTGATGGCGTTGATGCGCTCGAGGGCCGCGTCCCGGGATGCCGCGTCTTCGCCGTATATGCGCACGATGCCGTCGTCGTCGATATCCACCGCCGCGCCGGTTTCCTCGGTAATGGCGCGGATAACGGCGCCGCCCTTGCCGATGACATCGCGGATCTTGTCCTGGTCGATACGGAGCGTGGCCATGCTCGGCGCATTCTCACTCACAGTCGGGCGCGCCTCGGAGATGACCTTGCCCATCTCGCCGAGGATATGCTGCCTGGCTTCATGGGCCTGGGCGAGGGCCTGTTCCATGATCTCTTCGGTGATGCCCTGGATCTTGATATCCATCTGCAGGGCGGTGACGCCCTTGGCGGTGCCGGCCACCTTGAAGTCCATGTCGCCGAGATGGTCCTCGTCGCCGAGAATGTCGGTGAGCACGGCAAAGCGCTCGTCTTCCTTGATCAGGCCCATGGCGATGCCGGCGATCGGCGCCCGCAGGGGCACGCCGGCGTCCATCATGGCAAGGCTCGCGCCGCAGACCGAGGCCATGGAGCTGGAGCCGTTGGATTCGGTGATTTCGGAAACCACCCGGATCGCATAGGGAAAGTCTTCCTCCGCCGGCATCAAGGCGGCGACGCCGCGCTTGGCGAGCCGGCCGTGACCGATCTCCCGGCGCTTGGGTCCGCTCATGAAACCGGTTTCGCCGACGGAATACGGCGGAAAGTTGTAATGCAGCATGAAACCTTCCTTGTGGGAACCGGCAAGCCCCTCGATCAATTGTGAATCACGCACCGGGCCCAGGGTCGTTACCACCAGCGCCTGGGTTTCGCCCCGGGTGAAAAGAGCGGAGCCGTGGGCCTTGGGGAGGATGCCCACTTCCACATCGATGGGACGCACGGAACGGGTGTCGCGACCGTCGATACGGGGCTTGCCGTCGATGATGCGGTGCCTGACGATGCTCTTCTCCAGGGTGGCGAATGCGCCGCGCACCTCCGCCTCACTGACTCCGGCTTCGGTATCGGCCAGACTTGCGATGGCGTCGGCCTGAATTTCGGCCACGGCGGCGGCGCGCTCCACCTTGCGGGAAATCTGGTAGGCCTCGGTGATTCCGGCGGCGGACCGTTCCGCCAGGGCCTCGGCCAGGGCCTCGTTCTTCGCTGCGGGCTGCCAGTCCCATTCGGGTTTGCCGGCGGCCTGCCTGAGTTCGTCGATGGCGCTGATGGCCACCTGCATTTCCTGCTGGGCGAACAGCACCGCGCCGAGCATCTGGTCTTCGTTCAGTTCGTTCGCTTCGGATTCCACCATGAGCACGGCGGAGCGAGTCCCGGCCACCACCATGTCGAGGGAGGAATCCTGCAATTCGCTGATGGAAGGATTGAGCCGGTAGCCGGTTTCGGGGTCGAGCCCGACCCGGGCGGCGGCAATGGGGCCGGCGAAGGGAATCCCGGAAATGGCCAGTGCGGCGGAGGCGCCAAGCATGGCGGGGATGTCCGGGTCATGGTCCTTGTCGGCGGAAATCACCGTGCAGATCACCTGCACTTCGTTGCGGAAACCCTTGGGGAAGAGCGGCCGGATGGGCCGATCGATCAGCCTCGAGGTCAGGGTTTCCTTCTCGGTGGGGCGCCCTTCGCGCTTGAAGAAACCGCCGGGGATTCTGCCCGCGGCGTAGGTTTTCTCCTGATAGTTGACCGTCAGCGGGAAGAAGTCGGCATTGGCCGAAGCTTCCCTCCTGCCCACCACGGTCGCCAGCACCTTGGAGTTGCCCATGGTGACGGTAACCGAGCCGGTGGCCTGACGGGCCATCTTGCCGGTTTCCAGGGTGACCTGCTGGTCACCGTATTGAAACGTCTTGGTTGTGATCTTGAACATGAGTATTTCCTGTTGGCCGGCGCTTTGGCGGCGGCCCTGATGATTTTGTGTGCTTTTCCTAGCGGCGCAGTCCGAGCCGCTTGATCAGCGTGGCGTAGCGATCAACATCCTTGCCCTTGAGATAGTCGAGCAGTTTCTTCCTGCTGTTGACCATGCGGATCAGTCCGCGGCGTGAGTGGTGATCATGGGTATGCTGCTTGAAGTGCGCTTGCAGGTCGTTGATGTTGGCGGTCAGCAAGGCAACCTGCACTTCCGGGGAACCCGTGTCCCCCTCACCGGTTGCGTACTCCTTGATGATCGTCTGTTTCTCTTCGCTTGATAAAGCCATTTCTCTCTCCAGCTTCTGTTTGCCCGCATCGGGGCCCCGGCGATTCAGCCGGCGGCTTCCGCGATCAGGCGCTTCGGCGCTACCTTGCCGTCGTCGTCAATGACGCCGATACCAATAAAACGCTCCTGTTGGTCGGTCTTGCGGTAGATCCTGACCAGTCCCTCCGCGGGCAGGCGCCGCACGAGCACCGACTGGCCGCTGCGCACCTGGTTTGCCGCAATCTCCGGCAGCAATACCGCCGGCAAATCCCGCAGCGGTCGATCCATGGGCGCCAGCAGGCGATCAATGCCGGCCAGGCCGCCTCTTTCCCTTGCCTGTTCCAGTTCCTCGGCGGTTACGCAGTCCTCCTCGCCGAATCCGCCGGCCCGCAACCGCCGCAGGGCGATGACATGGGCGCCGCAGCCCAGCATCTGGCCAAGCTCGTCGGCTATCGTCCTGATATAGGTCCCTTTGCTGCAGGCCAGTTCGACCTCGATCTCAGGCGGCGCGAAATCCGTCAGGGCAATATCGTGAATCATCACCCTGCGCGCCTCGCGTTCCACCACCTGGCCGCTTCTCGCCAGCTTGTACAGCGGTGTTCCCCGCACCTTCACCGCCGAATGCATCGGCGGCACCTGTTCGAGCTCGCCGCGAAAGCTTTCCAGCGCCTTCGCCACCTGCTCCCGGGTCACGCTGAAGGCTTCGCAAACAGCGATTTCCCTGCCTTCGCTGTCGCCGCTGTCGGTGCGGACGCCGAGTTTCATGCGCGTCCGGTACCGCTTGTCCGAATCGAGCAGGAACTGCGAGACCTTGGTCGCCTCGCCGAAGCAAAGCGGCAGGACTCCCGTGGCCAGGGGATCAAGACTGCCGCCATGGCCCGCCTTGCTTGCCCCGAAGATCCGCTTCACCTGCTGCAGGGCGGCATTGGACGACAACCCCGGCGCCTTGTCGAGCGCCAGCAGCCCACTGACATCCCTGCCTCTCTTGCGCCGCCTGCCCATATCTTGCCGTCCTTTCAGCGCCCCGGCGCCGGGGCGTTCACGAATGCCGCTCCCGATCCGCCGCCAGGGCGCTGTCGATCAGCTCATCAAGCTGGCGGCCGCGCTCCACGCTGGCGTCATACAGGAACCGCAGTTTTGGCGCCACCCGCAGTTGCAGACGCCGCGCCAGCAAACTGCGCAGGTATCCGGCGGCGCCATTCAGCGCCGCGGTGCTTTCCCTGCCGTCGGCCTCGGATCGCTCCCTGCCGATGTCGCCCGCGCCCAGCGAAGTCACGAAGACTTTCGCATGGGCCAGGTCCGGGCTGACTTCCACTCCGGTCACCGACACCAGGCCGATGCGCGGATCGTTCACCTCGAACTGGATCAACGCGGCAACATCGCGCTGGATCTGGTCCGCCACCCGCTGGGCCCGGGAATTGTTCTCCATCATGGCATGCGCTCCGGCCCGATCGAAACCTTCCACGAACTGTTCAGGCAAACCCTGAAAGTTCAGAGGCTCCTGGTGACTTCGGTGGTCTCGTACACCTCGATCTTGTCACCCACTTGCACGTCCTTGTAGTTGCGCACGCCGATTCCACATTCCATGCCGTTGCGAACCTCGTTGATGTCGTCCTTGAACCGGCGCAGGGATTCCAGTTCCCCTTCGTAAATCACCACGTTGTCCCGCAGCACGCGAATCGGCTTGCTGCGGTGCACGGCGCCTTCGACCACCATACTGCCGGCGATCTGGCCGAACTTGGGCGAATTGAACACATCGCGCACTTCCGCCACGCCGATGATTTCCTCGCGAATTTCCGGCGCCAGCATGCCGCTCATGACGGCCCTGGCGTCGTCGATGACCTCATAAATCACGTTGTAATAACGCAAATTCAGGTGTTCGTTTTCGATAATGTCCCGGGCGGCCTTGCTGGCGCGCACATTGAAGCCGATCACCATGGCCCGGGAAGTCGCGGCGAGACTGGCGTCGGTTTCGGTAATGCCGCCGACCCCGCTAGCCACCAAATCGCAGCGGACTTCTTCGGTATTCAGCCCGGCCAGGGCGCCGTTGATCGCCTCCAGCGAGCCGCGCACATCGGCCTTGAGAACCACCTTGAACAACTTGACGCTGTCCTTGCCCATGTCCACCAGCATGCTTTCCACGCTGGCGGCCTGCTGCCGGGCGAGCAGGTTTTCCTTGAGGCGCACCTGGCGGAACTCGGCCACTTCCCGGGCCTTGCGTTCATCGGCCACGACAGCGAATTCATCGCCGGCATTGGGGACGCCGTTGAGGCCGAGGATTTCCGCCGGAATCGAAGGTCCGGCGGAATCGACGTTCTGCCCCCGTTCGTCCATCAAGGCCCGCACCTTGCCGTACTCCATTCCCGCAAGCACCACGTCTCCGGCATGGAGGGTGCCGTTCTGCACCAGCACCGTGGCCACCGGCCCCCGGCCCTTGTCGAGACGCGATTCGATGACCACGCCCTGGCCGGGAACGTCGGAGTATGCCTTGAGGTCGAGCAATTCGGCCTGCAGCAGGATGGCTTCGAGCAATAGGTCAATGCCTTCGCCGGTATGGGCCGACACCGGCACGAACTGGGTGTCTCCGCCCCAGTCTTCGGGAATGACTTCCAGCGCCGCGAGTTCGTTCTTGACGCGATCGATGTCGATGCCTTCCTTGTCGATCTTGTTGATGGCGACCACCAGTGGGACTTCAGCGGCCCGGGCGTGCTGCACGGCTTCTTCGGTCTGGGGCTTGACGCCGTCGTCGGCTGCCACCACCAGCACGATCACATCGGTGGCCCTGGCGCCCCGGGAACGCATGGCGGTGAAGGCGGCGTGGCCCGGCGTATCGAGAAAACAGATCATGCCGGCGCCGGTTTCCACATGGTAGGCGCCGATATGCTGGGTGATGCCTCCTGCCTCGCCACTCGCCACGGAGGCGTTGCGGATATGGTCGAGCAGGGAAGTCTTGCCGTGGTCCACATGTCCCATCACAGTGACCACCGGCGCCCGGGGCGCCTCCGACTTGCCTTTCTCCAGGGAGATGGATTCGGCGAGCTGTTCCTCGATGGCGTCCTCGGAAACGAATTTGGCGCGATGGCCGAGTTCTTCGATGACCAGGGTGGAGGTATCCTGATCCAGGGTATGATTGATGGTCGCCATGACCCCCATGTTGAGCAGAATCTTGATGATCTCGGCGGATTTCACCGACATGCTCTGGGCGAGCTGCCCCACGGTGTTGGTCTCGCCGATGGTGATTTCCCGGGAGATGAATTCGGTGGGCTTTTCGAATGCATGCTGGGAAGCCATGCGCGGCTTCGCCTTGCGTCCCATTCTGCGACCGCGGGCGAGATCGTCGATATCACCGCCTTCGAGGACAAAATCGTCGTTGACGTGGATCTGCTTCCTGCGCCGCTGGGCCGGGGCCTTGGGCCGCAGGGAGGACTTGCGTTTTTCCGCCGATTCTCCGGGTTTGCCCCGCCCGCGCCGCTTGGCCGGGGCCTTGGCGCCGCGGCCGGCGTCCGCCTTGGCGGGTGGCTGTTCCGGCGCTGGCTGGGCGGGCTTGGCTTCCGCTTCCGGCGGCGGCCGCTCCGATTCCGGCTGTTCCGCTTCCTGCCTGGCTTCGGCGGGCCTGGCTTCCGCCGGGGCGGCAGGCGTTTCCGGCGCCGCATCCCGGGTTTCCGGCGGTTCCGCCACCGGCTCGGTGCCTGCGTCAAGGGTTTTTTGCCGCTCTTCGGCAGCGGCCGCTTCCTCCTCCCTGGCGGCCTCCTGCTGTTCGACGGCGCTGCGCTTGACATAGGTCCGCTTGCGGCGCACCTCCACATTTACCGTCCGGCCGCGACCGTGGGACCCCGCGGTGCGCAAGGTGCCCAGCGTCTTGCGCTTGAGCGTGATCTTGCGCGGGGCGGCCTCTTCCTCCTCGCTGCCGTGGCCCTTGCGCAAATGCACCAGCAGTTTGGTCTTGTCGGCGTTGGAGATCAGATGATCCGCCTCGGTGTGAGGCAGGCCCGCTTCCTTGATCTGGGCAAGCAGCTTCTCCACCGACACGCCTACCGCGCCGGCAAATTCACGAATACTTACTTCCGCCATGCAATCGCTCCCGTGGACTCAGGTCTCCCGCGCCTCATGCGAACCAGGGCGCCCGGGCGGTCATGATCAACTCGCCGGCGCGCTCCTCGTCCATGTCTTCGATATCCATCAATTCATCGATGGACTGCTCCGCGAGTTCCTCCATATTCAGGATTCCCTTGCGCGCCAGTTGCAGGGCGAGTTGGTCGTCCATGCCTTCCATGGTGAGCAGGTCCTCCGCCACATTCGCCGCCGACAGGTCCTCCTGGGAGGCGATCGCCCGGGTCACCAGGGCGTCCTTGGCCCGGTTGCGCAGTTCATTGGCGATTTCCTCGTCAAAACCCTCAATGGCCAGGATTTCATCCAGCGGCACATAGGCGATCTCTTCCAGGGTGGTGAATCCTTCCTGCACCAGGACTTCGGCGAGCTCCTCGTCCACCTCCATGGCCTGGGTGAACAACTCGATCAGCGAGCTCGTTTCCTGCTGCTGCTTGATGGCGGCGTCTTCCACGCTCATTACGTTGATGGACCAGCCGGTCAGCTCGCTGGCGAGCCATACGTTCTGGCCGTTGCGGCCGATGGCCTGGGCCAGGTTTTCCTCTTCCACGGCGATGTCCATGGTGTGGCTGTCCTCGTCGACGATAATCGAGGCGACTTCCGCCGGCGCCATGGCGTTGATGACGAGCTGGGCCGGATTGTCGTCCCAGGGGATGATGTCGATCCGCTCGCTGGCGAGTTCATTGGACACCACCTGCACCCGGGAGCCGCGCATACCGACACAGGCGCCCACCGGGTCGATACGGCCGTCGTTGGTGCTGACCACGATCTTGGCCCGGGAACCCGGGTCTCTCGCCGCCGCCCGAATCTCGATGACCTCTTCGGATATTTCCGGTACTTCGATGCGGAACAGCGCCATGAGCATTTCCGGCGAAGTGCGGCTCAGGAAAAGCTGGGGCCCGCGCTGTTCCGAGCGGACATCCACCAGCAGCGCCCGCAGCCGGTCTCCCATGCGAAAATTTTCCCGGGGAATCATCTGGTCCCGGGGCAGGGCGGCTTCGGCATTGCCGCCGAGGTCCACGATGGCGGCGTCCCGGGTGACTTTCTTCACCGTGCCATTGACCAGCTCGCCCACCCGGTGCTTGAACTCCTCGATCACGATTTCACGTTCGGCCTCGCGCACTTTCTGCACGATGACCTGCTTTGCGGTCTGGGCGGCGATCCGGCCGAAAGTCACGTTGTCGATCTTTTCTTCCCAGGTGCCGCCGATGGTCAGGGCGGAGTCTTTTTCCGCGGCCTGTTCCGGAGTCATGTGACTGCCCTGCTCGAATTCCTCGTCTTCCTCCTCGAGCACGGTCCAGACGCGAAAAGTCTCGAATTCGCCGGTCTGCTGGTCCACCGCAACCCGGCAGTCGATATTGTCCCGATCATGGTACTTGCGGGTGGCTGTTGCCAAAGCGGATTCGATGGCCTCGAAAATGACGCTTTTCTCCAGGCCTTTCTCATTGGAGACGGCATCGGCAACCATCAGAATTTCCTTGCTGTTCATCATCTTGTCTTCACTCGCTTCGAGCCCTTTCGCTTGTCGGGCTTTTTCTTTCCCTGACGGGGCTTTGCGGCATCCGCCGCTGGCGGCGCAAGCCCGGCGCGCTCTATGTCGGCATGCATCATTTCTACGTTTCCGCCTTCCACCCGCAAAGCGATCCGGTCCGCCATCACCTGCGCAATCACTCCCCGGAACCTGCGTCGCCCATCCAGCGGGATCCGCAGGCGCACATTCGCTTCCTCGCCGACAAAGCGCTCGAACTGCGGCAAGGTGAACAGGGGGCGGTCTATCCCCGGCGAGGAAACCTCCAGCGTGTACTCCTCCGCTATCGGGTCTTCCACGTCGAGAATCGCGCTCACCTGGCGGCTTACCCGCTCGCAGTCATCGATCGTCACGCCTGACAGGCAATCGATGAAAATTCGCAGGGTCACCCGCCGGCCATGCCGCAAGTGCTCCACTCCCCACAACTCCAGGCCCAATGCCTCGATTGCCGGGGCGATCGCCATGCCAATCCGCACCTCGCTTTGTTTCAACCGCGCCTGCCCTCCCGGGCTTTCCCGCGCCCCGCTCATTCCGCAATCCGGCACCTGGCCGGGGAAACGCCCCGGGAAACCTTCCCGGCAAACCCGGCAAATTCGCCGGATACAAAAAATGGGCCAGCGGCCCACTCTCGAAAACCCGAATGGCTGTTCACGCTTCCGCGAACAGCGCCAGGTCCGGTCATCCAGCTGCAAAGGCCCAGGAGCCTGCGTCCGTAAACCGGGGGAGTTTACCCAAAAGTAACGGCAAATGACAGTAGCCAGCGCAATAAATTTACGGGAGTTGCCGGAAGAAGAAAGCCGTCACCCCGCAGGCGGGGTAACGGCTGACGTTTGGTAGCGGGGGCAGGATTTGAACCTGCGACCTTCGGGTTATGAGCCCGACGAGCTGCCAGACTGCTCCACCCCGCAATCATTCACTGGCATTTCGAAGACGAGGGAGTATAGGGCGTTGGCGGTCGAGCGTCAACATTAATCAGCCCAGCACATTTTCACCGCCGTCGTCCAGTTTCCGGGGCCGCTGCCAGTAGGAATATTGGGGCGTCCAACTGTCAGGACCCATGCCAGCCATGGCGAGCAGGTTCCAGGTCGGACAGTACAGGTCGCCGGGTCCGAAAATGCTTGAATTGAGCCGGATGATCCGGTCGCCCTCGCGCTGGTAAGTGACTGCGCCAGGGTAGTTGTCGCTGCCCTCCATGACTGTCTGCTCCCTGATATAGGCGCCGCCACCGTGAGAAGCGAGCCGGAACCGCCAGCCGCGGGAATTGGCCATGCGCCGCTGCAGTTCGGGCGGATCCTTCGATACCAGCGCCACCGACATTGCCGACTCGAGATGCGGCAACACGCCATTGAAGCCATCGGCCCAGAGTGTGCAGTAACGGCAGCCCTGGCCCATATTGTGAATCAGCAGCAAATGGTCGCGTCCGGCGAACAGATCAAGCAGGCGCAGATTGCCG
This sequence comes from Pseudomonadales bacterium, assembly GCA_022819645.1. GTDB lineage: Bacteria > Pseudomonadota > Gammaproteobacteria > Pseudomonadales > Pseudohongiellaceae > UBA9145. Next base: position 65,602 of record JAJEGU010000041.1, read on the forward strand.
TGTTCGGTGGTGAATTCATAATTGGGAACCTCGCCGCCGGAATGGTTCCGCTGCAGATTTTCAAGCTCCGCCACCAGAGTGAATATCTGCTTTTGCAATTCAAGTATGCGTTCACTGGACATTGACGCCACGTCCTCCACTTCGACTTCGTGGGGCGGATTATGGGCCCTTATGGTTTGATGCGTCAATCGTAACGCGACGGGAAGAAGTGGACCGAGGCGCGGGAGGCTTCGGGGTCGCAGTCGTAGGGGAGCAGTTTGTAGCCCTCGGTGGCGGGGATCCAGCGGGCGGTGTAGGAAACGGGTTCTTCCAGGAACATCGGGTCTTCGACTTCCAGGGTGATCCAGAGGTCATCGCCATCGCGCCAGTAGCGTTCGCGGACGATTTTTTGTGAGGAGGAGGGGATGCCGTTGTAATCATCGAAGCCGACGATGTCGAAGACGAAATTCGTGGTGGTCACGATCAGCGCGCCGGCCTCGTAGTATCCGGTGGAAAACCCCTGGATGCTGAATTCCTCGGCCCGGGGCTCGCGGCCATCGAGCCAGACCGTGCGGAGCTGGTCATCCTTTTCATAGCGGAACAGCACCCGGTCGGGCCACTGGGTGACCTGCATGTGGTAGGGGTCGTACTGAATCGCCGGTGAGGAAGCGGGTTGGCAGTCGTATTTCGGCGCGATGATTTCTTCCCAGACCTGCTGATAGGCCAGGGCCCGGGCGTTGAGTTTGGGGAAGTTCTCCCCGGTCCAGGGCATGGTGGCGTTATTGATGGGCCGCGCCCGGGGAGAACCGTCCCAGATGCCCTCAAGGTCGGGAATTCCGCCGCCGGTCTGCTGGGCGCCGATCTGCCTTGCGCCGGGGCCGGCCAGCAGCAACAGCGCCAGGGAAGCCAGCGCCAGTCTCATTGCGAATCCACCTGAAAGTTTCACTATTGCACGTCCTCTTCTTCAACCCGACCGCCGGAAAGTACGGGGCTGCCGTCTTCCCGCGTCATGCGCACGCAGCATAACCCGAAACTGCCCTCGGCCCGGGACTTGTTGCCGGAGACTTTCACCACCGTGCCCACGGTCAGTGAGTCCGGCGTCCAGCCGGTGCGCCGCAGGCTGATAGGGGCGCCGAGTTCGATTTGCCATTCCACCGCTTCGCCATCGGCCTCGGGCACATCCACATACAGGTAGGCGTGGGGATTGCGAAACACGAAACGGGTCACCGTTCCCTGGATTTCCACCCGGTTTTCGGGATCGTAAAACGGGCCGCTGGCGTGATGGGCGCTTGCCGGCGCGAGCAGTGCGCCGGCGCCGAGGGCCGCGGCTGCGAGCAGGGCCGCGCGAAGAGAATCAAATGGCTGCATGGCTTGCCTCCCGAAGGCTGATGCCTGCGATTATAGGTTCCCCGGTGGGCATGGCAAGCCGAAGCCTTTCACGTCAGCGACAGCTAATCCGGCAAGGCGAAGACGAGCCCGCCGCCGGAGACCGCCACACTCGACGCACGTTTACAAAATCTGCAACAGTTATGCTGTTCAGGCTTCCATATCGATAAGCAACCCGTAAATATATGGTTGTCAAGCCACCTCCCGCTCTTTCGGTGTTTCGAGAAAGATGTTGAACAGCCGCCGATTGACGTAGTAGTTATAGCGACCGTACTTATTCTTTTCCAGGAATCCTCTTTCCACCAGCAAGTTCAGATATTTTGCTGCTGTGAGGCGGGAAATCCCGAGGTCACGCTGAAGAGACTCTATCGTCGTATACAAGTGCCGAAACAGATTGTTGAGAAGGTCCTGGCTGTAGATTTTCGGCAGTTGTGAGCGGATTTGGTGCTTGAAATCCAACATGGCTATTTGAATGTTCGTCACGAGGATTATTGTTTTTAGTGAAGTAATTTTTATCCCGGAAAGCATAAATTGTATCCACGGCTCCCAGTTACCGGTATCTCGTGTGAGTTGAAGTAGTTCGTAGTAACGCGATTTATTCCCAATGATGTAACGACTCAGGTAAAGCACGGGAATCTCGAGCAGTTTCTGCGTCACCAGGTAGATGATATTGATGATGCGACCGGTTCTGCCGTTACCGTCATAGAAGGGATGTATGCTCTCGAACTGGAAATGAATCACCGCCATTTTCACCAAGGGGTCTGCATCGCACATTTCTGGATCGTTGATAAATTTTTCAAGATTTGTCATCAATTCCACGATTTCCCGGTGATCTTGGGGTGGTGTGTAGATAACCTCGCCTGACTGATCGTTCTTGAGCACCGTGCCGGGCAGCTTTCGCAAGCCTGAGTTGTTTTGTTCAAGTACCCGGTGAACTTCCAGAATTCGATTTACAGTCAAAAGCCTGTCGTGCCTTACAAGCTCGAAGGCTTTTCTCAAGGCTGCGGCATAACGTCTTACTTCTTTCGCTGCCGGATTGTTGTAGTAATTCGGAAATGCATCGGCTTTGTACAATTCGTCATGTGTGGTTACGACGTTTTCTATTTCGGAACTTGCCTTTGCTTCCTGCAAGGCAAGGGTGTTGATCAGAATCTGCTCATTGGGTATTGTAGTCGCCCTGACCTTGAGTTCCGCCAGATAGCGATGGACGGACGGTAGCAGCTTGAGGGTCGATTCAGACTCAATGTTCGCGATTGGGGGCAAAGGGGGTATGGAAGTCTGGTTTATCGTCATGCCTACGTCCTTTCATGTATACGAAACAGGGTTTTTATATACATAACGTGGCCACGTGTCAACAAAACCCCTTTTCGTATACATGAAAACTCGCACAGGTATACGTTTTGACGATTTACTCATCATGAACGGGCCAGGAGCAACCTGCGAACGTCGAAATTGAGGACAAGTATATGTTTCACAAGCATTGGATTGGCGCTGCCATATCCTGCGCCTGTTTCGCCGCCGCGTCCGCATTCGCACAATCGAACGGTGGAGACGGTGATTTGCTCGCGGAAATGCGGTCGGTCAGCGGCGACATGCTCGCCGACCCGGAAGCTGGCAGTTGGCTTGTCTGGCGCAGGACTTACGATAGTTCAGGTTACAGCCCGCTCGACCAGATCCATACCGAAAACGTCGATCAAATCGCCCAGGCCTGGCGCATCCCGCTGGGCCAGGGGTCGAGCATGGCGACGCCGCTGGTGCACGACGGCGTGATGTTTCTGGCGGACACCAATGACGCGGTGCTCGCCCTTGATGCCCGCAACGGTGAGGAATTGTGGCGTTACGAGCACGAAACCGGGCCCGACGCCACCGCCGGGCTCAACGGCAAGTTCGGCATCGCGATGTACGGGGAAAACCTTATCGTGCCCACGCTGGATCTGCGTCTGCTCGCGCTGGACTTTCGCAGCGGCGAACTCGTCTGGGAGCACGCCATATCGGTCAGCGCCGAAAGCCCGAGCCGCTACTCCCTCCGCGCCGCGCCGCTGCTTGCCGATGGCGTGATCGTCCAGGGAGTCACCGCAACCATGGTGCCCGAAGGCGGCTTCATTCTCGGAATCGACGCCGCCAGCGGCGAGGAACTCTGGCGCTTCCAGACCGTTGCCGGACCGGACGATCCCGGCGGACACACCTGGAACGATATTCCCGGCACGGAGCGGCAGGGAGGCTCGGTGTGGGTCGCCGGCAGCTACGATCCGGAACTCGATCTGGTCTTTTTCGGGCCGGCGCCTACTTACCATACCGCGCCATTGCTCGACCCGGTGGATATGCAAGGCGTCAGCAACGACGCGCTGTACACCAATTCGACGATCGCCCTGCGGCCAAAGACCGGCGAACTGGTCTGGCACTTCCAGCATGTGGCGAACGACCAATGGGACCTGGACTGGTCATTCGAGCGGCAAATCATCGAAGTCGAAGTGGACGGCGCGCCCCGCAAGGCGGTCATCACCGCCGGCAAAATGGCGCTTTACGACGCGCTTGACGCGGCCACCGGCGAGTATCTGTTCTCGATCGATCTGGGATTGCAGAATCTGGTTGCCTCCATCGACCCGCAAACCGGCGTCAAGACCATGAACGCCAATGCCCGGCCCAATGCCGAGAACGCCGTGCTGATCTGCCCCCAGCCCATTGGCGGCCGCAACTGGCTGGCGGCGTCGCTGAATCCGCAAAACAACATGCTTTTCCTGCCCCTGGCCGAGACCTGCATGATGGGAGGACCCACCGGAGGAGACAGCAATCTGCTCAGCACCGGCGCCGCCATCACGGGAGTGGCGCCGCCCGGCAGCGACGGCAATATCGGCCGATTGCAGGCGATTGATCTCGAAACCCGCGAGCTGGCCTGGAGTTTCCGCGAGTTCATGCCCCCCGCCTCGGCGGTGCTGGCAACCGGCGGCGGGCTCGTTTTCGGCGGCGCCATCGACCAGTCGTTCAAGGCCTTCAACCAGGACGACGGCGAAGTGCTCTGGAGCATGGACCTTGGCGATGTGCCGGCATCCTTCCCCATCAGTTATGGCGTGGACGGGAAGCAGCACATCGCCCTGATCGTGGGCCAGCCGGGCCTGCATGCCAGCGCCCTGACCGGTCACGCCATGCAGACATCCGGCGACATGTCCCGCTTCAGCGGCCTCACCCGGGAAGGTCCGGCCCTGGTGGTTTTCGCTTTGCCTTGAGTGTTGCAATCAAGGTGTTGCGATCAAGGTCGCCAGCGCGGGCTGACGACCGGTATAATCAGAGCCTGGAATCCGGCCCCTGGCCGTTAACTCCCATCTTCCGCAAAGAGACTCGACAAACATGGATATCTCGATCGCCTACTGCGTACAGTGAAACTACAAACCCAAGGCTGTCAGTCTGGCAGCCAAACTGGCTGACCGATTCGGCGTTACCGCCCGCCTCATCGAAAGCGGCGGCGGCAGATTCGACGTGCATGTGGACGGGCAACTGGCGTATTCAAAGCACGAAACGGGAGAATTTCCCGACGAAGACCGCCTGGTTTCCGAAATCGCCCGGAACTCCGCCTGATCGGTCGCAGTCCCCTTAAACGCAAAGTTTCCCGAAGCTTGCTGTTTCCACTCCCCAGGACACCCATGCGGTCAAGTCTAAGGAAGCCCTGATCAAGTCAGAGCTTCCCTGCGGCACATGGAAGATAATGAAAAATTCCACGGATGGAATTTTTCAGAGAATACCTAAGGGGCGCAAGATTGACATGCATATGCATGGCCAATATGCTTTTATGCATGCGCACCACTATTCAGATCGACGACCACTTGTTCGCGGAGCTTAAGAAAACGGCCGCCGACACGGGAAGAACCATGTCCGCCACGATTCAGGACGCGCTGCGGGAGGCACTGTACAGACCCCGCGAGGTAAAGCGGCCCGCCGCGGAACTTCCCGTGTTTCACGGGACGGGTCTCATGCCGGGAGTGGACTTGAATGACTCCGCCGCGCTTCTGGAATTAATGGACGAGCACAGTGGTGCTGCCTGACGTCAACGTCCTCGTCTCCGCCTACCGCGACGATGCGCCGGAGCATGGCTCCTGCCGCGCCTGGCTCGAGTCTGTTCTCCACGCCAGAGAGGCGTTCGGAATCTCCAATCTTGTACTGAGCGGCTTTTTGCATATCGTTACCCACCGTCGGATCTTTGCGCGGCCAAGCCCGCTCGATGAAGCGCTCGCCTTCGTCGACGTGGTACATGGACAGCCTCAATTGCGTGCCTGTTCATCCCGGCGCGCGGCACTGGGATATCTTCACGAGTCTTTGCCGGGAAGCGGAAGCGACCGGAAACCTGATTCCCGATGCGTACTTCGCCGCACTCGCTATCGAGAGCGGCTGCGAGTGGATCACGCTTGACCGGGATTTCACGTGCTTCGAAGGTTTACGTTGGAGCAGACCTCCGCGACATTAATGTAAGGGGGCTCCATGGGACATCCATCCTTGCGAATACGCCAATGGAAATGAATCTGAACTCCGCCGAGTACGAACTGAAGAATTTCGAAGAAGCCCAGGAGTGCTTCCACAGCCGCGGCTGGACGGATGGATTTCCCATCGTGCCGCCGACGCCGGAAGCGGTACAGGCCTGTCTCGAATGGGCGAATCTGCCCGCCGGGGAATTGATTGGCGTCGAGCCCGTGAGGGAGCGGGCGATTACCGCGAAGAAACTGGCGATCAATGCCGTCATGGCCGGCTGCCTGCCAAGCCATTTTCCCGTCGTGGCCGCGGCCTGGACGGCGATGCTGCAAGAGGAATTTCTCCTTCACGGCGCCACCGCAAGCACCGGCGGCTGCGCGATCCTGGTAATCATCAATGGTCCGATTCGTCTGGAAATCGGTGCTGGCGGCGGCTTCAACGCGCTTGGCGGCGGCGACCGGGCCTGCGCCGTGATCGGACGCGCGATTCGGCTCGGCCTGATCAATATTCTCGATGTGCGCCCCGGCGACATCGATCGCTCCACCCTGGGACACCCGGGCAAGATCAGCTACTGCCTGGCCGAAGCGGAAGAGGACTCCCCCTGGGCGTCCGTGGCCGAAACGCGGGGCGTGCCATCGGATGTTTCCGCCGTGACGGTGTTCGCCGCGGGCGCGCCGCGGCAGATCATGAATGAGTGGACCACCGAGCCGGAAGAGATTCTCGAAACCTACGCCGCCGAAATGCGCGCCAACATGCGCAACTATTCCATCTGGTCAGGGAACTACGTGATCGTCGTGCCGAAACAGCATCGCGATCATTTGCGGGCGGCCGGCTGGAGCAAATCGGACATTGCCGAATTCATCTGCCGGAAAGCGCGCATCCAGCGCGGCGAATGGGCGAAAGTGGGAAAGGGCGCGGTTGTCCGCGACAAGGGCGATACCGAATACTGCGCCCTGCCCTCGCCGGAATACCTGCTCATCCTCGCCGCCGGAGGACCAGCCGGAGGATTCGGCGCCGTCATTCCTCCCTGGCTTGGCCTGAAGAGCCAGGCCGTGACCCTTGCCGTGGGCGCCTGCATCGATTGCGAGCCCCCTCCGCCGGAAGATCGCTAGCAAGCGGCGGCGGCCCTTTGCATGTAAGGTCGTATTTCATGCATTTGGAATGCACACGAGCGACCACCTTGTTTCAATTGCCCGCCAGAGCGATTCGCCGTCTGTTGCCCATCGCGGGCCTGTTGATTTCGGGGACGATTGCCAGTCACTCACCGGCGGCCGAGCCCGAGCCGATATTGCTCACCATCGAAGGGCATCTGATTTCCCGGATCGAATCGATTGCGGACACCGAAGACCCCGCGCTGATTGTTCGCACATATTACGATCTGCTGCCGCACGAGCAGCGGGAAGCCGCGGAGATTCACCGGGAAAGACTCGCCTCGCTTTTGCCCGCATATCGAGTGGCGTTCACCGCCGCCGACAGCGCCGAACTGGCGCAGGTCGTTTCCGATATCGAAGCCCAATGGGCAGCAATACAGGAGATACACGCCCGCCAATTCACGCGGGAAGTGCAGCAGATTCTGATCGCCGCTTATGGCGAGGCCTATCTATCCATATTGGCCGACTAGCGCTCCGTCGCCTGGCGATTCAAGTCGACGCCGTCCGTCTGGCCAAGCCGAGCCTGGCGCCCCAGAAAGCGGCGACTATCTTGGCCGACAACGAAAGCAAAATCCCAAGCGTAAAGTAGGTGCTCAAGGGAATTCCGAGCAAAGTCCCCAGCATGGCCAGATCGACCAACAGATAGAACCCGATGGTCGTGGCCGCGAACCGCAGGGGAAATCGGGCCCGGCCGGTTTTCACCAGCCAGTAATTGCAGGCGAAAAACGCGATTGGCCCCAGAATGTGGGAAGACCATGGCGCAATCCAGTTCGCCGCTTCAGTATAAAACTCCGGCGGATGGCCCGGCTCGATGAGATATGCGTATACGGCGACCATGGGGAAGCTCGCTGCAATGGTAAATACCAGAACGAACACGGCGACCCCCAGCGCTTTCAACGATTCCGCGAAATTCATGAGGGCATCCTCCTGTCTCGCGCCTGGCCCATGTACGGAAAGCGCTATGAATTGCGGGCCGATGGTCCTATATTCCTGTCTTGCAGTCCATATCCGGACGGCGCCACATTCCGGCTGAGTTGGCGCGAGACCCGGAACTGAATTAGAGTCTCGTTTTCAGGGGTCCGGATAAGCCTGACGCCTACCACAACTGTTGAATGACAATGTTGAAAAAGATACTCGCCGGTCTTGCCGCCTTAATCGCATTGCTGGCTATCGGAGCCTGGGCGCTGCTGTTTCGGTCTGATCTTACGCGGGACGAACTCAGCCAATACATCAATGAGGAATCCGAGTTCATGGAGTTGCCCATGGGGGCGAACATGCACTACCGCGACCAGGGAAACATGGGCGGACCCGTCATCGTGCTGCTGCATGGCGGCTACGGTTCTCTTCAGAACTGGGAATACTGGACCCCCTGGCTGAAAGACGACTACCGCATGATCTCCATGGACCTGCCCGCACATGGCTTGACCGGACGAACAGCGAACGACAGGTACACTCGACAGGATATGATTCAGTCGGTGCGCGAACTGTTACATGAACTCGGAGTGAACCGATTCGCCATGGCAGGTCATTCAATGGGAGGAGGTGTGGCGCTTGAGTATGCGCTCACGTATCCCGAGCAGGTCAGCGCGTTGATTCTGGTCGGCCCGGAAGGAATTCCACCCGAAGGCGGCTACGATTTCGAGGCTGCGTTTTTTGAGGATCAAATCGACCTTGAGGGGGTATTGAACGACAAGTCCCTGTCGATAACGGAGCGATTGCTGAGCAGAATCGGCTCGCCATGGGCAGTGGAAGCCGCGCTGCAGACGATGTATGCGGACCCGGACGATGTGACGCCTGAAGCAGTAGCCGAATTCGGAAGGATTTTGCGGCACGAAGGAAACCGCTACGCGATAACGCTCATGTTCCGCCAATCTCTGGCTACCATGGATATCCGGGAGGACCTGGCGCCGCTCGCACATGAAATTGAGCAACCGGTGTTGTTGCTTTGTGGGGCCGAAGATGTGCTGGTGCCTCCCGATGTGTGCGACAGAGCTCACGATTTGTTGCCCAACAGCGAATTGAAGATGTATGAAGACGTTGGCCATCTGATTCAGATGGAGGCCACGGAGCAAACCGCCGAAGACGTACTTGCATTTCTCAGGTCGATATGACGATTCGCGTGCTTGATCCGACGAGCGAGACCCGTGGCGCCGACAGAAATCCGGCGACGCGGCCGGCTTCGCTCGATGGGGCCATTGTCGGCTTCATCTCAAATGGTAAGGAAGGTACTGCCGGCTTCTTCTCCCATCTCGACCGGCTGTTGCGGGAGCGCTTCGACGTAGCGGAGATCGTGCATCGCAGCAAGGCCAATTACAGCGCGCCGGCGGAGCAGGACATCATCGACGAGGCACGGAACTGGAATCTCGCCATCACCGGTCTCGGCGACTGAGGCAGTTGTTCGTCGTGCAGTCTGCATGACGCGGTCAGCGCCGAACTCGCGGGCACCCCGGCGGTGGCCGTCATGACCAGCCGCTTCGTCTCGGCCGCCGAACTCATGGCCAGGGTGCTTGGCCTGCCGGACTACCCCTTCGCCGTCATTGAGCACCCGGTCAGCAGCGCCAGCGACGCCGAACTCGAGCAACGCGCCCGCAGCGTGGCTGCAGGCATGGAGGGCCTGCTGCCGGCGGATCACACCGAATATTGAGGCAAGCGAAAATTTCCTCAAAATCTTTGACTTCATGGTATTCCATCAGTAGTCTTGCAAGCAGGGGTTGCCGCCCACTTCATGGGGGGCAAGACTCTGGCAGCATTCAGTGTAAGGACGTAGCGCATGGATACCATCATTTCCCTGGCGCGGGACAATCTGCCCAACGCGGTCATGCTTTTGCTCGCGGTGATGTATTTGCAGTCGGAAATCAACGACCTCCGCCTGGACATGATTGCGGGCCATCAGGCCATTCGCGCGGAAATGACTGCGGGTGACAAGGCTATCCGCGAGGATATGGTGGCGGGCCAACAGGCAATCCGGGCGGAAATGACGGCGGGCCAACAGGCAATCCGGGCGGAAATGGCTGCGAGCCAACAGGCAATCCGGGCGGAAATGGCTGCGGGCCAACAGGCAATCCGAGTGGAAATGACGACTGGTTACGAGGCCATTCGCGCGGAAATGACTGCGGGTGACGAGGTGATTCGGTCTGAAGTTTTCGGCTTGAAGGAACTGGTGGCTGGCTTGGAAGCGGGAATTGATTCACTCGAACAACGGCTGAACAGGATTGAGGACAGGCTGATCAGGATCGAAAACTACGTTTTTGGAATTGACCCGCCCGCCGGATGACCGGATGTTCCACCAAAGACAAGCACAGGCTTGGCAAATTTTCGAGTCCACCGACTGACCCTTCAGCCCGCATACAACTTGCGCTTGTACCGCTTGGCGGCGTCATCCCAACTGAAGCGGCGTTTGGCGGCTGCTTCGCAGAGGCTGGCCCAACGCTCCGGATCGCGGTTTTTCATGGCGATGGTCCGGCGCGTCTTGCGGGTGAAAACCGTGGCCTGATCCAGCGGATTGTTTCCCTCGAACTTGAAGCCATTGACATTATTGCTGATGGTGTCCCTGAGCCCGCCCACGGCGTGGGCGAGGCAGGGCTGTCCGGCGGCCATGGCGAGCATCTGGCTGATTCCGCAGGGCTCGAAGGAACTCGGCATGAGAAACAGCTCGCCGAGTGCATAGATCGCATTGGCAAGCGGTTCGGAAAAGCCCTTGAGGAACAGGAAGTTTTCCCGGCGGGCCGCGTGGCGGGTGAAGAAATTCTCGATGTCGGCATCGCCGCTGCCGAGCATGACGAATGCGTGATCCTCGGGCAGGTCTGCGAGGATATTCTCCAGGGCGCTTTCGCCGCTGGCGAGTCTGGTCTGGAACAACGCCACTTTCTGGGGAGTCAGGCGGGTGACCGAAGTGATCCAGTGTTTTGGCGGCTTTTCCCGCCAGAGCCAGAGCCGTTCCCGGGCGATGTAGTGGCTGCTGTCCACCTGGGCGCCGCCGGCAATCCACTTGAGCACCTCGCGACCGGCGGCGGCGACGAACTGCTCCGGGGATGGTCGGGCGGCTCGTTCGGCAGGGTAGTCGCAGCCGTTGAGGATACCGTGCAGGCGGCCCGCGGCCTGGGCTCTCTCCAGGTCGGCATGGAGCCCTTCGCCGCCGTGAAAGCCGGTTTCCGGATTGTCGGGCCTGCAGATTTCCCGGGCGTAGCTGGGAGATACGGTATGCAGTGTGTCGCAGAGGTTGATGGCGCCGCGCACCGGGTTGAAGCAGTCCGGATAGCGCGGGTCGGCGATGATCTTGCGGGGAACATCGAGTCCGGGAAACCAGGCTTCGAGTGAAGATTCGTCGCCGGCGAAAGGCCGGATGCCCTGCATGGCCAGATTGTGAATGCTGAACACCAGCGGGGTTTGGGCGAGCGCCTTGTATTGGGGGTCATGCCGGGCAAGCGGGGCGACCATGGCGGCGTGCCAGTCGTGCAAATGGATGAGGCCGCGGTTTCCGAACTCTTTCTCAACAAGAAACTGGCAGACCGCGGCGCAGAACAGCGCGAACCTGCTGGCGTCGCTGGCAAAGGGCCGCCCCGGCGGGTCGTCGCTGTAGATAAGGCCAGGTTCAGCGGCGGAGAGCAGGGGATGGTCGAAAAACCAGCCGTCAGCGGTGAAGTCGCCCTGCCGGGTGGCGACAAACACCAGTCCCCGCTCCCGGCTCACCTGGATCTCGTGCCATTCGCCGCGAAAGCGGACCCTCAGCGGCGGCTGGGGTTCGGCGCCCGTCAATTCCGCGAATCGCCCGTAGCCGGGCATGACGATGTCGGCTTCCGCGATGGGCCGGGTCGAAATCAGGGCCTCGGGAATATGCCGCATCACGTCGCCTAGCCCACCGACTTTCCCGCCGGGAATCGCGCCATTCTCGGCGCAGACCATGCAGATTCGCTTGCCGAACAGGGTGCCCATGGCTGCGGTCAGGTAATCACGTCGGGGGCGTGGCGGCCGGTGCATTCGGCGATACCGGCGATTTCCCCCGCCGCGGCCAGGGTCCGGGCGAGCATGCGCTGGGTATCGAACTCCATCCGGGCCGGGTCCGATTCGTGTTTTTCGCAGTACAGCCGCAGGGTCGCATTCGCCGTGCCCGTACCCGACAGGCGGAAAACCGCGCGGCTGTCGTCACTGAAGAAGATGCGGATGCCCTGCCCCTCGCTGCGGCTGCCGTCCACCGGGTCGGTATAGGCGAAATCGTCCGCGCCGGCAATGCGCAATTCCCCGGCCCCGCTGCCCGCAAGTCCGCCGATTCCCTCGCGCAGACGGCCCATCATCTCTCCCGCCCCGCCCGCATCGAGCCCCTCGTAGTCGTGCCGGGTGAAATAGTCGCGGCCATAGCGGAGCCAGTGCTCGCGGACGATGGAACGGGCGGGCTTGCGCGACTCGACGATGATATTGAGCCAGAACAGCACCGCCCACAGGCCATCCTTCTCGCGCACATGGTTCGAGCCCGTGCCGAAACTTTCCTCGCCGCAGATCGTGATCCTGCCGGCGTCCATGAGATTGCCGAAGAACTTCCAGCCGGTGGGCGTCTCGTAGCAGGGAATCCCGAGATTCTGCGCCACCCGGTCCAGCGCCCGGCTCGTGGGCATGGAGCGCGCCACGCCCGCGAGCCCCTCCCGGTAGCCCGGCGCGAGTCTGGCATTGGCGGCGAGAATCGCCAGGGAATCGCAGGGGTTGATATAGCAGCCGCTGCCCATGATCAGGTTGCGGTCGCCGTCGCCGTCGGATGCGGCGCCGAAGGCCAGGGGCGCATCGCCGTTCATGCGTTCGACGAGTTCCCGGGCGTGGGCCAGGTTCGGGTCGGGATGCCCGCCGCCGAAACACTCGTCGGGAACGCCATTGATGACCGTGCCCGGCTCGGCGCCGAGCTGTCGCTCGAGAATTTCGATTGCATAGGGGCCGGTAATGGCGTGCATGGCGTCAAAGCACATGTGAAAGCGGCGATTGGCAAGCAATTGCGAGATCTTGTGGAAATCGAACAATTCCGCGAGCAGCGCGGCATAGTCGGCCACTGGATCGATCATCTCGATTTCCATTCCGCCAAGGTAAGTCAGGCCAGGCCGGTCGAGATCGATATCGGCGGACTCCAGCGTGAGGTACTCGCGGATTGCCAGTGTTTCCCGATAGATTGCGTCGGTTACCGCTTCCGGCGCGGGGCCGCCGTTGGCGCCATTGAACTTGACGCCGAAATCGGCGTCGGGTCCGCCGGGATTGTGGCTTGCGGAAAGCATGACACCGCCCGCGGCGGAATGCTTGCGGATCAGGCAGGACATCGCCGGCGTGGACAGCAGGCCGCCCCGGCCGATGAGCAATTTGCCAAAGCCATTGGCCGCCGCCATGCGGACGATGATCTGGATGGCCTGGCGATTGTAGTAGCGCCCGTCGCCGCCGACGATGAGGCATTTGCCCCGGCAGCCGCCGCCGGTTTCCGGGAAAGCCGCGCGAAATATCGCCTGAACGAAATTCTCCAGATAGCCGTCCCGGGTGAATACCGAAACTTTCCTGCGCAGGCCCGAAGTGCCCGGCTTCTGGTCGGCGAATGGATTACTGGAAATGGTCTTGACTGGATTCATCTTCATCCTTGTGTCTTTCATCTATCGGTTTACGCATAGCCTTCGGGCTGGCCGAGCATGCCCCGGGTGACCAGGACGATGCCATTGCGGGTGACCCGGAAGCCGGCGGCCTTGTCCTGCTCATGGTCGTGGCCTATGGTTACGCCGTCGGGAATCCAGCAGCCCCGGTCCACAATGACGTTCTTCAGTTTGCAATGGCGGCCGATATCGACCCCGGGCAGGATGACCGAGTTTTCCACGCTGCTGTAGGAGCGGATGCGCACATTGCTGAACAGCAGGGAGCGCCGCGCCATGGCGCCGGAAATGATGCAGCCGCCCGAAACCATGGAATCCACCGCCATGCCCCGGCGGCCATCGTCGTCAAAAACGAACTTCGCCGGCGGCAACTGCTCCTGATAGGTCCACAGCGGCCAATTGGTGTCGTACACATTGAAGCGCGGCTCGGTGTCGAGCAGCTCCATGTTCGCCTGCCAGAAGGAATCCAGGGTGCCCACATCGCGCCAGTAGGCGCGCTCGCCGGATTCCGAATCGCGAAAGGCGAAAGCCCGGACATGATGTTCCTCGATGAGGGAGGGAATGATGTCGTTGCCAAAGTCATGGCTCGACGCGGGGTTCTGGGCGTCCTTGATAAGCTGCTCGAAGAGAAATTCGGTGCGGAAGACATAATTGCCCATGGAAGCCAGGGTGAGCTCTTCGTTGCCGGGAACGGGCGTGGGTTTTGCGGGTTTTTCCGCAAAACCGATGACCCGGTTGTTCTCGTCCACCTGCATGACGCCATAGGCGTTGGCGGCTTCTTCCACGGGCACTTCCAGGCAGCAGACCGTCATGTCGGCGCCGCTCTTGGCGAAGTCCATGAGCATCTCGGAGTATTCCATCTGGTACACGTGGTCGCCGGACAGCACGAGAACGAACTCGGGGCTTTCGGCGCGGATGATGTCGAGATTCTGGTAGATGGCGTCCGCCGTGCCCTGGTACCAGTCATCGGAATAGCGCTGGGAGGCGGGCAGCACTTCGACGAATTCGCCAAACTCCTTCTTGAAATGGCTCCAGCCCCGCACCAGATGGCGCACCAGGGAATGGGCCTTGTACTGGGTCAGCACGCCGATGCGGCGGATGCCGGAATTGACGCAGTTCGACAGGGGAAAGTCGATGATGCGGTACTTGCCGCCAAAATACAGCGCGGGTTTGGCTCGCCAGTTGGTCAGTTCGTACAGTCGGGAGCCGCGGCCGCCGGCGAGAATCAGGGCCAGGGTGGCCCGGGTCAGCCGGCTTCGGGGTGATCTGCCCTGCAATGGTTTTTGCATTGGTCCTGCCTCCGCCGCTGCGTTGCGATTTACCTGCCTTGATACCAGATGCCGTCGCGGTAGTCCCTGATGGTGCGGTCGCTGGAAAAGCGGCCGCTGGCGGCGATATTGGCAATGCTCATGGGCGTCCAGCGCGCCGGGTCGGCAAAAGCCGCCGCCGCGCGCCGCTGGGCGTCGACATAGCCGCGAAAGTCCGCCGCGGTCATCCAGGGCTCGTGAGGGTGGCGAATGGCGCCGATGATATCCCGAAAGACGCCTTCCCCGGCCAGGTCGAAGTGGCCGGATTCCAGCAGTTGCATCACCCGGGCGAGGTCGCTGTCGCCGGCGATGATGGAGTCGGGCTGATAATTCGCCCGCCGCTCGCGGACCTGCCCGGCGGTGAGCCCGAACAGAAAGAAGTTGTCTTCGCCCACGGCGTCGAGAATTTCGATATTGGCGCCGTCCAGGGTGCCGATGGTGACCGCGCCGTTCATCATGAATTTCATGTTGCCGGTGCCGGAGGCCTCGTTGCCCGCGGTGGAGATCTGCTGTGACAGGTCCGTGCCGGGGCAGATGACTTCCATGGAAGTGACCCGGTAGTCCGGCAGGAAGGCGACCCGCAGCAAGTCCCGGCACGCGGGTTCGCCATTGACCGCCTCGGCGACGTGGTTGACAAGCTGGAGGATGCGCTTGGCCATGACATAGCCCGGCGCCGCCTTGCCGCCGATGAGGACGCAGCGCGGCTGCATTGGCCCGGCGTCGCCCCGGAGGATGCGGTCATGGAGGTGAATGATGTGCAGCACATTGAGCAGTTGCCGCTTGTATTCGTGGAAGCGCTTGACCTGCACGTCGAACAGCCATTCGGGATGGAAATCCACGCCGCATTCGCGCTGCACGAAATGCGCCAGCCGCTGCTTGTTGTCCCGCCGCACGGCAAGGAAGCGACTGGTGAACGCCGGGTCCGCGGCATGGGCATTGAGGCCTTCGAGCGCGTTCAGGTCCCGGGTCCAGCCGGCGCCGATGGTATCGGTGACAAGCCCGCCCAGGCCCCGATTGCAATGGGCCAGCCAGCGCCGGGGGGTGACGCCATTGGTCTTGCTGTTGAATTTTGCCGGCCACAGCTCGAAAAAATCGCGAAACAGGGTTTGCGTGAGCAGCTTGCTGTGCAATTCGGATACCCCGTTCACCGAAAAACTGCCGACGATGCCGAGATAGGCCATCCGCACCATGGGATGGTCGCCTCCGCTGATGATCGACATGCGCTCGCGCCGGTCCTGATCTCCGGGCCAACGCGCTTCCACCCGGGCCAGGAAGCGCGCGTTGATCTCGAAGATGATGTCGATCAGGCGCGGCAGCAATTGTCCGAACAGGCTGACCCGCCAGGACTCCAGCGCTTCCGGCAGCAGGGTGTGGTTGGTGTAGGCCATGGTTTCGGTGGTGATGGCCCAGGCCGCATCCCAGGGCAGGCCGTGATCGTCGATGAGCAGCCGCATCATTTCGGCGATGGCCACCGTGGGATGGGTGTCGTTCAACTGGAATACGTTTTTCCCGGCGAAGTCGCTGAAGTCCTCGCCATGGTCCCGGGTCCAGCGCCAGATCACATCCTGCAGGCTCGCCGAGGCGAGGAAGTACTGCTGGCGCAGGCGCAGTTCCTTGCCGGCCTCGCTGGCGTCGCTGGGATACAGCACCATGGTGATCTGTTCGGCGAGGTTCTTGGCCGCCACGGCGTCGGTATAGCTGCCGGCATTGAATTCCGCCAGGTTGAATCTGTCGGTGGCTTCCGATTTCCACAGCCGCAGGGTGTTCACGGTCTGGTTGCGGTAGCCGGGGACCGGCAGATCCCAGGGCACCGCGAGCACGTCGGTGGTATCGACCCAGCGCACCTGCAGTTCCCCGGTTTCGTCCTGATACTTGTCGAGGCGGCCGAAGAACTTGACCCGGCGGCTGGCGTCGGGGCTTTCGATTTCCCAGGGATTGCCATGGCGCAGCCAGGGGTCCGGCTGCTCGACCTGGACGCCCCCTTCGATGATCTGGCGGAACATGCCGTATTCGTAGCGGATGCCGTAGCCGGTCACCGGAATCTCCAGGGTCGCGCAACTGTCGAGAAAGCAGGCGGCGAGACGGCCAAGGCCGCCATTGCCGAGCCCGGCGTCGGCTTCCTCTTCTTCCAGTTGTTCCAGGGCGCAGGACCAGGCCTTGAGGGCTTCGCGCACTTCCTCCCCGATATCGAGATTGAGCAGGGCATTGCCCAGGGTCCGCCCCATCAGGTATTCCATGGACAGATAGCTGACCCGCTTGACCCGGTCGCGGCGGTAGCGCTCCCGGGTGGCTCGCCAGCGGCCCACCATGCGGTCGCGAATCGTGATGGCCAGGGCGGTATAGAGATAATGACGGGACTCGCCGAACTCGTCGCGACCGAGGGTGTATTCGAAATGGCGATGCAGGTCGCGGCTGATGTCGGCGGCGGAATCTTCCGGGGCATGGGGCTCGCGCCGGGAATCTTCGGCTGGCAAGTCCGGCAGCGGCGCCCGGGAGTTCAACTTTCTTCCCATTTTGCTGATGGATTCAGTAGCAGGCGCGCGGATTGTCCGGCCGCCGTGATGGTCCGGCCCGGAGCGAAAATCCCGTTTTCTGTTGGCTTGTTCAATGCAGTGGTATCCAGTAACAGTTCCCAGTTCCCTGCCGGTGCCCCGGGCAGGCGAAACTCGGCGTCTTCATCCGAAGCATTGAAGATCGCCAGCAGGCTTGCGCCGGCTTCCCGCAGCAGGTAGCCGAGCAGGCGCCGGTCGGGCTCGTGCCAGCGCGCGGCGCCCATGGGACTGCCGTCTTCCGCCAGCCATTCGATGTCGCCGTGGCGGTATTCCCTTCCCTGCAATGCCGGGAAGCGCCGCCGCAGGGCGAACAGCCTGGCGACGAATTCCCGCAATTCCCGACCGGCGGGGACAATGGAATCCCAGTCGATCCAGTTCAGTTCATTGTCCTGGCACCAGGCGTTGTTGTTGCCGCGCTGGCTGCGACCGAATTCGTCTCCCGCCGTGATCATCGGCACGCCCTGGGAAAGCGCCAGGGTGGCCAGCAGATTGGCCTGCCGCCGCCAGCGACTGCTGTCCACAGCCGGGTCGGCGCTCGGCCCCTCAAAGCCGAAATTGTCGCTGAAGTTGCCCTTGTGACCGTCCCGGTTTTCTTCTCCGTTGGCTTCGTTGTGACGCTGTCCGTAACTCACCAGGTCACGCAGGGTGAAGCCGTCGTGACAGGCGATGTGGTTGATGCTTGCCCAGGGTTTGCGCCCGCCGGCTTCGAACAGGTCGCTGGAACCGTGCAGCCTGCGCCCCAGTTCGGGCAACTGTTCCGGGTCGCCGCGCCAGAAGCGGCGCATGGTATCACGATAGCGGTCGTTCCATTCCGCCCAGGGCGGTGGGAAGGCGCCCAGTTGGTAGCCGCCGGGGCCAAGGTCCCAGGGTTCCGCAATGAGCTTGACTCCGGCGAGGGCCGGATCCTCGGTCAACGCCTGGAACAGGGGCGCTCCAGGGTCGAATCCCCGTTCCCGGCGGCCAAGCATCGCCGCCAGATCAAACCGGAAGCCATCGACGCCCATTTCCCGAACCCAGTGGCGCAGGCTGTCCAGGATCAGACGCAGCACCTGGGGATGCGCGATGTTGATGCTGTTGCCGCAGCCGCTGTCGTTGATGTAGAAGCGCCGGTCGCCGGGGAGCAACTGGTAGTAGCTGCGATTGTCGATTCCCCGGTAACTGAGTGTGGGGCCGAGCTGGTCGCCTTCGCAGGTATGGTTGAACACCACATCGAGAATGACTTCGAGGCCAGCCTCGTGGAGGGCGTCCACCATGGCGCGAAACTCGGCTGCGGCGTTCCGCCGGCCGTAGGCGGGGTGCGGGAAGAAGAAGTTCAGGCTGTTGTAGCCCCAATAGTTTGTCAGCCCCTTTTGGGCGATGCCGTATTCACCGATGAAGGCGTGCACCGGCATCAGTTCCACCGTGGTGACGCCGAGGGATTTCAGGTAGCCGATGATTTCCGGCCGGGCCAGACCGGCGTAGCTGCCCCGCAGGGATTCCGGCAGCACCGGATGCAGATGGGTGAATCCCTTTACATGGCACTCGTAGATGACGGTCTGCGGCCAGGGGATCCGGGGGGAGGGTGCGATGGGTGTCCCATGGGGCGCGGCAAGATTGATGGGTGTCCCCTTGGGCATGAAGGGAGCATTGTCGCGGCGGTCGGGTACGAGGTCGAGTTCGGGATGATCCCGCTCGTAGCCGAAGTGTGATTCGTCCCAGCGGAACTCTCCCACCATCCCCCGGGCGAAAGGGTCGAGCAAAAGCTTGGCGGGATTGAAGCGGTGTCCGGCGTGTGGCGCGTAGGGGCCGTGCACGCGGTAGCCGTAACTGGCTCCCGCCGGAAGCCGGGGCACAAAACCGTGCCAGACGCCATGAGTCTGCTCCGGCAGGAACAGGCTTTCGATCGGATGCCTGCCGCTCGGGTCAAAAAGACAGAGTTCAACGGCCTCGGCATGGGCGGAGTACAGGGAAAACCAGCCGCCTTCCCGGTCCCGCCGCGCGCCCTGAAAGTCCGGATCGCCAGCCTCGATTTCCTTGCTCGCCATTTTTGCTGTCAGTTACCGAGATGGAGCAGGTACACAGTGGCCAGTGGTGGCAGGCAAAGCAGCACGGAATGTGGTTGGCCGTCCCAGGGAATGTCCTGGCTCTCCAGGTCGCCGCCGTTGCCCTGGCCGCTGCCGCCGTATTCTTTCGCGTCGGAATTGAGGCATTCGCGATACCCGCCCGGCAATGGGACACCCACTCGATAGTACGGGTGACATTCCGGGGTCAGATTGGAAATCGAGAGCAATGCGCTGTCCTCGCCGAATCTGAGCCAGGCATAGACCGAAAGCTGGCTGCTGTCCGCCTGCAGCCACCGGAACCCTGCGGGGTCCGCATCGCCTTCATGCAGCGCCGGTGTTTGCCGGTAGAGGAAATTCAGGTCCCGCAGCAGTTGCAGCATCCCCCGGTGCCTGGGGTCTTCCAGCAAGTGCCAGTCCAGGCTGCGGTCATGGTCCCATTCGCGTCGCTGGCCGAACTCGCCACCCATGAACAGCAGCTTCTTGCCGGGATGCGCCCACATGAAGCCGTACAGCGCCCGCAGGTTGGCGAACTTGCGCCAGTCATCGCCGGGCATTTTCTCCAGCAGGGAAGACTTGCCGTGGACGACTTCGTCGTGGCTCAGCGGCAACACGAAATTCTCGCTCCAGGCGTAATGGGTGCCGAAGGTCATTTCATTGTGGTGGTACTTGCGGTGGATCGGGTCCCGCCGCATGTAGCCGAGGCAGTCATTCATCCAGCCCATGTTCCACTTGTAGCCGAAACCGAGCCCGCCCTCGTGAACCGGATGACTGACGCCGGGCCAGGCGGTGGATTCCTCGGCGATCAGCATGACGCCGGGATGGTTGCGGTACACGCGGGCATTGACCTTGCGCAGCAATTCCACGGCTTCGAGATTTTCCCGGCCGCCCCGGGCATTGGGCAGCCACTCCCCCGGCTCGCGGCTGTAGTCCAGATACAGCATGGAAGCCACGGCATCCACCCGCAGTCCGTCGAAATGGAATTCATCGATCCAGTAATTGGCGTTGCTGAGCAGATAGCTCGCCACTTCCCTGCGGCCGAAGTTGTAGACCAGGGTTTGCCAGTCCGGATGAAAGCCCCGGCGCGGGTCCTCGTGTTCGTACAGGCAGGTGCCGTCAAAGCGGCCAAGGCCGTGCGGGTCGCCGGGAAAATGCCCGGGGGCCCAGTCGAGCAGCACGCCGATTCCCTGGCGGTGGCATTCGTTGATGAAGTGTTTCAATTCATTGGGCGTGCCAAAACGGATGCTCGGCGCATACAGGCCAATGGGCTGGTAGCCCCAGGAACCGCCGAAGGGGTATTCGCTCAGGGGCATGAACTCGATATGGGTAAAACCCGTTTCCAGCACATGGGGGATCAATTCCCGGGCGAGTTCGCGGTAGCTGAGATAGCGGTTGTCCTCGTCCGGCTTGCGGCGCCAGGAGCCGGCGTGGACTTCGTAGATCGACACCGGTTTGCGCAGCAGCCCGCCGTTGTCCCGCTGTTCGATCCAGCCCTGATCGCTCCAGGGGAATTCTTCCTCGAACAGCAATCGGGAAGCATCCCC
Organism: Pseudomonadales bacterium; assembly: GCA_022819645.1. Lineage (GTDB taxonomy): Bacteria > Pseudomonadota > Gammaproteobacteria > Pseudomonadales > Pseudohongiellaceae > UBA9145. The sequence goes on from JAJEGU010000041.1 coordinate 86,626, forward strand.
GGGTGGATGCTGCATCGAGCGGGCGAATGGGTCGGCTTTGAGCGGCAGCAACTCACCTCCTGCATCGTGTATTTCGTACTTGTACAGGTGCTGGTTGCGGGCCTCGGCGACAAAGACTTCCCATACCCCCGAGGATTGCACCGGCGTCATGGGATGGCGATTGCCGTTCCAGCCATTGAAATCTCCCACTACGGCCACCCGGCTGGCATTGGGCGCCCAGACGGCAAAGCGCACGCCGGTCTTGCCGTTTTCGGTGTGCAGATGCGGCCCAAGCCAGCGCCAGGCGTTTTCCGCGCTGCCCTCGTTGAACAGGTAGACGTCCTGCTGCGAGTGGATGTCCCGTGAGTTTTGTTCCCCGTCATTCCTGGCGAAGTCGCAGGATCTCGCGGGGAGGGCCCCGCTTGAGATTCTGCGGCTGCGCGCAGAATGACGCTTGTTCCGATGGCTGTCCTTTGGCCGCGGCATGGAATTACCAGCCCAGCCTTTTGAGCAGATGGCTCGAGCCGGCGTCCAGCGTTTCGAGTTCGGGTTCGGCGGCGAGCAGGGCATTGGCGAGTTGCTTGCCAAGCTCGACTCCCCACTGGTCGAAGGAATTGATCCGCCACAGGCTGCCCTGTACGAAAACCTTGTGTTCGTAGAGGGCGATGAGGGCGCCGAAGGAATCGGGGGTCAGGCTTTCCAGCAGCAGTACATTGGACGGGCGATTGCCGGCCTGCCTGCGCCAGGGCGGCAGCCCGGCGGATTGCCTGCCCATCATGAGCGCGGCGGACTGGGCAACCAGATTGGCGAGCAGGGCGCGGTGGTGCCTTGGCGCGCTGAGCCGGTCCTCGGCGACGCCGATGAAATCCACCGGAACCCGATGCGTTCCCTGGTGCAGCAACTGGAAGAAGCTGTGCTGGCCATTGGTTCCGGTCTGGCCCCAGACGATGGGCCCTGTGGCGCCTGCCACGGCTTCACCGGTCAAGGTCACGGACTTGCCATTGCTCTCCATGTCGAGCTGCTGCAGATAGGCAGGCAACTGCCCCAGCCGCTCGCAGTAGGGAATGACGGCCTGGCTTTCCGCCTTGAGGAAACTGGCGTACCAGACGCCGAGCAGGGCCATGATGACCGGCATGTTCCGCGCTGCGGGCGCGGTGCGGAAATGCCGGTCCATGTTTCGCGCGCCGGCGAGCATCGAGCTGAAATGCTCGAAACCGATTCGGATGGCGATGCTGAGCCCGATGGATGACCACAGCGAATAGCGACCGCCGACCCATTCGCCGAATTCCAGCAACTGGTCCCGGGGAATTCCCGCCTGCATCGCCTTGCCCGGCGCCGCGGTGACGCCGATGAAATGCGGCGAGGCGAAGGGGTTTTCCAGACCAAGCCGCTCCCGGAACCAGGCGGCCGCGGTGTGCGCGTTGAGCAGGGTCTCCGAGGTGGTGAACGACTTGCTCGAAACAATGACCAGGGTGGTTTCCGGGTCGAGGCCCGCCAGGGTCGAGCGGATCGGCTCGCCATCCACATTGCTGAGAAAATGGCTGCGAATCTCCTTGTGGGCGTATTCCTTCAACGCTTCACAGGCCAGTTTCGGCCCGAGGTCCGAACCGCCGATACCCAGATTGACCACATCGCGAATCGGTTTGCCGGTGGCGCCAGGCCATTGGCCGGCGCGGATTCTCGCGCTGATTGCCTTGATTCGCCCGAGCTGCGATTCGATTTCCCTCGCCAATTCACCCAGCCCGTCGGCCTCCATCTCCCCGGCGGTGGCGCGCAGGGCGGTGTGGAGCACGGGCCGCCGCTCGCTGGCATTGATCGCTTCGCCGCGGAACATGCTTTCCCGGTGTCCCGCCAGGGGAGAATTTTCCGCAAGCGCGAGCAGGACATCCATGATCTCGTCGCTCACCAGATTGCGGGAATAGTCGAGATACAGACCCGCGGCGGAAAGCTGATAGCGGCTGGCGCGGTCCGGCCCGAGCAGCGGGCGAAAGTCCGCCTGCCCCTGACTTTCGGCGAGGTCGATCAGTTGCCGCCACTGGCGGGTTTCGGCAATGCTGGATGTTTCCACGGGGAGATCTTGCCTAGGGCAAATTCCAGTTGAAGCGGTGGGTGACGCCTTCCACGGCTACCGCTTCATTATCCACGACACGGGGCTGGTAGCGCAGGCGGGATGCGGCGCGCAGGGCGGCCTGTTCGAAAATCGCCGGCGGATTGGCTTCGATCACCATGAGATCGCGCACGCCGCCGTTTTCGGTGATGGTGAATTCCACCACCACATGGCCTTCAAGTCCCTGCTTCCGGGCGAATTCGGGATACTGTGGCGTGACGAAACTCGCCGACAGGTACTCCCGGAAATTCGGCTCCTCGGGCGGAGCGTCCACGAGCAATTCTTCGCGATTGTCCAACTTGAACTGGAAAACATAGCGCACGTCGCGCACCATGCGGTTGAGAATATTGTCGAAATTCATCCGCCGGGCGGCATTGATCGCGGCGCGCTCAAAATACCCGGTGGGCTGCTGATTGATCACGTCGATGGTGTCGGGGATGACCGTGCCGCTTTCGTCCACGGTGAAGGCGAGCATGACCCAGCCTTCTATGCCCAGGGTGCGGGCCTGGAGCGGGTAAACCGGCTGCGGCGCATCGAACACCACCAGGCCCCGGGTGGAATTGGGCGGCGCGTTGGCGGTGGAAGGCGAAGTGGACAATCCGTCGAGGCTTACGCCGCCGCATCCGGCAAGCACGGCAAGGCCGAAGGCCAGACACGCGCCTCGCAATCGTCTGCGCCCGGTTCTCGTGATGAATCCGCCGGGCTTTGCCTGGGCCGCCTGGAACATGGCCAGTCTTTGCGTCCGGAAACTCTGCGCAATGGATCAGAAGGTGGCGCTTACCCGAAACGCCAGCTCCATGCCGCTGCTGTTGCAATAGTGTTCGATCTCCTCGACGACGCCGTCCGCGGTGGCGCCGAGGAAGCGGGTCCGCTTGCGGCAGTACTCGCCTTCGGTAATATTGCGCGATTCGAGCCGAAAGGTGAAGTTTTCAAAGGCCTTCTTTTCCACGAAGGCGGTCAGGAAAGGGTCTTCGATCCGCTCTTCAATGTCGATGATGTCGATCTCGGTGCGTCCGCTGCCGCCATTGGAAGAGTGCGAATAGAACATGCCATAGGTCAGGCCCTGCTCGACCATGTCATTGCGGAAGCCCACATTGGTTGACCAGCGCTCGCTGCCGGGCTGGCGTCGCCTCTGGCCGAGAAAGGGATCGATGAACTCCGAATCCCGCAGGCGAATGCCGGTGGTGAGCAGGGCATTGGGCATGCCGAGCATGGGCAGCCGGGTGCTCAGGTCGAGATTGAGGCCGTAGCGCTTGCCGTCGCCCGCATTGCCCCGGGCGGAGCGCAGCATATCCGGGCCTGGCGACACGTCCACCCTTTCAATCAGGTCCCGCAGGTCGCGATACCAGAACTGGGAGTTGACCACGCCGAGATTGTTGGGCAGGCGCATTTCCAGGTTCAGTTCATAACGCCAGGACTGTTCCTGGCGAATCTCGGGATTGCCCGCCTGGGTGTTCTGGTCGTCGTCGCTGTAATCGGTGGAGGCGCTGAAATCGGAAAAGCTCAACTGCTGGATGTCCTTCTCGACCCGGGCCCGCAATTGCAGGCTCGGCGTAATGTCGAAGCGATAATCCACCTTGGGCCGGAAGAACTGGAAATCCCGGGAGTTGAACACGTCGCCGGTCTGGGAGATGGCCGAGGATTCCAGCACCACCGAGCTTTCCAGCGACATGCGCTGGTTCAGTTGCCAGTTGTGCACCGCGAAGCTTTCGTAGCGCGTTTCCTCGACCTGGGAATCGCTGTTGTCGATGGCCACCGGCACCAGATTGGCGTACTCCGGCGAAGGCTGGCCGGGGATGTCGAGCCCCATGCGCAGGCCGTTGTCGCGAATCGTCTGGGCGCCTTCGATGCCGACTTCGAGGCCCTGTTGCGGCGCCACATTGAAAGTGTAGGAAGTGCGGGCGATGCGTTCCCGGTCGCGACCGAGATCGTCGAGAAACAGGTTGGGTTCCCGTTCGCCGTCGATCAGGTCCGAGCGGGTGCGGCTGAACCGGAATTCCCGATCGTTGACGATGAACAGGAAGCGATAGGTGCCGGCGCCGGTGAAATCGCGCTCGTAGTCGCCGCCGATCTCCCAGGAATAGCGCCGGCTGGTATTGTCCTCGCGCTGCAGGCGAATCCGGTCGTTGACCAGGTCGTGAATGCTGCGGTCGCGCCAGGAGGGGGAATCGCCCCGGGTCTCGTAGAGGCCGTTCAGTTGCAGCACCTGATTGTCGAAGCGGTAGCCGAAATTGCCGCTGACCTGGTATTCGAGTTCGTCGCGGACACTGTCCTCGTAGCGGATTTCCTGCAATTCGTAGTCCGGGTCGTAGCTGAATTCGCGGCCCCGGGAACGGTTGTAGCGGGGATTGGCCTCGAAATGCAGCAGGTAGTTCAGATCGCCGCTCTGGCCGCTGTGGGAAAGCTGGCCGCCGGTGTCGATCTTGCCGTCGTTGGAGCGGTCGGTCTGGACTTCCACCGTGGTGCTTGAGGTCGACATCACATCGAGCAGGACCACATTGACGATCTGGGCGCCGCCGCGAATCTCGATATCCCCGGAAGTGCCGCGGATGATTTCGATGTAATCCACCTGGTCCGCCGCGATGCGCTGGAGCTGGTCGCGGCCGCCGGAACTCTTGCCGGTGATGCGCTGGCCATTGATCAGCACTTCGCCTTCGCCGGAGCCGAGGCCACGCCGGCCGCGATTGCCGCGTCCCGAGTTCCCGCCACGACCCATGGCGAGATTGATGCCGGGAATCCGGTTGAGCATGTCATTCACCGAAACCGGCAGGAACTCGGCGAAATAGGAGGCCGGATAGACAATGGTGGAATTGTCGGTGGCGTCTTCCGGGCCGGGGACCTGCTGGGCCTGAAGCGGCAGGCTGAACATCGACAGCAGCACCGCGGCGGCGATGAATGTGCGGTTTGACTTGAACTTCATGTCCTTTCCATTACGCCGGGGGCACACGTTCCCCAGGCGACCACGGGTACTCTCTGAATAACAAAAACGCGGGGCAGTATACCCAGCACAACCGCCTGTTTCTGTGACATTTTGTGGAACGGCGATGATATTCCCGGGAAAGCCGCATACTTCCAGAGTATCGGCAGACCCACGCCATGATTTTGTCCTTTTTTGTCCTCTAGCCTGCAAGGACGCGAACTCGGCGCTTTCAGAACTGAAATTCCGGCGTGGTGACCACCAGTCCGTCGAGTTCCTCGCTGAGGTTGATCTGGCACGAAAGGCGGGAATTGTCCCGGCGGGCATCGGTCATGTCGAGCATGTCGTCCTCATCCTCTTCCATGGGCGGCAGGCGGTCGAGCCATTCGGCATTGACGAAAACATGGCAGGTGGCGCAGGAGCAGCAGCCGCCGCAGTCGGCGTCGATGCCGGGCACCTTGCCGGAAACCGCCGTGAGCATCAGCGAATTGCCCGCGACACCCTCCACGGTGCGTTCGGTTCCGTCGTGTTCGATGAATTTGACCCTGATCATTTACTGTGGCCCCTGAAAGAACGGCGCAAACATACCAGCAAGTCACCCGGAGGGAAAGTGCGTAGCGTGTTGGTGGTGGAGGGATTCGCGACAACGGCCTACGGCACTCCCTCTGCGTACTTGAACCCCAAATACGAGGCCTTCACAGGCTCCGGGGCACCGGGATGTTGAATTGGCGCAGAGTGCCTTCGACGGAAGGTTTGGCGAGACGGATTCGCTCGGCGTCCAGCAGGAAGGAGAAAATGAGACCAAGCCCGAGGATGAGCATGCCGATCAGGAAGCAGTAGATTACCGCCCGGTCCGGGAAAACATCCTTGTAGTAGCCCACATAGAGCGGGCCCACAATGCCCGCCGCCGCCCAGGCGGTGAGCATGGCGCCGTAGATGGCGGACATGTTCTTGCTGCCGAACACGTCGATGATGAAGGAAGGCATGGTGGCGAAACCGCCGCCGAAACACAGCAGGATATAGCAGACCAGCGCCGAGAAGATCCAGGGGTCGCGTTCGGTCATGAGAATCGCGAACACCACCATCTGGGTTGCCAGCAGCAGGCGGAACACGGTAACGCGGCCGATGAGGTCGGACAACAGCCCCCAGAGCAGCCTGCCCAGACCATTGAAAAGCGAACTCACGGCGATGAGCATGGCGCCGTATTCGGCGAGCATCTGGGGGTCGAGCCCCGGTTCGGCAAGCCCCCAGACATCCTGCAGCAAGGGCGACTGGAAGCTGATGACGGAAATGCCCGCCGAGATATTGAAGAAAAAAATCAGCCAGATAATGATGAATTCCCGGGACCGGAGGCAGCGGCGCACGAAACGGGGGTGATCGGCGCCCACCGGCTCGGGAGCGGCTGCGGAGCCGGCGCCCGCGGTCACCGGCGCATAGTTCTCCGGCGGGTTGCGGATGAACAGGCTGATCGGAATCAGGATGGCGGCGAAGATGATCCCCAGCCACATGAAAATCTGCGGCAGGTCTTCCGCGGTCTGCACCACCAGAAAAGGCGCCAGCAGGCGGCTGAAGAGAAAGGCGCCGATGCCGAAACCCATCACTACGATGCCCGTGGCGAGGCCTTTCCGGTCGGGATACCACTTGGCCACGGTCGCCACGGGGGTCACATAGCCCAGGCCGATGCCGGCGCCGCCGATCACGCCGTAGCCGAAATAGAACAGCGGCAGATTGTTGTGTTCCAGCGCCGGCGCGGCGATGAGATAGCCCAGGGAAAACAGGATGCTGCCGCCCAGGGCGAGCTTGCGCGGGCCCAGCCGCGGCAATGCCATTCCCGCCCAGGCCGCGGCGATGCCCAGCGAGAAAATCGTGACGCCGAAGGCGATTGCCGTGTCGGTATTGCTCCAGCCGAGCTGGTTTACCAGCATGGTCTGGAAAAAACTCCAGGCGTAGACCGTTCCCAGGCAGAGTTGCAGCCCCGCGCAAAGCAGGACGACAACGAATCGCGGAACGCCGATCATCTTGCGGCGGCGCGGGTCAGGATGCTTCCGGCTGGGCGAGCGCGCCGGCTTTTTCCGGATCGGCCACCCTGGAGAAGTACAGCAACAGGCGGGCAAGCTGGCCGGCTTCATCGTCGCGCTCAAGCAATGCGCCGGGGGCCGGCTCCCCTTCCCGTTCGGCCCTGGCAAGCTGCACGGCGTAGGCGAGCAGATGCTCCACGGGGCGGGCCGCGAGATTCATGAGCATGATGGCTGCGATGATGCCGACCAGAAAGATCGACGAAATCAGATACATCTGGCGGCCCACGGCCTGCTGGATCTTGAGGGTGATGACCGATTTGTCCATGCCGATATGCACCGACCCGGCGACGCCCGCAAGAATCGGGCTACCGACCTCCACGAAGCTGTCGGCGCCGGCAAGCACACGCTCCACGGTGTCGGTATTGGCCGGATCCGAGGCGAGAATCTCCCCGGGAATGCCGGGAACGAAAGTATGGGCGAGAAACTCGCCGTCTTCGTTGACGATGTAGATATAGCTGATGCCCTGAATCTCCAGAAACTGATCGATCAGGGACTGCAGGGCGGACAGGTCGCGGTTGAGAATGATGTCCACGCTGGCGTCGGCGATGGTCTGGGCGATGCCCCGGCTGTTGGATTCGTATTCTTCGGAAAGCTGGGAGTCCACCGTGGCGATGCACACCCAGGAAGTGGAGACCGCGATGATTCCAAACAGCAGGAATATCCCGAACAGCGGCCTGCGAAACAGTTTCTGCACGTTCATGTTCAATTTCATCTTATCCAAACCTCGCCTGCCAGTCGTCGAGTGGCACAAACCGGCCCTTGTCCACCACGGTGTAGTACAGCCGCTGCATACCCTGCCGCCGCTGCTCGGAAAATGAAACCATCTCGCCAATGCCCAGATCGTAGTCCCGCACGGTGAAAACCGCCTGTTCCAGCCGGGCGCGACCAGGGGAGTCGCCCATGCGGTTGAGAATTTCCACGAGCATTTTCGCGTTCACAAAGCCTTCAAGGCTGACGAAGCTGCGGTCAAAGGGCACATAATCCGGCTGGCGCAGGGGTTCCGGGACTTCCGGCTGGTACCGGTCCATCAGTTCGGCGTATTCCCTGACCACGGGAATGCTCTCGTCTTCGTAGCTCGGCACCACCTGGGAATTCACCAGATAGCGGGTATAGCGTTCGCTGTCGTCGACGCTGTCGGTGATGAGTTGCAGCAGGTTCTCGCTGCCGACAAAGGACAGGTTGGCGATGGGGACTTCGAGGCCGAAGTCGATGGCATCTCGCAAAAACGCCGCGCAGGCGCCGTAGGCGCCGATACAAATCACCGCGTCGGGGCTGACATTGCGCAGAATCTCCACCTGTTCACCCATGCTACGGCCATAAGCGGCGCCCCGGGTGTAGGTCGCTTCGCCCACAATCTGCTCCCCCCGGGCGCCAAGGGCTTCGCGGACTCCCGCCCAGCCGCTGCGCCCGTAGGCGTCCGCCTGATAGAAGACGGCAATCCGGCGGCGGCCGATACGGAGGAAATTCTCCACCAGGCCCGCGGTTTCCTCGCGGTAGGAGGCGCGCAGGTTGAATGCGAACTCTCCGTATGGCGGCTCCCGCTGGGGTTGGGCGCCGGTGAATGGAAAGAACATGTATACATTCTCTTCCTGGAACTTCTTGAGAATCGGTAGCACCCGGGTGACCGTGGGCGTGCCCACATAGCCGAACAGGGCAAATACCTGGTCCTGAAGCAGCAGTTCCATGGTGTTCTGCACCGAGGGAACGGGCTGGTAGCCATCGTCATAAAGCCGCAGCGCAATGCGCCGGCCGCCGACTCCGCCCTGCTCATTGACCCGGTTGAAGAAGGCCTGGGCGCCGCGATACAGCTCGATGCCGAGACCGCGGGAGGGGCCGGAAAAGGCGGCGGAAGTACCGAGCAGGATTTCGTCGTCGGATATGCCTTCGTGGAAACCCGCCGCGGAACCGACGGTTTCATTCTGGGCAAAAGCCGCACCTCGGCCAAGCCAGGGTGCGGCCAGACCGCCCAGGATGCCGGTCCGCAGAAACTTGCGCCTGGTCAGTACTCTCATGGGGCTGAATTGTGCATGGATTTCGAGCAGCGGAAAAGATGCCAGAGTACCGAAAGTTCACAGCTTTGTCGATTGGGCGAGGCCGGGCGTGTACCAAGCGCAGCCTCATGCGCAGGCCGAGCGACACCGAGCCATGCCCGGCCGACCGTGCCAACCGCGCCCCACATCAATCGACCTCAAGGTCCATTTCGTAGCGGAAGTGCTCGGGGTTGTAGAGCGCCCGCAGGTAGTCGTGCATGCGCTCGCCTTCGGCGCTCTTGTTGTAGGAGCGGCGGGTCAGGCTCAGCAAGGGGCTGCCCTCGGCCACGGCCAGCACCCTGGCGGCCTCGGCGCCGGCGGCTTCTGCGCTCAGGGTCTGCTTGACATGAGTTACTTCGAGGCCCTTCTGACGGAAATAAGAAAGCCTGGGCGTCGTCTCGAATATCGCCGGTTTCGAAGGCATCTCCACTCCAGCGGTCCAGCTCGTGTAATAGCCGAAGTCGAGCCGGTCCCGCTGCCGCACCCGAACCAGGTGCAGGGCCTTCTCTCCCGGGTCAAGGTCCAGTTCGTCCCGCACCGCCTGGGGCGGTTCTTGCCAGCTGCAGCGGATTACCCGGGCGCGGCTGTTGCGCGCCATGGTCTCGATCTCCTGCAGCATGCCCACCAGGGGCGCCTTCACCGGTCGTGGCGAATACTTGTAGATGACATGGGTGCCCTTGCCCCGGCTGCGCGCAAGCAGACCCTCGCCGGCAAGATCGTCCATGGCGCGCTTGGCGGTGATCCGGGAGACCTTGAACAGATTTGCCAGCACTTCCTCGGTGGGCATACGGCTGCCGAATGGCAGGGTACCGTCGAGTATCATCGTCTTCAGCAGGCTGTAGAGCTGGAAATACAGCGGCGTTGGCGAAGACTTGTCGAGTTCCTTGAAGCGGGACTCGTCGCTCAGGGTGTCGAAAACGTTCACGGCGGGCCCGTTTGATATAGAAAGTTATAATGATATATCAAAGGTCCCTAGGAGTCTGCGCCACAGGAATTCGCGAAAGCGAAAATTCGCTATCGCCGCGCCCCTGGCCGATCGATTGAGGCGAATATTGGTGAATATGCAACGAAATCGAACGGCCAGGGGCGTGGATGAGAGCGGATTTGCAGCCGTGAATTCCTACGGCGCAGGCTCCCGGGGACAAATCCCGCTGCATTTGCATCCGGCAATTCTCATTATGGCAATGGGCGCGCTCACATCGGTGATCCTGCGCGCAGGCGCGGGCTCTCATCGCGTGGCCACTGCAAGGGAAGCTCTGATCAAGTCAGAGCTTCCCTGCGGCACATGGAAGATAATGAAAAACTCCACGGATGGAGTTTTTCAGAGAATACCAGGAGATTCTGCGACTGCGCTTCGCTTCTTATCGGCTGCGCCGCCCGGGCCTCACCCCAGTTTCTCCAGCAGCTTTTGCTGAACCCCGGCTTCGCCGGGCTGGTTGGCGGTGAGCGGCAGGTATTCGCCGTCGGACTGGAGTTCCCAGCTTTGCACCCGCTCTTCGAGGTAGAGGTCTAGTTCGTCGACCACCCGCTTGGCGAGTTTGGGGTTGAGGATGGGAAAGCAGACTTCGATGCGGTTGGAGAGGTTGCGCTCCATCCAGTCGGCGCTGGAACAGTAGACGCCGGGCTCGGAATTGCGGAAGCAATAGACCCGGGAATGTTCGAGGAAGCGACCGACGATGGAGACCACGCGGATATTCTCGCTGATGCGGGGCAGGCCGGGGCGCAGGCAGCAGATGCCGCGCACCACCAGGTCGATCTTCACCCCCGCCCGGGAAGCCGAATACAGCGCCCGGATCATTTGCGGGTCGGTAAGCGAATTCATCTTGGCCCTGATATAGGCGGGCTTGCCGGCCCTGGCGGCGCGCTTTTCCGCGTCGATCATCCTGATCATGGCCTTGCGCAGCCGGAAGGGCGCGTGAATCAGCAGCCGCGGCTGGATTTTCTTGCCCATGCCGGTGATCTGCTGGAACACCTTGTGCACGTCGGCGCAGATCGTTTCCTCCGCGGTGAGCAGGCTGTAGTCGGTGTACAGCAGCGAGTTCTTGCGGTGGTAGTTGCCCGTGCCGAGATGGGCGTAGCGCTTGAGCCCGCCGTTCTCCCGGCGCACGAAGAGCAACATCTTGGCGTGGGTCTTGTAGCCGAGCACGCCATACACCACCACCGCGCCGGATTCCTGCAGGATGCTGGCGAACTCGATATTCTCCTCTTCGTCAAAACGCGCCCGCAATTCGATCACCACGGTCACTTCCTTGCCCTTGTGGGCCGCTTCGGCGAGGGCTTCCACGAGTTCCGAGGATTCGTTGGTGCGGTACAGGGTCTGCTTGATCGACAGCACCGAAGGATCCTTGGCCGCCTCCCGCACCCACTGGATGATGGGCAGGAAGGACTGGAAGGGATGCAACAGCAACTGGTCCTCCTTGCCCACCGCGCTGAAGATATCCTGGCGCTTGCCGGCAAGCGCCGGCGGCAGCCCCGGCGAGAATTTGGGAAAGTGCAGCTCGGGCCGGTCGATCATGCCGAACAGGGCCACGAGCCGCTGCAGATTCACCGGGCCGTCGAGTTCAAACAGTTCGCTCTTGGCGAGGTCGAAACGGTCGAGCAGGAAATGGGTGAGCCGTTCCGGGCAGCCGCTGTCCACCTCAAGTTTGGTGGCCGCGCCAAAGCGGCGGCTGTGCAGCTTGTTGCGCAGCGCCGTCGCCACATCCTCCACTTCCACATTGGACATTTCCAGATCGGCATTGCGGGTCACGCGGAACTGATGGCAGGCGGTGACTTCCATTCCGGGAAAGAACTCGCCCACGAATTCATGAATGATGGACGAAAGGAAAACGAAATTGTCGCCTTCCGGCGCGAATTCCGGGGGAATCTTGATCAGCCGCGGCAGGGAGCGGGGCGCCGGCACAATGGCCAGCCCGCTTTCCCGGCCGAATGCGTCCTTGCCTTCCAGCGACAGGATGAAGTTCAGGCTCTTGTTCACCAGGCGCGGAAAGGGGTGGGCCGGGTCGAGCCCGAGCGGGCTGATGACGGGAACCACTTCGTTGTCAAAATAGCCCTTGGCCCATTTCGCCAGTTTGGCGTTCCAGTCCTGGCGGCGGATGAAACGGATATTCTCCTGGGCCAGCGAGGGGAACAGATCCTCATTGAGAATGCGGTACTGCTCGTTCAGCGCCGCCCGCACCTGCTCGTGAATCTGGTTGAGAATCTGTTCGGGATACTTGCCGTCCGGGTCGGGCTTCTGCATGTCGTACTGGAGGCGCTTCTTCAGCCCGGACACGCGGATTTCAAAGAATTCGTCCAGATTGGAACTGAAAATCAGCAGGAACATCAGCCGCTCAAGCAGCGGATGCTCCCGGTTGCTCGCCTGGGAGAGCACCCGCAGATTGAACTTGAAATAGCTCAGCTCGCGGTTCTCGAAATAGCCGCCATGGCTCAGGTCGATGTCCTCGCCCTTGCCGAGATCATCGGTATGCAGATTGTCCAGCCCTTCGCCGGGATGTTCCGCCTCATTGGAAACAAGCTGCAAAGCTGGCATGGCGTCCGCCACGGTCATGTCTGGTCTCGCATTTCCTCCCATCCGGCGGGACATACTAGCACCATCGGGGCAGTCTCCTGAAATTTCCAAGGACTTCACGACTTCACAGGACATCCATCCGGGCAAGATCGCGCCGTGCCGGAGTTATCGGGATCCTGGTCGGCGTTTTCCGCGCTTTGCCTGGATGTCTTACACTATGGCGCTGAGTTTTCGCCTTGGGTATTGCCATTGAATCTGCCTGGTACGCTTTGCCTGTGCTGGCTTTTGCTGCTGGCGGCGGCGCCCTATGCGGCTTTGGGGGCTGAGGATCTGGAGGAGTATCAGGCGGTGAGCGGGGTCTCCGGGACCTTGTCTGCGACTGGCTCGGATACGGTTGCCAATCTGATGACCTTGTGGGCCGGGGAATTCCGGCGGATTTATCCCAATGTCAATATCCAGATTCGGGCCACGGGCTCTTCCGCCGCGCCCACGGCGCTCACCGAGACCACCGCGAGCATCGGCCTGATGAGCCGCAACATGCGACGCAATGAAGTCGAGTCATTCACCGCTCGCTATGGTTATCCGCCCACGCCGTTGCCGGTGGCGCTGGATGCGCTGGCGATTCTGGTGCATCGCGACAATCCCCTGCCGAGCATCAGCCTGGCCGAGATCGATGCGGTTTTTTCCGCGACCCTGCGTTGCGGCGCGAACCGCCGCCTGGAACGCTGGGACGAACTTGGGCTGTCCGACTCCTTTGGGTTGGCCGGGGGGGAAATACTCGCATTCGGCCGCAATTCGGTTTCAGGCACTTACGGCTTCTTCAAGGAGACCGCCCTGTGCCGTGGTGATTTTTACTCTGGCGTCAACGAGTTGTCGGGCTCGGGCGCCCTGGTGCAGGCGATTGGCTCGACGCGAAACGGGATTGGCTATGCCAGCATCGCCTTCACAACGCCAGGCGTTCGCATGACGCCCGTGCGCTGGCTCCGGAACGGCTTGGAGAGTACTGCCATGCCGAGTGAGGCGACGGCGGGTGGCTATCCCTTTTCCCGCTACCTGTTCTTCTACGTCAACCAGCCTCCCGGGGGGGTGCTGCCGCCGTTGGAGCGCGAGTTCATCCGTATGGTGCTGTCCCGGGATGGCCAGCAGATCGTTTCCCGCAGCGGTTATATTTCCCTGCCTGCGGCGCTGGCGGCGGAATCCCTGGCCGGTATCGCCAATTCCCGGGCGACCGAATGAACGCTGGAGTGAAGCGCAAGCGGCAGAATGAATCGGCAGCGAATGGCGGCGCCGCCGGCAAGCGCAAGCCGAAAGCCAAACGGGCGCGGCAGCGGCTGCTGCGTTACGCCGCCCGCCGCCGGCTCTGGGACCGGGCGGCGAGAGCCGTGGTTTCCATTGGCGGCTTGGGCATTATCAGTTCTATTTTGCTGATTTTCTTTTATCTCGTGTACGAGGTGCTGCCGCTGTTTGGCGGCGCCGATGCGGGAGACGCGGAAATCCTGCCGCAAGTCGTGGCGGGCGAGGCGGTATGGCTGGAAGCCGACTCCGGCGCCGGAGTGGCCTTGCGGGTCGACGAGCAGGGACTGGCGTCCTTCTTTGACCTGAATACGGGGAATCTGCTGGATACCGAGGCGCTTGCCGCTCCTTCCGGCGCCGCGCTGACCGCCATGGCCCGGGATTCCGCGGGAAGCGGCCTGTTCGCTGCGGGTTTCGATGACGGCAGCGTGGTGGTGGCCGGCTGGGATGCGGCGCCGGAAGCGGGTTCGATTGCCCCGCGGCTGGAATATCCCCTGGGTCCGCGATCCCTGGCGGTGCTGGACGGTCGGGCGGTGAGCGCCGTGGGATTACGCAGCGTCCAGGGTGGCATCAGCATCGCTGCGGTAGGCGATGACGGGCCGGTCGCGCTGCTGGAACAAACCTTCGATAGCGGCCCACCGGGTTTGCCGGCGTTGCCGCGGACCGGCGCCGAAAACCGGCGTCGGGAGTTTTTCGTCGGCAATATTCAGCCAGAAAATATCCTGTTGCCCCAGGACCCGCGCTGGATGTTGCTGCTGACCGCAACGGGCGAACTCAATCTGCTTGCCATCGGCGCCGGAAACCAGGCGGAAATTGTCGATGCCGCGTCGCTGGTCCCCACTTCCGGCAGCCTGGGCGAAGTGCGCCTGCTCGCCGGTGGCATGTCCCTGATTGCAGCGGACCACAGCGGTCGCGTGACCCAGTGGTTCATTGTGGTGGAAGACGGCCGGGCAAGTATGGAGCCGGTACGGGAATTCGCCCTGTTCGACAGCGCCATAGCCGCCCTCGATGGGGAGCGGGGCCGTCGGGTCTTTGCGGCGGTCAGCGCCAGCGGCGAGATTGCCCTGGTCAACGTTACCGCCGAAACCGTGAGTTTTCCCGGCCAGTGGGACAGCCCGGGGGTGCGCGCCGCGGCGCTTGCTCCGGCGGGTGATTTGCTGTTGCTGGAGGACGTTGCGGGAAGTCTCGCAAGCTGGCGCATCGACAATCCCCATCCAGAATTCTCCCTGTCGGCGCTGTGGAGCGAAACCTGGTACGAGAATTATCCCGAACCGGCCCTGGTTTGGCAGACTACGGCGGCGGACGACGCCCTGGAGCCAAAATACAGCTTGGCGCCATTGACTTTCGGCACCCTCAAGGCCGCCCTGTACGCCATGTTGTTCGCGGCGCCCCTGGCGATTTGCGCCGCGGTGTTCACCGGCTATTTCATGCCGCCCGGCGCGCGGCGCCAGATCAAGCCGTTGATCGAACTCATGGAAGCCCTGCCCACGGTGGTGATCGGCTTTCTCGCCGGGCTTTGGCTGGCGCCGCTGGTGGACGCCAATCTCATGGCCCTGGCGCTGGGGGCCCTGCTGTTGCCGCTGGGGGTTCTGCTGGCGAGTCTGGCCATGGCGCGATTGCCGGAACGCCTTGACCTGGAGTGGCGGGAAGGCTGGCAGGCGCTGGCCCTGGCGCCGGTATTGCTGCTGGCCGGCGCACTCGCCTGGCTGCTCGCGCCAAGTGTGGAAGAGCTGCTCTTCGCCGGCGGCCTCAAGGACTGGCTATTGCAGCGCTGGGGGCTGGATTATGTCTCGCGCAATGCCCTGATCGTCGGCGCCGCCATGGGGTTTGCGGTGATTCCGGCGATTTACTCCATCGCCGATGATGCCATATTCACCGTGCCCCGCCACCTCAGCAACGGCGCCCTGGCGATTGGCGCCAATCGCTGGCAAACCCTGAGCTGGCTGATCCTGCCGGCGGCGGCGCCCGGCATTCTCAGTGCGTTGATGATCGGTTTCGGCCGCGCCATCGGAGAAACCATGATCGTGCTCATGGCCACGGGCAATACGCCGATCATGGACGCCAACCTGTTCGAGGGCATGCGCAGCCTGGCGGCCAATCTGGCCATCGAGATTCCCGAATCCGAAGTCGGCAGCAGCCACTACCGGATCCTGTTTTTCGCCTCCCTGGTGCTGCTGCTGTTCACCTTTGTCATCAACTCGGCGGCTGAACTCGTGCGCCAGCGCCAGCGCCGGAAGTACCGGATGATATGAAGCGATCCCTTGCCAACTGGCTGGACAGCGGCGCCCCCTGGGTCTGGATCAATGCCGGCGCGGTGACCCTGTGCCTGGCCATGGTGTTCGCCCTGCTGCTCCTGCTGGGGGTGAAGGGGCTGGGACATTTCTGGCCGCGCCCCGTATTGCAGGCCACGTATCTTGCGGCGGAGCCTCCGGCAACCATTATCGGTGAGCTTGCCGCAAGCGAAACCATTGCCGCCGGCGAGTTGAATCCCGTTGCGCCGGAGGAAGATCAAGACGAAATCGAGCGGCAACTGCTCAAGCTCGGCAACCGTGACATCACCGGCAGCAATTTCGCCTGGGTGTTTACCGGGCTCCTGGAGGATGTCAGCTTTCCCGCCGAACTGGCCGTGCTGGAACGCAGGGAATGGGGCAATCTGTACGGCTATCTGGACGGATTGCGGCAGGCGGGCGCAGCGGTACTGCCTGCGGGAGCGTCGGACGGGACCGGCGAGGCCCGCTGGAGTGAGTTGCATGTGCGCCTCGACCGGGCGCGGGATTTGCGCCGGGAAATCGAGCGCATTGAACGATCCATCATCGCGGACATCAATTTCGGCATGGAACGCCTGCGGCTGGAGGAACGACGGCTTGCCCTCGCCGGCGGCGACAGCGCCGGCGCCCTGCGGGAAAACGCCAGGCAGCGCGAAGCCTTTGACGCGCAGTACGCCGAAATTCGCCTGCGGCTGCTGGAACTCAACCGGCAGATTCAGCGCGATACGGCGCTGTTCCGCATCGCCGACGGCAGCGTGGTGGAAATTCCCGTAGCCGATATTGTCCGGGCGTATCGCCCCAATGCCATGGGCTGGGCGGAATCGTTGGGGATGTATTTTGAGCGGCTGATGGAATTCCTCAGCGGCAATCCCCGGGAGGCCAACACCGAGGGGGGATTGCTGCCGGCGCTATATGGCACCGCCATGATGGTGATGTTGATGTCGGTGATTGTAACGCCGCTTGGCGTGGTGGCGGGAGTGTATCTCAGCGAGTACGCCCCCCGGGGCTGGCTGACGCGGATCATCCGGGTATCGGTGAACAATCTGGCCGGGGTGCCTTCCATTGTCTACGGCATGTTCGGCCTGGGTTTTTTCATCTATCTGGCTGGAGGCGAGATCGACCGGCTGTTTTATGCCGAATCCCTGCCGGCGCCGACATTCGGCACCCCGGGTCTGCTCTGGGCTTCCCTCACCCTGGCGCTGCTTACCCTGCCCGTGGTCATCGTCGCCACCGAGGAGGGCCTGGGCAATGTTCCCGCTTCCTTGCGGGAAGCGAGCCTGGCGCTTGGCGCGACCCAGTTCGAGACCCTGTGGCGGGTGGTGCTGCCCCTGGCGCGGCCTTCCATGCTCACCGGGCTGATTCTCGCCGTGGCCCGGGCCGCGGGGGAAGTTGCCCCGCTCATGCTCGTGGGGGTGGTCAAGCTGGCGCCTTCGCTGCCCCTGGACACCCAGTTTCCCTACCTGCACCTGGAACAGCAGTTCATGCACCTGGGCTACCATGTGTTCGACCTCGCCACCCAGAGCCCCAATGTGGAGGCCGCCATGCCACAGGCATTTGCCACCGCCTTTCTGCTAGTCGCCGTGGTGACCGCGCTGAACCTGAGCGCGGTGGTGTTGCGCGGGCGGCTGCGGGAACGCTACCGGGCCATGGACACCGGAGCCTGGGTATGAACGGCGGGGAATTCAGTGAACTCAATCCGGATGCGGACGGCGTAAGGCCCGAGCCCTGCCTGGAAACGCGCAATCTCAGCCTGCGCTATGCCGGCAACCGGCGCGCCCTGAACAAGGTCAGGCTGACGATTCCCCGGCAAAGGGTGACCGCGCTGATCGGGCCGAGCGGCTGCGGCAAGACCAGCCTGCTGCGCTGCTTCAACCGGCTCAATGATCTGGTGGATGATTGCGTGATCACCGGCAGGGTGCGGCTTGATGGCAAGAATATCTATGCCGCCAAGGTCGATGTGACCGAGTTGCGGCGACGGGTGGGGATGGTGTTCCAGAAACCCAATCCCTTTCCCAAGTCGATCTACGAAAATGTTGCCTTTGGCCTGCGCATCCGCGGCATCAAATCGCGCCGCCGGCTCGATGAAATCGTGCAGGAATCGCTCAGCGCCGCGGCGCTCTGGGACGAAGTCAAGGACCGCCTGCACAAGAGCGCCCTGGAGCTTTCCGGCGGCCAGCAGCAGCGCCTGGTCATTGCCCGCACCCTGGCGGTTGCGCCCGAAGTCTTGCTGCTCGATGAATCCGCCTCGGCGCTGGACCCGATTTCAACCCTGAAAATCGAGGAACTGATCAGCGAACTGAAAAAGAACTACACTATCGTCATCGTCACCCATAATCTGCAACAGGCGGCCCGGGTCGCGGACTACACAGCCTTCATGGACATGGGCGAACTGGTGGAGTTCGATACCACAGCCAGAATCTTCACCAACCCGGTAAAACGCCGCACAGAAGAGTATGTAACTGGTAGGTATGGGTGAGGCCCGGTCGGCGCAGCCGATGAGAAGCGCAGCTTCTCAAGGGCCGAACGGCTCGCCATGGGCGAGGGCAAGCGTTTACGAAGCGCAGCTTCGTGCGCAGTCCCGAGCGGCGCCGGGCTATGCTCGGCGGCTGGACTGGCGAGATGTCAATTTCAATACGACGCCCCTTGAGACCAAATCCGTTCAGATGCACAATGCCGCCCAACCCAATCCCGCAACCAAGCCAAGCAAAATGTCAGTCAACCTGGGCGTCGTGATGGACCCCATTCCGTCCATCAACCCAAGAAAGGACACCACCCTCGCCATGTTGCTAGCCGCCCAATCCCGGGGCTGGCGCATGGAATACATGCTTCCCGCAGACCTCCACCTTGGCCCGGGAGTATGCCGCGCCATCACCAGCGAACTCACCGTGCGCGACGACCTCGGGGACTGGTTCAGCCTCGGCGAAACCAGGGACATCGACCTTGCCGAATTCGATGTCATCCTCATGCGCAAGGACCCTCCCTTCGACATGGACTACGTCAATGCCACCTACCTGCTCGAACACGCCCAGGCGGCTGGGGTTCTCGTGGTCAATGAGGCGCGCGGCCTGCGCGACTACAACGAGAAAATGGCCGCCACCCTGTTCCCGCAATGCTGTGCTCCTTTCCTGGTGTCGGCCAATGGGGAACTGCTGCGGGAGTTTCACCGGGAACACCGGGACGTGGTGTACAAGCCCCTGGACGGCATGGGCGGCGCCGATATTTTCCGGGTGCGCCCCGACGACCCCAATCTTTCGGTCATCATCGAATCCCTGACCCGCAACGGCCACCGCCAGATCATGGCCCAGCGCTTCATCCCCGAGATTGCCGAAGGCGACAAGCGCATTCTGCTGATCGAAGGCAAACCCGTTCCCTGGTCGCTTGCGCGGATACCCGCCGCCGGCGAAACCAGGGGCAATCTGGCTGCCGGTGGCACCGGCGTCTGCCGGGAACTGAGTGATCGCGACCGTTGGATCTGCGGCCAGATCGGACCTTCGCTGGCCGCGGCGGGAATGCTGTTCATCGGCATCGACGTCATCGGCGACTATCTCACCGAAATCAATGTGACCAGCCCCACCTGCATGCGGGAAATCCAGCAGGAGACCGGACTCGATATTGCAGGCGACCTGATGGACTGTATACTGGACAGGTTATCCGGCTGACTTCATCCCATGACTGCCACCAGCACACTGGAAAACCAGTTCCTCGTCGCAATGCCGCGCCTGACCGGCACCTATTTTGGCCGCACGGTCACCTACCTGTGGAAACACGACAAGTCCGGCGCCATCGGCATTGTGGTCAACAGGCCCATGAAGACCAGCCTTGCCGATATCTTCGACGAACTCGCAATCAGCAGCAGCGCGGGCGAGGGGGATTTCCGCGCCCGTCAGGTACTCGCCGGAGGCCCGGTGGAACGGGACAAGGGATTCATCCTGCACGATGCCGGGGGAAAGTGGGATTCCTCGATTCGGGTCACGCCCGACATCACCGTAACCACCTCCAAGTCGATTCTCGAAGCCATCGCCTCGGGCGACGGCCCGGACAATTACCTGATTGCCCTGGGTTGCGCCGGCTGGGGGCCGGGGCAACTGGAGCAGGAAATACTCAACAACTCCTGGCTGACCACGCCGGCGAGCAGCGAGCTGATCTTTTCCGAAGACTATACCGGCAAGCCTGGCGCGGCGGCAGCGCAGCTCGGTATCGCCCTGGAAAAAATGTCGCCGGAGGCGGGCCATTCCTGAACGACCGCGATGAGCCTGAGCCTGTTTCCAGACGATCTGAGTTCCCATTTTTCGGCGCTGGCGTTTGATTTTGGAACCCAGCGCATCGGCGTCGCCTTCGGCCAGACCCTGAGCGGCACCGCCAGCGCGGTAACCGTGCTCAAGGCCCGGGACGGTCAACCGCGCTGGAATGAAATGGCCCAGCTTGTGGAACTTTGGAAGCCCGACGTTTTTCTCGTCGGCCTGCCCTACAACATCGACGGTTCGGTGAGCGAGTTGCTGGGTCGGGCGGAGAAATTCGCGCGCCGCCTCCAGGAACGCTTCGAAAAACCCTGCTACGGCATGGATGAGCGGCTCTCCTCCCGGGAAGCCATCGAGCGGCTGGTGGAAGCCAATGCCACCATGATGGTGAAGAAAACCGCCATCGACCATATTGCCGCCCAGATCATACTGGAGAACTGGTTCAACGAAATCCGCGTCAAGGCGCCGGATTCCGGGCAGTAACTCAATACCTGAAACTCCCGGTTTGTCCCCGCGTTTCCCATATCGCCGGGTCCCTGGCGTGAAGCAGGGCTTCCTCCCGGCCCACCTGTCCCGCTGCGAGCAATTCCGCCAGACTCTGGTCCAGGGTGGCCATTCCCTGGGACGCGCCGGATTGCATGCAGGAATAGATCTGGGCGATCCGGTCCTCCCTCACCAGATTGCG
Organism: Pseudomonadales bacterium; assembly: GCA_022819645.1. GTDB lineage: Bacteria > Pseudomonadota > Gammaproteobacteria > Pseudomonadales > Pseudohongiellaceae > UBA9145. The sequence goes on from JAJEGU010000041.1 coordinate 107,731, forward strand.
TACGGCGGTGCTGGCCAGCAGAATCTCCCGGGCGGCCACGCGTCCGCCGCCGGGTTTGCGCAACAGGGTCTGGGCGATCACCGCCTGCAGGGATTCGGCAAGCTGGGTCCGAACTATGGCTTTTTCCGCCGCGGGAAAGACATCGATAATGCGATTGATGGTTTTCACCGCCGAGGCGGTGTGCAGGGTGGCGAGCACCAGATGGCCGGTTTCCGCGGCGGTCAATGCCAGGCGAATCGTTTCCGGGTCGCGCAGTTCTCCAAGCAGAATAACGTCCGGGTCTTCCCGCAGAGCCGCCCGCAGGGCCGCCGCGAAGCCGCGGGTGTGCCGTTTCGCCTCGCGCTGGGTCAGCAGGCAATGGCGGCTGGGATGGATGAATTCGATGGGGTCTTCGATCGTGAGGATGTGGCCGTGGAGTTTGCGGTTGATGTGATCGACCATGGCCGCCAGGGTGGTGGACTTGCCCGAGCCGGTGGGTCCGGTGACCACCACGAGACCGCTTGGAAATTCGGCGATTTGGGCAATGTTTTCGCCCATGCCGAGCTGCTCCAGACTCGGCGCCGCCGCGGGAATCGCCCGGAACACCGCCGCCGGGCCGTTGCGTTGCAGGAAGGCGTTAAGCCGGAACCGCGCCGCGTCGGGCGCCTCGATGGCAAGATCGATTTCCTCTCCGGCGAGGAAGTCTTGCCGCTGGTTGTCGTTGAGGCAGGAATCGATGCAGGCCTGCACCTGGCCCTGATCCAGCGGCTCCAGCGAAGCCGGGCGCAATTCGCCATCGATCCGCAGCCAGGGCGGCAGCCCGGCGGCGAGATGCAGGTCGGAAGCGCCCTGTTCCTTGCACAGAGCCAATAATTTTCGAAGTTCCATGGAGAGCATTCTTTCCCTCTTTTCGGCTGGCTAGGAGCCTGCGCCGCAGGCTCCCGGTGGGCAATTATTGATGGTAGACTTTCGCCGCCGCATCTTTTTGCAACCTGATCGTGACCGGTATCGCCCCCAGGCTGGAGCAACTCCGCGCCCGCATCCGCGAATGCGAGGGCCGCCATGGCCGCCCGCCCGGCTCGGTGCGCCTGTTGCCGGTGAGCAAGGGGCAAAAGCCGGCAAGAATCGCCGAAGCCAGACGACTCGGCATCACCGGGTTTGGCGAAAGTTACTTGCGGGAAGCCCTTGACAAGATGAATCGGGCGCCGGATTGCCAGTGGCATTTCATTGGTCCCCTGCAATCAAACAAGACCCGCGGCATCGCGGAAAACTTTCACTGGGTGCAGAGCGTTGCGCGGTCGAAGGTCGCCCGGCGGCTGAATGACCAGCGTCCGGCGGATTTGCCGCCGCTGAATGTCTGCGTGCAGGTCAATCTGTCGGGAGAAGAGAGCAAGTCCGGCGTGGCGCTGGCCGATGCCGAAATGCTGTGCCGGGAAGTCAACCGGCTGCCCCGGCTGCGCCTGCGCGGCCTCATGACGATTCCGGCCCGGGTCGCGGAGGAGAACGCCCAGCGCCTCGCATTCCGCAAACTGGCGGCGGAGTTTCAGCGATTGCGGCGCATGATTCCCGAAATAGATACCCTGTCCATGGGAATGAGCCATGACTTTGAAGCCGCCATTGCCGAAGGCGCCACCATGATCCGCCTCGGCACTGCCCTGTTCGGCGCCAGGAAAGGATGAAATTTCATCGGCGCGGGCCCCGGCTTATGGGATAGAATGGCCGCTTTCCCGGAATCCGCCTGGAGCGGCGTCATGTCGGCACGACACATCGGCTTCATCGGCAGCGGCAACATGGCCGGCAGCATCGTACCCGGCCTGCTCGACAAGGGCTGGCAGGCATCGCGGATTTCCGTGGCTGACATAGATCCCGCCAAAGTGTCGCGGCTTGTGCACAAACACAGCGTTAATTCATCGAGCAGCGAACAGATCGGCCAGGACTGCGACCTGATCGTGCTTGCGGTCAAACCCCAGTCCATGGCGGATGCCTGCGCGACATTGCGACCCGCCCTCGGCAGCCGCAGGCCGCTGGTCATGTCGGTGGCCGCCGGGGTGACCCTGGCGCGGCTCGCCGAATGGCTGGGTGACCGCCTGCCCATCGTGCGCTGCATGCCCAATACCCCGGCCCTCATCGGTTGCGGCGCCTCGGGCCTCTTCGCCAATGCCCTCGCTGACGCGGGCCAGCGGCAAAGCGTGGAGGAATTGATGCGCGCCGTGGGCATCTGCCTGTGGTGCGAAAGGGAGGCCGATCTCGATATCGTTACCGCGTTGTCCGGCTCGGGCCCGGCGTATTTCTTCCTGTTCATGGAAGCCATGCAAGACGCCGCGCGGAAGCTTGGGCTCGATGCGGCCCTTGCCAGTCAACTCACCTGTCAGACCGCCCTGGGCGCCGCCCGGCTCGTGGATAGCAGCGAGCTGGAACTGAAAACCCTTCGCGCCCAGGTGACCTCGCCCGGCGGAACCACCGAGGCGGCGGTCAGGCAATTCGAAGACAATGGCCTGCGCCGGCTCGTGGAAACCGCCATCGCCGCCGCCGCCGAGCGCGCCGGCGAGTTCGCCCGGGCCGGGGGACCAGCGCCATGAATGAAGCAATGGCCGCGATTTTCAATGCCCTGGGCGGGCTCTATCTGCTGGCGGTCCTGCTGCGCTTCCTGCTGCAAGTCGCCCGGGCCGATTTCTACAACCCCGTATCCCAGGCCGTGGTGCGGGTGACCGACCCCATGGTGCGGATTTTCCGCAACTTCATTCCCGGTTACCGCAATTTCGATTTCGCCACCCTGGTGCTTGCCTTCGTGGTGGAAGGCGTCGCCATCTGCGTGCTGCTGATGATTTACAACGTCAGCATACCCGGCGCCGCTTTCGTGATTACCTGGTCGGTGCTCGGCGTGGTCTACTTCATCATCAACATCTACTGGTACGCCATTATCGCGTCCATCATCATGTCCTTCGTGATGATGTTTTCCGGCAACGTGAATCCGCACCCCCTGCTGATGCTCGTCTGGCAGTTGACCGACCCGGTCATGGCGCCTTTCCGCAAGGTGCTGCCGCCCATGGGCGGGCTGGATTTTTCGCCCATTTTCGTTTTTATCCTGATTCGCTTTATTCTGGATTTTCTCAACACCACATTCGGATCGCAGCAGGTTTCGCTGATCGTGATCGGCATCTAGTGTACTGTCCCGCAACACCAGCCGACGAAACATTCGAGCCATGAGCAAGAACGACAGGTCAGACAGCCTTGGACTGGTGCGCCCGCAACGCCTCGCATTCGATGAGCCGCTGGCGCTGCGCAGCGGCAAGTCGCTACCGGCCTATGAACTGATGGTGGAAACCTATGGCGAACTCAACCCGGATCGCTCCAATGCCATACTGATCTGTCATGCTCTCAGCGGCGATCACCACGCCGCTGGTTATCACAGCGAGGATGACCGCAAGCCCGGCTGGTGGGACAATTGCATCGGCCCGGGCAAGGCCATCGACACCAACCGGTTTTACGTGGTTTGCCTGAACAACCTCGGCGGCTGCGGCGGCAGCACCGGGCCGGTATCCATCAATCCGGAAACCGGCAAGCATTATGGCCCCGATTTCCCCATCATCACCGTGCGCGACTGGGTCAACAGCCAACTGCGGCTGATGGACCGGCTCGGCATCGGCAAATGGGTCGCGGTGATCGGCGGCAGCCTTGGCGGCATGCAGGTGCTGCGCTGGGCGATCAGCTATCCCGAGCGCCTGCACCACGCCATCGCCATTGCCGCCGCGCCCAAACTTTCGGCCCAGAACATCGCCTTCAATGAAGTCGCCCGGCAGTCCATCACCAAGGACCCGGATTTCCACGACGGGCGCTACCTCGAACACGGCGTGTATCCCAAGCAGGGCCTGATGCTTGCGCGCATGGTGGGGCATATCACCTATTTGTCCGATTCATCCATGCGCGCCAAGTTCGGCAAGGCCCTGGCGGGACTGGAAGCGGAGCAGGGCAATTTCGGCCGGGATTTGCGCAGCGGCTCCCTGAGCTTCGGGTTCAATGTGGACTTTGAAGTGGAGAGCTATCTGCGTTACCAGGGCGAGCAGTTTTCCGAAAAGTTCGACGCCAACACCTATTTGCTGATGACCAAGGCGCTCGATTACTTCGACCCCTCGGTGGACTACGACGGCGACCTGTCCCTGGCCTTCGCCAACTCGGATTGCCGGTTCCTGCTGATGTCTTTCAGCACCGACTGGCGTTTTCCGCCTGACCGTTCCCGGGAAGTCGTCAATCAGTTGCTGCGGGCGGGCAAACGGGTGAGCTATCTGGAAATCGACGCGGACCAGGGCCACGACGCCTTTCTGCTGCCGATTCCGCGCTATATCCATGCGCTGTCGGCCTATCTCGGCAATGCCCACCGGGAGATCTGCGGTCATGCGTCCTGACCAGGAAATCATCCGCCGCTGGATCGAACCCGGCAGCCGGGTGCTCGACCTTGGCTGCGGAGACGGCGCCCTGCTCGCCTGGCTGCAGCGCGAGCAGGACGCGCATGCGGTGGGCCTTGAGATCGATCCGGCCAATATCGAGCAATGCCTGGCTTCGGGAGTGGCGGTAATCGAGCAGAATCTGAATCAGGGCCTGTCCAATTTCGAATCCGACAGCTTCGATACCGTGCTGCTCGCCCAGACCCTGCAAGCGTTGGACAATCCCGCGGAACTGGTGCGGGAGATGCTGCGCATCGGCAGGAAGGGCATCGTTACCTTCCCCAATTTCGGCAACTGGAAAAGCCGGCTCGACCTGCTGCTGCGGGGGCGCATGCCGGTGTCGGACTTCATGCCCCACCAGTGGTACGACACCCCCAATATCCACTTCTGCACGGTGAGGGATTTTGACGCCCTCTGCCGCGAAGGCGATATCCGCGTGCTCGCCCGCACCGTGGTCAATTCCCGCCATGAAGGCAGTTGGGCCATGCGCGCCTGGCCCAATTTTCTCGGCGAAATCGCCATCTACCATCTGAGCCGAAACTGATGTCTCGCATCGTGCTCGCCAGCGGCAATGCCGGCAAGCTTGCGGAGCTGCGCGCCCTGCTCGCGCCAAGGCGGGTGGAATTGCTCTCCCAGGACGCATTCGAAATCGCGCCGGCCGAAGAGAACGGGCTGAGTTTTGTCGAGAACGCCCTGCTCAAGGCGAGGCACGCCTGCCGCGAGAGCGGCCTGCCCGCCATTGCCGATGACTCCGGGCTTGCGGTGGACGCCCTCCAGGGCAGGCCGGGCATCTTCTCCGCGCGCTATGCCGGGGTCGATGGCGCCGGGGCCGATGAAGCCAACAATCAGAAGCTTCTCGCGGAACTTCGCCAAATCCCCGCCGCCGGGCGCGGGGCCCGCTTTCACTGCGTCATCGTGTTCCTGCGCCATGCGGAAGACCCCATGCCCCTGGTATGCCAGGCAAGCTGGGAAGGGCGGGTCCTGTTCGAGCCCCGGGGGGGAAACGGCTTTGGCTATGACCCCCTGTTCTTCCTGCCCGGGGAAAATCGGAGTTCGGCGGAATTGCCGTCGGAGCGCAAGAATGTCCTCAGCCACCGGGCCCAGGCTATCGGCAAGCTGCTGTCATGCTGGAACTACCCCCCCTAGGGCTGTATGCCCACATCCCCTGGTGCGTTCGCAAATGTCCCTATTGCGACTTCAATTCCCATGAAAGGCCGGGCGCCGGGATTCCCGAGACTGCCTATGTGGACACCCTCTGCGCCGACTTGACCGCAAGCCGGCAAGAAGACGCCAGGCAAGCGGAAACGGTCTTTTTCGGCGGCGGCACGCCAAGCCTGTTCCAGGCCGGGTCCTTCGCCCGCCTGCTCGATGTGCTGCGGGACAGCGACGGCCTTGCGCCGAATGCCGAGATCAGCCTGGAAGCCAATCCGGGAACCGCCGAGGCGAGGCGGTTCGCGGGATACCGCGGCGCCGGAATCAACCGGCTTTCCATCGGCGCGCAAAGTTTTGACGACGACGCCCTGGGCCGGCTCGGCAGAATCCACAACGGCGCCGAGGCCCGGGGAGCAATGGCCATGGCGAGAAAAGCGGGCTTTGACAATATCAATCTCGATCTGATGTTCGGCCTTCCCGGACAGCGTCATGACGAGGCCTTGCGGGATCTTGCCAGCGCCATCGAATTGCAGCCCGAGCATATCTCCTGGTATCAACTCACCCTGGAGCCCAACACGGTTTTCTGGCGGCGGCCGCCTCCCCTGCCGGAAGACAGCGCGGTGGAAGCCATGCAGGAAGCCGGTCTTGCCATGCTGGAAAAAGCCGGCTATGCGCGTTACGAGATTTCCGCTTTCGCCAGGCCGGGGAAACAGTGCCGGCACAATCTGAATTACTGGCGCTTTGGCGACTATCTGGGTATTGGCGCGGGCGCCCATGGCAAACGGAGTTTTCCGGGCCGGAACCGCATCCTGCGCAGCCGCAAGACGCGCCGGCCGGAACATTACCTCGAAGCGGGCAGTCAAACGATTGCGGTGGAAGTAAGCCCGGCCGAGCGGCCGCTGGAATTCCTGATGAACGCCCTGCGCCTCGTGGAAGGTTTTGCTCCCGCCGATTTCGCCAGCCGCACCGGGCTTGCTTTGCGCGCCATCGAGGACAGGCTAGAATGCCTCGCTCGCCAGGGTTTGCTGGAACAGGACGATGTTTCGGTGCGCGCGAGCAGCAGGGGCTACCGCCTGCTGGACAGCATCCTCGGAGAATTCACGTGAAGCAATCACTCGATACCCTGTCCTGCGAGCCCTGCCGCATTGGCGGCGAGACCGTGACGGAAACCCAGGCCGGAGAATGGCTCGCGGACTTGCCCCACTGGCGGCAGCTAACGGACGAGGGCGTCAACAAACTTGCGGGCGAGTTCCGCTTTCCCGACTGGGAGGCGGCGATGCGCTATGCGAACCGGATTTCCGAGTTGGCCGGGGAGCAGGACCATCATCCGGCCATGACGGTTGAATGGGGCAAGGTCACCCTGCGCTGGTGGACCCACAAGATCGGCGGCCTGCACCGGAACGACTTCATCATGGCGGCCAAAAGCAGCGAAATCGCCCGGGAACTGAACCCGGCCGGGAGTTGAGCATGGCCGGGGAATCCCGCGAACTGCTGGCCGGGCTCGGCAGGATGATTGGTCTTGCCAGCGTCAGCTCCACCGACCCCGGCATCGACATGAGCAACCGGCCGGTGGTCGAGTTTCTGGCGGAGAAGCTCGATTCGCTCGGTTTCGCCTGCGAGGTGGTGCAATCGCCTTCCACCACCGGCAATGAGAAATGCAATCTGATTGCGACATATGGCAGTGGCCCCGGCGGCATGGTGCTCGCGGGCCATACCGACACCGTTCCCTTCGATGAGCACCTGTGGAGCGGGGACCCCTTGCGAATGACCGAGCGCGACGGACGCCTGTACGGCCTCGGCGTCACCGACATGAAAGGCTTTTTCCCCATCGCCATCGAGGCCGTGCGGTCCCTGCTTGATGAGGAATTTCGCCAGCCGCTGATCATTCTCGCCACCGCCGATGAAGAAACCTCGATGCAGGGCGCCCGCAGTCTTGCGGAAATGGGTTGGCCCCGGGCGCGCTCGGCAATCGTCGGCGAGCCCACCGGAATGCGGCCCATCCGCAGCCACAAGGGCATCATGATGGAATCGGTGCGCCTGCAAGGCAGCAGCGGTCATTCCTCCGACCCATCCCTGGGCCGCAACGCACTCGACGCCATGCACGCCGTCATCGCCGACCTGATCGCCTTCCGCGGGCAGTTGCGCGAGCGCTACCGCGGCGATTTTTTCGAGATCCCCCATCCCACCCTGAATCTCGGCGTGATTCACGGCGGCGACAATCCAAACCGCATCTGCGGCCATTGCGAGTTGCAATTCGACATTCGCCTGATGCCGGGAATGGAAGTGGAAAGCATCCGGCACGAAATTCGCCGGCGCCTTGCCGCGGTAACCGGGCCCTTGCGGGTCGAGGCCGAACTCGTGCCGCTGTTTCCCGGCACGCCGGCGTTTTTCGCCCGGGAACAGAGCGCCCTGTTGCGCGCCGCGGAGAAAATCACCGGCCACCAGGGCGAAAGCGTGGCTTTCGGCACCGAAGCGCCATTCCTGCAGCAACTCGGCATGGACACCATCGTGCTCGGCCCGGGGAATATCGATCAGGCGCATCAGCCCGATGAATACCTGTCCCTGGACATGATCGATCCCTGCATCCGAACCCTGCGGGAACTCGTGGCACAGCATTGCCTGTGAGGTTGAGAATATGAACAGGGCAGGGGAAATGATCGAACTGTTCCGTTCCGCGGCGGCCTATATCAATGCCCACCGCGGCGGCACTTTCGTCATCCTGCTCCACGGCGAGGCGCTGGCCGGGGACAATCTGCCCAATATCGTCTTCGACCTGAGCCTGCTGCACAGCCTTGGGGTGCGCATGGCCGTGGTGCATGGTCTGGAGGCCGGCGCTGCGGAACCCGCTCCCGGAGAGCAGGCCCGGGCGCTTGACGAGGCGGCGATGGGGCGGATTCGGCAACAGGCAGGCGGGCTTGGCGTGGCGATAGAGGCGATGTTTTCCCAGGGCACGAGCAAATCCCCCCTGCATGGCGCCGATATCCCGGTGCGCCGGGGTAATTTTGTCGCGGCAAGACCCGCCGGCGTGGTGGGAGGGGTTGATCTGCAATACGCGGGGAAGGTCAGAAAAATCGACGCGGCGGCCATCCGCGAAGAACTGGCCCGGGGCAAGATCGTGCTGCTGCCGAGCCTTGGTTATTCGATTACCGGAGAGGTCTTCGCCCTGGCGCCTGGCGAGCTGGCCACGGAAACCGCCGCCGCCCTGGAAGCCGACAAGCTCATCCTGTTCGTCCCCGGCGATGGCGCAAGCAATGCCGATGGCGCCGTGCTGCCCAACCTGAGCCTTGCCGAGGGCGAAGCCTGCAGGGACCGGCTGCTGGCCCGCAGCGATGCTGATTCCCGCTGCGCCGGCCTTGCCCTGCAGGCGGCCCTGCGGGCCTGCCGGGGGGGAGTCCACCGTTGCCATCTGATCAGTTGCCGCCGGAACGGCGCGTTATTGGAGGAATTGTTCACCCGGGAGGGCAGCGGCAGCCTGCTCAGCCGCGACGAACCGCATCTGTTGCGCCCGGCGCAGTTATCCGATGTGCCTGGCATCCTGCAACTCATCGCCCCGCTCGAAGCCGACGGTTCCCTGGTGCGCCGTTCCCGGGAATTGCTTGAAAATGAAATCGGCAATTTCAGCATCATCGAATGGGAAGACACCCTCGTGGCCTGCGCCGCGCTGTATCCGGTGGATGACCGCCACGGCGAGATCGCCTGCATCGCCATCGACCCGGCGCACCGCAACAATGGTCTCGGCGAACGCCTGCTCGCCAGCCTCGAAGCCGAGGCCCGCGGCAAAGGCATGGACACCCTGCTCGCCCTGACCACCCGCGCCGAACACTGGTTCCAGCGCCACGGTTTCGAGGAAAGCCGGGTGCGGGACCTGCCTGCCAACCGCCGCGAGTTCTATAACTTCCAGCGCAATTCCAAGGTGCTACGGAAGGCTTTGTGAAGCTGGGCCCGCTCAGCCGTCGAACTGTGGGCGTAGCGAGTTCAACTCTTCCGGGAATTGTTTCTCCAATCCTTCAAAGGCCAGGTCATTCAGAAATTGTCGACGCCATAGCAGTCTCCGGTCCGCATCGCCAAGCTGCGCTTCATCGCAGGCCCCATGCCACATTTCGGCGATGACTGTTACTTGGTTTCGCATGATCGACAGGGCTTTTTCTTCGGAGATCAGGAACTTGCTTGCCGCTGCGAGGCAGAGCAGCAGTTGGCTGCGCCGTTCCCGATTGTGGACCAGCATTGCCTGGGAAGCTTCGCGTCCGGTTCTTGATTGCGGGCAAATGTCATAAGCCGGCGTCATTGTGAGGCTGTCGCCATTCCAGAATGCCGCGTGATTCCGAGCGTGATCATCTGTATTGCCCACGAGTATATTGAACGTCATCCGCGAAAACAGTTCCCTCAGCGTTTCGGTTGGCTCGGTGAAGCGCCCCCGGATAATGTCCGCAAGTTCTTCATAGGAAGCGTAGGCGGCGAACATCGCGTTCAAGCCGAAAAGTGTGAGTGCGGAGACCATTGCGCGGCGGGTCCAGCCAGCGTCCGTCAGTTTGCGGTCAAAGCGCTGGATGAGTAGTACATCTTTCCCCATTGCCTTGCAAAGCTTGACCGGCGCCACGCTGAGCCCCGCCAGACTCGCTAGACGCATGGCGATATACTCGGCTTTCAGCACGCTGCAGGTATCGGACGAGGAGGAGAATTTCGCGACGTACTTGTATTCGCCGTCCTGAATCAACGCCTTGGGCCTTGCCCCTCCGATTGCCGTTCCATGCTGCAGGGCCTCGGCCAGGTCAAGCGACAGCGGGAGCCCCCGGTCGACGCGGTCAGCTGATTCAAGTAATCGGTCGAGTGTTTCGTTTTCGGCAGCGCGGGGAACGTATTCCTGTGAAGATTTCTGGAAGTCAAGCGCTCCAATTCGATCCGAGCCAGACTTGAGCATAAAGGTAAGCTCATCAAGGTCGTCGATTATGCCCGCGCCGGTGCGGTCGCCTCCAAGTCGGTGGGCGATCACCCGGCGACCCCAGGCATCCGGTGAGGCGTCTCGCAGAGAATTGGCAATGTCAAGAGGTGGTTCGGGTGCGAAGGATCCACGACCCAGGGGAAGTTCGGGCGCATAAATAGGGATTGCGTTCTTACGGGCCAGGTAAGAACGGCCATAGGTGAACTCGAAGTGATCGCTTTCTGCACGGATACGGCCCGCAACCACCGGTTCGGTTTGTTCAGGTAGCCAAATCCAGACGTAAGCTTCGCCAGGGTGAGTTGAGTTAGAAGTCATCGTTAACCTCGTGTCGTGGTTTCCGAATTGAACCGGGCATCAGGGTGAGTTTGTCATCGATCAGCAACAACTGCGGGGCCAGGGACGTCGCTTCCGGAGCGAACAGGCTGACACCCGCAAGCGTGGCGGTTTCCAGCACCAGACCGATCGCCACCGATGGATTTCCCTTTTCGATGAGTTGCAATGTGCTCCGGGCTATACCGACCCGGGCAGCGAGATCGTGTTCGGACATACGCCGCCGTTTTCGGGCAAGCCTGATCTGCTTTCCCAGCAGAAGCAGCGCTTCCCGAGTCAGGCGCGAATAGGCGCGCAATGTAGTTTTCATAATTATTTAATGACCGAAATAAAAGTCATAAAGATACATATGACTGGAATATCGGTCAATAACTGATTGTCAGAATTTTGACCTGTGAATTGCCTCAAGGCGGGAAGCGTAAAAATGCCTCCAAACCATGAGGGAAGCTCTGATCCAGTCAGAGCTTCCCTGCGGCACATGGAAGTGCCACCGAATTCGATGGGTGAAGACAAGCGTTTTCGAAGCGCAGCTTCGAGCGCGGCCGGAACGGCGCAGGGTTATGCTCTGCGACTGGAGGGAAATACCTGGGCATTTTGTTTCCGGCGGGCCAGGCAACAGATACTGTAATCGTAAGGATTCTCGGTGTCGCTGCCGAAGTCCCGCCGGGAAATCTCTTTCCATTCTGTCTCGATGAATCCTTCGAGCCGGGTGTCGCCGGCGATGTTGGCGTGGATTCTGGTGAGGTGGAACCGGTTCGCCCGGGGCAGGGCCAGGCGGTACAACTCGGCGCCGCCGATGACGAAAGCCTGTTCGGCGCCGTCAATGGCGGCGATGCTTTCCGCAAGACGCAGGGCGGCTTCCAGGGAGTCCTGCACCCGCACGCCTTCGGCTTCGTAGTCCGCCCGCCGGCTGACAACGATATTGCTGCGCCCCGGCAAGGGCCTGCCGATGGACTCGAAAGTCTTGCGGCCCATGATGATGCTGTGCCCCATGGTGGTGCGGCGGAAGTGGCGCAGATCCTCCGGCAGGCGCCAGGGCAGGGCGTTGTTGTTGCCGATGATGCCATTGCGCGCCATGGCGCAGATCAGGGCAAGTTGCATTCGACTACACCGAGAAAGGATAGGCAATCGGCGGGTGGTGCCGGTAGCCTTCCACGCTGAAATCATCCAGGCTTGCCCGGCTTTCCAGGTCTTCCAGCGTGCGAATGTCGGGATGGATATGCAGGCGCGGCGGGGGATACGGCTCCCGGGAAAGCTGCACATCCCGCAGCAGTTCGAGCTGGTCTTCGTAGATATGGGCATTGACGATCTTGTGCCAGGCCCGGGCGGGGCGCTTGCCGGTGATTCGCGCCATCAGGGCGAGCAGGGCGAAGACCTGCACCTGATTGAAATTGAGCCCGAGAGGCACATCGCAGGAGCGCTGGTAGCTCGTCAGGTACAACTCATCGCCAAGCAGGGAGAAGGTGTGTGAATACATGCATGGGCGCAGGCAGCCGAGATGCAGTTCGCCAGGGTTGTAGAAGGTGAGAATCTCGCCCCGGTCATCAATCCCGGCGGCAAGATGCTCGACGATGCGGCGCAACTGGTCCACGCTGCCGCCGTCGGGCCGGCGCCAGCGTCGGCCCTGAACGCCATAGACCCGGCCCATGTCGTCCTCGCCCTTGCGCGCGGGATTTTCCAGCCAGTCGCGATTCTCGTTGGCGTTGGCGTCCCAGGTCTTCGTACCCAGCGCCCGGAAATCCGCGGCATTGTCGTAGCCGCGCAGATAGCCGAGCAATTCGGCGATGGCGGCTTTCCAGTAGCTCTTGCGGGTGGTGATCAGCGGGAATTCATTCGCCGCCACATCGTATTCGAGGTCGGCGTTGATCAGTGTCAGGCAGCGTTTGCCCGTGCGGGCATTGGTGACCCATTCACCTTCATTGATGATCCGGCGGCAGAGGTCGAGATACTGCCGCATCAGCCGCTTACCGCTTCCCGCACCGGCCGGGACCGCGCCAGCCACAGCAGCAACAGGCCGAACGCGAGCATGGGAATGCACAGCACCTGGCCCATGGTGAGCCAGTCGAAGGCGATAAAGCCGATATGGGCGTCGGGTTCCCGGGCGAATTCCACCATAAAGCGGAAGCCGCCATAGCCGAGCAGAAACATGCCGGATACCGCGTATTTCGGTCGCGGTCGCGACGAGAACCACCACAGCAGCGCAAACAGCGCAAGCCCTTCCAGCGCCATCTGGTAAAGCTGGGAAGGATGCCGGGCGAGCCCGTCCACATGCGGGAACACCATGCCCCAGGGCAAGTCCGTGGGCCGCCCCCAGAGCTCGCCGCCGATGAAATTGCCCAGCCTGCCCGCGGCAAGCCCCAGCGGCACCGCCGGGGCGACGAAATCGGTCACCGTGAAAAAATCCCGGTCGATCTTGCGGCCATACAGCCAACTCGCCAGCAATACGCCGAGCAGCCCGCCGTGAAAGGACATGCCGCCTTCCCAGACCCGGAAAAGCCATAGCGGGTCGGCCGCGAAGCGGTCGAAATTGTAGAACAACACCGATCCCACGCGCCCGCCGAGCACCGCCCCAAGCGCGCACCAGAACACCAGATCGGAAACCTGCTCCGCGCTCCAGCCCACGCGCCTGGCCCGCCGGTTGCCAAGAAACCACGCGGCGCCGAACCCGACGATATACATCAGCCCATACCAGTGAATACTGACCGGCCCGATGGACAGGGCGACAGGATCAATCTGCGGAAAAGTCAGCATCGGCAAGCTGGCCCCAAGGTCTCAAAAAAGCTCTCGAAAGCGGTCAAAAATCCCACAGCGATGGTAACACCCGGCCGTCGGCCCCTGCCATTGCAAGTTGGCTTGAACAATCGAATCAAGTACCGGAAGTACCTTGGGCGCATGCTATTATTTCCGCCGAGACTCCTCCACGCAAAAGCTCCAGACTCTCATCATCCCCGCTCCGGTTGTTCCGTCCGGGCAGCGGAGTGGAGCCGCCTTTGCTGGCTGGCCGGGCTACGCCATTACAGGAACTCAAGCTGCTCCTCTCCAACGCGACGGAAATCGGCAATCTGCTTCAGAGGTTGCGACCAGACGAGCTTGGCGTCAAGGCGCCGCTGCTGGGCGAGGCGCAACTGCGCTGCGCGAGTCGATTTCCTTCCCATTGTGGATCAGGCGGGTGGACCAGGGGATGGGGTTGCGGAGGGCGTGGTGGGCCATGCAGGCGCCTTCGGCTTCTTCGAGGAGGGCGTGGATTTTTTCGCTCGGCTCGGGGCTTTCGATGATGACGTGGGTTTCAACCATTTCGCAGGCGCCCCGGGTGCGGTGGCCGAGTTCGCGCATGGTGCCGAGATTGGTCATGAAGCGAATTCGCTGTTCGAGACGCATGGAGGTCACTTCGATTCTGCGCGTATTGAGGATGTCGGTCATGTGGGTCATCAGGCAGAAGCCGATTCCGGCGGCGAAGAAGGCGAGCGGTGGCGGGGCGCGGTCGTCGCCGACGGGTGGTTGTTCGTCGCAGTAGAGCGTGACCGGGCTGAAGCCGGGGATATTGACCTGGACCGTGCCCGTCTTCTGTTGCTTGCCATGGGCCTCGGCCACGAGGTTTACCTCGAAATGCAGCGGCTCCGGCGGTCGGGATTTGCGGAACGGTCCCGGCTCGAATTGTTCGGGGGACGGCGCCATCTTTGCCTGTTCGCCGACCTGGTAGTGTTCGTCATGGAATTTCATGCTGCGGTTCCTTTAGTATTGCCACCCATGTGCCTGATCATTATTGCCCATCGCATGTCGCCGGACTACCCGCTCGTGCTGGCGGCCAATCGCGACGAGTTCTTTTCCCGGCCCACGAAGCAGGCCCATGAGTGGCCTGATGCGGCGATTATCGCCGGCAGGGACCTGCGCGCCGGGGGAACCTGGCTGGGGGTTGGCCGGGGAGGGCGCTTCGCCGCGGTAACCAATATCCGGGAACCCGATGGAAATGGGGCGGGCAAGCGCTCCCGGGGCGAATTGCCGCTTGGATTTCTGTTCGGCGACGAGACACCCGAAGAGTATCTTGCGGGGCGTTCGGCTGTCTTTGGGGAATACGCCGGATTCAATCTGCTGGTGGGCGATGTGGATTCGGTTTGCCATGCCAGCAATCGCTCGCCGGGGATTCACACACTCGAACGGGGAATTTACGGCCTTTCCAACGGCGCGCCCGACTCGAACTGGCCCAAGGTGCTGCGCGGAAAAGACAAGATGGCGGAAATTTTTTCCGGCGATGCCGCAATAGACGCTGACGCGCTTATCGCCCGGATGCGCGACGAGCGGCGGGCGGGAGAGTCCGAGCTGCCGGAAACCGGGATTCCGGATACGCAGGAAAAGTGGCTGTCCTCCATGTTCATCCCCGCGGGAGAAGGAAACTACGGCACTCGCTGCATCAGCGCATTCATCCGCCGGGGCGATGGCGCCTGTGAGTTTAGCGAGCAGAATTTCTCCGCCAATGCCGAATGCGCCGGTCGCCATGACTTTGCATTTTCCTTGCCGCGGTTCGCGGCCTCCTCTGCCCTGAAAGGGACAAGCACTCTTTCCGCAGTCGGCTGATCAGAGCTTCCCTGCGGCACATGGAAGTGCCGCCGAATTCGATGGCGTAAGCCATTGAATTCGTAAGCAAAACAAAACCACGCTTTTGTTTTGCGATAATGAAAAATTCCAAGGAGGGAATTTTTCAGAGAATACCTAGTTGATCCGCTGGGACCGCAGCAGCCGGTCCACGCCGGCATCATAGAGCGCCATGTCCACGGCGTTGCGGATCAATTGCTCGTCTTCCATCTGCATGACCTTGCCGAGCAACTCCCGGCCGGCTTCGAGGGTCATGCTGCGAATCACCGATTTCACCCGCAGCAGGGCGGCGGCGTTCATCGACAGGATATCGAAGCCCATGGCCACGAGCAGCACCGCGGCGCCGGGGTTGCCCGCCATCTCGCCGCAGATGCTCACCGGCTTGTTCTCGGCGTGGGCCTGGTCGACCACATGCTGCAGCGCATTGAGCACCGCGGGGTGATACGAGGAAAACAGATTGGCGACCCGGGGATTGTTGCGGTCCACGGCGAGCAGGTACTGGGTCAGGTCGTTGCTGCCGATGGAAACGAAATCCACCATGCGGGCGAGCGCCCGGGTCTGGTACACCGCCGCGGGCAGTTCGATCATCACGCCGATGGGCGGAAAGGGCAGGTCCGCGCCTTCCTGCAACAGTTCGTGGTAGGACTTGCGAATCAGGCTGACGGCGGTTTCCACCTCGCGCACATTGCTCACCATGGGCAGCATGATCTGGAGATTGTCGAGGCCGATGCTCGCCCGCATCATGGCGCGAACCTGGGCGGTGAAGATTTCCGGATGGTCCAGGGTGACGCGAATGCCGCGCCAGCCGAGGAAGGGGTTGGCCTCCTCGATGGGGAAGTACGACAGCGCCTTGTCTCCGCCGATGTCCAGCGTGCGCATGGTCACCGGCTTGGGCGCGCAGGTGTCGAGTTGTTCGCGGTAGATGTCGGTCTGCTCCTGCTCGCTGGGGAATCGTTCGGCGAGCAGAAAAGGCACTTCGGTGCGGAACAGGCCGATTCCCTCGGCGCCCTGGTCGAGCGAGCGCAGCACGTCGGACATCAGGCCCGTATTCACCCATAGCGAAACCCGGTGATTGTCGGCGGTTTCGCAGGGCAGGTCCTTGAGGCCGGCGAGGTCCCGGTTCAACTCTTCCTCTTCACGAATCGTGGCGCGGAACTGCTCCAGCAGATGCTCCGAAGGATTGGTCACCACCTCGCCCTTGTAGCCGTCGACAATCAACGGCTTGCCGTCGAGTTGATGAAAGGGCAGGTCGACGGCGCCCATGACCGTGGGCGTGCCCATGGTTCGCGCCAGAATCGCCACATGGGAATTGCCCGAACCTTTCACCGAAATCAGCCCCTTGAGCTTGTTCTTGGGCACTTCCACGAGCATGGATGCAGTAAGTTCCTCGCCTACCAGGATGGTGTCATCGGGATACTCCGGCTTGTCGGGTTTTTCCTGTTGCAGATGGGACAGCACCCGGGCGCAGAGGTCGCGGATATCCACCGCGCGCTCGCGCATGTACTCGTCTTCCATGGATTCGAAGGCGCGCAGGTGTTCGTTGGCCACATGGCCCAGCGCCCCCTGGGCCCAGTGGCCCATGCGGATTCGCTCCACCACTTCGTTGCCGAGGGCGTCGTCGTCGAGAATCCGCACGTAGGCGTCGAACAGCAGCCTTTCCTCCTCCGCGAGCCGGCCGCCCACCTGTTCGTTGAGTTCGCGCATTTCCTCGCGCACGGCATTGAGGCAGGCGTTGAAGTAGTCGACTTCGGCCTCGACATCTTCAATCAGGCGTTCCGGGATATGGCTCAGGTCGGCGTGGGGGTAGACCACCACCGAAGTGCCGATGGCGACGCCGGCGCAGCCGGACACGCCGCTGAATGCCGTATCGAAGATGCGATGCCCGGATGGGCTGATGCCTTCGATGGCGCCGGTGGCCTCGGCGTGGGCGATCACTCCCGCAAGCTGGGCCGACAGGGTCACCAGAAAGGCCTCTTCGCCTTCGTCGAAACGGCGCCGCTCGCGATGCTGCACGATAAGCACTCCGAGCACTGAGCGGTGGTGAATGATGGGTACGCCGAGGAAAGCGTGGAAATCCTCCTCGCCGGTATCCGCAAGGTACTGGAAATGGGGATGCAGCGGCGCATCGCGCAGATTGACGGGCTCGGCATGCTTCGCCACCAGACCCACCAGGCCTTCGCCGAGTTCGAGGCTGACCCTTCCCACCGCATCCTTGTTGAGGCCCTCGGAGGCCATCAAGACATGGCAGTGGAATTCCTGGTCGAGCAGATAGATGGAACAGACCTGGGTGTGCAGGGCTTCCCGCACCCGGTTGACGATGATGTCCAGCGCCGATTGCAGGTCCTTCGCCGTGCTGACTTCCTGGACAATGCTGCGGAGTCGGTCGAGCATGGCTTACCCGTGGCCGTTGACGTACTTGTCCCGCGCGCCGCGGAATTGCCGCAGCGCCTTCCGGTACACATCGCGTTTGAATGCGATCACTTTTCTTGCCGGCTCCCAGTAGTTGACCCAGCGCCAGTCGTCGAACTCGGGTTGGGCGGAATGGACAAGCTGAATCCGGCTCTCGTCCGAATCGAGGCTGAGCAGAAACCACTTCTGCTTCTGGCCGATGCAAAGCGGCCCCGGGCCGCGCCGGATCAACCGCTCCGGAAGGCGATACCGCAGCCAGCCCCGGGTGCGCTTGAGAATGCTGACATCATCCTCCGACAGCCCGACTTCCTCGTGCAATTCCCGGTACAGGGCCTGCTCGAATGACTCGCCGGGCCGCATTCCGCCCTGGGGGAACTGCCAGGCGTCCTGGCCGATTCTCCTGGTCCAGAGCAGCTTCCCGGAGGGATTGCAGATGATGATGCCTACGTTGGATCTGAATCCGTCCGCGTCGAGCACTTTCCCGAGTTCCTGTCCGCAAAGCGGGCATTGTTTCACAGTCCCCGGTGCTCAAGCAAACTTCCGATTGGCCCGCGCCCGGATAAAATTTATAATTTTCAGTATGTTAAACGAAACTATGGTAAAGGCCATGAATCAGCGGCTGGCGCTTTTCGACCTCGACAACACCTTGCTCGCCGGCGACAGCGACCATGCCTGGGGAGAATTCCTGATTTCCCGCGGTCTGGTGGACGAAAGCGAACACCGCAGGGCCAATGACGGTTTTTATGCCGATTATCTGGCTGGGCGGCTCGATATCCACGCCTGGCTCGCTTTCACCCTGGAGCCGGTGCGTGGCTTCAGCGTCGCCGGGCGCGACTCCCTGCTCGCGGAATTCCTCCACGAGCGGGTGCGGCCCATGGTGCTGTCTGCCGGGCGGGAACTCGTGGCGCGGCACCGGAGGGCGGGAGACCGGTGCCTGATCCTTACCGCCACCAATGATCTGATCACCCGCCCGATTGCGGCGCTGTTCGGCATTGATGAACTGCTGGCCACCGAAGCCGAACTTGCGGACGGCAGGATTACCGGGCGCATCCGCGGCACGCCCTGTTTCCGCGAAGGCAAGGTGGCCAGACTGTGCGACTGGCTCGCCCGGAGCGGCGCCGATGCGAGCATCGCCAACAGCGTGTTCTATTCCGATTCGATGAACGACCTGGCCTTGCTCGAACTTGCCGGCGAAGCCGTGGCGGTGGACCCGGACGAAGGTCTTCGGCAAGTCGCCCGTGAGCGTGGCTGGAAAATCATCAGCCTGCGCCCGCCGCAGGCGGCGGGGGAGGCCTGATCCAACCCGTTTCAGATCGTCAGCGTGCGCGGGAACTGGGCGTAGTTTTCCCAGCGGCTCACTTTCTCCGGGAATTCATCCGCGGTGGGCTGCACATTGCCGTTCACGTCGGTCGCCCGGGATACGATCATATGTTCGCCGGGCGCCGGATTTTCCCAGTTGAAGTTGAACAGCTTCCAGGAATAGCGGGTGTTTTCCCCGCTCAGTTGCGCGGGCTGCCAGGGGCCGCCGTCAACGCTGACCTCGACGCTTTGCAATGGCGTACCGTCATTGAGTACGAAGCCGAGTACATTGTATTCCCCGCCGCGTTCCGTGACCCGGACAATCGCCGACTTCAACTGGATTGCGGTGACCGAATTCTCCACCCAGCGCTCTTCGCCTCCCACCATGACCCGCTTCAGGGTAACGTAGTCGCGGCCCATGAAACGGCCCATGTAGCGGGTGTCCTGCACATGAATCTGGGTCAGCCACTTGACATTGGCCACGCCATACCAACCCGGCACCAGCAACCGCAATGGCTTGCCGTGGTACACCGGCAATGGCTCGCCGTTCATTTCCCAGGCGAGCAGATTGGCCGGGCGCATGGCGTCGGCGATGGACATGCTGCGGGCGAATGCCTTCTCGACTTCCCGCTCGCGGATTTCTTCCATGCCCACATCGGCGCCGAAGAAAACGACTTCTTTGGCGCCGTCCTGGACGCCGGCCTCGTTCAGCAACTGACTCAGCGCGCAGCCGCGCCAGTTGGCGTTGCCGATGAGACCGTTGAACAGGCCGGGGCTGTTGCCGCCGCACTCGAAACCCGCCTGCAGGTCCACCGCCTCGCGCTGCATCAGCTCCGCCAGGGAGAGATCGAGTTCCCGGTCCACCATGCCGGTGACCCGCAGGCGGTAGCTGTCGTTGTCGACTTCCGGCTGGCCATAGTGCTGGACGACGTAGAAATCATCGTTCGAAGTGATATGCGAAGTGATTTGCCGGGTGTCCTGATAGTGGGTTACCCCGGGGCGTTTCTCCCGGACCTGGAAAGCTTCGGGCACATCGGTGAAAGGAACGAGGGTTTCGCCCTGGGCCAGGGCCGGCAGCACCCAGCCCGGGAGCGTCGCCGCGCCCGCGGCGAATACGCCGGCGCCCTTGAGCATTTGCCGCCGGCTTTCGTCCTGAATGTCGTGTGGGTTCATATCGCATTCTCGATTCGGGGAGTTCGGAGACAGACCATATCACATCGTTTCCGGTTTGTACTGACCGCCTCAGGACGAGAATATCCCTCGCTGAAGCATGATTTGCCAACATTTTTGGCAGTTTTCCCCCGACTTGGCAATGTGGGCATTACGCTTTGTCCCGCTTTATGTTAGTTTCCGTTGTCGTGTGGTTCGGGACAGCTATACAGGCGAACCGCATACGTGGACCATTGCTCGCAGTGGTTCGACAACAAGAACCATGCAAAAAGTCGACAAGAAGATGAGTAGCAGAACAAATGCCAAGTTTTCTCCGGTAACCGTAGATGTCAAGAAGAACATCCGGAAGTTGCGTCTCGACGCTGGCTATTCCATGAATGAGGGCGCCAGGCTTCTCAATATCTCTCGCAAGCAGCTTGAGGATATCGAGACCGGGCGCAACTATGGTTGCCACGTCGAGCTCGAGTTGCTGGCCAAGATCAAGGTGATCTACGGCGCTTCGGTAGATGATCTGATCGGGGATCTGCCGAAGAAGGCCGATTCGGAGTATTTTTCCAGGCCACGCAAGCGCATCGGCTCTCGGGGCAGAAAGAAGAAGTAGTAGCCAGGAGCCTGTGGCGCAGGCTCCCAGGTCGCCTGCTGCCGCCTGAAACTCTCCCGAACATTTCGCCTGTCCTCGGGTCGGGCGCGATTCGTCATGGCTTCCCGATTTGGCCGCAACGGGAGGGCGGTGTATACTCCGCCGCTTTGATCTGAACCAGCGAGGAACTGATGGCATCCAAATCGAAGAAAAAGGTGGCTGCGGAGACCAGCCGCGAAGACTTGGCGAAACATGTAGCGGCTTTCCTGAAAGCGGGCGGAAAAGTACAACAAATCCCCACCGGAGTGAGTGGCCAGACCACCACCAGCGGCCCGCGCCAGATCGTTCTGAGTCACAAATCCAGTTCCTGAATCAGCCCGACTCCATTCCCGACAAACCGTTCGGGCGTGGTGAGCCGTGATGTCAAAACTGCTGTTTCGCCTGCGCCATGTGCCCGAGGATGAAGCCCGGGAAGTGCGCGACCTGCTGGAAACCAACGAGATCGAATATTTTGAGACCTCGGCGGGTCTGTTCGGTATTTCATTACCCGCCATCTGGGTGAACCGGGACGAGCAGTTCGAGGTCGCGCGGCGGCTGCTCGACGAATACCAGACGGAGCGGCGCGAGCGCGTTCGCAGCGAGTATCAGCTCGCCCGGGAACGGGGCGAAGCCAGGACCATGTTCGACTTTTTCCGGGAAAATCCGGCCCGTTTCCTCGGCAGCCTCGTCATGGCAGCCCTGGTGCTGTACTTTTCCCTGCGGTTTTTCTTCAGCTTTTCCTGAAAGTGTCCATTTGTGTGGTCATCCCATGAGATTCTGCGACTGGGCGCAGAATGACGGGGAGGGCGCCACCCTGCGAGAAGGAAAGCCCGGATGTCATTCCGCGCGTAGCGAAGCGTAGTCGCGAAATCTCAGGCAGAAGGCAGTTTGCGAGATTGCGGGTACCGGCCCCGACGCGGATTGGCGCTTGATTCAGGAAGACTGGCAGGCGGCGCGGAAACGCTGACGATCATCTGCCGCAAGCGCCATTGTTCCCCGGCGGCGACCTCCCCAAGAAAGCTGATTTCGCCGGAGATCAGCACCGCCAATGGAACGCCGGCGCGATACAGCGCGCGGTTTCGCGTCAGCCGTGGCAGCGAGCGTTCCGGCAGCAGCAGGTGCAGCAGGTTGAGCGGGTCCGCGGCCGACAGCACGAAATGCCGTTCAGGGCGCTGTTCGCGGCTGAACTTGCGCAACTCATCGACGGTTTCCGCGCGGGCGAACTGCTCGCCCTGCAATCCCGCCACAAACCGGCCGCCGCGCAGCCTGCCGCGCAGCTCTTCCTTGCGCAGCACCGCAAGCAGTACCCGCCAGGGCGGCACCAGTGATTCTCTTGCCAATAGCGAGCGGCAGATCACGCCCCAACGGTCCAGATAGATTTCCACCAGCCGCTGGAGCTGGTCTTCGTCCAGCGCGCGCCAGGGCGCGGGTCTGTGCCGGGGTCGGGAAGGCGAAGTCCCCGGTGGGTCTTCCGCGGAGCGGGAGTTGTCCAGCAGACTCCAGCGACCGGCGTCTTCCACTCCGAATGTGGGCAGCCGCTTGCGCCTGCCGCCGGATTTCCTGTGCTCGGGCAGCAACAGGGCGCGCAATCCGGTAAAGCTGTCGCTGCAAACCCGGCCAAGGCTGACGAGTTCCGCCAGCCCCTGTTCAAGCTGGGTGCGAAGCATCCCGTTGCGGGACAGGATTTCATCGAAAAAGCTTGCGCCGTGTGATTCCAGGTCCTGTTCCACCCGGAGCGCCATGGCGCCCGGTTCCGCCGCTTCCCGCTCTTCGGCGGCAACCCGCGCGAGGGCTTGCCAGATATCGAGACTACTGCGCAGGGCCATGGTGATGGGGGTTGTCCTGATGGGGCTGCCGCCCCGCAGGCGGTTCGCCGGCAAACTGTAGCGGCCCCAGGCGAGCCGCCCGCTGATGCTGAGCAGATCGAGCCATTGTGGATCGTAATTGCCGATGCGGGCGGGATAGATGCTGCCTTCCCAGGCCGCCGCCGGGGCGCTGGCGCCGTCAAGCAATCGGACACAGTTCTGCAGCCGGGTCTGGCCGTCCAGCGCCAGGGAAGATGAGTCGGCTTCGCAGGCGCGCAGGCCATGGCGTTCAAACAGGAATTCGGTATAGGTGGCCAGCGAAACCGGCTTGATGTTCCTGCGGTGCTGGTCGATGGTATAGCGGTGGATGCGTTGCAGCAATCGTCGCTCGCACCACTGTACCGGACCTGGACTGGCGCTGTTGCTGGAGCCGGGCAGGAAATGCCCCTGCATGGCAAAGCCTTCGCCCTGCAAGACGAGCAGGGCGGCTTCCACCGCGCTTTCAGCGACCGGGTCCGGAAAGTCATTCGCCAGATCGGTCGCCGTCACCGGACCAAGTCCGCTCAGGCGTCCCCGGATCAGGTCCCTCAGGGCGTCCTCCGGGGTCCATTGTTCCTCGCGCAGGAAATCGGGAAGCTCGAAACCGGTTCCGGCGTCCGGGACCAGCGCGGCAAGCCGGGGCAGCATTTCCGTCGCCAGCCAAAGCGATCCGCACTGGCGGATTCTGCCCTGCTCAAGCAGTTGACCGCCGTGGACTTCCAGTTCGCCGAATTCCCGGGAAGTCATGAAACCCAGGGTGAGGAGGGCATCGTGCAATTCCTCGGCGTTGCTTGCCGCGGGCCAGGCCTCGGCCTTGACCCGCTCGATGGCTTCCCGATCGAGCAGGCTGAAGTCTTCCACTTCCCCCGGGTCGAGCCAGGAGCGGTTGCGAATGGCGTTGGTGCGGCGTTCCTCAAACGGCGCGTCGTCGAGGAAGGCGTAAGGCCGGGCATTGATGATTTCCTGGGCAAAGGGAGAAGGCTCCCGCAGGTCGCGGCTGACGAGTTCGAGCCGGCCCTGTTCCATGTTCTTGAGCAGAGAGATGAGTTCCGCCACGTCCATGGCTTCGGTGAGGCAGTCATGGATGGTCTGCTTCACCAATGGGTGATCGGGAATCTCGCGCTGGCCGGTGATGTTCTCCTGACAGGCGATCTGGTCCGGAAAAACGTGGGCCACCAGGTCCTCGGCGTCCATGCGCTGCCATTGCGGCGGCACCCGCCTGCCGTTGCGGTTGCGCTGGATCGCCAGCGAACGGGTGGCGTTCCAGCGCCAGCGCACCTCGAACATGGGCGCGTCGAGCATGGCCTGGATCACCACATCGCGCACGGTCCTGCTGTTGAGGTAGCGGAAAACTTCTTCCAGGGGAAAGCTGTGCACCGAGCCCAGGGACAGCACGATATTGTCCTCGTTGGCCGCGGCCTGCAGTTCGAAGTTGAATGACTTGCAGAATCGCTTGCGCAGGGCAAGGCCCCAGGCCCGGTTGAGACGGCTGCCGAAAGGCGCATGGATGACCAGGTGCATGTCGCCCACTTCGTCGAAAAAGCGCTCCATGACGATGGTCCGCCGCGTCGGCATCACGCCGAGGCTGGTCATGCCGGCGTTGAGATATTCCACAAGCTGGCTGGCGGCGGCTGCGTCGAGCCCCGCATCGCTTCCCAGCCAGTCCATGGCGGCTTCGGGGCCGCCCTCCCGCAACAGGCCCGCCAGACGTTCCCGCAAGCCGGAAACCGCCTCGGAAAGCTCCCGGCTACGGCCCGGGCCTTCGCCGAACCAGAACGGAATCGTCGGGCTTGCCCCCTGGGCGTCCCGCACCCGTACCTTGAGGCCGTCGATGCGGATCATCTGCCAGCTATGGCTGCCCAGGGTGAACACGTCTCCGGGCAGGGATTCGAGGGCGAAATCCTCGTTCAGTGTCCCCACCACCACATCCTGGGGATCGAGCACGACCTGGTAGTCGAACATGTCGGGAATCGCCCCGCCATTGGTGAGGGCGGTAAGATTGGCGCCGCGTCGGGCCCGCACTTGCCCGTTGATGGCGTCGAGATGCAGCAGCGCGCCGCGCCGGCCGCGCCGGGTCGTGTAGCCTTCGGCGAGCATGCGGATGATGTCGTCGAACTCGCCGCGCTCGAGACCGCGGTAGGGATGCGCCCGGCGAATCAGTCCGTACAACTCATCGAGTGCGAGACCGTCGCCATGCATGGCGGTTTCCGCCACGATCTGCTGGGCGAGGATGTCGAGTGGCTTTTCCGGCGCGTGGATGCGGTCGAGCTCTCCGGCGCGGATCGCCAGGAGCAGGGCGGCGGCTTCGCACAGGTCATCGCGGCTCAGGGGAAACAGCACCCCCCTGGGGGTGCCGTCGATGGAATGGCCGCTGCGCCCCACGCGCTGCAGGAATGCCGCGATTCGCTTGGGCGAGGAAAACTGCACCACCAGATCCACATGGCCGATATCGATACCGAGTTCCATGGAAGCCGTGGCCACCAGCACCTTGAGCTTGCCGGTCTTGAGCTGCTGCTCGGCGGCAAAACGGTGATCGCGGCTCATGCTGCCATGATGGGCGCTGACCACGCCTTCGCCGAGCCGTTCTCCCAACGCCAGCGCCAGCCTCTCCGACAGGCGCCGGGTATTGACGAAAACCAGGGTGGTGGTGTGCGCCAGAATCAGTTCCACCAGCCGCTGGTACAACTCATCCCAGACTTCCGCGCTCATCACCGCGGACAGCGGCGAGCCCGGCACTTCCACGGCAAGTTCCATCTGCCGGCGGTGGCCCGAGTCGATGATTTCGCAGTGGGCGTCCCCGGCAAGAAAGCGCGCAACCCCGGCGATGGGCTTCTGGGTGGCCGACAGGCCGATACGCTGCACGCGCCCGCCACCGGACCCGGCCACAAGATTTTCCAGCCGCTCGATGGAAAGCGCGAGATGCGAGCCCCGCTTGTCGCCGAGCATGGCGTGAATCTCGTCGACGATCAGCGTCGACACCGAGGCGAGCATGGCGCGTCCGCTGGCGCTGGTCAGCAGCAGATAGAGCGATTCGGGGGTCGTGACCAGGATGTGCGGCGGATGCGTGGCCATCTTGCGGCGTTCGGCGGCGGGGGTATCGCCGGTGCGAACCGCGATCCGGATTTCGGGCGCGGCATCCCCGCGCGCCTCGGCGATGCCGGCGAGCGGAATCTGCAGGTTCCGGTGTATGTCGTTGTTCAGCGCTTTCAGCGGAGAAACGTACAGAATCTGCACGCCCGACGATAGCGCGTCGCCCTGGCTTACAAGACGATCAAGACCCGCATAGAACGCCGCAAGCGTCTTGCCGCTGCCGGTGGGCGCGGCAATCAGCGTATGACTGCCCCGCCGAATCGCCGCCCAGGCATCGGCCTGCGCAGGAGTCGGCGCCGTGAACTGCGCCTCGAACCAGCGCCGGCAAGCCGGATGAAATTCCTCAAGCGACATCGAACCACTCGTGATGAATTCGGAAAATTCAAAGTAGAGAACGCCGGCCGGTTTTGCAACCCAGACCGCCGGCGTCGCCAGGGCCGGAGAGCGCGGGATGTGCCTGCGCCGGCTCGCGGGGCGCGCGCGGGATGTGCCTTCCGGCTAAATCTCAGCTCAACAGTCCAGCCGCCAAGCACAGCTTGGCGTCGTTCGGCCTGCGCTCGAAGCTGGCGCTTCGAATACGCTTGTCCTCACCCATGTTGAGCTTCGAATCGAGCGCTCGTCGCTTTCGATCCAGTCGCCGAGCATAGCTCGGCGCCGTTCCGGCTGCGCGCGAAGCTTACGCTTCGCAATCGCTTGCCTCCACCCATCCATGGCACGCTCGTCGCTTACGACGCCTCCAGGCACATCCCGCGCGCGCCCCGCGAGCAGGAAAGATCGTACAGGCGCTCTCCGCGTAGTAAACTCGCAACCCTAGACGTTTCGGATTCCGGTTGGTGACACAACATCCCATTCCGGAAAATGACAGGAGGTTAACTTGTCTGCGCAAGAACTCGTTATTCAGTCTGACATTGCCATCGACGACTATAGTCAGGGTTTCATGCCCGCAATTTGCCAACTCATTGGTGCCATTGCGACGCATGACGGTGTGGTCACCGCAGAGGAATATCAAGCTGTAGTCATCGTTAACAAACGACTTGTATCTATCGTCGACAGTCCGCTATTGATCAATACGTTGACACTTCGCTCAATTCTCGAACCTTCAAGCTTCAATGACGCAGTCAAACAAATCAGGAAGGCTGCAAAGGACCAGGATCCGGAACTCAAGCAATATGTATTTCAGAGTCTTCAACCTCTGCTGTCCATACAAAGGGCGGATCAGGGGAAGACATTGCGATCAATACAAAGAGCACTGGAAATCGAAAAATCGGATTCACTGAGTGAACTCGCCGAATCGTTCCGTTCAGGATTAAAAGGCGTCTTGGACCGACGAACATCGTATGACAGGATCAGAGACTTCGCTCTTGTATTCGACGACAAGCAGTTGCTCGAAGTGCTTGAAGAATGCGGCCGTGACGCTAATGGCGAAAGGTTGCAACAAGCATTGATAGTTTCCAAGGCTAGTGCAATCGAATCATGTCGAAAGCTGGAAGACAGAAATCACGATTTGGATTTACTAGAAATAGCGAATCAGCAACTGTCATCCATGGCAGAAACCATGATCGAACAGACCAGAAAGCGGCTTCACGTGATTCAGAGGAGAGCTGACAAACAAAAGATGCACTTCGAAGAAGACGTAAACGCAATGCTGGAAGATACACAAGTGGAACTGGAGAAAACCTGGAAAGATCGAGTTGCTCGCGCGGCTCGTGACAAACAGGCAGCCTTGCACAAATTACGAGATGACGAAGCAGTGCTGATTCTGAGTCAGAGAATTGACAAGGTTCGAAACCGCTACGATTCCGTAATGTCCGACTGGGGTGTGGAATACGAATCCTTTTGTAACGAACTTGCGGATTCAAGGAAAATCTTTTCCTTCAGTTTGAGTCGCAGGGAATTCACTGAATTGATTCCTTCCGCGTCAATTCAATCGCGTCTAATGTCATCTCTCGACTCCGTAACGTCGACTATCCTCAAGACTGGTGGCGTGGCTGGTGTAGCCACTGCAGCGATTGCTGGAGTGATGGGAGTCGGCACAGCCGCAGGGCTTCTCATGACTCCCGTCGGATTGGGCGTGGGCGCAGGCGTCGCTTTGTCTGGAATCTACAAATTTTTTTCAAAGCCGCAGGAGCGCATTTTGCGGGAAGCTGAGGTCAAGGCCGAAGAGACCGTCCGAAATCTGGGAAAGCTTTGTGAAGAAGCAATAGGTGAACATTGTGACGCCGTGGACGAATTGGTCGGACAATTCTACCGTGCGGCGGAATCCATCTATTCCCCCATAGCGAAGGAAGTGGCGATATCAGCCATGTGCTGCGACTATCAACGGAGGGTGATCGCCGAGATTTCGAAGAACACTGAGCAATACGTGGAGAACATGCTTGAGCACTGAACCTTTGCAACAATTCGGGGACACTCGTGTTGTTTGGTTTTTGATTGGGGCCACTTGCCGTATTAACTGCATCTTGGTAGATTGACAGCATTGAATGAATTGAGGGGTGTTGACTGTGGCGGTACTGACTGTGCGGAACGTGCCTGATGAGGTGCATCGCGCCCTGCGGGTGCGGGCGGCCCGGCGAGGCCGCAGCACCGAGGCTGAAGTGCGCGTCATCCTTGAGGAAGCAGTGTTGCCGGAAGGTCGGGTCGGATTGGGCTCGCTGCTGACAGCTATCGGTCGTCGTATAAAGTTGACAGACGACGAGATGGCGGATTTTGTTCGACGTGATAACTCTCCGGGCCGACCGATTGATCTCGAATGATTCTGGTTGACACTAATGTGGTGTCGGAACCACTGCGCAAAGATCCGGAACCGCACGTTGCCGACTGGCTCGACGCGCAGGCGTTGGAGACACTGCATTTGTCCGCCATCACCGTCGCCGAACTGCGTTTCGGTGTTCAGGCGTTGCCCAAGGGCCGCCGCAGGGACCGGCTGCGGGAACAACTGGAGCGGCAGATACTGCCGCTGTTCGCCGGCCGGATATTGGTATTCGATCTGGCGGCTTCGCAAGCCTACGCCGAGCTGATGGCGAAGGCACGGTCTGCCGGGCGGGCGATCTCTGTCTCGGATGGCTATATCGCGGCGACTGCCGCCGCCAATGCAATGCTTGTGGCAACACGGGATACGTCGCCATTTGAAGCGGCCGGATTGGAGACTGTGAATCCCTTCGGTTGACAAGCGGGCGGCCGGTCGGCAACCTTTGCGCGTTGAGTGGAACTGAACGGTAAGGATTTGAGCGATGAATGAACCGGCGCCGCCGGTCGGCTTTTCCGAGCGATTTTCCGGCTGGCTGGGCAATGTCTGGCGGGAGAATCGCAACTTTCTGTTGCTGCTTTGCGCCATCGTGTTTTTCAAGAGCGCGATTGCGGATCTGAGTTCGATTTCCGGCGCGTCCATGTTGCCGACGCTCGTAGACGGCGACAAGGTCTGGGTCAACAAGCTCGCCTACGACGTGAAAGTTCCGTTTACCGATGTCACCCTGGCCAAACTGTCCGATCCGACGCGCGGCGATATCGTGATCATCGACAGCGCCCAGGCCCGCAAGCGGCTCGTGAAGCGCATCGTCGGCGTACCCGGGGACCGGATCGAAATTCAGAACAACGCGCTGATCATCAACGGCGTCTCGGCGGACTATGAGGTGCTGTCGCGGGACGGCGGCGCCATGATTATCGAAGAGGCTCTGCCCGAGCGCAATCATCAGGTGCGGCTGACGCAATTCCCGGGTTCCAGCCGCAGTTACGGGCCTGTGGTCGTTCCCGAGGATCGCTATTTCGTACTCGGCGACAATCGCAACAGCAGCGCCGACAGCAGGGTTTACAGTTTCATACCCAGAGAAGAAATCATGGGCCGCTCGCGTTCAGTGGTTTTTTCGCTGGACAGTGACAATTATTTCCTGCCCCGCGGTAGCCGGTTCATGTCCGGGCTGGAGTAAGGACCAAGGGGACCGCGAGCCCTCTACTGGTGTAAGATTCGCTGACACGAGAGCTACGCATGCGTAGCCCGAGACTATGGAGATACGGCATGCAAATCCGATATTCACTGGCCGGAATGATTCTGGCCCTGTTCCTTTCCGGAACCGCTTTCGCCCAGGATTTCGACTGGGCGTCGGAATTTCCGGCAGGTGCGGCGTTGCCGCCGATTTCGGCGGAAGACCAGAACGGCGAAGTTCGCACTTTCGATGACCTCGTGGGCGCCAACGGCATGTTGTTCATGCTCAGCCGCTCATTCGACTGGTGACCCTATTGCATTTCTCAGCTCGTGCAGCTGACAGAGATTGCGGAACAGTTCGAGGAAATGGGTCTGTCCGTGGTGGCGATGACCTACGATTCGGTCGAAACGCTGAAGGAAGTCGAAGAAGACCAGGGCATCGAATTCACCTTGCTGCATGACGAGGCCATAACCCACGTCAATGCGCTGGGCATTCTGAATACCGATTACGAACCGGATTCGCGCGCTTACGGCGTTCCTTATCCGGGCATTTTCCTGATCGATTCGGATGGCGTGATCCAGGCGAAATTCGCCGAGGAAGACTATCGTGACCGGCCCGACTTCGCCTTCGTCCTGGAAGCCGCCGCCGATTTGTAACGCAAACGATTCCCGCGGCAGACGCCTGTGATGCGTTTGCTGCGACTGCGTGCGGAATGACGGGGTGTTTCCAGCGCAGCAAAACAAAACCATGCTTTTGTTTTGCGATAATGAAAAACTCCACGGATGGAGTTTTCCAGGGAATACCTGGGAGCTAATCCCCCCGCAGTGCGCGGGTAATGGGTAATCTCGCGGCCTGCAGCGCGGGGAACAATCCTCCCGCAAGGCCGAGGGTGAGAGCCCAGACAATCCCGGTGATGAGGATGTCGGGGCCCACGGCGAAATCAAAAGCCACCTGGGAAAACGATCCCTGGTTCAGGGTGGACACGGTATAGCCATTGAAGCCGAACCAGGCCACGGCGGCGCCGAGCAGGCCGCCGATGAGGGCGAGCGCCACCGATTCCACGAGCACGGAAATCACCACCGGCGCCGAACCAAAACCGAGCGCCCGCAGGGTGGCGATTTCCACGGTGCGGGTGGACACCGCGGCGTACATGGTGTTTAGCGCGGCAAACATGGCGCCCACCGCCATGATCAGCGCCACGCCATAGCCGAAGCCGGTGATCAGCGTGGTGAGGAATTCCGACTGGCTGCGGAAGAACTCTTCCTCGGAAGTAATCGACAGATCCACCGCCGGGTTGTTCTCGAAATCGCCGCGCACCGACTCGATGGCGCCGGGTTCTTCGAGTAGCACCCGCATGGAGCTGATCAGGCTGAAACGCCGGAAAGCCGATTGCGCCGTGGCCAGGTCGGCCCACAGCTCGGATTCGTAGGCTGAGCCGCCGGATTCGAAAATGCCCACCACGGTCCAGTCGGACTGCCGCAGTTCCACGGTTGCGCCGAGGTCGATGCCGAGAAACTGGGCGCTGGCGCCGCGGCCGGCGATCAGTTCATTGCGCCCTGGCGTGAAATTGCGACCCTCGATAATGCGCAGCTCGGGCCGCACTTCGAAGGCGGATTGCTCCACCCCGCGGATGACCACATTGGAAGGCAGCAGGGTGGCGCGCTTGGGAATGTCCGCCACGGTGTACAACTCGCCGCTTGCCAGCCGCACACCGTCGAGCGTGGCGACGTACTGGCTGCGCTGGAGGTCGATGGTGCTGCTCAACTCGGCGGAGGAACTGCCGCCCCGCAGCACGATGGCGCGGTCCGGCGCGCCGGCGCGATTCAGCGTTTCGGAAAACCCCGCCGCCATGGCGAGAATCGCCACCAGCACCGTAACAACGCCGCCGATGCCCACCACGATGACCGAGGAACTGCCAAGCCGGGAAGGCAGATTGCGCAGGTTGAGCAGGGTGATCTGGAATATTTGCCCCAACATGATGAGAATTCCTGCGGCACCGGCTCCTAGCGCCGCAGCGCCTCGACCACCTGCAGGCGTCTCGCGCTCAGGGCCGGATTGAGCCCCACCACGATGCCGAGCAATACCGCGATGCCAAGGCCGCCAAAGGTGGTCATCGCGGACATTTCCACCTGGCCGAGGAAAGCCGCCAGATCCGGCGCGATGGCGCCGAGAACCAGCGTGGCAAGCGCAATGCCCAGGGCGCCGCCGATGCCGCAGAGCAGCACCGATTCGAGCAGCACGAGCAGGGCCACGCGGCGGTCGGTAAAGCCCAGGGTTTTCAGCACCGCAAGCTCCGGAACGCGCTCCCGCAGGGCCTGGGCCATGGTGTTGCCCGTGAGCAGCAGAATCGTGAAGAACACGGCGCTGAGGATGCTGTTCATGATCAGGCCGATATCGCCCACCTGGGCGGCGAACTGGCGGTTGGCCTCGGCTTCGGTGGCGGTGCGGGTGGGATTGATGGAATTCTCGAACTGGGCGTCGATAAGGGCCGACACTTCGGCGGCTTCGTCCGGATCGGATACCCGCACCGAAAAGTTGCTGATGATGCCCTCGGTTTCCGGGATGCGCGCTTCGTCGAAGTAGTCGTAGTTGAACAGGAAGCCGGCGAACATGTTCTCGTCGTCGCGAATGCGGTAGGTGCCCACGAGTTCGAATTCCCAGCGGCGGCTGCCGTCCTCGCGCAGCCAGATGTCGCCCTCGATGGGAATCCGGTCGCCGACCTGCCAGCCATATTCTTCGGCGAGGTCAGCCGGGGCCACGGCGGCGGTGCGGATGCGCTCGAATTCATCGAGTTGGGCCGGGTCGATGATGTACTCGTCGAACATCTCGAAGTAGGCCCGTGGCTCCACGGGAAACTTGGGGAAGAAATTGGCCGTGCTCTGGTAGGTGCCGCCGAACCAGGTGCTGTGGGTGACGCCGGCCACTCCCGGCGTGGCCAGGATTTGCGACATGTGGCTCACGGGCAGGCCGTCGATGATGGAGTACTTTGGCGACACCGTCAGCCGGTCCACGCCGGCGACTTCCACGCCGCTGTCGAAGGCGTCCGCCACCGAACGCAGCAGACCGAACAGCAGGAAGGCGGCGATAATGGAAAACAGCGTCAGGAAGGTTCGCACCCGGCGGCGGAACAGATTGCTCCAGATCAGGGAAAAGCTGTTCATGCCGCCTCCCGCACAAGGCTGCCCTTGTCGAGATAGAGCGTGCGCCGGGCGTGAGTCGCCGCCTTGGGGTCGTGGGTCACCATGATGATGGTCTTGCCATGTTCGCGGTTGAGTAATTCGAGCAGGTCGAGAATTTCGTCGGCGGTTTCCCGGTCGAGGTCGCCGGTGGGTTCATCGCAGACGAGGATGCGCGGGTCGGCGACGATGGCCCGGGCGATGGCCACCCGCTGTTGCTGGCCGCCGGACAACTCGCCGGGTTTGTGTCCCGCCCGGTCCCCAAGGCCGACAATGGCCAGCGCCACATCGGCATTGCGCCTGCGCTGGCGGCCGCCTAGCCTGGTGAGCAGCAGCGGCAGTTCCACATTGCGCCGGGCGCTGAGAATCGGCAACAGGTTGTAGAACTGGAAGATGAAGCCGATATTGCGCGAGCGCCACTGGGCGAGCTTGCGGCTGGACAACCCCACAAGTTGCCGCCCCGCCACTTCGACGCTGCCGGCAGTGGGCTGGTCAAGCCCGCCGATGAGATTGAGCAGGGTCGTCTTGCCGCTGCCGGATGGCCCCATCAGGGCGAGAAAATCGCCTTCTTCGATTTCCAGATCAAGGTCGTTGAGGACTTCGACCTTCTGCCGGCCTTTGGTGAAATGCCGGGAAACCTGATTCAATTGGATGATGCTCACTTGGTGTTCGCCTCTGCTCTCAATAAGCCGCAAGCTCCACGGATAGCCCGTCCCGCAATTGTTCGCGCAGAGCCGGCTCCAGTGCGCTCACCACCCGTTCGCCTTCGTCGAGGCCCGCGAGCACCAGGGTACTGGCGCCATTTGCGGGACCGAGCTCCACGACTCGGCGGCTGATGCGGCCATCGGTGACGACCCAGACGTGGGCCCGGCCGTCCTGGCGGACAATG
Organism: Pseudomonadales bacterium; assembly: GCA_022819645.1. Classification (GTDB taxonomy): domain Bacteria; phylum Pseudomonadota; class Gammaproteobacteria; order Pseudomonadales; family Pseudohongiellaceae; genus UBA9145. The sequence continues at coordinate 141,579 of JAJEGU010000041.1, forward strand.
GCCGAACCCGGAACGAGTACGCCCGCGATGGGTTCTTCGCTGGCGGGCGCCATGATGGCGGCGGCGCCGGAGTCTTCCATGAAGGCGACTTTCACCCCCATTTCGGGCATGACCCGTTCGTCGCGGTTGCTGAAGCCGATTCGCACCCGCACCGTGGCCTGGTTGCGGTTGGCGGCGGGAATAATCGCGATGACCTCGGCCTGGTAGGGATCATCGGGCCAGGCATTCAGCGTGATGGTCGCTTCCTGTCCGGCACGGACGCGGTTGATATAGGCCTCGTTGACGTCGACTTCGACTTCCAGGGACTCCATGTCGACGATGGTGCAAATGCCGGTGGCGGTGAAGCCGCCGCCCGCGGCGACGGGAGAGATCATCTCGCCGGGCTGTGCCGCCTTGGCGATGACCACACCGGAAAAGGGCGCGCGGATTTGCATGTCCGCAAGCAGTTGCCGCTGGATCTGCAAGGCCCGCTCGGCGACTTCGATATCGCGTTCGGTTTTTTCCAGCCGCGCCCGCAGGGCCGCAAGGCTCAGCTCGTCCCGGTCGAGATCCGCCTGACTCGCGAGCCGGTTGGCGGCCAGGTCCCGGGTGCGGCCGACATTCAGCTCCGCCTGGCGAATCTGCACCTCAAGCTCCTCCACCGAGGCCCGGGCCGAAGCCACCTGGGCTTCCTCCATTTCAAGCTGGGCGCGGTTGACGCTGTCATCGAGCCGGGCAAGCACCTGACCTTCCTCGACCCGCATGCCTTCTTCCACCAGCACTTCCATCACCTTGCCGGTCACCTTGGAACTCACCGTCGCCATGCGCCGGGCGATGACATAGCCGGTGGCGTCGAGCACACTTTCGGAATTCTCCGCAAGCCGCTGCCGGGGCGCCACGGCAATGCTGGTATCCACCGCAAGCGCCTGGGCCTGCTGCACGGGCCGGAAATTCCAGAACACAAAGCCCGCGCCGGCAATGAAGGCGATCAGCACGAACCAGCGCAGGGGCCGGAACCCCCCATCCGCCGAGTCATCCCGGTCAATCTTCAACTCATTGAGCAGCGATTGCTTGTCCACTTCAGGGCCATCATTCGAAAACCCGTTCAGTGTACTACAGGTCCCCCGAATTATCGCCGGGCAGGTTCGCAAACAAATTTCCCGTTTTCCTGTCACAGGAGTATGATCGAAGCATTCATTGAATCGAGTGGAGGTGTGACATGACTCAGGCAAGATGGTTTGTTTCGGCGGTGCTTGCCGCCGGCATCACGGCTGGCCTGTTCTACTTCATGCAGTATCTGATCGAGACCGGCGACCGGTTTGCCGATCCGGTACGGGTTGTGCGGGTGGTCGATTCGACCATGCCGGAGTTCGAGCCCGAATTGATAAAGGATGTCGATAAACCGGTGCCGATCGAGCAAGTCGAGGAAGAGGAGGAAGATCGTCCCGAGCGACGGCCAACGCTCGACCCGACTCCGTCGGTCGGCATCGTCGGCACCGGCGTGGAGGCTGATAGCATCGTTGACCTTGTGCCGACCCATGTCGATACGGGCAATACCGATCTCGTCCCGCTCGTGGCTATCCAGCCCCAGTATCCCACCCGGGCCGCCCAACGCGGCCTGGAAGGCTGGTGCCTCGTCAGCTTCACGGTGGATGGCCAGGGCAACGTGATCGAAGACAGCATCACTGTGCTCGACTCCGAACCGCCCGACATATTCGACCGTGCATCTACACGCGCAGCGGCGAGATTCAAGTTCCAGCCCAGGGTGGAAGACGGCGAAGGCATCGAAGTAGCAGGAGTCCAGTACCTGTTCCGCTACGACCTGAATGACTGATGGTCGCTGCAGTTCCCGGCGGCGAGAGGACTGTCTGCCGTATCGCGCGCCAAAGCCATGGCAGTCATGCAACCCGGCTCTCCCATCATTCTGTTTGCGACAGGGAGAGTCAGGGCAACATTTCTCTCTGTAGCCTTCGCCTGCACGGCCACATTTATGCTTGCATTTCAGGCATTAAGCGCCGATGGCGCAATAATCCTGACTCTGGGTTTCCAGGAAGCTGTGCGAACTGTTGAAAAAACATATTGTATTTTATAAATTATGGAACATATGTACAGATAAAGGGTTCATGACCAGGAAACAATCCTTGGTCCTGAAAGGGATCCCCCATGCAAAACACCCTTCTTGCGCCCGTTCCATCTTTCTCTCGGGCATCGATCCGCCGTGCTTCCGCCCTGGCGATTTTGTCGCTACTACTGTTGCTGCCGTCCCTGGCCGCCCAAGCCCAGGACGAGTCGGGAGGGCAGAACAACCCGGCTGGTCAGCAACAAGACCCGGACGACGGCGGGTCGAACGATCCCGCGGAAGGAGAGGAGGAGTTCGAGCCCGTATTCCTCGCCACATCGGTCACGCCTGCCCGGGTTCCGATCGCTTCCGGGACGGCAACCCTGACCTGGAGCGCGACCGGCGCGAGATATTGCACGGTAGACGGAGTTGCCCGGGCCACTTCCGGTAGCATTACCGTTGGTCCGTGGACTACCACTGGCGCGAAAAGCATACTGATCGAGTGCTACAACAACGGCAAGGCCGGCTACGCGGCGAGCGCCGAAAGCGTCACGGTTTATGCTGTGTCCAAGCCGGTGATCACCACCACGCTTTCAAAATCTCTTCTGGAAGCGGGCGTGGACAAGTTCACCGTCAGCTATTCGGCCACCAACGCAACATCCTGCATGCTGGCGGGCACGAAGTATCCGACCAGCGGCTCGGCGACACTCGGGCCGTATCCCGTGGGCAAACACTCGCTGACCTTCTCGTGCTCCGGTGACGGTGGCTCTACATCGCACACGATCAACTGGGAGGCGATCAAACGGGTTACGGTCAGCGCCAGCGCTTCCCCGGCGACAGTGAAAGCCAATGGTTCCAGCCGGGTGCGGGTCTCCTGGACCGGCGCCGACGCCGACTCCTGCGCGCTGGACGGCGCAACCGCCACCAAATCGGGTTCCAAGAACTTCGGCCCCTATTCCTACAGCGAAGCGGGCAGCAAATCCGCCACGGTTTCCTGCACCAATCGCCTCGGCTCCAAATCTTCCACCGCGACATGGGCCGTGGACGCGCTCGCACCGACGGTTTCCGCCACGCTGTCGAAGAACACGGTGATCGCGGATACCGACCGGGTGAATCTTTCGTGGACCAGCAGCAACACAGATTCCTGCACCTACGGCGGCAGCAGACGGGCCACCAGCGGCACGATCGGAAATCTCGGCCCTTTCACGGCGGGCGCGCACAGTTTCACGGTAAGCTGCACGGGAACGGGCGGCACAAGGAGCGACACCGCCACGCTCACGGCGACGAAGCCCGACCCCGACACCGACGGCGACGGCATTCCGGATTCCCGGGATACGGACGACGACAATGACGGCATGCCGGACACCTGGGAAGTGGCGAACAAGCTCGACCCGCTCAAGGACGACTCCGGCGGCGACCCGGACGGGGACGGCGACACCAACCTGACCGAATACAATAACGGCACCAATCCCAAAATCCACGAAACGCCGCAATTGCTGACAGCATCGCTGTCGAAACCCGCATCTACGAAAACGAAAGCGCGACCTTCACCTGGAGTTCGAAATACGCGACGGCCTGCCGCCCGGAGTGGAAAAGCAGCACCGCCCGCGATTTTTCGAACAACAGCGACTGGGCGCCGGGCGGCAAGGTGACTTTCAAGGGAGCGGATTTCGATCCCGGAACGCACACCTATGAGTTCTATTGCAGCGGCGGTGGAAAGGATTCGGCCCGGAAAACAATCATGCTGACGGTGGTGGCATGGGTGGATACCGACGATGACGGCATCCCCAACGACCAGGACACCGACGACGACGGCGACGGCATGCCGGACACCTGGGAAGTGGCGAACAAGCTTGACCCGCTGAAGGACGACTCCGGCGGCGACCCGGACGGGGACGATGACAGCAACCTGACCGAATACCGCAACGGAACCGATCCCCAAAAACACGAGGTCGCGCAGTTGCTGAACTTTCGCCTCGCGCGGGCGAACATCCACTCCGACGAAGCCGCCGAATTCAACTGGAATTCGCGTTACGCCGAATATTGCCGTTTCTCGGGCGATTCCATGAACCTTGCGACCAGCGGCCCATTGACAAGCAGCAAAGGCGATTTCGCCGCCGGAACCTGGAATATCGCCATGTATTGCGCCGGCCCCGGCGGACGATCGCCCGAACAGACGGTAACCCTGACCGTCACCGACCGGCCCGGGGACCCCGACCCTCCCGTTGCGGCGGATCCCGGAGGATTCACCGCGGACTACCATCTTTACCGGGTAAGATTCGTCAACGAAACCGACGGGGAAGCCACGCTCGCCCCGCAGCATCTTATGGTGCAGAATACCAACTCGAAGTCGAACGCGGAGATTCGGGATTTCGCCATGAAGGAATCGCTCACATCCACCGACTTTGGATTGTATTCCGCAAAGGCGCCCTGGCTGACCCCGAACGACCGCGTCACCAAGCTGCCCATCAGTCCGGTTCTCGGCGACTTCAACCATGACGGTTACACCGACCTGGCGATCATAAATCTTTCGCGGGTGCAGTTCTCCGGCGTGGACCGCATTGTGTACGCCCAGCCGGACGGCGAGAATTACGTGCCTTCCCACGCGACCGGTTTTGACGCGAACACAACCGATTTCTTCCGCAAACTCGCGGACTGGACAGGTGGGCTCGCGGACGTCGACGATGATTTCGACTTTGATTTCCGTTTGCACGAGGACGGGGACGAAGACGCGCTCAGGGGCGGTGAGGGCGAAATCGAAAAGCCGCGCATCTCCATCGAACTCGACAAGGCCAAACTGCAATCACTGAGCGGGGATCAATCCTTCACGGACCCGAGCAAGCCGCCCCCGAATTCGGCCTTGCCCGCGGAGTGCGGGACACATCTGCGTTTCTGCTCGCTGAAGTATGTACCGAAGGGCACGAAAGCACTGGAGTTGCGATTCGGCCGGGAGGAATTTCCGGGCACTGTGTATGAGCCTTCGGACGCAATTTCCGGCCTGAACGAGGAAGATGTCGTGATTGCAATCTGGAAGTTTGCAACCAGCGAGGTCTCCGCTGCCTCGGGAAACTGGGTCGTAATCGTGGTCGACCTGGTCGTGCAATGGTTGCTGGGCAGCGGCTCAAGCGCCTCCCCTCCCTCGCTGGGGGCGCAGGACGCGGCGCTGCTGTGGGAGACAATACTGCGGCGGGTCGGCAATTCGGGAACGATCGAGTCCGGCTCTCCGGAGGCGGTGAAGCTGGAAAGGTTGCTGGAGGCGTATCTTGGCGTGGAGGTTCTCGAAGGCGCGCTGTCGGACGCGACCCTGGAGAGTTTGCCGGAATTGATCGAGAATCCCGCCGAGGCCCGGGAAGGGTCGTTGGGGGACATCCTGACCGTGATCGAACATGTGCGGGGGCGTCTGGCGCCGCCACGAAAACCGACCTCGCCGGTTCCTCCCGGAACGGTTGTTTGCGAAGGAGACCATTGCATCCCGATCGGTTGCGACGATGAAGGCAACTGTCTCAACAAGGCCTGCGAGGCAACGCCGGACAATCTGGCCGCCCAGCGCTCGCAAGATACCGAGACGGATGAGGAAGTAAAGACCTGCCTCACCGAAACCGACATCGTCGAAATCTGCCAAAGCGGCAGGGCCAACCCGGAGATGCGGAAAGACCCCCGCTACAAGAAGTTCTGCGACGGAGACGGGAAGCCAATCGGCATCCCGATTTGTTCGATTGAAATTACCTCGATCACGTCCGCGGACAATTTTGTGATTCGATCAAGCGGCTCCACCCAGACTCTATTTGGTGGCCCGGTGATGCCAAGAATCCGCGCCGAGGCAACGACTGTTCCGGCGAATGCGACTGTTTCCTGGAAGGCATCAATTACATACGAGATTGAGGAACCAACGTATTGCTCTGGCGCGACTTATCCGATCGTTTCGCCGGAAGTGGAAGACGACGGCAAGATTCTGGAACTAGGCGCCACCGCGTTCGGTGGAATCTTCGGCGGCAACTTGACCGTGATGGCCTCCTGCTCGGCGACAGGCATGTTTGCCAGCCGGGTCGAAGTGGAGCACGAGATCACCGCTCAGGAACCCACGCCGGCACAGAAGAACAGGGCGTTCGCCGATTTCTATCCGGGCGCTCCGTTCATCAAGGGGCTCGAAACCGGCAGGCCGAGCAGCGGGGAGCAGGCCATTTCTGATTTGAAGCGGCTTTCGTGCGCGGAAAGCGATATCACCCAATTCGAGTCTGGGCTTCCATTCCTCGGTCCCTCCTCGGATGTTGGCTTGATGCAGATTTGCTCAGAACAAACCATCGGCAGTTTCTGGAATTACAGGGCTAACGTGGATAAGGGAGCGAACATCCTCAAGGGGAAGGTGGTTCCGGCGCGGGATTGGCTGAACACCTTTGTGGCTAATCCCAACTTGTCGGCGGAAATTACCGAAGACGCGCTACGCAAGGAAGCATTGTTCCGATATAAATGGGGCAACAGGAAGATGAGAGCATTTTCCTATTTGGAATGGAATGACATGGACAAAGAATGGGTCGCCATTCCCGGCAAAGATAATGAGTATAGGGGCGTGTACATGGATGGTTCCAACGGGATCTTGAACAAGTATGTCGACGGGGTGTGTGGAAGCAATGTTTAGGCGCGCAATTTGTTTTTTTCTGGCCGGATGCTGTCTACATTCGAGTGTACAGGCAGCCTGCGGCAACATCGTGGTGATGTCGTCGGACGCGCAGTACATGGTGCTGGAGCCCAATACGCTCCGTACTTTGGAAGTCGGAAGTTTATGGTGGCTGGGCATTTATCAAAGTTACGGCGAGGAACAGGGATCGAGCCAATCATTCGCTATTATTCTAACCGACGAATTCATGGACCTGGAAAGCGGTCGATACGTGATGACGGGAGGACGATACACATCCGTTGAACCTCCGGCTGGGTTCATCCCGTTGGAAGAGTTGGGCAAGAATCTTCACACGCAGAAGGACATACCCTATGTTCAGTTCGAGCAAAACGAAGCCGCGACACGGTTTGGGCCAGGCGAAACCATTGTTTCGGAGCGTTTCTTCCCTGGTGTCGCTATCTGGGAGATTATCGAAGACGGCCATAGCATTCTCCAGTTGGTGGATCGCGGGTTGCAAGTGATTCAAACATGGGAAGACCCGAATCTGAGAGTGACTTTAAGATCGGGATTCTGTCCGGATGGAAACTTGCTGTATTTCCGGGGTGGGGATCTAGACGCGTGGCGTCCAGTCAGGATTCTGTTGCAGGGCAGCCAGATTTCCGCTTTGCCATTGCGCGTCTGGGAACAGGAAAAATATACGATGTACGGGATAGACCCGGATTCTTGTACTGCGGTGGCAACCAAGCGCGTTGAAAATGACGAGTTGGCAATGGACGATGTCTATTTCGATTATCGCGACGAAAGCATAATTTCCACGGGGAGAAGATACCGATACGGGGACAGCTTTTTCTTCAACTATGGCGCAAATGTTCTGATGAGATACCAAGAGCCCACTGTAAATTACAGAAATATCCAAACAGACCGGTTCCAGACTTTCGACACGGAAAGCCTGTCCACGGTCAAAGATGTTTTACTGGATGCGGAAGGGGCGTATTTATCCGATGAATTGATATGCGAACCGGAAACGCCCCGGGCCGTGCTGATGGGGCAAGGCAAAATCGGTTTGGTCGACCCGAACGATCTTGGCTCTATCATGTGGAAAACGCTGCCATGGGAATTTTTCACGGTGTTCGAATGAACCATATCCATGTTTCGGGTCGGGACATCACAGATTTCCGCAGCGGTACATTAGGGCATTGTGAGCAGCCGGTTCGCGGAAAGGCCGCATCCACGGTCCACCCCAAGTTCGTGTCCACGCTCGCGCTTGCAGCCGCCGTGCTGTTTGTGGGTTGGGTCGAAGCCGCATGCCAGTCTTTCGTGGTGGTTGGCTCCGACGCCTCCTACCTGGTCATCCAGCCCGAAGACTGGACGGTGTTCGAGGTCGGCAACTACTGGGGTGTGGGCATCTGGCGGGTGGACGATATAGTGCCCGGTTCCTCCCACGAAAAACCCGCGTTCAAGACTGGACGATTCGAGGATATCTTCACGCGGGAGCCTGTGGTATCACAGCCCGTACCCGCTGACGGTCGGCCAAACGCCGTCGTTGTGCTAAAACAGTCGCCGGCGCCGCGCGATTCGGGCTGGCCACCCCATCATTACCAACTGGAAGAATCCGAAGGCGAAAATTCTCCGCTGTGGGTTCATTGGCTGGGGGAAAATACGCTGATGCGTGAGTCCGAAATCGACGATGCCACCGCAATTTATCATGTGTCGGCGGAGCTTGAAGTCCTCAACGTATGGGACATCGCCACCGAAACGATCGAATCCGAATTCGCCTCCCCCAATCCAGCCCGGAACATCCTCTTCGCCGGAGGCTCCCGCTGGCTGCAGCAACTCGCCCGGGACCCCACCGCGGAGGAGCCCGAACCCTCGACCCGATTCCGCCTGATCGACACCACCACCGGCGAAGTGCTGCGCGAAGCCGAACTCGATGCGCCCGGCGGCGCGCTGATCGAGGAAATGCAGTGCGACCCCGACACGCCCCGGGCCGTCATCGCCGGCCCGCGCCGCATCTGGCTGCTCGACCCCCAAACCCTGACCGTCATCGCCGAGAACGAAGTCCCCTTCGAACGAAACTACTTCGTATTCGAGTAAGTAGGGCGTGTAAACACTTCTCCCCAGTCGTCAAACAGGACACCCACCCATCCAGCCAAGGTTTGTATCCTGCCCAGCCATTGTTTCGACCCCGATTGTCGGTCCCTCCCGGTTAATTTCCCCAAAAACCCGGCTTCTCGCCCATACCTTTCCCATCGGAACCCAAGGCCGGCGGAAACTCCATGACACAGTCCCGTTCACAAATCGTCCAGCCTGAACGCAGCCGCTACCACTACTGCGTCGCCCGTTGCGCGCGCCGGGCCTGGGGCCGTGACGAGGTCCTCCGGCGCTGGAACTGATGCCGTTTCGCGGAGGATTTGCCGAATTCCGGATCAGGTCCTGTGCTAGCATATCGCGGCGCAGGGGAATGATTTAGGGAAGCTCTGATCAAGTTAGAGCTTCCCTGCGGCACATGGAAGTGCCGCCGAATTCGATGGCGTAAGCCATTGAATTCGGGAGCAAAACAAAACCACGCTTTTGTTTTGCGATAATGAAAAACTCCACGGATGGAGTTTTTCAG
>JAJEGU010000078.1 GCA_022819645.1 Pseudomonadales bacterium
CGAGGTGGAACGGCTGTTTCGACGTCTGAAAGGCTTCCGCCGAATCTTTTCGCGCTTCGAGAAACTCGATGCCGTCTTCCTGGGGTTCATCGTTTTCGTGCTCATAGTCGAATCATTACGTTAGTGTTAACACGCCCTAGATTATCCACTCTACTCAAGTTTGTATTCAGCATCTCAGAAACATTATTCAGCATTTGGGACCATACTACAAATTTATGGATGAAGGTTTATAATTGCGAAAATTCTATGATTCTGATCATCAGTTTTCAAGCATTTTGGATTATGCGTTGTATTGTGTGGAACAACGCATCGCAATGGCGACAGCGTTCACGGACACGATCCGCGTCTAGTTTCTTCAGCAAATCACTTGCATGACGAATCTTGTGATATTCACCCTTGGTTGTTCCGCAAGTTGCCTGTTTGAGTTCACTTGAAATCTGCTCCTTTGGAACGACCTCCATATTTACTGACTTCGATAAAGAATTTGATTCAAAGCCTTTTCCATAGTAGTTTTCTAGAGCGACTGGGTCTGATGAAATCCAAGTTTCCATCACTTGAGTCATAAGGTATACAGAATCGTCGCTACAGAAATTCATACTCCAATTGTCGCGTATTTGCAAATGCTCTCGAGTTGAATAGCATTGCACCGGCCCTTCCGCATCTACCAGCAGAACAGGCTTATCGTATCCATCGTGTTCCTGGAAATCTCGGAAATGTCTGAACGCTTGATCCCGACTCCCGCAACAGACCAATTTCCAGCGTAATCCTCTGGTTCTTGCGGCCTGTTTTAATTCATCTAAAAATTGATCCATGCCTCGACGCAAGCTACCTTTGGCTTTGCTTGCGCCCTTACCAGACCCGCCTCCTTCCATGAAGATCACTATTCCATTCACGGATTTGCTCCAAGATGCCCCATGCTCCAAAGATCGCCAAGTGTATATTCGTCGAGCCATTGACTGAGCCGCTTGGGATCAAGCCTCCTTAACTCCGTTCCGGCTCCATGTCGTTCGCAGGCTATAACAGCATCCGGCTGATTTGTCAGCGCAGATACAAAAGTCTCGGAATGCGTGGTCGCGATAATTTGTGTACGTTCTGATGCCTCTATAATTAGGTCCGCCAATAGTGCGACAGCATCTGGGTGAAGCCCGAGCTCCGGTTCTTCTATGCACACGAGCGGCGGAGGGTCTGCGGTCAACAATACGGCTAGCATTGCGATGAACCTTAGTGTTCCATCAGACAGGCGTGTCGCAGGAACTGGAGTGTCAAATTCTGTTTCATGTAAGAAAAACTGAACCGTTCCCCCGGATATTTTTGTAGTCACTCGTTGGAAGCGAGGGAAAAATCGATTCAGCAGTCTGTCAATCTTGAGTGGATCTGAATGCAATATCTGGTTAAGCATAATTGCCAGGTTGCTGGAATCTGCAAGCAAGTAATCATCACGTTCGTCAGCCCCTTGCGGTTTCCTCAACTCTGCGAGACGTCCAAAAGACCATTCCCTGAATAACTGTATTCGGTCAAATTTTCTACCTAACCATGCGAGTTCAGGGTAGTTGTCGGTATCCTTGCGCTGTGCAAGAACGGATTGATCCGGGATGAGGTCCTCTCTTTTCAAGTTCCTCTTTCGTTTGGGATCCTCTTCCTCGCTCCTGACATTAATCACTGGATGGCCTTTCTGAAACCGGTAATAAAAATACGGCCCCTCTTCGCCTTCCATCGTGTCAGCTTCTTCTACGTATTCGTCCAGCAACTCGGTTCGATTCATGGAAGATACGAATTCAATCCCATACCTCAACAGCCTTTTCGTTTCAGGATAGGGACCTACTTTAATCTCAATTTTTGCATTCGTCGCTCTTGGCGAACCCTTCCAAATCCACTCCGCCGCGCCACCGCCAAGCCTGATCGCAGAAGCAAAGTCCGTGGGCGTCGCCTTTACTAACTCAATGGCCTCCAATAGATTGGACTTTCCAGAACCGTTCGGGCCAATAAGAACATTGATCGGACCCAGCTTAAACTCCGGCATCCCTGGTGGGAAAGATAGAAAACCATCAAGTTGGATGCTGCGGATTAGAGCCATTGAAATATCCTCGTAAATTTATTTTATTGGCGTAAACACCTTCTTGCTCAATGTCTGGCAATAACAGATCGCGGACCAGGTCAGCGTCTCTTGTACTGCTTGATTGATGGCATTGTGGACATTATCCCACCGAGTGTCCAATCAAGCGACCATCAAGTCCTACCGTTGTATCGTCGAGAGCGGTCGCTCTGAACGCTCGACTGAATAGGGCCGCAGCCTTATGCCAAGTGCGCCAAGCACTCTAAGTACGGTGGCGAAACTGGCGTTTCCGTTTAAACTGAGCGCCTCGTAGAGGCTTTCTCTCCGCAGGCCGGCATCTGCGGCGTCCCGGGACATCCCTCGGGATCTGGCGACATCACCTAGTGCCGCGGCGATCAGGCGCGAGTCGCTCTCTTCGAATGCCGCTTCCAGATACGCCACGATGTCTTGCTTGGTTTGAAGATAATCCGCAGCATCCCAAGGCATTGTCTTGATATTCATGCTGATAGATTGACACAAGAAGCGGGGATACACCTAATTTCAGGAGAAAAAAGTTCTTGGGGCAGGATGTGCCCACTCATCAATTCAGTCGTAGTGAGTCCATAGTCGCAGGACTTTGACTACCTGCTCAGTTTCAAGAATCTGATACACGATTCGGTGTTGGATGTTGATTCGCCTCGAATAGGCGCCGGAAAGATCGCCCACGAGTTTCTCGAAGGGTGGCGGGTTTTGCCGAGGGTCCCGCTCGATTATTCGCAGCAACTCCTGCGCTTTTTCCTTCAGTCCCGACGAGGCGAGTTTTTTCGCGTCTTTTTGCGCCTGTTTCGCATAAACGATTTTCCAACTCACCAATCAAGTTCCCCGGCGCATTCCGATACCGGAGATTTCATACCTTTCTTAATCGAATCCCCCATTCCGGGTATCGACATCAGATGCAGCGTTTCGGAAATCGCGTTCCAGTCCTCTTCCGAGAGCAGGATGGCATTGTGTCTTTTTCCAGTAATTACAATGGGTTGGTGTGTTTTAGCAGTCTCGTCGATCAAGCTGTAGAGCTTCGATCTCGCTTCAGTGGCATTTAGAATCGTCATGAGCATTCCCTCCTGGCAAAAAGCGTACGGTAATACGTGCGCATTTGCAACAGCCTGGGCGGGTTAGCACCTTGAAGTGAAAACTGCCGGCGCCGGGCGTCCTTGCCGGATAGCGCAATGCACTGCGCATAGGCGCATAACCCCGGCGGGTGCGAATCCCGCCAGATAGATTTCATTCCAGCCGGTAGCGATCGGTTCAAGAGCTATCATGGCGGGTCAGATATATATCTTGATATATTTCTTAGTAAGATTTATCTATTTTAAAGGATGTTTTGATTGACACTGCCATGCTATATAGCATATAAATCGAATTTTTTTATATGTATTCATATATTACTGAGGGTGGTATGGGAGCAATAGACGAGATTTCGAGAACGATCAAGGCTGTCCGGCGAGCAAAGGGACTGAGTCAGCTTGCGCTTGCCAAAACGGCGGGGATGCCGCAGAGCCATATATCCAGGATCGAGAACGCAGGGGTGGATTTACGCGTATCGAGCCTGACCGAAATAGCCCGCGCGCTCGACCTGGAACTCACCCTCGTGCCGCGCAAGGCTCTTCCGGCAGTTCGCTCGATCGTGAATAGCGCCCGGATTGGCGCTTCCGATCTGGAGGAACATTGGCAGGCGAACCGGCCCGCATACAGTCTGGAGGACGATGATGGCTAGTGCTTCCGTATTGGAAGTTCTGCTTTACGGCGAACCCATCGGGACGCTGACGCGAATCGAGGGGGACCGTACCTTGTTCGCATTCAACGACGACTATATTGCCGGCAGGAATCGGCCCGTCCTGGGCCTGGGGTTCAAGAACCGGCATGGGGAGCTTCTCACCGAATTCAGGCCCTATCGAACTCGCGTCATGCCGTTCTTCTCCAACCTCTTGCCCGAAGAGCGTTTGCGGGAATATCTCGCCGAGCGGGCCGGGGTGAATCCCGAGCGCGAATTTTTTCTGCTTTGGGCGTTGGGGAACGACCTGCCCGGAGCGATTACAGTCCGGGCCGCCGACGGTGAGGAATGGCCGCCTGAAGCCGGGGAGTCTCTGGATGAGGATACCGTGCGCGAACGCGACGAAATGGCGCTACGATTTTCTCTCGCCGGTGTGCAGCTCAAGTTTTCCGCGCTCGAAAGCGCCAGTGGCGGGCTGACTATTCCCGCCAAGGGCATTGGAGGATCGTGGATCGTCAAGCTTCCGTCCATAAGGTACGAAGGCGTTCCCGAAAATGAATTCTCGATGATGACGTTCGCGCGCAAACTGGGTATGAATGTACCGGCGCTGGATCTGGTCAATGTGAAAGACATTGGTGGCTTGCCCGCGGATGTGGCCACGACGAACGGCAAGGCGCTGGCGATCGAACGCTTTGATCGCTCGCGCGACGGCAGGCGCATCCACGCTGAAGACTTCGCGCAGATTTTCGGCGTCTATCCGAAGGACAAGTACAAGAAGGCGAGCATGGTCAATATCGCGAACGTCATCGCGATTGAAAGCGATGACGCCGATATCAGGGAGTTTGTCCGGCGATTGGTATTCAACACGCTGATCGGCAATGCCGACATGCACATCAAGAACTGGTCGGTGCTCTACCCGGATAAACGCACCGCGCGTCTGGCCCCCGCCTACGATTTTGTATCGACGATTCCCTATATTCCCGATAGCGAGGCCGCGCTGACCTTCAGCCGCACCGGGCGCTTCGATGGCTTCGACGAGGACGAGCTAGCCCATTTCGCCAACAGGGCCAAGCTCGCCAAAGCGCTTGTGCTGGATACCGCCAGGGAGACGGTCGAACTTTTCCATCAGCACTGGAATGAGGAGAAGAACAATCTGCCTCTTTATCCCGATGTGGTTTCAACAATTGAACAGCATCTGCGGAGGGTGCCAATTGCCAACTTATGTGAGTCTTGATTGCAGAATTCGGGCCGGAAGGGCCAGCAGTGCGTAGCAGGCGATGGCGACGAGCAGGCTGGTGTTGATGCCGCTCCACATCGAGGTGGCGACGGCGGAGACGCTGGCGAGGACGCCGGTGGCGCCGTTCATGCCCCACATCCAGGGCAGGCACTGGCTGGAGTACTCGCGGAACAGGCGCAGGCCGAGAGGGAAGCACATGCCCATGGGCAGGGCCGGCAGGCTGACCAGGACGATCACGATCAGGCAGCGGACGAACAAGCCCTGGGAAATCGTCGCGGTGATCAACGGTCCGGCGATCGCGTAGATCAATACGAGCAGGGAAACGATGCCGGCCGGAATCAGCAAGGTCCAGCGCGAACCGCGGCGGACTTCGATGCGGTCGGAAAGGAAACTGCCGGCGCCGGCCGCGAGAATCATGGAGAACAGCAGCACTGCCACGGCGTAGACCGGATGTCCCAGGTAGACCGAAAAGCGTTGCATGAGCGGGATTTGCACCATCATGAAGCCGGTGCCGATACAGGCGAAATACGCAAGGCCGCTGAGGAATACGCGATTGGGAATCTTCGGCCGGCCGGCGATGAGAAGCGGCGCGGCGATGACGAGCAACACCCCCGCCAGCGCCAGCCCACATAGCAACATCAGCGTATAAGTCGCAAGCAGATTGCCGCCGGCGACGATTCCCAGGTCTTCGAGTTCCCCGCCGGCCCCACCGGATTGGAACAGCGCGGCAGGCTTCAGGATGTTGAAGAAATAGGGCCGGCTGTCGGTCGGCGGCGTGAAATCCAGATACTCGTGTTCGGTGGCGGCAAGCAATTGCTGCTCATCGGCGACTGCGAGCACATTGCGGATCAGCGGTTCGGAAGACTGTTGCCGCGGCGAATGCAGGATAGTGAATCCGTATTCTTCCGCCACCCGCTCGATGGTATCGATGTCCTCCGCCCGCAGGGGCTCGGGCGAAACGAGCAAGGTCGCCACCGACAGGCGCGAAACGAGGGCGATATGGTCCGCGGGCCGCACGATGCCGCGGCGAAGCAGCGACATCGCCGCCAGCGAAATCAGCCGATTGGTCTCCGACAGCGCATCCGGGGAATACCAGCGCGAGACGCTGAACAATCCGTTCGGTTCGAGATGATCGAGAAAGACCTGCCAGCCTTCGACTGTATAGAGACCGTTTTCGGACAAGGTGAAGGCGCCGGCCCCGGTGGCCGCCCAGGTGTCGATCAGCGACATCTGGATCAGGTCAAAGCGTTCTTCCGCACGGGTCAGCCAGGAACGCGCCTCGTCGTGAACGAACTCGATTTCTTCCTGTTCGTAGAGCCGCACGAAATCGCGCCGGTCCTCGCGCAATACCCGTAGCGCCGCCTCGTTGATCTCGATCCCGGTAATTCGCGAACTGCCGGCCCAAAGCGCCGTGAGGATGTCCCTGCCGCCGCCGACTCCTATCACGGCGGCGCTGCCGCCGGGCCGAAGATGATAAGGCAGCGAAGTCACGTCGAAACGCGGCCAGTCGAGATTGCTCCGGTCGCCGTCCCATTGCGTGAGCGCGGTGCCCGCCTCGCCGTCGATCACCATGGCCTGGCCTTGCAGGCCTTCGATCACCGGCGCGCCTTCGCCGGGACCCCAGAAGAACGGCCCGGCTTCGACATAGGGAAAGACGAGCACCTGGCCGTGTATGGTCCAGAACTCGAGCGTGTCCTGTTCGTAACTGATCGGATTGCCCTTGGGATAGAACACGCGGAATCCCTGCACGCTGGAATGGTTGACGACGGCGCCGATCACTACCAGCGCCGCAAAGCCGATCCACAGCAGTGGGTGTCCCATGTTTTGGTTGCGGGCGAGTTGGAACAGGCAGACGCCGAACAAAGCGATGGCGGCGGTGACGAATGTCGCGCTGGTGATGTCCAGCGCGTTGAGCAAGGGCAGGCAGGCTATGCTGCCTATGGCCGCGCCGATGAGATCGACGGCGTAGATCAGCCCGCTGTTGCCTTTCACCTGGGTCAGGGCGACGGTGACGACGACTCCGCTGAAAAAGAAGGGAATCGCCACCGCCACGGTGATCAGCGCCATCTTCGCCACGCCGGGCACGGACCAGCCCCCGCTGATGTCGAGCGGCGTATAGATGACCGCCAGGTGGCAGACGATGGTGCTTGCGGCGAAATAGATCGAGTAGCGGAACAGGTTGTCGAGGGCGTTGGCGGTCGTAAAGCACCGCGATTGCAGATAAACCCGAAGCGCCCCGGCCGCCATGCCGAACATGGCCATGGACACGGCGAAAAAAGACAGGTGGTACCAGGTCACCACCGACAACAGCCGGGTGTTGAGCACCTCCAGCATGAGCGTCGCACCGGTGATGAAAAAGAGTCCGAGCAGAAATGCCCTGTTGGCCGGTTGTGCTATGTTTTCGCTCATCGGTTTCGGCGGCTTTTCGCGGTTCCGGATATGCGCGCAATCGGATCGGAAGCAATCAGCACGCGGGCGGCCATGATTCTGCTGGCCTTGCACCTGCTCGCGCTGTCATGGTTCGCCCTGAGCAATCCTATCTACACCTGGGACGTGGTTCCCTATGTGGCGACGACTTTCACGGCGGAATCCGGCGATCCCGCGGCCATGCACGAAGCGACTTACGAACTGCTGCGGCAGTCGCTTGACGCGGCGCAATTCAACTCCCTGGTCGGCGGCGAGTACGCGGCCGCGATGTACGCGAGCCCGGAAAATTTCGCCGGCCAGCTTAGCATGTATGAAATCAAGCCGCTGTATGTGCTGCTCTTGCGCGGCCTGGCCGCGGCGGGAGCGAATCCGGCCGATGGCGTCATCTGGCTGTCGCTCGTTCCGGGCCTGTTGATCTGCGTGATCCTGTTTCTCTGGCTGCGGGATCTGACCGGCCCCATGCAGGCGGTATTGGCGGTTATCCTGTTCTCCGTCGGTGCGCGGTTGTTCGACCTGAGCCGAATTCCCACGCCGGACAATCTTTCCGCCCTGGCGGTGCTGGCGGGAGTCTGGTGCCTGCTGGCGCGGCGCTGGACCGCCGCCGCGGTGGTGTGTCTCGGTCTTTCGATCTGGATTCGCACCAACAACATCATCTTTGTCGCGCCATTGATCCTGCTGCTTTGCTGGAACCATCTGCGCCGGGGTGAGCCCTTGCAAGCCCGCGAATTCTATTGGTACGGCGGCGGGCTGGCCTTCAGCGTTCTCTCTTACTTCTGGATCAGCGCCGTCTTCGACTACAACTGGTGGCGGCTGTTCTATCACACGCTGATCGAATCACAGATCGATATCGAGGCATTTGCCGAACCTTTCTCCGTCACGCTTTATCTCGATGTGCTGCGCGGCGCCGCCATCCAGCTTTTCGCCAGCGGCGCGATGATCGCAACCGTGTTGCCGCTATTCCTGTTGCTCTGGCTGATCGCCTGGGCCGGAACCTGGCGCGGCAACCTGGCCGGAGTATTCAGGCCGTCGAGACTTGTATCCCTGGCCGATGTCAGCCTGCTTTCCCTGCCGGTATTCGGCGCCTTCCTCGCCCTGTTCCCGCTGATCGCCGGAATCGACCGCTTTCTCACGCCATATTACGCGGTCATCACCTTGTACGCCGTCAGCCTGATTTCCGCGAGCGGGGCGACCGGCGACCACCGACGATGAGCGCGAACTGGACAGCAAACCGCCGTTTCATAGTGGTGCTGACCGTGATCGGCGCGGCCTGGCTGATCATGATCAGCGGGCTGATGGTCACCGACGTATGGGACGAGACCAACGCCCTGTTGCTGTTTGCTTCGGAACCGCTGGCGAGCATGAGCGTCTTCGAAGCGATGCTGGCCGTGTGGCTGCAGCAATTGCCGCTCGACATTTATCGCCCGCTCGGCAGCAGCCTGGCCCTGGGACTCGGCAAACTGTCCGGCGGCAGCTTTCTCTTCCTGCGCTATTTCAATGCCTTGCTGATGTTGTGTTCGGTCGGTCTGCTGGCCCGGACGCTGGTGTTGCGATACGACCTGGAAAGCGGCCGCGCCATCGCGTTTTTCGCGGTCCTGCTGTTCTCCGCTTCCAGTCTGATCACGGCGTCCTGGTTCGCCAATATCTTCGACGCCGCCTGCCTGTTCTTCCTGGCGCTGGCGATCCGCTTGTACGTTTCAGGTCGTCTTGCCGCTTGCGGCGTCAGTTTCGCCCTCGCCGTGTTCTGCAAGGAATCCTGTGTGCTGGCCTTTCCGCTGTTCGGCTGGCTGCTGTGGGAAGATCTGAGAGAGAAGGACGTACGGGGCGCGAAAGCGCGCATCTGGCTGGCCGTTTCCATGCTGGGCGTTTCGGCAGTCTACTGGTGGCTGCGGCATTCTTTCGTTCCCATCGGCTCGGAAGCCGACATTCACGGTTTCGACATCGACGTCTACGCCGCGTCCTACGCCAGCTTCATCGCCGGATTTCCAGCGCAGTCGAGCAGTTTCGCCCATGGCGGCGCGATGTTCTGGGCCGGCATAGCGGCCATGATCGCGCTGGTGGTCCTGACCCGGAGTTTCGGGCCCAAGTTCACGGTGCTGGCGATTCTCGGCCTGTGCGGGCCGGTCTACTGGGGCATGTTCGGCTACCAGGGCGACAACGTCATGAGCCACCACAATTTCGTCGGCCGGCTCTATCTCATCCCGTTCGCGATGACGCTTTTCATCCTGTTCGCCCGGGCGCCGCGGCCGGCGATTCTGCTGATCGCGCTGTTCAGTGTCTGGGGCATGGGCGTGACCTGGCGCCAGCATTTCGAATTCCAGCAGACCTATGCCGAAATCTACCGGCTTGCCGAGTCTGTCGAGGGCACATTGGTCGTGCATTATCCGGAAAAGCCGCTTGACGATTTCCGGCGCGACATTTCCATCGGTGATTATCCGAACGCGGCGCTGCGTATCGATCGGGAAGGCGGGCTGGAGTGAGAAAATTCTCGGAAGCCTTCGACTTGCGCGACGCGGCCAACTGGATGGTCGGGCTTTCCGTTCTGATTGTCGGCGTTAAAGGGATCGTTTTTCGCGGACATGAACTCGACGACGGCCTGATCTACGCGAGATACATCCAGAACCTGATTTCGGGAAACGGACTGGTTTACAACACCAGTGAATACGTCAACGGATTGACTTCGCCGCTGTTTGCCTGGCTGTCGCTGGCGCCGGCATGGCTGTTCGGCGACGCGCGCCACGGCGCCATGCTGATTTCCGTGCTGGCGGCCATAGGCACGGTAGTGATCTTCTATCGCATTCTGATCCTGCTCATCGCCGACCGGCGAATTGCCGCGCTGGCAACCTTGTTCGCGGCAGGTTCCGGCATGACCTACATCAATCTCGGCATGGAAACGAGCCTGTTCACCTTCATGCTCGGACTGTGCTTCTACCTGTATTTCAAGGACGAGTTCTTCCCGCTCGGCATTTGCGTCGGGCTCGCGATCCTCACGCGGCCCGAAGCCGTCTTTCTCGTTCCGGCCATGGCCTTGAACACCTGGGTGTACAAGCGCCCATGGCCTGATATTCGCTGCTACGTCGCACCGGCGATTCTGGTCCTGGCCCAATTTGCGTTCAACGGCCTTTACTACGGCGCCCTGCTGCCCTCTTCCGGCGTCGCCAAGATCTCCCAGGGAGCGATGGGTCATTGGGGATACAACAGCTTTCTGATCGGGCTGGGAGAACGCCTGCTGAACGGCTTCGGCCTGCCCCGGCAAATGCAGATTTTCGGCAGCCATGCGGTCCCGGTCCTGTTGCTGATTCTGGCCGCATTTTCGCTTCTGCTGGTTCAGGCGCGGCAATACCTGCTTGTTTCGGTGACTTTCCTGGGCCTGTATACGGGATTTTTCGCGGGCCTGAACATTCCGGGCCAATGGTGGTATTACGCGATTCATTTCACGATCTTCTCCACCTGGGTCGTGCTGGGAATCTTTTGGCTTCACCGCCAACTGAAGACCGGGCGCCAGGGGTTTTCCCGCAACGCATGCATAGGCTTCTTCGTCCTGATGCTGGTCTGGCAGGGAGCGGTCAACCTCGTCCTGCATGGCAACACCGTGCGCGAGGATTACCGGCAATTCGGACTATGGATCGCTGAGAATACGCCCGTCGACGCATCGATCGCGCTGGCGGAGATCGGCGCCGTCGGCTGGTATTCCGGGCGCAGGATCATCGACATCCTGGGCCTGGTGACCAGCGGCAATGCGGAGTTCGTCGCCGAAGGCGACTACGACAGTTGGCTGGAACTGCATCCGCCGGACTATATACTTGCACGCGAGCCGCCGCGATTTTTCGAACGCGCGGTCACGTCGCTGCAGACAAACCGGCCTGAAGACCTGGCCGAAGTAACCGGATTCCGGTTTCCGGACTACAAGTTGTATCGCTATCTGCCGAGCGGCAGCGAGTAAATTCGATGGCAGGCAATCCCGGCAATTCAACCGATTCGAACGCGCATCTGTTCGTGGATCTGGACGGGACCCTGATCCGCACGGATCTGCTTTTCGAATCGCTGTTGCGGCTGATCCGGCGCAATCCGCTTTACCTCGCCGTCATTCCTTTCTGGCTGCTGCGGGGCCGCGCCTGGCTGAAACATCAAATTGCGCGCCGGGTGAAGATCGACGCGGCCGGGCTACCGTATAACGAGGAATTCCTGGCCTGGCTCCGGCGACAAAGGGACGGGGGGCGGGCGATGACGCTGATCTCGGCCTCGAATCAGTCGTATGTGGACGCGGTAAGCGAGCATCTCGGGCTGTTCGAAGCCGCCGTGGGCAGCGATGCCGAAACCAATCTGAAATCCCGCCGCAAGCTGCGCCGCATCGAAGAGATGGGCGGCGGCGATTTTGCCTATGCCGGCGATTCCCGCGCCGATCTTCCCATCTGGTCCAGGGCGAAGCAGATCGTCATGGTGAACTGCGCCCCCGCCGTCAGCCGCCGATTTGCAAGCCGTGAAAGCGATGTACTGAACTTCGGTTCCGCCAGCGCTGTCTTCCGTCCGCTGTTGCGGGCTGTGCGGCCCCATCAATGGCTCAAGAACACACTACTGTTCGTCCCGCTGATCCTGTCTCACCAGTTAACGCAGCCGGAATTGCTGTTCGCCTCCGCCATCGGCTTCATCGCCTTCTGCCTGTGTACATCGAGCGTCTATCTGCTCAACGACATGCTCGACCTCGACAGCGACCGGGCGCACCGGACCAAGCGGAGACGCCCTTTCGCGGCCGGCGAATTGCCGCTTGCCGCTGGATTCATCGCCGCGCCGGCTCTCCTGCTCGGGGCTTTCCTGGTCTCGTCGCTGTTGCCGGCGGATTTTCGCCTCGTGCTGCTGATCTACTGGCTGCTTACCTGCCTCTACAGCTTTGCGCTGAAACGGATATTCCTCGTCGATGTGGCAACGCTGGCGACGCTCTACGCGTTGCGAGTCGCCGCGGGGGCCGAAGCCATCGAAGTCGTGACGACCAACTTCCTGATCGCCTTTTCGCTATGCTTTTTCCTCGGCCTGGCCCTGGTCAAGCGGGTGACCGAACTGGTCAACCTGCAAACCCAGGCGACCGAAGCCGTCAGCGGCCGGGCCTATCGCCGGTCACACGAACCGTTGCTGTCGGTAATCGGCGGCCTGGCCAGCGTCATGGCCGTGGTCGTGTTCGCGTTCTACATCAACGCGCCGGCGACGACGCGGCTCTATGGTTCACCGCTCATACTCTGGCTCATCTGCCCCTTGCTGATCGTGCTGCTCGGCCGCATCTGGCGGCTGGCCCGGGCCGGCCGGCTCCACGAGGACCCCGTGTTGTTCGCCGTCGAGGACCGCTTCAGCCAATCGATCGTGCTGGCCACGGGGGTCCTGATCTGGCTCGCGGCCTGACTCGGGCCTGCTTGAAGCCGGCGGGAAAGAATGCCATGCTCGCTCGCAACCGGAGGCAAATCACCATGAAAAAACTGTCGATTTTCCGTGCTGGAATCATACTTCTGCTGTTCGGATTCGTTACGGCCCTGCTGGCGCAGCCTTACCCCAATCCCTGGCGCAACGTGGAATGGGGCACATTGCCCGACGGCCGCACCTGGGGCGCCGTCGGCGACCTGGACGTGGACCCGGACGGAGAGCATCTCTGGGCCGTTGTCCGCTGTGACGCCACGGAGCGCGAACGCTTCGGCGACGAGTGCCTCGATTCCGATCTCGACTCGGTGCTCAAGTTTGACGCCCAAGGCAATGTCGTCACGAGTTTCGGCGGCGGCATGTTCATCTGGCCCCACGGCATCGACGTCGACCGGGAAGGCAATATCTACGTTACCGACGCGGTGGCGCAGGCGAGAATCCCCGACGGCGACATGCGCGGCCACCAGGTGGTGAAATTCAGCCCCACGGGCGAAGTGCTGATGGTTTTGGGCACGCCGGGCGTGGAAGGCAGCGGCGAGAACCAGTTCACCTCGCCGGCTGACGTGGTGGTCGCCGACAACGGCGATATCTTCATCGCCGACGGCCATAACACACCCGGCAACAACCGGGTCGTGAAATTCGACCGCGACGGCAACTTCATCAAGGCCTGGGGCAAGACCGGTTACGCGCCGGGAGAGTTTCGCGTATTGCATACCATAGCCATGGACCAGCGCGGCCGGATTTTCGTCGGCGACCGTTCCAACAATCGCATTCAGATATTCGATCAGGATGGCAATTTCATCAGCCAATGGACACAATTCGGGCGGCCAAGCGGCATCTTCTTCGACGATCACGACCGCATTTACGTGGCCGATTCGGAATCCGATATCGAACAGAACCCGGGCTGGGAAATGGGCATCCGCATCGGCGACGCCGAACTCGGCTGGGTCGATGAATTCGTGCTCTACGCGCCCGGCGACCCCCACGTCATCCTCGGCAACGGCGCCGAATTCGTCGCGGTGGACGCTGCCGGCAACATGTACGGCGGAGAACCCATCCCCCGCAACCTGCAGAAGTACATTCGCGTGAGGCCGTAGGCGTTAGTCGCCGTTGGGCGGCGACGGATCGAAGCCCCTACGGCGCTACCCAAGGGGGTTCGATCAGCAACTCGGGATCGGCGTCGGGCTTGGGGACGAACTTTTGCGAGCGGCCGTACTGGTTGTCGCCGCCGATCAGATTGCCGTCCGAATCCACCGTGAAGGTGTGCACTTCGAGATAGCCGTCGGGCAGGTCCGGCGGCACCAGCCAGGTGTACTTGTAGTTGCCTTCGAAATCGAAGTTGATGAAGCGCAGCGGCCCCAGGTCCGTGATCCAGATGTCGTCCTCGTTGACGATGATGTCGAGCGGCAGCGTCAAGCCCGGAAACTCGCGCAGAAACTCGACCTCGGCCGGATCGTCGGTCGTCTGAAACACGTTCACGCGGCCGCCCGACCGGTCGAGCGCGAAGATCAGGCCGTCCGGCCCGACCGCCACCGCATGCAAGGTATTGAACTGGCCCGGCCCCGTGCCGAAACCGCCGAACTCGCCGAGATAGTTCATGTCGTTGTCGTAGATGATCACCCGGTGATTGTCCAGGCCGTCGGCGACCAGGATGCGGCCGTCGGGCAGGAAGGCGACGTCCTGGGGCCGGCCGAAATGCGTTTCACCGGCGCCGGAAACGCCCTTTTCGCCATAAGTGGCCAGCACTTCGCTGCCGTCGTTGGCGATCACGTAGATCTGGTGGAAAGTTTCGTTGATCAGCCAGATGCGGCTTTCCGGGTCGTAAGGGCTGATGCGAATGCGATGCGGGCCGGGACCGTCCGAACCTTCGCAGAGATAATCGAGGTGGTCCCAGATTTCGACCACCTCGCCGTCGCCGTTGACGATATAGAGGCAGTTCTGCCAGTGGCGGCGATTGGTTTCGAACAGCACATTGATACCGAGTGAGCCGGCAAAGCCGGGGAAATCCTCCGGGATCGGATAAGGCAGAATGGTTTCGCCGCGCTGGGCGATGATGATGCGATCCGGCGATTCCGCCCACACACCCGAGTTGCCCCCGAAAGCGAAGCCCTTTTCCTGGAACGGCTTGTGCCAGCCGCTGACGATGTCATACGGGCTTTCGCCGATGGGTCCCCGGGCATTGCCCTGCTGGGCCAGCGCCGGCGCGGCGAACGCCAGCGCGCACAGAATTATGTATAGCCTGATTACCAACGAAGACATCAACTGCCGCATTGCCCACTCCTCTTTGTTTGAGCCCGGCAAACCTGCGCTAACCGGGATAAGGGAGCACAATCATGCCAATGTTTACGGCCCGTAACAACGGCAGCGGCAGCGGCGTGTTTTTGTATGCAACTGTTTTTCACGGACTTCTCTCTTTTTTTAGAGCTCTTCATGCTTTAATATCGTTTTTCACGCCCAGCTGGGAAGCTGTGGATTAAATACAGATTTTCATGAAAATGAGCACTATGGAACATTTTTCACAGAAAGTGGACGTTTTTCGACAATTTCCTCCACTGAAAGAGGATTTCACGCTCGCCGGATACGGCGCATTGATCGAGTCACACTCATTGTCCGTGCCCGCACCCGACCAGCTTTGCGTCATAGGCTCCAAACACAGGAGGTACGACCACGATGGCTGGCGCGTTTTCACACCACGTCACGAGCCTGAGGATTCCCTCGGGGGCAACCTGACGTTCGCCCTCAAGCACGAGGGGGTGGACTTGACGGTTCTCAAAGCACTGTTCGATCAAATCGATCCCCGGGAGATAGTCGGCATTGTTGAATCACAGCCCACCGGCGCTTATAGCCGGCGCATCTGGTTCCTGTTCGAGTGGCTTACCGATCAAAGACTTGATCTCGAAGATGCCAGGCAGTTGGGCTACGTCCCGCTGGTGAATGAAGAATTGCAGTATGGGGCGACTCCTCGCAATTCCAGGCGACACCGAATTCAGAATAATCTACCGGGGACACGCGCATTCTGCCCGATGATCAGGCGGACCGAGACTCTTGATCGACTAATCTCCAAGCGGCTTTCCCAAACCGCGGAAGAGTTGATCGGAAAAACCCATGTCGACCTGATAAGCCGCGCGGCGGCGTTTCTCCTGGTGGAAGATACGAAAGCCACCTATGCTATTGAAGGAGAATATCCGGCGCGGAATCGCATTGAACGATGGGGCAAGATTGTCGGCCAAGCCGGACAACGTGAACTCAGCATAAGCGAACTCGAACATCTTCAGACGATAGTAATTTCCAATATGCGCTTCATCACTCCCGGATGCCGTGTTGAAGGTGGTTTCATTGGAAACCATGACCGGTCGACGGGCATGCCTTTGCCGGTTCACATCTCGGCGAAACCCGAAGACTTGCAAAGCCTTCTCGGAGGCTTGCTGGATACATACAAGCTATTGGCGGATAGCGACTTCGACATCGTGCTATCGGCGGCGATTATTGCATTCGGATTTGTTTTCATCCATCCATTCGAAGACGGAAACGGCCGAATACACCGCTATCTGCTCCATCATGTTCTCGGTGAACAGGGCTTCGTTCCCGAAAATCTGGTATTTCCAATTTCAGCGGCGATTCTCTATAGCATCCGGGATTATGTAAGAGTACTTGAGCATTACTCCAAACCCAGGCTTGATCTGATCGATTGGCGCCGGACACCGCAGGGCAACGTTGAGGTGCTGAACAACACGGTCGATTTATACCGATACTTCGATTGCACTAAACAAGCGGAATTCCTTTTCAAATGCGTTGAGGAAACTGTCACCAAGATCTTGCCGGAAGAGATTGACTACCTGCAACGGCACGACCGCCTGAACGAATATCTCAAGAACGACGTTGAAATGCCGGACAGACTTGCGGACCTGCTTATCAGGTTCTTGCGCCAAAATGACGGCAAATTATCGAACCGCGCCCGCAAAAAGGAGTTCTCCGCGCTGACCGATGAGGAAGTGCGAGAGATCGAACACAAGTACGACAAGTTTTTTCTGCGCGACGAACACGGCAGTTGACAACGTCAGCCTCAAGGCGCGCCCTTCACGTACTTGCCGTACCAGGCCAGGTACCGCTCGAGCCGGTCGAGCTGGAACGCCGGTTTGCGGATGCCGTGGTGCTCGTTGGGGTAGACCACGAGCTGCGTCTCGACGCCCAGCCGCCGCAGCGCCTGATAGAGCTGTTCGGAATTCTGGATCGGCACGTTCCAGTCGTGATCGCCGCCCATGATCAACGTGGGCGTGACGACATTGGCGACAAAGTTGAACGGCGACATGCGCTCCCAGGCCTCGGCGTTCTCCCAGGGCAATCCCACTTCCCCCTCCCATTCCAGTTGATAGTGATCGTGGCCGTAGTTCGCCCGGTACAGCGCCATGCTCGCGCCGGTGATCGCGCCCTTGAAGCGGTCCGACTTGGTGATGACGTAATTGGTGAGTATGCCGCCGTAGGACCAGCCGCCGACGCCGAGCCGGTCCGGGTCGGCATAGCCTTGCTCGATGGCGTAGTCCACGCCGGCCATCACATCCTCGAAATCGCGCACGCCCCAGTCGGCCCAGATTGCATGGGAAAAATCCTGTCCGTAACCCGAGGATCCCCGCGGATTGGTCATGACCACGACATAGCCGTTGGCGGCGAACAATTGCGCTTCGAAATTGAAGGCGAAATCGTATTGCGCGACCGGGCCGCCGTGAATGCGCAACAGGGTCGGATACCGGAAGCTCTCATCGAAACCCGGCGGTTTGAAAATGAATCCTTCGACTTCGGTGCCGTCGGCGCTGGGGAATTGCGCGTTCTCGACTTCGGCCAATTGCAATTCGTCGAGCCAGGGGCGATTGGTGAAGGTCAATTGCCGCCGCTCGTCTCCGGCGCCGTAGAACACTTCGGCGGGCAAGTGTGGTTCGCTTACCAAGCTGGCGATCTGTCCGTCATCGCTTTGGGACCAGCCGCGCAGGCTCAGCGGACCTTCGATGAGGCGCCGGAAGTTCTCGCCGGAGGTGTCGATGCTTGCCAGATGACGCTCGCCGCTGTCTTCCAGACCGAACAGCACCTCACCGCCATCGGGCGAGAATCGCGGCGAATTCACGTTCCGGTCGATCCGCCCGGTCAGTACGCGGGCCGGACCGCCCGTTGCCGGCGAGATCGCCAGATGATTGGTGGCGTACCAGATGATCTCGGGCTGTGTGACGCTGACATGGGCGATCGTCAGGCCGTCGGGGCTCCAGGCGGGCGAGGTATCCGAGCCGGGATTGGAAGTGATTTGCAACAGTGTCGCGCCGGCGTCGGGATTGTCGGCCGCGACCACCCAGATGTCGGTGTTGTCGTTGGCGTCGGGCTCCTCGGTGCGATTGCTGACGAATGCGATCAGGCTGCCGTCCGGACTCCAGACCGGATCGCTGTCGTCATAATCGCCGGAGGTAATCTGCATGGCTTCCGGCTCCGCGCCGGGCGCCACGTCCTGCACGAACAGGTGTGTGCGGCGGCGGTCGAGGTAACCGGTGTAGTCGCGCTTGAATTGCAGGCGATCGATGACCCAGGGGCGCGCTTCCTCCTCTTCGCCGTCTTCCCCTTCGGATTCCTCTTCCGGATCGCGAATCACCAGCGCCAGACGGGAACTGTCGGGAGACCAGGCGTAATCGCTCACCCCCTGTTCGACATGAGTGAGTTGTACCGCTTCTCCCCCGCGCCGGTCGAGCGCCCAGACCTGGGACTCGCCGTCGTTGCGCGAGGCCGTGAAGGAAAGGTAGCGTCCGTCCGGGCTCCATTGCGGATTGCCGGCGGAAGATCCCTCGCCGGTCATCGGCAGCACGGTGTCGTCGGTAGTCGAAGCCATCCAGATACGCGTTTCGCTACTGTCTTCCTCCAGGCTGGTCGAGTTCACGGTGTAGGCTACCCAGCCGCCGTCGGGGCTGATCACCGGGTTGCTCACGGATTGCAGTGCAAACAGGTCTTCCGGCTCAAGCAGGCGGGTCTCCTGGGCGGCGGCGCTCGCCGCCGCCAGCGCCAGCAGGCCAGGAATCATTCTGATCATGTTCTTTACTCCTATCGCTTCTGCGATGCTAACTTACCGATTTGGCCCTGTCATTTTGGATTGAGGCCTTGATGGAGCTTGTTCATTGGTCTCTTCCCGGCAGCCAGTAGCTATCCGGGCTCGTCACGCACCCGCCTGAAAATTTCATGCGCCAGATGTCTATGAGCGACCGAACGGAATTCGGTGTCGGTCATCACCCTGTCGAAGATTTCTTCATTGCCCTCCATTCGCGCAATGAACAATTCGTCCAGAATACTTTCCAGATAAGAGGCAAAGTTCGCGAAGTTGTTGGCGCGAGCAGCTTCGGCGATGTCCTGGTTTTGCTCCGCTGAGGCTCGGACCTGGTCGAAGAACAGCCTGTCTGCGTCGGTGAAGTCGGTGCCGAATCGCTCGTTGAGAAGATCAATCAAACTTGAAAGGGTTACTTCCTCGTCCTTGGCCCCGGCTGTGCCAATATCGGTAGGGCCTTTGAGTGGTTCGGCCACATCCTTGGAGAAATCGATGGAGCCATCGAACATTTGCTGAAGCCGGAAGAATTGCAAGGCAACCTCATCGTCCAGGATGAAGGCTTTGCCATCACCGGGCGGCGGAAGTTTTGCCAGGAGATTTCTCACGAAGGAGTAGAAACGTTCAAGCTCAGTATCCTGATAGGGAATAATCTGCGACAGGAAAGCGTACAGGTTTCGATAAGCGGTCAACTGACTACGGAATTGTTCCTGTTCTTCCTCCGCTCGGTCCTTGAACCGATGCACCACAAAATCAAGGATGGAATTCATCACGCGATGATCCGTCGCCGAGTGGTCGCGCATGCCGCAATACCAGATTTCGGCAAATTTCGTCACATCGTCCGGTGTGAAAATAGCCCATTCAAGCAGCAGGTGCTGCAACTCCGAGAGCCGATGCGGGTCCGCGTTTTCTCCGACTGGCATCGTCTCGTAGTAGGGCTTGAACGCCTTGTAAATATCATCTTCCTGGTTGACGAAATCAAGAACGAACGTGCGCGACTTGCCAGGGGCGGTCCGGTTGAGACGCGAGAGGGTCTGGACCGCCTGAACACCGGCCAGCCTCTTCACCACATACATCGTCTGCAACAACGGCTGATCGAAACCGGTCTGGTACTTCTCAGCGACCAGAAGAACCCGATATTGTTCTTGCTCGAAGATCTCCGGGAGTTCGCTTTCGGAGATTCCCCCGTTAAGCGCCACTTCGGTATAGGACGAACCCAGGGTGTCGGGGTCCGTGACCGTGCCCGAGAAAGCCACCAGAGAACGGATACCAGTGTAACCGTAGTCATTGATGTAGCGATCGAAAGCAAGTTTGTACTTT
This sequence comes from Pseudomonadales bacterium, assembly GCA_022819645.1. Lineage (GTDB taxonomy): Bacteria > Pseudomonadota > Gammaproteobacteria > Pseudomonadales > Pseudohongiellaceae > UBA9145. The sequence continues at coordinate 20,255 of JAJEGU010000078.1, forward strand.
ACCGCGGCAAGACGGGAACCCGTAACAACCATGGCCTTCGCCCGACCGCCGAGTTCATGCATCACATTGAGCCGGAAATGTTCGATGATGACCGAAACCACTTGTTCAATATTGACCGGGTGAAGTTCCAGATACCGAGTAAGAACCTTTGCCGCCTTCCGGCGCGGGACATCGGGGTCTTCTTCGACCTGTTTGATCAGACCGAAGAAACGCTTGTACGTGGTGTAATTCTGAAGTACATCCAAAATGAAGCCTTCCTCAATGGCCTGTCGCATGGAGTACTCGTGAAACGGGGATGCGCCGGACGGGCCGGGCTCGTCGAACAAGGCCATCGTTTTGAATTTTGGCGTGGCTGTGAAGGCAAAGAAGCTAAGGTTTGGCTGCCTTGCGCGTTGTAACGCATCGCGGAGTACTGCTTCTTTCGCGACGTCGGAAAGATCACCGTCCTCCTCATCGGTGAACTGAGCGGCAATCGCCGCTTCGATTCCTTCCTTGTTCAACATGCCCTTGAGAGCGTTCGCGGTTTCTCCGCTCTGGGATGAGTGCGCCTCATCGACAATAACCGCAAAGCACTTCCTTCCGTGTCGATTTTCACGCCGGAACCTTTCTTCTCAAGCGTCGAAAGCGCTTGCGAGATAAAGGGAAATTTCTGGATCGTGGTGATGACGATGGGCGTCCCCCGCGACAGCGCCCGGGCAAGTTGCCGGGTGTCCTCGTCTATCTTTTCGACGACGCCGGTCTTGTGCTCGAATTGGTAAATCGTCGCCTGCAACTGCTGATCGAGTACGCGCCGATCGGTCACGACGATGACGGAGTGGAAAACCTTTTCGTCGCGCACGTCATGGAGGCTCGCCAGCCGGTGTGAGAGCCAGGCGATCGAATTCGACTTGCCCGAGCCGGCAGAATGCTGGATCAGGTAGTTTCGGCCGGCGCCGTTGGCTTTCGCGTGCCCAACGAGTTTCCGAACCGCATCGAGTTGATGGTAGCGCGGAAAGATCATCGTCTCCTTCCGTACGGTGCGCGTACCCTTGTCGGTATTGACTCGCTTTTCCTTCACTTCGAGATGTATGAAGCGTTGCAATATCTCCAACAGGCTGTCGGCCTGCAACACTTCGTCCCACAGGTAATGGGTTTTCCAGTTCCCTTCTACCGGCGGATTGCCCGCCCCGTGATTGTTGCCGCGATTGAAGGGCAGGAAAGTAGTCTCCTTGCTCGCCAGCCGAGTCGTCATCCAGGCCTCGTCCGGGTCCACCGCGAAGTGGACAAGCGCGCGCTTCTTGAAAGAGAAAAGAAGGTCGCGTCCGTCTCGTTCGTCCCGATACTGGCTGATCGCGTGTGAAGCGCGCTGACGGGTCAGCGGGTTTTTCAGTTCTGCGGTGACGACGGGAATGCCGTTGACCGCAAGCGTCACGTCAATGACGCAACGGCGGTTCTTGCCGTCCCCTTTTTTCATTACCGAGGTGAAAGCCACCTGGCGCGTGATTGTCAGGCGATTCTTCGCGTAGCTCTCCGCCGCTTCGGGATTCATTGTCGTGTTCGGCCGGAACCAGGCCATGCGGAAAGTCTTGCCGTAACATTTGAAGCCGTGACGAAGAACGTGCAGCGTCCCCTTGAGTTCCAACTCCTTGGAGAGGCTGTCGAGCACAGTGGAGGTAGTTTTTTGCCCGAGCAACTTCTCCAGCGCCCGCCACTTGGCCGGTTGGCTGTCCCGAAGGAAGGCAGTGACGTCGTCGGGGAAAAGAACGAGCACTTCGTCAAAGGCGCTCGCGTTTCGTGACTCATAGCCGCCCGACCTGGTCAGCCCGGCCTCGATCGCCGCTTCGAAAGCGTGTTCCGTGTGTTTTGGCATTATTTCCCCGCATCCCAGGCTGAAATTTGCATCGCCCGCACGAAGCCCCTATAATTCCGGCTGCGACTAGCGGGCCGTTCCCAAAAGCGGCCTAACCCTTGCGGCCTAGTCGTTCCGATTCTCAAGGCCAGTGCTGAATCTTCAAATCAGCACTGGCCTTTATCTTTGTCCATATCTCGAACAACCGGGCATCGTGCCACTTCTCGGGAGCCCTGGTTCGGGCCAGATAGCGTCCCGCCATATGCTCCGACACGCCCATCAATCGCCGAAAGCAGTTGTGATGCGGCTGTATCTGCTTCATTTTCCGGGATATTACAGGTCGGCAAGAAAATTCTCGACTGCACGGATGTCGGCGTGAATCAGCCGCAGTCTCTGGAACGCATGGCGCCATGTTTCGGACCACCTATATATCCACACACCTTGTTTGGCGAGTCGCGGCAGGGTGCCAAATCTAGACCAGAATCTCGGAGTCCTCTGAGGGTTTGGTGTATCATCCCGATGGAAGCGGAGAAGCCCCCGAAGACGATGCTCGAACCCCCATCTGACTCCAGTTATCGTATGAGCCCCGAACGAATGCGACATCAAACTCGACCCGCGCCTCGGCGTTCCGATGCCGATAAAGCCCCCACGATTCGAGCCATCGACGTGTTCTGCGGAATCGGGGGCCTTACATACGGGCTTCGATCTGCGGGGCTGGATGTGGTATTGGGCCTGGACTCGGACATATCCTGCCGATACGCGTACGAAACGAACAATGACGGGGCAGCCTTTCTCAAAGCGGATGTGCGAGACGTCCATTTCTCGGACCTTGAGAGCCACTTCGGGGAATCTCAAATTACCGCCTTGGTCGGCTGTGCGCCATGCCAGCCGTTTTCATCGCACACTCGACGAAACACCGCCCCGCGCGATGATTGCGAGTTGGTGGACGAGTTCGCGCGACTCGTTGGCGAAGGGACGCCCGATCTCGTTTCCATGGAGAACGTTCCCGGTTTGGCGAAGCATCCAACGTTCGGCAAACTCGTTGAACTCCTGCGCGACCTCAACTACGACGTCGCTCATGGCGTGATAGATTTTCATAAGTTCGGTGTCCCGCAGCATCGACGACGACTTGTAATGGTGGCCTCTCGTCTGGGCTCGGCTGCATTGCCGGAACCAACGAACTGTATTGGCAATGTCGCGGATTTCATCGCCGACATTCAACCGATCAACGCCGGCCAGACTTGGAAGGAGGATCCAGCCCACACAACCTTGGCCTTGACGCCAATCAATCTTGAACGCATCAGGCAATCCAAGCCGGGCGGGACTTGGCAGGATTGGGACGAAGCGCTTGTTAATCCTTGTCAAAAAAGGGCGCACTACCCCGCACCGTATGGTCGAATGCGATGGGATGAGCCCGCGCCCACCATCACGACCCAGTTTTGCTATTACAGCACTGGACGCTTCGGCCACCCCAATCAAGACCGTGCCTTGTCGGTGAGAGAGGCCGCCCTTCTTCAAACGTTTCCCCGCGATTACAAGCTTGTAGATCCTGATTCCCCTTTGACAATTAGGAAGCTGGCCCGGCACGTTGGCAACGCGGTGCCCGTAAAGATTGCCGAACTAATCGGATCCTCACTCATGGGAGCAACTGCCAGTGTCTAACCAAGGGTCTAAGTACTACATGACCATAAGCCTTAACGTGCTGAATCACATGGGGCTCAATCTATACAGCAACACTCCTGCGGTGCTTGCCGAGGTTATCGCCAATGCTTGGGACGCGGATGCCACGAGAGTGGACGTGGATTTTGATTTGGAACAGAAAGCTATCACCGTTACCGATAACGGTTGCGGCATGACCCGCGACGATGTAAACGGCAAGTATCTGTACGTTGGTTACCAGAAACGATTGCACGAATATAAAGAAGGCGAAGAATTTCTCACTCCCAAGTTGGGGCGTAGACCAATGGGGAGAAAGGGCATCGGCAAACTTTCTCTTTTTTCGATTGCAAACAAAATTCGGGTCTACACATGCGTCGCCGGGGGTGGGGCCGAAGCATTTCTAATGGATGCTGAAAAAATCAGGGCGGCCATAGATGTCGAAAATCCTTCGGCGGTCCGCAGATACGCGCCGGAACCGATCAATGCCGGTAGCGATACACCAAAGAACTGTGGAACACGAATACGAATTACAGACCTGAAAAAGTTGCGCATAACAGATGCAGCGGTTGTGGGCTTGCGCCGTCGAATTGCCCGCAGATTCAGCATCATCGGTGAAACTGCCCAGTTCTCCGTCAACATTAACGGTACTCCCATCACACTGGCAGACCGAGACTACTTCCACAAGGCTCGATTTATTTTCCAGTACGGCGATGACTACGCAACTCAATGTTCGAAACTTGAGAAGGATGAAGATGGAAACAAAACCGGCGCTATTTCTCGTCCTTTTGTATTTGACTCGGAAGGAAAGGTTTCCAAAGATGGCCGCTACAAAATCAAGGGCTGGATTGCCATCGCATGGCGCTCAAATGATCTTGACGGTGGGCGTGAGACCGAAAACGACAACTTGAACAAAATAACCATCGTTGTTCGCGGCAAAGTCGCCCAAGAGGACATACTTCAAGAATTCCGGCTCGGAGGCATGATTACCAAGTACATGTTCGGCGAAATTGAGGCTGACTTTTTGGATTTGGACAATCAACCTGACATTGCGACATCCGGTCGTCAGAGCATAACCGAAGACAATGAACGCTACGAAGCTCTCATGAGTTTCGTTAAATCAGAATTAAAGGCCATCTGGACGCAAACCAACACCCTCAAAGAGCGCGCTGGACTCAGACATGCCATTTCGAGCAATCCTTACCTCAAACAGTGGTACGACGCTCTCCGACCGCCAAACTTGAAGAAGTTTGCAAACAAAATCTTTGGGGATATTGACAAGGCAGGCATAGACGAATCGGAACGCCAAAACGCTTATGTTAACGGGGTAATGTTGTTCGAACACTTGAAGATGAACCATGCAATGGAACTTATCGATGACATCGATGTAACGAAAGTTGATGAATTTCTGAGTTATCTTAAGGATGTAGACGCGCTTGAGGCAGAACACTACCGACAAATCGTTGAAGAGCGCCTTGGAGTTATTCGCAAGTTGCGTCAATCCGTCGATGAAGACGCTAAAGAGCGAATTTTACAAGAATACATATTCGATCACTTGTTTCTTCTTGATCCTGGCTGGGAAAGAGCCACACAGTTCGAGGACATGGAGCGGCGCATGGAGGAGATGCTTAAAACAAATAATAAAAGGTTACGCTTGGATATTCGGTTTACGAAGTACCGCCGAGTGGCTGCCGCCCACGTGATCGTGGAGTTGAAACGGCGGAGTGTTACAGTCACAAAACAGGAGTTGGAGAGTCAGGTCAGGGGATACATTGAAGCCCTTCGCAACGGATTACTTGGCAGTTCTAAAGGGAACGCAGACCTACCCATCCAAGCGATCTGTATCGTCGGAAATTTGCCAAAGGGGTGGAGCGATAAGGGGACCAGGCTGCTAGACGAAAATTCGTTAAGTACTTATGGAATTCGCGTCATCACCTATGATGAGTTGATCGACAACGCATACATCGCTTATGGCAAGTTTTTGGAAGCGCACCAATCGAAAGGAATACTTCGCGATCTCATGGAACAAATTCGCAATTACGTTCCCGGTTAGCCTTAGACTGCTCTGATATTATCTTTTCATGAATGCAGATTGCCAAAGGTAATGAAGAATGGATTAGTTGTATGATCGTGTTCGTATTCACTAAGAAAATTTCATTTCGTCAATGAAAGTTTCTCAAATTAGTTCCTTGATTCGACCGGTGACAGCTGCATTTATCAAAGCAGTGCGATACTCAATAAGCAAGTCTAGCAAATTTTTTTCAATCACGTATGAAGAGCTTTTTGCCTTTACATCAGTGTTACCCGTTATTGCAAACCTTAATTGATTGATCTTTGTTGTCTTTTCATCCAAGAAATACGCAATCCTTTGTTGTGTGTTCAGCGGAGGTACCACGATGAAGGCGTTTTTCATCGAGTACTGGCCAAGTCCAAATCGAGTGACGCCATTCGCTGCAATCTTGAATTGTTCGTTAAGCGGTTCGGAACGGCATAGCCATGCAAGGAAACTTCCTTCTAACTCTGGACCGGGATCGAAAACCGATAAATGGTATCCACAAAGTACGGTAGGCATATCTTGAATTACCAAAGCTGGGATGGCAATGTCTTCCCATCCTTCACTATCTTTAGTAATTATGACTTGTCCAGACTTAAGTTGGAATCGTTTAATTTCGGCCTCCGTAGCCGACCCTCGCATAAAGTTCATATCTGATGTAATGTAATCATTGTAATATACATCAGTATAGTTACATAGATTTACTTCCACCTCATCTTCAGAGATTGCCTTGTCCACATTGCTATTCTGAACATTTGCAAAATACTTTAGCTTTTCAATTCTCCATCCAGATGGAATATTCCCGTAAGATTCTAGGATTTTATGTGGAACTTTTCTCATGTGAATATCCTGAAAATCTGATTAGCGATTTTCTTTTCAAGATTGATAATTTCAGCTTCAATCTGATCGAGTGGACGTGAGGATTTACCAATATAGAAATGACCATTGATCGGGATATCATAGCCAACCTTGGTCTTCGTGTAGTCGACCCAGGCATCGGGCACGTGGGGCAGGACTTCGCGCTTGATGTAGGTGTCGATATCGTCCCGGAAATCTGCTACCAATCGATCATTGGGCTTGTCCGGGCCAAAATCCAGCGGCAGAGGCAGCGCCGTGCCGGGCGGCAATGGGATATTCTCGGTGTCCCGAAGCTCGCTATCGGACTCCGGTCTGCCCTTGCCGTCCCGGCAAATCTCCGCCTCCCGGTCTCGTTGTCCAAGGGCCGCGAATATCGCTTTCTTTATCGGGGCAGGGATTTTGACATCGGTGGACTTCGCGGCCTCCAACACATCGCCTTCGAATGCCGCGCGGTCCATATATCGCCCGTTGCTTTCAAGCGTTCGGAGAAGGGTGCGAATCGCTCCCTGCCGCTTCCGCCCCTCCGCAGTCTCGCGTTGAATCAATACCTCGTCCTTGCGCTTTCTGGATTTCGCCAGATTGGCGAAAGCGGTCTGGTCTTCGAGTTTCGCGATGCGTTCCGGCGTCGTTTCGAAATTCATCCGTAAGGGGCGCTCAACCGTTACCTTGAGAAAACCGAATTCGCGATTCTCAAAAATACGGGAAATCACGCGAGTTTCCGTCTCGCCGTTGATTGACACACCGGCCGTTGCGCCGTCCTCATAGTTGCCGTAGACACGGGTAAGCTCGCGGATTTGCTCCTCGGAAATCTCGTTGCGCTTGTTGTTGAGGCTCTTCTTCATCTTCCGGAAGAAGCGCGTACCGTCAATAAGCTGCACCTTGCCGCGCCGCTCCGGCGGCTTGCGGTTCGTAACGAGCCAGACATACGTGAAAATACCGGTGTTGTAGAAAAGTTGATCCGGAAGCGCAACGATGGCGTCGAGCCAGTCGTTTTCGATGATCCAGCGGCGAATGTTGGACGGCCCCGATCCCGCTTCCCCCGAAAACAGCGGCGAGCCGTTGAAGACGATAGCAATCTTTGAACCGGTCTGATCCTCGTCTTCCTCATCGTAAGGATGCATTTTGGAGATCATGTGTTGAAGAAAGAGGAGCGACCCATCGTTGATGGCGGGAAGCCCAGCGCCGAAACGCCCTGAAAAACCCGTTGTATTGTGCTCGTGTTCGACAACGTTTTTCTGGTCTTTCCATTCGACTCCAAAAGGCGGATTGGCCATCAGATAGTGGAAGCGCTCACCCTTGAAGCCGTCCCCCGTCTTGCCGTCGCCGAGAGTGTCGCCGAGTACGACGTTGGCCGCGTTCTCGTCCTTGATAAGCATGTCCGAGCAACATATTGCCCAGGATTCGTCGTTGTACTCCTGACCGTATAGTGCGAGTTTCGCTCTTTCATTCTGCGTGAGAATCAGTTTCTCGGATTCCGAGAGCATGCCGCCCGTACCGCAAGCCGGGTCGTAGATCGTGCGATAGATTCCGGGCTTGTAGACATCCTGTTCTCCGGTATAGATGAGGTTCGCCATAAGGCGAATGACCTCGCGGGGGGTGAAGTGGTCCCCGGCTTCTTCGTTGGCCTGCTCGTTGAAACGCATCACCAGATGCTCGAAAAGATAGCCCATCTGAAGGTTGTCGATCCTGTCGGGATGCAGATCGACATCGGCCATCGCCTTGACGATAGTGAACAGACGGTTACTGGAGTCGAGCTTCTCGATCTGATCGGCGAACTTGAAACGCTCGAAAATGGTCCGGGCCGTTTCGGAGAAGCCATTGATGTACGACACGAGATTCGGAGCGATATTTTCGGCATCGCCGATCAACCGGGCAAACGTGTAGTCGCTTGTGTTGTAGAGTGGATGCTGTCGACCGGGATCGGCGGCCTTGCCGAGGAGGCGCTCCATGGCTTTTTCGGGAGTCTGCCTTGCTTCCAGTCGTTTGTGTTCCTTCAATACGGCATTCTTGGTCGGCTCCAGCACACAATCAAGCCGGCGCAACACGACCATGGGAAGCATGACCAGACGATACTGGGGAGGTCTGAACGGCCCCCGTAACCGGTTCGCTATTTCCCAGATTTTTGACTTGAGTTCTTCGTGCGCTTGAACGTTCACAGACTTACTCGGTTAAATGGATCGGCTTGAACTTCCGAGCCTTGACGACGATACAGAATGGGCAAACGGGTCATTGCCGCGGGCGCAATGGCGGTTCCCGATACTCAAAAAATTACCGCCCAAAGAATGAAAAAGCCGCCAAGAAGACTAGCGCGACCAAGAATAAGCTGCCCACCCATTTCAGGTATCGAAGCCAACTTGTAGAAGGCTCAGCGATTTCGGTTGCTGCCCGCTCTTCGTCTTCCACTCGAACACTTTCGCTACCGGCGACCCGAGTCGCATGAGCATCGTCTTCGGAATTCTGGCGGTCTCGTTCGATCCCCATTTTGGCATGAAGACTGTCGTAGTCGTCTGTGCGCGCGGACCTGAACGAGCGGAAATACTCCATCATCTCATTTTCTGATTTCGGATCGGGCAGATCGGGGCATTCCTCGAAGCTTTGCTGAAGATTGTGGTGGACCAGGTCGCGAACAACAATCCGCCGCCGTTCGTGCCATCTCCTGGCGAACTGCTCATCCCACATCCACTGTTCGTTAGCCAATCCAATGAGGCCCTGGATCAGTCGGGCGAAAAACCGGGAGCCGACTACAACATAAGGACGGCCTGGTTCGTGGTCCCGGGCGCTGTAGTGCGCCCACCTCATGTTGCGGCGACCGTAGTACACAGCGTCCGCCTTGGCGAGAAACTCAGCGAAGTTCCGGCAAGGCAGCCTGGAGAAATCAGAGTCTCCTTCTTCAAGCCCCAAAATCTGTCCGATGTCAGAGTGGTCCATTGTGATCTCTGCTCCATGCCGGAGCCTTCCTGTTCGGGCCTCTCTGAACGGAGTGTCTTCGATGAACATGAATTGGTAACAGCATTCGCCATCAACGATCATATCGACAATCCCTTTGTGCAAGGCGGTCTGATAGATGGATTCGAACGAATCTTGCACCTCCTCCCCGCTCAATCCGGGCTTAGTCTCTACGGAGTTCAGGATGTCTTCATACAGAGAGGTCAGGCTGTGGGTGCGGCGGTCTTCTCCCATCTGAGCGCGAGACACTCCGGGGTATTCGCGACCGCGAATCCTGTTGTACATCCTTGCGTAGGCAACTTGAAGAGTTGTTTCAAGCGCCTTGCCGGCATGGAAAACAATCAAACCGTCGCACTCGCGCCTTTGCGCGTCAAGTTGCGTGTCACGGTCTGGATCACTGGACGTATTGACCGTGCGTCCGACTCCGAAAGATAACGAATCGCGTTTCGCAACTTGCCAGAACATCTGTTCAATGGCGGCCTGTATGCTTTCAACCATGGCGTCGAGCCGGTCGGAACCGGCCTCGCCTGTTGGAGTCTGCAACCACTGCATCTGTGTCACTGATTTCCGGTCAAGCTAAATGCTTCGCTCAAACGTTAATTCGGCAAACGATAGGCAACCAGGGCGCCGGGGAAATCGGTGCGCGAGCTGCCGATCTGCACGACGATGTACTGCCGGCCGTCATGCATGTAACTCATCAGGCCATACTGGCCGGGAGCGGGAAGCGGAACGCTGGCCAGCACTTCGCCGCTGGTCTTGTCGCGCGCGTTCAGCGTCAGCGGTCCGTCGGGCTCCATCTGGGCCATGCCTTCGCTCAGCGCCCGGGCCTGGACCAGGATTTCCGGCGTCGCCATCTGGATCGACCAGCCCTCGCCGCCGCTGTTCGGAATGTCCACGCCGGCCAGCAACGGATGATTGCGGATCGCCGCGCGGGTTTCGCCTACGGGAACGGACCAGAGCTTGTCGCCGGAGTTCATCTGGTAGGCGGTAAGCTGATTGTGCATCGGCTTGAAAACGGGCAAACCTTCGATGGTCGGCAAACCTCCGCCGCCGCCCGGCAACCAGTCCACCACGGTGCGGCCGGTGGTCGGCGTGCTGTTCGGCGTTGCGCCGCCTTCGCCCGGCTCGGGGTAGTTCGGATTGTCGCGGTCGACGCCGTTGGTCGGCCGCATGAAGCCCGGCGCGCTGCAACTGCGGCGGTGGGAATTGAACATCATGCCGGAGATCGGATCGGCCGTTGGCGGATGCGGAATGATGTTGCCGCCGCCCTGGCAGCCGACGTTGTTGATCCAGGGGCCGTCATAGCCCTGCGGCAGCGCCGGCACGTAGAGCCCGCCGAGCCGGTAGCCGTTCAGAATGACCTGGGCCTGTTCGCGCAATTCCGGCGTGTAATCCATGATGAATTCGTCGGTGATGCCGTCGATGACGATCCGGTCCACGGGTTCGGGCCGGGTGGGATAGGGCTGGGTGAGCGAGGTGTAATTGCCGGGCACTTCGGTCTGGATGACTTCGCGGTCCTCGATGGGCCAGATCGGTTCGCCGTTTTCACGATTGAAAGCGAAGATCAGGCCCTGCTTGGTGTTCTGGATCGCCGCCGGAATCGCCCTGCCGTCGACATTGAGGTTCATGAGAATAGGCGCCGCCGGCAGATCGTAGTTCCACTGGTCGCTGCGATGGATCTGGAAGTGCCAGGCGCGTTCGCCGGTAGCGACGTCGAGTACGAGCAGGCTGCCGCCGAAGAGATTGTCGCCGGGCCGGTGGCCGGTATAGGACTGCACCGTGGAGGCGTTGGTCACCATATAGACCAGGCCGAGGTCGGGGTCCGCCGAAGCTGGCGCCCAGGTCGAGATGTCGCCGGAAAAACGCCAGGCGTCGTTGTGCCAGGTCTCGTTGCCGATCTCGCCGGGCCGGGGGATGACGTGAAATTTCCACAGATTCTCGCCGGTGGCGGCGTCGAAGCCCATGATGTCGCCGGGCACGTTCTCGATGCGCGTCTGGCCGTAACTTGGCTGGTGGCCGACCAGCGTCACCACCACGCCGTTGACGACGATGGGCGGTGCGGAGGCCGTGACCATGCCGAGTTCGCGCGGTATGCCGTAGTCGGGATCGTATTCCCCGCCCGCGGTCACGTAATCTTCCCATGGGCCCCAACCGTCCACCAGCCAGGGAATCAGGTCGACCACTCCGGATTCCGGAAATCCGCCGACGGGAAAGGCGGAGCCCCAGTTTTCCAGCGGGCGTCCGGTCTTGGCGTCGAGCGCCCAAAGAAAGAAGCCCGGCGTGGTGATATAGATCACGCCGCGACCGTCGATCTCGCCGTAGGTCACGCCCTTGCCGTAGGCCTGGCGCGGCGAACGCTGATGGCGGATCGATTCGGGCTCGCGGAAGGTCCACAGGGTTTCGCCGGTGGCCGGATCGATGGCCACGACCTGGCGCCGGGGTGTGGCTACCGTATACAGGATGCCGTCGACATAGATCGGCGTGGAGCGCGAGAAGTAATCCAGGTTCGGGCCGAAGTTGTCGCTGCGCCAGATCCAGGCCTGTTCGAGATCGCCGAAATTTTCGGCGTTGATCTGGTCGTTCGGCGTATATCGCGTATGTCCGATATCGCCGCCGAGATAGCGCCATTCGCCATTCTCGGTGCCGGTGAGCTGTTGCGCCTGGGCAGCGCCCGCCATTGACAGGGCCGATAGCAGGATCAGCCCGGATATCGTGTGCGACTTGCGATGCTTCATTCTGTGTCCCTCCTCATTCGCCGGGATGGCACGGGGATGCCCCGGCGGAACCGACCATCGAGAGTAAAAGTTAAAAACCGGAATGTCCACGATTGAAACCGCTGCTGCCGCCCCCGTCAGCGCGTCAGCCGGCGCCAGCCGATGACGATCGAGGTGACGGAAAAGCCGAGACCCGCAAGACTGAGCAGGATTACCGTCAGATCCCACAGCGGCCGGCTGTCCCGCAGGAACTGGAAGTCGAGGCTGTGCAAGCCGTTGAACAGCCATCTTTCCAGCCTGCCGCGGCGGGTCAGCCGGTTGACCACTTCTCCCGTGAGCGCGTTGATGTGATACCAGGTCGCTTCCGCGTCGTCGAAGCGGGCGCGGTAGGCCGGCAGGGGCTGGCGCATGAAGTGCCGGGAATAGTAGTAATCGTCGTGGGATTCGAGCAATTCGAGACTGGTCAGGCTGGAACCGGCGAGCAGTTGTGGCACTGCGCCTCTGATCCTGGCGGCGACGTCCGGCTGCCGGTCCGGGCCGAAATCCGCGAGCCGCTCTCCCGAGGCGAGCGTGCTGACGCTATACGGCTGTCCTCCCAGATAGAGCCAGTTTACTTCCCTGATGGGCGCGCCGGCGGCGGCCGGCAGGGAAAAGTCGCTCAGGCGCAGCGAGAGCTGGCCCTGGTAGCGGGCGATCTGCGGCAGCGGGGAAGTGGCGGGAGCGAACACGCCCCAGGGGCTGACCGACATCAGCCCGCTGAACAGGAAAGTGGCGATGAATACCACGCAGCAAAGTCCGCCGATGTGATGCCATTTCATGATCCCGGCGTATGGGCCGAGCTTGCGGTTCCCGTTGCGCGCGAACGGGCGCAATTGCAACACGCCGATAACGGCGCCGGTGGCTAGCGACACCAGCCCGATCACGGACAGCCAGATGATGAGTTGCAGCCAGAACCCGGAAAACTGCCGGATCGCCAGCGGATAGATCCAGTGGACGGTGGAGCCGGGCCAGTTCCAGAACCGCTCCCGGCCGGTGGTGTCGCGCACCACGCGGCCGTCGCGGTCGGATATGTAAAGCACCGTGCCCGCGTCGTCGTTGAGCGCCACCTTGTGCAGCGGCCGCGATGGATTGAGCGAGGCCGTGATGGTCCACTGGTCGATTTCGATCAAGCCGAGGTGTTCCGGTTCGGCCGGGCCCGAGCGCAATCCCGAAGCCGCCGCGACCGCCATGGCGCCTTGCTCCCCCAGCCGGTCCAGCGGCTCTCCGGTATCGGCGAAAACAGTGGCCGAGTAGCCATCGACCGCGCCGAACCGATAAACGGGCCGATCCGCGAGCATGGCGAGGCTGAGAGACTGCCAGGCGGTGATCTCTCCCGCTCTCCGGGCGGCCTCGAACGGCGTCAGTTCGACCCGGTCCCGTTCCAGGTCCGGATGCGCCGCCACGGATTCGGGGTAGGTCAGTTCGGGATAGTCGACGTACATCATGACGATGCCCGAAGCGAACCAGAGCGCGAACAGCAGGCACATGCCGATGCCGATCCAGCGATGGGTGAGAAACAGCGGACGCTTCCAGTTCATGGGATTTTCGAACGGCCGGGGAGCACAATCATCGAATCCCGCCTGTTGCGCAACAGATGGAAAACGACTCGTTGCGGCAATCCCGGGCGCAGGCGGAGCAGGGAACACAGCCACAGGCCCCGGCGCTGCGCGGGGGAAAGCGTGACTCGGTACTGCGCCAGGAATGCCCGGGCTTGCCGGCCCACTTCCAGCAGGTGCGGGTTGGCGCCCGCCGTGAGCAGCCTGCGCCAGTGGCTCAGCCGCGTGAGTCTGGCGGGAACATGGCGGCTGGCGCCAATGGTATTGGCGCCGTGCTGGCGATAGCGGACCGTGGCTTCTTCGCTGAATGCGAGCCTGCCGAAAGCGCTGGCGGTCAGGGCGAGCCACCAGTCGTGCATGATGGCCTCGGAGGGGATGGGCAGGGCCCGCCGCGCCAGCGCCGCATTGAACAGCGCGGCGCAGCCGGTCACCAGATTGCTCATGGTCAGGTCGATGAAGCCGTTGCGCGCCGTGTCGAGCCCCTGATAGGCGACGAATGACGGCGCAATGGACCGGTTGGCGGCGGATACGACTTCCAGATCGCTGTGCACCAGCACCGGAATCGCGGTTTCCCCGGCCTCGGTCTGTTCCATGAGGGCCATCTGCCGCTCGATCTTGTCCTCGTGCCAGATGTCGTCCTGGTCGCAGAACATCAGATAGGCCGGGTCGATATCCAGGGCATGTTCCAGCAGGCGGGCGAAACTGCCGCGGGCGCCGAGGTTGGCGCCCTCATCGGCCAACAGGCGGAAATGCCGGGGATTGCTCCGGGCATAGTCTTCCAGCAGGGCGCGGCTGCCATCGCGGGAACCATCGTCCCGCGCCACGATGAGGAAGTCCCGCCGGGTCTGGCGCAGCAGCGAATCGAGTTGCTCGGCGAGATAGCGCTCGCCGTTGTAGGTCGAAAGCAGGATGGCAAGCGGCGCGGCCATGGCTCACTGCAATCGGCGATGGTCGCGGATGCCGGCGCTGATGTGTTTCCAGTATTCGCCGCGCCGGGGGGAACTGAGCAACAGCCAGCCGGCCTTGAGGGTGAAGCGGACGATATCCCGGGCTTTCCAGCCAATGGGGGAATAGCTTCGGGTATACAGGTGCATCCGGTTGCGGCTCGAATAATAGGTCCGCGACGGCTTGTGCTGGGCCATGTACCCCGCCCGCACCAGGGGATTGAGGCTGCGTTCGCCGATCAGGTGGTAAAGGATCGCATTGTTCGTCCCCACCAGGTCATAACCCATGGAACGCGCGCGGAAGCACCATTCCAGGTCCACATTGTCGATGAAGTAGTCCTCCCGCATCAGGCCGATTTCGGACAGGTGCCCGGCGACAAGCATGGTGCCCGAGGTGATCAGGAAATCGGCGACAAAATGCGAGCCGCTGCCGGCGTAGGCCTGGTCGGTGCGATGCCAGAGGCGATTGAAAAGCTTGAAAGGCGTCTGGCGGCTGGTCTGGGGATTGATGATGCGCGGGCCGAGCGCCGCTATTTTCCTGCCGCTGTGTTCCCGCACTTCCCGATAGGCCGCCACCATGCGTTCGATATAGGACTCGCACAGGCTGCTGTCCTGGTCGAACAGGAAGATGTAGCGGAATCCTTCCTGCCGGGCCCGGTCGATGCCGATATTGAGCGCCCGCGCCAGACCCTCGTTCCGCTCGCGCCTGATGATGCCCAGGCATTTTTCGTACACCGTGATCGACTCTTCCAGCCGGCCGATTTCGGGTGAGCCGTTGTCCACCACCACAAACGGGGTTTCCCGGTTCAACTGGCCCAGCATGGTCAGCAAAGGGGTGATGTCCGGGTGGAAGGTCACCACGATGGCGCAGGTTTCGCTGGCGAGCGGGGTATCCATGTCAGGTCGAGACGGCCTCGGGCATGTCCGCCGGGATATCGATGTTCCGCGAGCCCAGCGCGGCCATGACGAAATAGCACAGGGAAGCGATGCCGAAACTCAGGCCCGCCACGACGCCGGCGTCGAGAATCCCCCGCCAGGGCTGGGGCAACTGCCGGGCGATGGCGATGAAACAGAGAATCATTACCGTCAGCCCGATGGTGGCGAGCCTGCGACGCCGGGTGGCGTGCACGAATCCCATGCAGAACAGCGGCGCCAGCAAGACCAGCCCCGGCGCCGGATTGCGCCACAAGTACTGCGCCCGCACCACTACCCGCGGCGCAAAGCCCAGGTGAAACCCCTTGTAGCCTTCGGCATAGATCATGTACCCCACGCTAAAGACCAGCGCCGCCCAATGCAACACCCCCAGGGACAAATGCATCAATTCCAGCGCATAGGACGCCAGTCGCCAAACCGCAAAAACCAGCAAGGCCACTACGCCCCCCACCCCCCAAACCATTCCGACAACTCTCACCGGTATGCAGCCCGATTATGGATAATTTCCGGGTGGTTTCCGCGCCCTGCCGAGCCGCTCGAATTCCGCGCCCACCTCGATCAGTTCCTGTTCCCGGAAAGAGGGCGCGATCAGCGTCAGGCCCACCGGCCGGCCGTTTTCGCGATAGCCCGCCGGAATCGTCAGCGCCGGAAAATTGGCCAGCGCGGCGACGCCCGCGTGGAAGTTGTTGAGCGAAAGCAGGATGTCGAGGTCGTGCTGGGCGAACAGGTTTTCCATCTGCTGGCGGGCATAATCCTGCAACTCGGCGCGCAGGGCTTCGCGTTCCTCCGCGCTGTAATCCAGTTCCGCCATCATGTCCACCAGGGACTGGCCATAGGGCGCCCTGGTCGCTTCCTCTTCGAGATTGAATGCCTGCAGGTCGGCCACGGAGGAGATGCTTACGGCTTCGCTGGCGGAATTGGCCAGATAAGCGGCGAGGTCGCGCACCATTTCGGCGCCGAGGAATTCACTGAAATTCTCCGGTCGCAGCCAGGTGAAGGAAACCGGTTCCACCACCGCGCCGTGGTTTGCGAGCAGGGCCGCGGCTTCCCGGTAGATGGGCTCTTCCTCCGCCAGGGAATCGAACAGGCCGAGTCGCTTGCCTTCCAGGCCGACCAGCCGGTATTCCAGCTGCAGGCTTTCCGCCAGCCGCGGCATGGCCAGATCGTTTTCGTCGTATCCCGTCATGGCGTTGAACAGCGCCACGGCGTCCGCCACCGAATCCGCCATGGGGCCGGTAGTGTCCAGGGTGGCGGAAATCGGCACCACGCCGGAACGGCTCAGGCTTCCTGTGGTGGGCTTCAATCCCACCAGCGAGTTTGCGCTGGCTGGAGACAGAATCGAGCCGGACGTTTCCGAACCCACCGCGGCCACGGCATAGTCCGCGGCAATCGCGGCGCCGCTGCCGGAACTCGAACCGCCGGCGCCGAAAACCAGCCTGCCATAGGGATTGAGAGTCTGGCCGCCCTGGGCGCTCCAGCCGGAAGGGCAGTCGCGGCAGAAAAAATACGCCCATTCGCTGAGGTTGGCCTTGCCGAGAATTACCGCGCCGCGCTCAAGCAGCCGCCGGGTGATGAAGGCGTCTTCGGCATGGTTCTCCCCCAGGGCCACGGCGCCGGCGGTTGTGGGCAGGCCCGCCATGCCCACATTGTCCTTGAGCAGAATCGGCATGCCATGGATGGGGTCGTGATTTTCGCCATGACCGGCATCGCGCTGCCGGGCCTGCTCCAGCGCCGCCGGATTAAGGGCGATCAACGCATTCAGGAATCGCGCCGGGTCATTTTCGAAATGACGGATACGGTACAGGTGGAACAGGGTCAGCGACTCATAACTGAGAATGCCAGCATCCACCCGCTCTTGCAGCTCGGCGATGGAGGCGCCAGACACCAGGGGCTTAAGCGCATCGTACTGTTCCGCGCCGAAATCATCGAGCGCCTGCGCAAACCCTTCCCACAAGACCACGCCCCGCTGATGGGGCGAGCGCAGCAGGCGGTAGCGCATGCCTTCGTTTTCCGATCCGGCAAGAATCGCCAGATCTGCGGCTTGGTCGTATTCCAGCCAGGGATCTGGAGAGACCTGGGCCTTGCCAGTGGCGGCAAAGAGTCCAGACAACAGCAGGAAATACATTGGCAGGTAAGCGATCCTCATATTTTCCATGCCTCGATTTTTCATTCCGCCAGGAGCCTGCGCCGCAGGAATTCGCGAAAGCGAAAATTCGCTCTCATCCGCGTCCCTGGCCGGTCGATTGAGGCGAATATTGGTGGATATTCAACGAAATCGAGCGGCCAGGGACGCGGATGAGAGCGGATTTGCAGCCGTGAATTCCTACGGCGCAGGCTCCTAGATTATCCGATTATACGGGGCGGCACACCAGGGACGGGGAACAGTCCCGTCACGGGGTGGAAATTTTCGGTCCGTGATTTGCGGTCTTCCCGAATGGCAGGGCAAAACAGAAAATATATTTAATTTTTTCCATAAAAAAGCATGATTGATGTATTCTTCCTGCCGGCTCGGCCCCGATTTCGGGAAGAATTCAGCAGGAAAACTTTTTTAGCCAGAAATTACGCAATCTCCTCGAAGTGCGCCTATGGTCATCTTGCAAGCGCTTTTCAACCCTTATGAGGAGTACGACATGAGAGAACTTACGATGCAGGAGATGGAGCAAGTGGGCGGCGGATTCGTGGCGGCCGCGGCAGCGGCCGCATGTGCCACTGGAGTGGTCACGTCGAGTTATCCAACGCTGGCAGTCATGAACTGTGCCGGTAACGTGGCCGCCACCATTGCGATTGCCGCAATTCCGTTCGCTGGACCGGTCGGTGCGGTCGCGCTCGTGGGAGCGGCGGTCGGCATCGGCTTTGCGACTCACTGGGGAAATGAGTATTTTGAGGATCGCATTGATGGAACGCGCCCAAAACCATCTTCCTGAGCAAGCAAGTTGATGCTTGAGTTCGGCGGATTGTGATGCCGCCACCCGGGGCCGGCATCATGCCGGCCCCGGAATTTGTTTGCGGACAACCTCTTTTGCAGAGGAGAGGTGCCATATGGGCGAAATACTCGAATGGGTTCGTTATGTCCTTGAACGGTGGATGCTGTATCTCATGTTCAGCACTTCCCTTTTTCCACTCAAGGTGTGGGACATCCATACCAATCGGTATCAGGGCTTTTCCAGGCCGGAAGTTCGTGCCCTGTTCATTCTTCTGATTCCCGTTGGTGGCTGGTTCGCCTGGGTCAGGGGAGAAACCCGGGGCGAGATTTTCGTCACGGTGATCGTTGGTTGCCTGATGATGTATCTGATCCCCCAGTTCTACGCGGAAATCAAGCACAAACGCATGCACGGCGTGTGGCTGTCACAGACTCCCGGCGGCAGCGGTTATCCGGCCGGCGGCCAATGCGGGGATGAAGGGGATGAAGGGGATGAAGAGGAGGACCCGAGTTAGCCAGGGGCGCGGCGATAGCGAATTTTCGCTCATGCAGTGGCCACCCGGGTGTATTGCGGTTGCGCGGCGCCAGGGTGTACCGGACTTACCGCAACCGCAGCGCCACGAGTTGGCCGGGGAGGCCGCGGCGGACGCTGCCGGCCTGCATGAGGAGGTACTGCACGCCGTCATGCAGGTAGCTCATCATGCCGTACTGGCCCGGCACGGGAACCTCGATGCTGGCGAGGATTTCGCCGGTTCGCTTGTCCCTGGCGTGGAGCAGCGGCAGGCCATTGGGCCCGGATTCCGCCTGGCCGCGGAGGTCTTCCGTGGTCTGCACGAGCAAATCCCCCATGACCATCTGGATTGAATGGCCGGTGCCGCCGGTCCGCGGGATCTCCACGCCTTCGAGCAGGGGATTGCCTGCGATATTTGGCGGCGTCTCGCCCACCGGGATGTCCCACAGTTTTTCCCCGGTATTCATGTCATAGGCCGCCAGCCTCATGAGCAGCGGCTGGTATACCGGCAATCCCTGGATCGTGGGCAGGAATTCCCGGCCCATGCCCGGCGCCCAGGCGGCCACGGTCGTGCCCGTGGTGGGCGTATGCCGCTCGCGGCCGCGCCAGGCTTCTTCGGAGTATCCCGGCAAACCCCGTTCCTCATCGACGCCATTGGTGGGCTCCATGAAGCGCGGCGCGCTGCACGCGCGGCGGTGGGAGGCGTACATGATGCCCGTGGTGGGGTCGGCCACCGGCGGATGATAGATGTTGAGACCGCCGACGCAGCCCACGTTGTTGCGGTATTCATTCTCGTGTGGCCAGGGCAATGGCGGCACATAGAGGCCGCCCACCCGGAATTCGGAAAGGATCCGCCGCGCCCGCTCGCGCAATTCCGGGGTGTAATCGATGATGAACTCCCCGGTGATGCCGTCGATGACGATACGGTCCAGCGGCTCCGGCCAGGTGGGGTAGGGCTGGGTCGCCGCAGTGTAGTTGCCGGGCACCTGGGTCTGGAATACGGGCCGGTCCTCGATGGGCCAGATGGGCTCGCCGGTGGCCCGGTTGAAGGCGAAGATCAGGCCCTGTTTGGTGTTCTGGATCAGCGCCGGCACTTCTTCGCCGTCCACGGTGAGGTCCAGCAGAATCGGCGCCGTGGGAATGTCGTAGTTCCACTGGTCGCTACGGTGAATCTGGAAATGCCAGCGGCGCTCGCCGGTGGCCGCATCCAGCGCGAGCACGCTGCCGCCGAACAGGTTGTGCCCCGGCCGATGGCCGGCGTAGGACTGTACCGTGGAAGCATTGGTGACCAGATAGACCAGCCCCAGTTCCGGGTCGGCGGAAGCCGGCGCCCAGGTGGACATGTCGCCGGACCATTGCCAGGCGTCGTTTTCCCAGGTCTCGTGGCCGTATTCTCCGGGGCGCGGAATCACGTGGAACTTCCACAGTCGCTCTCCGCTGCGCAGGTCATAACCCATGATGTCCCCGGGCACGTTCTCGATTCGCGTCTGGTCGTAGCTCGGCTCGTGCCCCACGAGCACCACGGCCACGCCGTTGACCACGATGGGCGGCGAGGAGGCGGTGACCATGCCGATTTCCCGGGGAATGCCGTGGTCCGGATCGTAGACGCCGCCCTCGAACTGCCAGTCGATCCAGCGTTGCCAGTCATCCACCAGGGGAGGGATCAGATCGACGACGCCGGTTTCGGAGAATCCGGGGATTCCCGTGGGCGTACCCCAGTTTTCCAGTGGCCGCCCGGTCACGGCGTCGAGCGCCCAGAGGAAGAACGCGGGGGAGGTGTAGAGAATGACGCCGCGGCCGTCGAGTTCGGCGAAGGCCACCCCCTTGCCGAAGTCGGTGCGGGGCGAGCGCAGGTAACGCATGGTTTCCGGCTCGCGGAAAGTCCACAGGGTCTCGCCGGTGGCGGCATCGATGGCCGCCACCTGCCGCCGCTGGCCCGCCACGGTGTACAGTACGCCATCGGCGAACACCGGGGTGGAGCGAAAGGTGTATTCCACCCGCGGCCCGAAATTGTCGCCGCGCCAGGACCAGGCGACTTCGAGTTGCTCGAAGTTTCCGGCGTGGATCCGGGTCAGATGGGGAGCGGCCCGGGTGTGGCCGGCGTCGCCGCCGAGATAGCGCCACTCGCCGCCCTCGACACCGGTCAACTGGGCGAATGCGGGCATGGCGGCGAGGACAAGCAGAGCGAGCAAGCCTGACGCGATGGATGAAAGTGCGGCAGGAATCCTGGAAGCCTTGCTGAACATGATGGTTTCGCTCCCCGGCTTTGCCCTGTGAGAAATCTTCAAGTCCGCATCGTATCAATTCGCCGCGGTTACGCAAACGGGAACCAGGTTTGGGGCTGGCCGTGAGATTATTCATGCCATCCCCGGCAGGTACTTCACTCCCCGTCCAGCGACAACAGCTCCGCATTGCCGCCGGTGGCCGCGGTGTTTACCGTCACGGCTTTTTCCGCGGCGAAGCGCGGCAGGTAGTTGGGCCCGCCGGCCTTGGGTCCGGTCCCCGACAGGCCCCGGCCGCCGAAGGGCTGGGAGCCCACCACGGCGCCGGTCATGTTGCGGTTGACGTAGATATTGCCGGCGGCCACTGCGCCCGCGGCCTGCTCCATGCGCGAGGCGATGCGGGTGTGAATGCCGAAGGTCAGGCCGAAACCGCTGCGGTTGACTTCTTCGAGCACCCGCTTGAAATCGTTTTCGGCGAAGCGGATGACGTGGAGGACCGGCCCGAAGTGTTCCTGGCGGAGTTCGCCGATATGGCCGATTTCGGCAAGCGCGGGCGGCACGAAAAGGCCCCCTTGGCACTCCGGCGCAAGCCCGGTCTGATGCAGCAGCCGTCCGGCAACCCGCAGGTCTTCGATATGGGCGCGCAGCCTCTGCGCCGCCGCCTCGGAAATCACCGGCCCCAGATCGGTCTCGATACGCGCCGGGTCGCCCAGCCGAAGCTCATCCATGGCGCCGCGAATCATGGTCAGCGCCGGCTCGGCGATCTCCTCCTGCAAATACAATACGCGCAGGGCCGAACAGCGTTGCCCGGCGCTGCCGAAGGCCGAGCGGACCACATCGTCGGTTACCTGTTCCAGCAGGGCCGTGGAGTCGACGACCATGGCGTTCTGGCCGCCGGTTTCGGCAATCAGGGGCACGATGGCGCCGGGTTTTTGCGCCAGGGCCAGGTGGATGGCCCGCGCGGTTTCGGCGCCACCGGTGAAAGCCACCCCGGCGCATTGCGGATGCCGCACCAGGCCCGCGCCCACGGCGCCATCCCCCGGCAGCAGATGGCAGACGTCCCCGGGAATGCCCGTCCCGTGCATCAGGCGCACCGCCCGAAAGGCGACCAGCGGCGTTTCTTCGGCGGGTTTGGCCAGCACGGCATTGCCCGTCGCGAGCGCGGCGCAGACCTGGCCGCAGAAGATGGCCAGCGGGAAGTTCCACGGGCTGATGCAGACGAACACGCCGCGCCCGCCAAGGCGCAGGCGATTGTTTTCCCCGGTGGGCCCGGGAAGCGGCATTTCCCGGGCAAAATGCTTTCTCGTCTCCGCGGCGTAATAGCGGCAGAAATCCACGGCTTCGCGCACTTCGTCCACCGCATCGGGAATCGTCTTGCCGGCTTCCCGGCAGAGCAGGGCGATGAATTCCCCGGCTTGCGCTTCGAGCCGGTCGGCGAAACTTTCCAGCAGATCGGCCCTGGCTTCGCCGCCGGATTCGTCCCAGCCCTTCCAGGCGGCCTGGGCGCGGGAAAATGCCGCTTCCGTGTCAGCCTCGCTGGCCGGGATCACTTCACCGACTTTCTCGCCGCGGTTCGCCGGGTTCATGACCGGCAGTTTTCGTTCCGCTTGCCGGGCTGCGGCCACAGTGGGCAGGGGATGCGCCAACAGCTTTTCACCGCGGGAGTCCCGCAGGCGGTCCCGTATCGCTTGCAGCACCGCTTCGCTGGTCAGATCGGCGCCCGCGGAATTGCGCCGGGGCGCGAATATCTCCCCCGGCAAGGCGATGCGTGGATGCGTCGCGGGGTTCGCCTTCCGGGCACTGGCCACCGGGTCGGCCACGAGTTCATTCGCCGCCACCTTCGCATCCAGCAGGCGATGGACGAAGGAGCTGTTGGCGCCGTTTTCCAGCAGGCGGCGCACGAGATAGGGCAGCAGGTCGTCGTGCTTGCCGACCGGTGCGTAAGTGCGAAGCGCGGGAAAGTCGGTGTATTCGCGCCCGGCGGCGGCGTACAGCGCCTGACCCATGCCGTGGAGTCGCTGGAATTCAAAATCCCGCCGCTTGCCGGCAAGCTGCATGATGGCGGCCACGCCATGGGCATTGTGGGTGGCGAATTGCCCGTACAGGCTGCCGGTGTGCTGGAGTATTCTTGCGGCGCACACAAGCCAGGACAGGTCCGTGGCGCATTTGCGGGTATAGACCGGAAAACCCGAATAGCCCTGGGCCTGGGCGTGCTTGATCTCGAAGTCCCAATAGGCGCCCTTGACCAGGCGAACGGGAATGCGGCGGCCCTGCTTGCGACCCAGGGCGGCCAGCCAGTCGAGCAGGGGCGGGGCGCGCTTGCCATAAGCCTGCACGACGAAGCCGGGCCGGGCGCCCGCGCAGGTTTCGTCCGAGGACAGGCGTTCGAATATCTCCATGGACAATTCCAGTCGATCCGCCTCTTCGGCATCCAGGGTAATGGCGACTCCCGCGCCCGCCGCATCCCGGCACAGTTCCCTGGCCACGGGAACGAGCTCCGCCAGCACCCGCCCGCGTTGGCCGCGTTCATGGCGGGGGTGCAGCGCCGAAAGCTTGATGGATAGGGAAGCCCCATTCGTTCCCGCTTTCGCGCCCTGTTTCGCCAGCGCCTTGATGGCGTGGTGGTAGGCCCGGCGGTAACGGCTTGCCGTGGCGGCGTCCCTGGCGGCTTCGCCGAGCATGTCCCAGGAGTATCTGGCACCGGGTTCGCTGCGCCTGAGCGCATTCTCGATGCTGGAGCCCGCCAAGAACTCCCGCCCCAGAATCCCCATGGCCGCGCGCATGGCGGCTTCCATGATGGGCTCGCCCAGCCGCTGGCTCAGACGGCCAAGCCAGGATTTCGGATCCCGGGCGAACGCCGGTTCGGGCTCCACGAGTTTGCTGCCAAGCATCAGCGCCCAGGTGGAGGCATTCACCAGCAGCGAGCCGGACTTGCCGGCATGGGCCGCCCAGTCCCCGAGCCCGATGCGGTCGGCAATGAGCTTTTCCGCCGTGGCGCGGTCGGGAATCCGCAGCAGGCTCTCCGCCAGACACATGAGGGCGATGCCCTCCCGGCTGCCGAGACCGTACTCGGCAAGAAAGGTATCGAGTAGCGAATGACTGGCCGTATCGGCGCGGGCCGCCGTCACCAGCTTCGCCGCCCGGGATTCAATCCGGTTGGCGAGGCGCTGATCGTAGGGTGCGTGCTCCAGCAAATGCGCCACCGCCTCGCCCTCATCGCGAAATTTCCAGTCGGCGATGAGGGCGCGGTACTTGCGGGTATCAGAATCCATGGCGTCGGCCTCGCTTCCCTTGCGGAATCACAGCAGATGCCAGTGTAGCGATAAACGCGACCGAAGAGAAAGATTGCCGGGGAGTTTTTCGTTTTAGCCGTCGCAGTTCTTCGAGGCTGTTGGAGCCGAAAAACGAATTAAAATACAGCGGATAAAACGAAATAATACATGGCATGCAAGACGAAACAAGGATTCATCAAAAATGTCTCGAATCTGATCGCCATCTTGATAGAAATCTATAAAGTCCCAATGAATAATCAGCGACACAGCAATAAATTTCGATACTGTCATTATCAAGCGGCAGGTTCGGACAAGTTATCAACCGGGATTGCCTGCCAGCGCGATTTATTATTCCAGCAATTCTCATTGGCAATGGCGCGCTCACATCAGTCATCCTGCGCGCAGTCGCAGGATCTCATCGCGTGGCCACTGCAAGAGATTCTGCGACTACGCTTCGCTTCGCGCAGAATGACGGGTTGGCGGGAACGCATGGGACACCCATCGGGAACGCATCAACGCATGGGCAACGCATGCAACACCCAACAAAAATCCTGTCATTCTGCGCGAAGTCGCAGAATCTCACTGGGGATTCTGTGAGATGATTGCCGCCTTGCCCGGCGCGGAAATTGTGCGTCCCATGGAGAGTCCCGGAGCGGATTTCAAATGATGAAAAAGCGTCCTCTTGTCATCGGGCTCGTAGTGGTTTCCATTTTCGCCGGAGTTGCCGCCGGCTATGGCATCCTGCGCCTGGGCAGCGAAAACGCCCGGCTGCGGCAGGACGTGGCCGAATATCGGCGGCAGCTTCGGGAGCAGGGCGAAGCCGCCGCCCGGAGCCGGCGGGAACTGACCGGGCAGCTTGGAGAATTGCAACAGCAGCTTGCGGAGTCGGGAAACCTGTTCAGCAGTCTTTCCAGCGAGCTTGAGGAAATGCGCGAACAGGTCAGCCCGGATTATGAGCGGCTGTTGCGGCGGGCCCGGGAAGAAGCCGCCCGGGAACAGCGGGCCGGAGGCCCTGCCGCCGCCCGGGCCATGGCGGTAGACCCGGAAACCGCCCGCGCCGAGGCCGAAGCCAGGGTGCCCGAGTTGTACCGCGACTTCATGGCCGAATTCGGCCTTGATGAGGAAAAGCAGGGGCAGGTCCTGTCCGCCCTCGTGGAATTCGAGGCAAGGCGCTCGCAAAACCGCGCCGACCTGCTCGCGGGAAACCTGACGCCGCGGCAGGCCCTCGACCTGTTCGGCGCCGAAGCCCTGAGCGCCGGCCTGTCCAACCTGCTCGGCGGAGACCAACTCGCCGAATTGCAGCAATACAGCAATTTCCTGAGCCGCGACTCGGCCCGCCTCATCTATGGCGAAACCCTGTCCCGCATGGGCACCGCCCTCACCGGCGACGCCGGGGACCTCGCGCTGCAAACCGTACTCGATGAAATCTATTCCGAAGCCGGCAACTACGGTGCCCTCGTCGGCCCCGACGGCAGCATGAGAACCGCCCACAACGGTCAGCTCGCGGCCTACGACCGCGCCAGGGAGCAACTCCAGGGCCAACTCAGCCCCGAACAGATGAACCAGCTCGACCGTTTCCTCGATGCCCGTCGCAACGGTATGGACCTGGTCCTCGAAGCCACCGTGGACGAAGACGGCGACCTCCGTCTCCGCAACGAAAGGGTAGCCGCCGCCAACCTGCCGGATTGACCGATAATCCGCAACTTTCGCCACCTTGCTTCACGCGAAATCAGGGGAGGTGGCACGGCGCAGGCTCCTGGTACAAGAGGCCACAAAAAACTTCGGAAAGCCGGAAACCAGTCGATACATCTGGTAGAATCCGCATCGCTTGACTGCTCTTCCCGCGGCTCGTGTTGAAATGCCGACGCGCCATGAGGGATATAAGGAGTTGCAAGCGGAAGGATTGACAGGGATTGGGGAATGGCAGGAGGCCGGAAATTCAGGACTGCGTTTTGCAAAGGCGGCACGGGTAAATCTCTTGTTCGATCTGATTCGCGTCTTCGTGGCGAGGTCATGCGTCATGCCGGGATTTTGCCGGCAGGCGGGGTTTGCCGTCGTCCCTGAAATCGCGTTCCGCGGCTCCGTAACTCGCCCCCCCCCCCCCCCCTAAATCCCGAAACCAGAGAAAAAACAAGAAAAAAGCAGCCGGGCCGCGCTTGGGCCGGCGGTATGCCAGGGCCTAGATGAGGCGGCAGGGACGCGCATCCAGGGGAAGGCGCTCTCCAGGGATGGGAGGAATCGGGGCAAGCCTCGTCGGGGCGGCCCTGTTCCTGCTCGGCATGGCGGCGCTGGGCGTTCCATCGCCCGCCCAGGCCCAGCCGCCAACCCTTACCGTCTCCGTCCCCGGCAACCTTGACATCTACGAGGGCGACGCAAACATCCCCATCACGTTGACAGGGGGCAACATCGCGAACGCCCCCGAAGGTGCTAATTTCGAGATCTCATTGCTGAACAGATCAGAGGTGGAGAGGGACGGCAGACGCGATTACAACTTCCTTGGCAGCAGTCTCGCGGGCAAGTCAACCACCTCGGCGGTCATCCGTCTCAGTATCGTGGACGACAACCTGACGGAAGGCGATGAGACGCTCAATTTCAGGGTTTCCTGGCATAAGACCGTTGTCAGCACACTAACGAGTGGCATCGTCGGCCAATTCTCCATCACCGTCAAGGACGGCACGCGGCCCAATACCGGGATCGTCGTAAGCCCGACCATGCCGCAAGTCCTCGACAACGATGCGGACGGCGACTCGTTCAGCGTCAGGCTCGAATCGGCGCCAGCCACCGGGACGACAGCCAGCGTCGAACTGTCAATTCCCGCCCAGCTCGAACCTTACGCCGAATTTCTGCCCAGGGCCGACCCGCCAACCCGTAAACGAACACTGCAATTCAACGCCAGCAACTACCAAACGCCCCAAACCGTACAAATCGCAGCCAGGGCGAACGCACGGGATGTGGGTCAAGAAGACATCAATGGGCCAATCCGAGCCACCTTCGACAACTACTACTTTCAACCCCCGCAAGATATACCCCTGACCATACGGGACAGCACGGCGCTGGTGGTGTTCGACCCGGTCAGCGTGACGCTCCCCGAAGACGGGCAAGCCGTGCCGGTGACGGTCAAGCTCGACCGGGATCCTGGCAAGAATGTCAAAGTAATCACCCGAGTCAGGGAATATGTCCGCGTCAAGGGGCCGGGCGAAAGTGCGGCATTCCAATCCACCGTGGCTTTGGAGTTTACCGGCGGCGACAGCGGGAACTGGAAAGCCGGCCAAACCATTACGCTTGAGCATAAAACGGACAAGGACGGCGGAGACAACGAAGCAACGCTCGAGTTCGCCCCGAATGACCCGACAACAGCCTTTGAGGTGACGGGCAGCGATTTAGGGCTCACCCTGGCCGACAAGGGCGCCAGGCTCGAGTTCGACCCGAACGCACCCGCGGAAATCAGCGTCTCCGAAGGCGGTGGCGCGGCCACCTACAAGCTGCGGCTTGCCGCGGACCCGGTGAGTGCGGTAAATGTCACCGTCAACGTCCCCGCTGCGCATCAGGACGCCATCACGGTACAGGCGCCCGGCGGTACGCCCGGGGCCAGCGCCACCGTCACTTTCATCGGCAGCGACGCCGCCACGACCCAGAACCCGGAGAACTGGAACACCAACCAGACCATCGTCGTCGCGCCGCTCGAAGACAACGACGTCGATGACGAAGCGATCGCGCTCAGCCATAGCAGCAGCGACCTCAAGTGGCTCGACGGTTCCGACCCGACCTTCACCGTCAACGTCGTGGATGAGGCCGGCCAGGTGGAGATCGACTCGACCAGTCTCGAAGTTTACGAAGGCGAGACGTCCGACACCTACAACGTGAGCCTGAGCGTGAAGCCGACCACGGACGTCACCGTCACCATCACCCCCAAGGACGCCAGCAAGCTCAGCGTGTCGCCGGGTTCGCTCACTTTCACCCCCAGCGACTACGCCACGCCCCAACCCGTGACCGTCACCGCCCCGCGCGGCGGCGTGACGCAGCAAATCGATTTCGTGAATATCACCCACGCCGTCAGCGGCTACGGCTCGGTCACTTCCGGCCCGGATGTGCGGGTACAGGTCTGGAACACCGACCCCAGCGAAAATCTCGAACTGCGCCTCGCCGGGACGACCTTCAGCGGCGAAGAGGGCAGTCCCGGCAGAGTCGAGGTCGAACTCCATGCGCCCACC
>JAJEGU010000082.1 GCA_022819645.1 Pseudomonadales bacterium
TCAAGTCAGAGCTTCCCTGCGGCACATGGAAGTGCCGCCGAATTCGATGGCGTAAGCCATTGAATTCGCGAGCAAAACAAAACCACGCTTTTGTTTTGCGATAATGAAAAACTCCACGGATGGAGTTTTTCAGAGAATACCTGGGAGCCTGCGCCACAGGGGCATATCGTGAGTTTCAGTCCGCTGATCGACGAGTTGATCGAAGCATTCCGCTGTTTGCCCGGAGTCGGACAGAAGTCGGCCCAGCGCATGAGCTTGCATCTGCTGGAACGAAACCGGCAGGGCGGTCGCAAACTCGGCGAAAGCCTCGCCGAGGCGCTGGAGAAAATCGGCAATTGCCGGTACTGCCGCAATCTCACCGAGGAACAAAGCTGCCGAATCTGCGCCAACCCGGCCCGGGACCAGACATTGTGCTGCGTCGTGGAAACGCCGGCTGATGTCCTCGCCATTGAGCAGGCGGGCGCCTATCGCGGGGTGTATTTCGTGCTCATGGGCCATCTCTCTCCCATTGATGGCATCGGGCCGGAACAGCTCGGGATTCCCCTGCTGCTCGAACGGGTGGCCGCCGCCGGATTCCGGGAACTCATTCTTGCCTGCAACGCCACCGTGGAAGGAGACGCCACGGCCTGGTACATCGCCGAACAACTGCGCGGCGCCGAAGTTGAGGTGTCGAGAATCGCCCACGGCGTTCCCGTGGGCGGAGAACTGGAATACACCGACGGCGGCACGCTGTCCCACGCTTTTGCCGGCCGCACCGCCATGAAACAAGCCTGATGCGATGAATGCCACCGATGCCGGTTTTGAGTATGTCGCGGATCAGGGCCGCTTCGCCCAGCTCTGCGATGGCTGGCGTGAACTGCCAGCCGTGGGCCTCGACACTGAATTCATCCGTACCCGGACTTTTTATCCCAGAACCGGTCTGCTGCAATTCTGTGTCGAATCCGGCTGCTTCCTGGTGGACCCGCTGAAA
Organism: Pseudomonadales bacterium; assembly: GCA_022819645.1. GTDB lineage: Bacteria > Pseudomonadota > Gammaproteobacteria > Pseudomonadales > Pseudohongiellaceae > UBA9145. The sequence continues at coordinate 971 of JAJEGU010000082.1, forward strand.
ATCAGCGACTGGGAACCTTGCCGGCGGTTGCTGGCAAGCACGACAGTGGTGATTCACGCGGCGGGTGAGGACCTTGGCCTGCTGCATCATCTGGTCGGCGCGGTTCCCGCAAGATTGTTCGACACCCAACTGGCGGCGGCTTTTCTCGGCGTTGGCTTCAGCCTGAGTTACCGGGACCTGGTCAACGAGTTCTGTCATATTGATCTGCCGAAATCGGAAACCCGTTCGAACTGGCTGCAGCGACCCCTGAGCCCGGCGCAACTGGGATATGCGGTGGCGGATGTGCAATTCCTGCCGACCCTGTGGCAAGCGCTGGGGGACCGGCTCAACGAAGAACAAAAACTCGACTGGTTCGCTGCCGACTGCCAGGAATTGATCGCCTCGGCAATCCGCAACGAGGACCCGGAGCACTGGTGGGATGCCTGGCGGCAAGTCAACGATCATGAACTGCTCGACGATCGCGGCCTGGGGCTCTTGCAGCGGCTTTGCCACTGGCGGGAGAGGGAAATTCGCGCCCGCGACCTGCCCCGCAACTGGCTGGTGACCGACCGGGACCTGCTCGCCCTTGCCGGGAGCCTGGAGAGTTGCGGGAACATCACATCGGAGAAAATTCGCGGCGCCGCCGGAGTCAATCCGAAATTCACTTCGCGTTTCGCCGCATCGCTGACCCGTTGCCTCAATGAGCCGGATGCGGATGGGGCGCGGCTGCCCCGCCGCCGGCGATATCCGAAATTTGATCGCTCCCTGCGCGAACAGCTCAAGCTCTGGCGCGAGCTTGCCCGGCAGGAGGCCAGCCGCATCCGGGTTTGCCCCGAACTCCTCGCCCGCCGCAGGCAGGTGCAGCAACTGGTGCAGTCCCACGCGCTCACCGGTAAACTCGACTGGCCCCGGGAAATGCGCGGCTGGCGCCGGCGCGTACTCGAGGCGGTGCTGGCGCAGGAGTCGCCGGCAGCGGAAAAGGTCCCGGAATCCGACGTGATATGATGCGTGGCAGCAATTCTCATTATGGCGGTGGCGGGCGCAAGTCCATGCTGGCAATGCTTGCGGGAATGCGCCGGTATGGCCGGTGAGACGAACTATGCGCTGATCTGGTTCATTTACCTGGCTTCCAGCGCGGTGTTCTACCTGGTTTTCTGGAAATTCAGCAGTCTGGCCGGACGTCTTCCCGCCTGGCTGTTGCGAACCTTGCTGGCGGTGCTGATTCTTACTCCGGTACTACCGCAATCCGAAAATGAAGTCGCGGTTCCCGCCTTGATGGCCGTTGCCCTGGACAGCATCGCCTCGGGCCCCGGCGCCGCCGCGAGAGCGCTTGCCGCCCTGAGCATGGGAATGATACTTGGCTGCATGGCCTCATTTGGACTGTTTCTGCTGTTGCGCTTGCGCCGCAGAAAATCCAGATGGAAAATCCTGTGAAAAAGGCAAGCCCATTCCCATGACGCTGATTCGAAACGAGGACCTGATTGCCAGCGTGGCGGACGCGCTGCAATTCATCTCCTACTACCATCCGCCGGATTTCATCGCCGCCCTTCATGCGGCCTGGCGCCGGGAGCAATCTCCCGCCGCCCGGGACGCCATGGCCCAGATTCTGGTTAATTCCAGGCTCTGCGCTGAGGGGAAGCGGCCTATCTGTCAGGATACCGGCATCGTTACGGTATTCCTCGATATCGGCATGGCGGTGCGATGGGAAGGCGGCCGGTCGCTGGCGGAGTTGGTCAACGAAGGCGTTCGCAGGGCCTACCTGCTGCCGGATAATGTGCTGCGGGCCTCGATTCTCGACGACCCACTGGGCGCCCGCAGGAATACCGGCGACAATACCCCGGCGGTCATTCATACCCGACTCGTCCCCGGCGATCGGGTGGATGTGCGCCTTGCGGCAAAGGGCGGCGGCTCGGAAAACAAGGCGCGGCTGGCCATGCTCAATCCAAGCGACAGTCTTGCCGACTGGGTTGTGGAAACCCTGCCGGGAATGGGCGCTGGCTGGTGTCCGCCGGGAATGCTCGGCATCGGCGTCGGCGGCACCGCCGAGCAGGCCATGGTGCTTGCCAAGGAATCCCTGATGGACGCTATCGACATGCACGAGCTGCGCGAACGCGGACCGCGGAATCGCAAGGAAGAGTTGCGCCTGGAAATCTTCGAACGGGCCAATGAGTTGGGCATCGGCGCCCAGGGGCTGGGCGGCCTGACCACGGTGCTCGACGTGAAAATCCTCGATTATCCCACCCATGCCGCCTCGCTGCCCGTGGCGATGATTCCCAACTGCGCCGCCACCCGCCATGCCCATTTCACTCTCGACGGCGACGGCCCTGCGGAATTGACGCCGCCAAACCTTGCCCAGTGGCCCGAACTCGACTGGGATCCAGGCGCCGGCTCACACAGGGTGAATCTGGACCAACTCACCCGGGAAGACATCGCGGGCTGGCGCCCGGGAGAAACCCTGCTGCTGTCCGGAACCCTGCTCACTGGCCGCGATGCCGCCCACAAGCGCCTGCTTGCCATGCTCGAAGCCGGCGAAGCATTGCCGCCGGGCATCGATCTGGACAACAAATTCATTTACTACGTCGGGCCGGTGGACCCGGTTCGCGACGAAGTCATCGGCCCGGCGGGCCCGACCACGGCAACCCGCATGGACAAGTTCACCGATGGCCTGCTTGCCCGCACCGGCATTCTCGGCATGATCGGCAAAGCCGAACGCGGACCCATGGGCATCGCAGCCATACGCCGTCACGGCGCGGTATACCTGATCGCGGTGGGCGGCGCGGCCTTTCTGGTCTCCAGGGCCATCCGCGCGGCCCGGGTGGTGGCTTTCGGCGATCTCGGCATGGAGGCCATCCATGAATTCGAAGTGGAAGACATGCCGGTCACCGTGGCGGTGGACAGTCAGGGAGAATCCGTACACCAGAGCGGCCCGGCGCTATGGCGCGGACGCATCGCCGAAGAACGCGCCATCGAAGTGAATTGAACGATTTTCGCTCCAAATTCCCGCCCCGGCGTATAATGGCGGCAATACCCGCCTTGCAACCGGAAAATGCGGATGAGTCCCGAAGAAATCGTCGCGGAAGGTTCCGGTCCCGGATATGCATCCTGGGGTCAGGGATTTATCAATGAGCAGCGCAGACTCCCAGGCCGCCAGCGGCAAGCCGATATTCACCGCCCGGGTACTTGAGCGATGCCCGAATCCGAGTATGATCGGCAAATCGATCAGTTGCATGAGTCGCTGGGTATTCCGGCAAGTTACCGCAGGCAATCCCCATTGCCATTGCAGCGCGTCCCAAAAATACTCGTGGCCACCGAAGCCGACTGTTTTGGCCGCCCCCAGCAACTGACCGAGGCCGCATTTCGCGCCTGGCGCGCCATGAAGCAGGCTGCCTCGGACGACGCCGTGGAGTTGTTTCTCGTCTCGGCCTGGCGCAGTCCCCAATACCAGCACGACCTCATTGCCCGCAAACTCGCCCGGGGGCAAAACATCGAACAAATTCTCAAGATCAACGCCGCCCCGGGTTACAGCGAACATCACACCGGCCGCGCTCTCGATATCGGCGCGCCTGATTGCGAAGCGCTCACCGAAGCCTTTGCAGACACCCCCGCCTTCCGCTGGCTGTCGCGCCACGCCCGGGCCCACGGCTTTCGCATGAGCTACCCCCGCAACAACCCCTTCGGCATCGCCTATGAACCCTGGCATTGGTGCTACCACTGAAAGCGCAAGCCCCACCCCCACCCTGATCGAAACCGGATGACAGGCTTGCACAAGATCGGGAGGAAGCGTTATGCTGACCCCGTAGCTAGCAAGGAACCGGGATGCGCTGGATTTTATTTTCCCCGCAAGATCTGATCAGGCCACTGCAAGATCAAGTGCCACATCAGACAAGAGCCTCGCTGGACCAGCCGGGTCTTCCCACCGAAAACAGCTATCCCGCAACCCCCATTTTTCAATCCGCAACGGCAGTCGATCCGGCTTCAGCCGCTGGCCGCCATTGCCCAGACAACCAGGGAGCGTAATTCATGAATAATGAATTCCAGATCTTTTTTCACAATATCGATCAAACCGAAGCCTTGCAGGAAGCTGTGCGCAAGCGTATCGCCAAGCTCGAACGCTATTGCGAGCGGATCATCCGGGGCAGGGTGGTGCTTGATTCACCCCATAACCACCACTACAAGGGCAAGGTGTACTCGGTGGGTCTGGAAATTCATACGCCCCAGCGGGAAGTGCGGGTCAACCAGGAGCAGCACGACAACCATGCCCACGAAGACTTGTATGTGGCTATCCGGGACGCCTTCAACGCCGCCGAACGGCAACTCAAGTCAGTAGACAAGAACCATCGCAACAAGAGCGTCCAGTATTGAATCCCGGGGAAAGACCACATGAACCAGCAGCAGCAACTTGAAATCGAGGCCGCCACCTTCCGCCGCCTGGTACGGCATCTGCGGGGACGGCAGGATCTGCAGAATATCGAATTGATGAGCCTTGCCGGTTTCTGCCGCAACTGCCTGTCCAAGTGGTACAAGGCCGAGGCCAAAACCCGCGGTCAGGAAGTCGAATATGAAGACGCTCGGGAAATGGTTTACGGCATGCCCTATGCCGACTGGAAAGCACGGCATCAGACTGAAGCCACTCCCGAGCAGATGCAAGCCTTCGAACGGCATCGGCAAGAGAAGAACTAATTCAATGGGTGAAGGCAAGCGTTTTCGAAGCGCAGCTTCGTGCGCCGCCGGAACGGCGCAGAGCTATGCTCTGCGACTGGACGGGAGTTTTCCAGAGAATACCAAGGCATAACGAGAATACCCATAACAATGGAAAAGCTCCCCGCGAAACTGCGCCCCGAGCAATACGCTTCCCTGAACGAAGTGATCGAGCATATTGCCGTCGCCCACGGCGAATTGCCGGCTTTCACCGGTTTTGGCCACAGCCTGAGCTACCGCAGGCTCGACGAACTCAGCAGCCGCCTTGCCGGATTCCTCCGCAATCGCCTGCAATTGCAGCCCGGCGACAGGATTGCCTTGCAACTGCCCAATGTGTCGCAATTTCCCGTTGCCGCCTACGCCGCCATCAAGGCCGACCTTGTCATCGTCACCACCAACCCACTGTACACAGCGCCGGAAATGCTGCACCAGTTCCAGGATTCCGGCGCCAGGGCCGTGATCATTCTGGAAACTTTCTGCGACAAGCTTCAGGGGACCATCGGCAAAAGCCGGATCGAGCACATCGTCATTGCTCGCCCGGGTGACTTGCTCCCCGCGCCCCGGGGCGCGCTGCTGAATTTCGCCGCCAAGCGCCTGCGCAAGATGGTTCCCGAATATGAACTGCCGGGCGCCCATGACTTCCGGAATGCGATCCGGGAGGAACCCTTCACCGGGGAGGCCGGTCGGAGAGGGGAGGACACCGCGCTGATTCTCTACACCGGCGGCACCACCGGCGTCGCCAAGGGAGCCATGCTCAGCCACCGCAATCTCATTGCCAACATGATGCAACTGCGCTCGCGCACGTCCCTGGTCATGGAGGATCAGTCGGCAACCGTGGTGGCGCCGCTTCCGCTGTACCATACTTATGCCTTCCAGTTGCACCTGCTGGTAATGGCCTATGCGGGAAGTCACAGCATTCTCGTACCCAATCCCCGGGATATCGGCGCCCTGGTCAAGCTGCTCAGGCATAACCGGATCCACGGTTTTACCGGCATCAATACCCTCTACCTCGCCCTGCTAAGGCATCCGGATTTTGACCGGATCAACTTCAAGAGCTGGAAATTCTGCGGCGCCGGCGGCATGGCCATGTCAAGCTCGGTTGCCGAAGAATGGCTCGAACGCACCGGCTGCGAAATTCTCGAAGGCTATGGCCTGACCGAATGTTCACCCACAGTGACCGTCAACCTGCCTGGCAAGGCGAGGGGGGGCACCGTGGGGCAGGCGGTCCCCGAAACCGAATTGCGGGTTATCGACGATCTCGGCAATACCCTGCCCGCCGGCGCGGTGGGCGAACTCCAGGTGCGCGGTCCCCAGGTCATGGCGGGCTATTACAGGCGCGAGGAGGCCACCGCGGAAAGTATCGATTCCGAAGGCTGGTTCAGCACCGGCGATTACGCCACCATCAGCGAAGACGGCTATGTCAGCATTGTCGACCGCAAGAAGGACATGATCCTGGTTTCGGGATTCAATGTATTTCCCAACGAGATCGAGGATTGGGTCAACCGTCATTCGCAAGTGGCGGAAAGCGCCGCCATTGGCGTTGCCGACGAGCGTACCGGCGAGGCGGTGAAACTGTTCATCGTGGCCAGGGGCGAAGCGCCGGACCCGGCCGTGATCCAGGATTGGTGCCGCCAGGGACTTGCCGCCTACAAGAGGCCCCGCCACATCGAATGCGTGGAAGACCTGCCAAAATCCAATATAGGCAAGATCCTGCGGCGAGAACTGCGCGAGTAAGACCTGAACCGCCGATCAGCGGGCACGCAATGGATGTCCAAGGTTTGAAGCTGTCGCCTGAACTGCCGATCAGCAAACACGCGAAGGAGATCGAAGCCCTCCTTGCCAGCCATCAGGTCATCATCGTTGCCGGCGACACCGGTTCCGGCAAGACCACCCAACTGCCCAGGATTCTGCTGCGCGCCGGTTTCGGCCGCAAGGGCATGATCGGCCATACCCAGCCGCGCCGGCTTGCCGCCATGTCGGTGGCCAACCGCATCAGCGAGGAACTCGGCGTCGCTCCAGGAACCGGGGTGGGTGTCCAGGTGCGCTTCGACCAGCGGGTTTCCGAAAGCACCTGTCTAAAGCTGATGACCGACGGCATCCTGCTCGCGGAAATCCAGCATGATCGCCTGCTGCGCCGCTACCAGGCGATCATCCTTGACGAAGCCCATGAGCGCTCGCTCAATATTGATTTCCTGCTCGGCTATCTCAAGCTGATCCTGCCCCGGCGCCGGGACCTGAAACTGATCGTCACCTCGGCCACCTTCGACGTGGAGCGCATCGCGGCCTTTTTTGGCGGGACACCCATCGTTCGCGTGGAAGGCCGCAGCTTTCCGGTCATCACCCATTATCACCCGGTCGCACAACTCGCCGGCGAGGCGCCCGAGGAAGAGCGGCAAATGGCGGCCATCGGCGAAGCCATTGCCAGGCTGAGCGAGCAGGGCGGGGGAGATATTCTGGTTTTTCTCAGTAGCGAAAAGGAAATCCGTGAAACCGCCACTTACCTGCGCAAACGCCGCCATCCGCAAACCGGGATTCTACCGTTGTATTCGCGGCTGCGGGCCGCGGAGCAGCAGCGCATTTTTGCGCCCCACCGGGGCCGTCGTATCGTCCTTTCCACCAATGTCGCGGAGACTTCCCTTACGGTGCCGGGCATCCATTTCGTCATCGATACCGGCCAGGCCCGGATCAGCCGCTACAGCCTCCAGCGCAAACTGCTGCGATTGCCCATTGAAGCGATCTCCCGGGCCAGCGCCGACCAGCGCAAGGGACGCTGCGGACGTCTTGCCCCGGGCGTCTGCATTCGCCTGTACAGCGAGAAGGATTTTCTGGCAAGGCCGGAATTCACCGATCCGGAAATCCGTCGCTCGAATCTCGCCCAGGTCATTCTGCGCATGAGTTTCCTCGGTCTCGGCCGCCCCGAAGACTTTCCCTTTCTCGATGCGCCGCCGCAGAAATCCATCAATGATGGCCGCAGGTTGTTGCAGGAACTGGACGCCCTCAGCGAAGCCGGCAAGCTCACCCGCACTGGTCGCATGCTCGCCCAACTGCCGCTTGAGCCCGGGCTCGGTCGCATGCTGGTCACGGCGGCAAGGCTCGGCAGTCTGCGGGAAGTGCTGATTATCGTCTCCGCCCTGAGTCTCGGCGACCTCTGGGAATCGGTCCCCGGCGGCAAAACCGATGAAAAGCGAACCGAATTTTCCCACCCCGACTCCGACTTTCTCAGCCTGCTCAGGCTATGGCAAAGATGCGAGACGGAACGCGCATCCCAGTCCCGGCTGCGCAAGTTCTGCGCAAAACGCGGGCTGTCCTTTCAACGGGTGCGGGAATGGCGGGAAATTCACCGCCAGTTGCTGAATGCCTGCCGCCGGATCGGCTGCGAGCTGAACCGGGACGAGGCCGGCTATGCCGAAATCCACCGGGCATTGATCAGCGGCTCGCTCAACCAGATCGCACGGCGCCATGAAGGCCGGGTTTATCTCGGCAGCCGCAACCGCAAGTTCAGTCTCGCGCCGGTTTCCGTCCTGGCCCGGAAAAAAATCCCCTGGGTCGTCACCAGCGAATGGATCGATACCGAAAGGACTTTCGCCGCCATGGCGGCAAGAATCAAGCCGGAATGGGCCATGGAGTTCGCTGGCGGCCTGCTGCGCAAGGAATACGGCGAACCGTTCTGGAGCCGCGACCGGCAGCAGGTGATGACCCACGGGAAGACCATGCTCTATGGCCTTGCCCTGAAGGAAAATCATCCCCTGGACTACGCCAGGCTCGATGCCGCCGGCGCCCGGGACATCTTCCTCAATGAAGCCCTGGTGGCCGACCAGATCCGCAGCAAGGCGCCTTTTCTCGCACGCAACCGCAAGTTTCTCGGGGAACTGCGCAAGCAGGAAGAGAAATTCCGCCGTCCGGAACTGATCGTCAACGAGCGGGAAATCCATGACTTTTTCGAGAAGCGGATTCCCGACTCGGTGGTTTCCACCCGCAGCCTGGAAAGCTGGCTGGCGAAAGATCACAAGGCGCGCAACGAATCCCTGGATATGCGCCGGGCCGGGCTGTTCCGGGGCGACTCCCTCAAGGAACTGCGGCGACAGTACCCGGACCGGGTGAAACTGCAGAACAATGTGCTGCCGGTGGACTATGTCTTTGCCCCCGGCAGCGCCCGGGACGGCGTGAGCATCGGAACGCCGGTGGAGCTGCTCGCCCAACTGCGCCGCGCCGACCTGGACTGGGCGGTTCCCGGGCTGCTGCGGGACAAGTGCATCGCCCTCATCAAGAGCCTGCCCAAAAGCCGACGCCGCAAATTCATTCCAGTTCCCGATTTCGTCGATGGCGCGCTGCCGCGGATGCAACGGGGCGACGGCGAACTGATCGATTCCCTGCTCAGACAAATGCAGGCTGTGGACAGCACCATTGATCGCCGGCAGTTGCAGGAAGCGGGAACTCCGGCGCATCTGCAAACCCGCCTGCAAGTCCTTGACCGGCAAGGCCGCGTCCTTGCCGAAAGCGCCGATCTGGCGGCCCTGCGCCGGCGTTTCGCCGGCCGCGCCCCACGCCGCGGCCCGCATTTCCTGGAGCGCCGCGGCATGACCGACTGGGAACTCGAGGAACTGCCTGAAAGCGTCCACATCGGCGAAGGCGTCAAGCTGCTGCGGCATCCCGCCCTGCTGGACGAAACCGATTCGGTGGCGGTTGTGCTGATGGAAAACCGGCAACAGGCGATAGAAGCCAGCCGGCAGGGCGTCATGCGTCTGTTCATGCTGCGCGGCGTGACTCAGCGCAAGGCTCTGGACAGGCAGTTCCTGCGCTTTCGCAACGCCAATGCCGCCCGTATCGTGCTTGTGCCGGGCTTTGCCGACATCGAACAGTACGCCGCGCCCGCCTGCTATCTGGAAGCATTTGCTCTGGGAGACGCGATTCCCCGCAGCAGACAGACGTTTATGGAATTGCTGGAAACAGGAGTTCCCAGGCTGGGCAGGCTTGCCATGGAGCTGGAAAAATTGCTGGAAGACATGCTGGACAAGTTCTACCGTATCCAGACAAAACTTGCTGTGCTCCCCGCCGCAAATCCAGCTCGCAAGGACATGGAATCACAGCTTGCCGCCTTGCTGCCCAAAGGTTTTCTTGCGGATGCCGGTTTTCCCTGGCTGCGGCAGTACCCGCGCTACCTTGACGGTATCCTGCTGCGGCTGGAAAAATCGCCGTACTTCGGCCCGGCGGATGAAAAGAACGCCCGGTTGGTGGCATACTATCGGGACAGGCTGGAACAGTTGCGTTCCGCCCGGGGGGATTCCAGTGCGTTGCGAACCTTTCGCTGGTCTATCGAAGAACTGCGAATTTCCCTTTTTGCCCAGCGTTTGGGAACCGCCTTTCCGGTTTCCCCAAAACGGCTGGATGAACAGATGGCAAGACTGATGGAATAAACCGGCATGAAGTCGCTGCATTCGAGTCGATTACCCCGCCTTTTTCTGTGGAGCGGAGCCCTGTTGTTCTATCTGTCGGGCCCGACCGCGCCAGCTTATGGACAAGCCCTGGAAACCATCGAAAATCGCGACCCTTTCATCGACATCAACCGCCTCGTGTTCGGATTCAACGAGTATTTTGACAATCTCCTGCTGCGGCCCGTTGCCGTTGCCTATGTGAATTTCGTACCGCCGCCCATGCGCGCAGGCGTGAATAATTTCTTCGGCAATGTCGATGATCTCAACACCATGGCGAACAACTTGCTGCAGGGAAAAATCGGCGATGCGATATCGGATTGCGGGCGGATTCTGATCAATTCCACCGTGGGTATCGGCGGCCTGATCGATGTGGCCAGTGAACTCGGGCTCGAAAAGCACCAGGAAGACTTCGGCCAGACTCTCGGCGTTTGGGGAGTCGAACCGGGCCCCTATGTGGTGTTGCCGATTTTCGGCGCAAGTTCGGTGCGGGATACATTCGGCTTTGTCATCGATTCCTTTGCCAACCCGGTGTATTACCTCGAAGACGACAAAATCCGCGTTTCCACCTATGGCGTGGAGAGGGTGGACTGGCGAATGGACCTGATGCAGGCGGAAGCCCTGGTTACCGGCGACAGTTACCTGTTTGTGCGCGAGGCCCAGTTCCAGAACCGGGAATACCAGGTGCGGGACGGCGAAATCGACGATCCCTTCGGCGATTTCTGAACCCTCAGGCGGATTCTTCCAGGCGACTTTTCTCCGCCAGCTTGGCGCGGATGAATTCGCTGTGCGGCACATGAATCAGGTCGCAAACCTTGCGGATCACATAATCCTCGTACTTGCTCAGTTCGGCATCCGCGTAGGCGATGCGCCACATGTTGCGGATCAACGCGCATTTTTCCCGAAAAGCGCCGTGCTCGTTGACCAGACTGGTGAACTCATAGAGCGAAGTCGATTCAGAGGATTGCCTGCGCGCAAGGGCGATGACTTGATCGACTTCTTCGGCGGTGTGCTTGCCACTGGTCCGCAATACATCGGCAATCGAATCGATTTCCCGGGGGTCGAGCTCGTGATCGGCCTTGAGCACTTCAAACAGCAGGGCGGCGCTGGCGAGTTCGAGCCGTCGCGTTGCCTCGGCAGGGTCTGTTTCCTCCGGGGTGGCTGCGCCGCCAAACAGGTTTTTCAGGGAATCAAGCATGAGCGCTCTTTTCGGCTTTCCTGTCTCAGGCCACCAGGGCCATGGCGTCGAGCAGCACGTCGATGGAAGCTTCCCGACGATTGCCATGGGTGCTCAGGTGGCGGCGGAAATGCCTGCCGCCACGCTGTCCCTTGAACAGCCCGAGCATGTGGCGGCTAATATGGCCCAGGGGAGTGCCCCTGCGCAATTCCTGTTCCACATAAGGCAGAAATTCCCGCAGGGAATCCAGCCGGCTCCGTTCATTGGCCGGGGCGCCGAAGAATCTTTCGTCCACCTCGTGCAGCAACCAGGGGTTGCCGTAGGCCTCCCGGCCAAGCATGACGCCATCGACTTCCCGCAACAGTTCCTCCGCGAAATCAAGGGTTTCGATACCACCGTTGATAACGATTTCCAACTCGGGAAATGTTTCCTTGACGCGGATCACCCGATCATGGCGCAAAGGCGGAATCTCCCGGTTTTGCCTTGGCGTCAGACCCTTGAGAATGGCGATGCGGGCGTGAATGATGAAAGTGGCGCAACCAGCGCGAGCTGCCTGTTCAATGAAATCATGCAGTTCGCTTTCGCTGTCCCGGCCATCCACCCCAATACGGCATTTCACCGTCACGGGAACATCCACGGCAGCCGACATTGCCGCGACGCAGCGGGCCACGAGCGCCGGTTCCTTCATCAGGCAGGCGCCGAAATTACCCCCCTGCACCCGGTCGCTGGGGCAGCCCACATTGAGATTGACTTCCCGGTAATCCGCCTGTTGCGCCAACTCCGCCGCCGCCGCAAGCTCTCCCGGCACGCTGCCGCCAAGCTGGATGGCAAGCGGCTGTTCGCGAGCCGAATGGCGTAGCAAACCCGCCGCATCGCCATGGAGCAGGGCGCCGGTGCTCAGCATTTCGCTGTACAGCAGCGCATACCGGGTAAACTGCCGCAAGAAGGCCCGGTCATGGCGGTCGGTCCAGTCCATCATCGGCGCCACGCAAAACCGATGGCCGGGCCGGGATGTATCAATGGAAATAGTCATCACTTGATTATTGCCGAGGCTGGCATTTGTGTCATTCCGCGCGCAGCGAAGCGTAGTCGCAGAATCTCAGGCAGGTGGCAGTCTAGGAGCCTGCGCCGTAGGAATTCACGGCTGCAAATCCGCTCCCGTCCACGCCCCTGGCCGCTCGATTTCGTTGCATATTCACCAATATTCGCCTCAATCGACCGGCCAGGGGCGCGGCGATAGCGAATTTTCACTTTCGCGAATTCCTACGGCGCAGGCTCCTAGCGGGTCGAACCGCCTTCGGCAAAACTTCACCGTATTCCTTCTCAAGCTTCTTCAGTTGCTTGTTGGAAATTCCGCCAAGCGCCGTCACCGCGTCTCGAAGCCGGGCGCGAGTCAGGTCCAAGCCGAGGGTGGTTATGGATTCGTACACCGAAAGCGAAACGGGCCTGCCGCTGATGGCGACGAAGAGCGGAAACAGGAAGTCGCGGATATTGTGTTCCATGGCCTGGGCAAGTTGTTGCAGGCGGGCTTCGACGGCGTCGCGACTCAGTTCGGGGATCCCTTCCAGCGCCCAGAGACTGAACTGGAGAATGCGGCGGCAGGCTTCCGGGTCCAGTTTTTTGTGGGAAAAATCCTCCGCTTCGAGATCAAGTTCGCCTTGCAGCAGGTATGCCCCCAAACCGGAAACCTGGCTGAATCGGCTGACTCGCTGGCGCAGGAGCGGCGTGATGGTTTCGATCAGTTCGGGGCGAAACGCCCAGGCCGCGAACTGCCGGGCGAATTCGACGTCGTCCAGGTCTTCGCGCAGGTAGCGGCCATTAAGCCAATCGAGTTTCTCCCGGTCGAAAATCGGCCCGCCCAGGGAAATCCGTTCCAGATCGAAGCTGGCTTCCATCTGCTCCAGACTGAATTTTTCCTCGCCGTCGGGCATGCTCCAGCCCATGTTGCCAAGATAGTTGACCAGGGCTTCGGGTAGATAGCCCATGGCCTGGTAGTAGCCGATGCCGGTGGGGTTCCTGCGTTTGCTGAGCTTGCTCTTGTCCGGGTTGCGCAGCAGCGGCAAGTGGCAGAATACCGGCCGCTCCCAGCCGAAGGCGTCATACAGCAGAACGTGCTTCGGGATCGAACTGATCCATTCCTCGCCGCGAATCACATGGCTGATTTCCATCAGGTGGTCGTCTACCACATTGGCGAAGTGGTAGGTGGGCAGGCCATCCGACTTGATCAGTACCGGCATATCCACCTGGAACCACTGGATGCGAATCTCGCCCCGCAGCAAATCGGTGAAAACGCATTCCCCCTCCCGGGGTACCCGCAGGCGGATCACATGGCTTTCGCCCCGGGCGAGTCGTTCTGAAACATCCTCGGAGGACAAGCTCAGGCAATGCCCGTCATAGCCCGGCTGCAACTTCTGTCGCATCTGCTCCCGGCGCAATGACGCCAAGCGATTTTCATGGCAAAAACAATGAAATGCATCGCCTTTTTCCAGCAAAATACGAATCTTTTCGGAATAAATTTCCGTCCGTTCACTCTGCCGGTAGGGACCCTGGCCGCCCTCACGATCCGGCCCCTCGTCCCAGTCCAGCCCAAGCCAGCGCAAGGCATCCAGTATCTTTCGCTCCGACTGCCCGCTCGACCGCTCCCGGTCGGTATCCTCAATGCGCAAAATGAACTTGCCCCCATGGCGGCGGGCGAAGCAACGATTGAACAGGGCCACATAGGCCGTGCCCAGATGGGGATCGCCGGTAGGCGAGGGCGCAATCCGAGTGCGAACCGAAGACATGAATTTTCCCGAAGCGACAGCAAGCCGGCAAAGTCGCGATTATACCCATTGCCCGCCAAGCCATCAGACATGGCTGGTTTCAAGGACGAGGGCATTGACAGCGGGACAGGCCGGACCTAGAATCCGCACCTTCGCCAAGTGGGGCCTTAGCTCAGCTGGGAGAGCGCAACGCTGGCAGCGTTGAGGTCACCGGTTCGATCCCGGTAGGCTCCACCATTTCAATCCACTTCTTAGCCCACCAGCAACAACGCAACGCTGGCAGCGTTGAGGGTGAGGCCCGTTCGGCGCAGCCGATGAAAAGCGCAGCTTTTCAAGGGCCGAACGGCTCGACAGGAAGTCGAGACCGGGGTTTGGCGAAGTCAGAAACCTCGCGCCAGGGACGGCAAGCACCAACCAACCACCCAGAACGCACTTCACCCCGGATAATCCCGCCTCACCGGCCCCCGATACAACTGCCGCGGCCGCCCGATCTTGTACGGCCCGCTCACCATTTCGTTCCAGTGGGCCATCCAGCCCGGCGTACGGCCGGTGGCGAATATCACGGTAAACATACTGGTGGGTATCCCCAGCGCCTTGAGGATGATTCCGGAGTAGAAATCCACATTGGGATAGAGCTTTCGCCGGATGAAATACTCGTCTTCCAGGGCGATCTGTTCCAGCCTGCGGGCGATGCGGAAGAGAGTGTTGTCCGCGGTCTCGCCGACTTCTTCAAGCACCTGGTTGCATACCTCGCGCATGACCCTGGCTCGTGGGTCGAAATTCTTGTAGACCCGGTGGCCAAAACCCATCAGCCGGTACGGGTCCTCCGGGTCCTTGGCCCGGAGGATGAAATCATCGATGCGCGATTCCGAGCCGATTTCATCGAGCATCTGCAACACGGCTTCGTTGGCGCCGCCATGGGCCGGGCCCCACAGCGCCGCGATGCCGGCGGCAATGCAGGAGAAGGGATTGGCGCCAGTGGAGCCGGCAAGCCGTACCGTGGAAGTCGAGGCATTCTGTTCGTGGTCGGCATGGAGCAGGAAGATCAGGTCCATGGCCCGGGCGAGCACCGGGCTGATTTCCTTTTCCTCGCAGGGAGTGCCGAACATCATGTGCAGGAAATTCTCGGCGAATCCCAGGGAATTGCGCGGATACATGAATGGCTGGCCCACGCCGTGCTTGTAACACATGGCGGCGAGCGTCGGCATCTTGGCGATGATGCGCCGGGCCACGAGCATGCGCTGCCCGGGATCGGCGATATCGAGATTGTCGTGGTAAAAGGCCGACAGGGCCCCCACCACGCTAGCGAGCATCGACATGGGATGCGAAGTACGGGGAAAGCCATTGAAAAACTGGTGAATCTGCTGATCCACCATGGTGTGGTAGCGGATATTGTTCTCGAATTCGCGCCGCTCCCCGGCGCTGGGCAATTCGCCATTGAGCAGCAGGTAGCAGGTTTCCAGATAACTCGAATGTTCGGCAAGCTGTTCGATGGGATAGCCGCGATACAGCAGGACGCCGTCGCTGCCATCGATGAAAGTAATGTCGGAATCGCAGGCGGCGGTGGACAGGAAGCCCGGGTCGTAGGTGAAATAGCCGCTGTTGATCAGGCTGCGAACGTCAATGACATCAGGCCCGAGGCTGCTCGGATAAACCGGAAGCTCCACCGGCTCTCCATGACCTTCGACTTTCAGATGCGCCTTTCTTTCCGTCATGAACTACCCCGGCTGGCCTGTTGCGCGAATAAGTGGTTCCGTAAAGCTTCAGGATCTTGCCGGCGACCGGTGCGCCGCGGCGACGCAATACTAGAAACAGTCCCGTATTGTTGTCAAATCTCTGCCTGGGCAGGCAGCGACTCACACAAGAGAAGCCCTGATCAAGCCAGAGCTTCCCTGCGGCACATGGAAGATAATGAAAAACTCCGCGGATGGAGTTTTTCAGAGAATATCGGGAGATACAACGATACTGCCGATCTGCGCATAACCTCTTTCGAATCATCCTGCGCAAAGCGGAGTCGCAGAATCTTCCTGAGATGCCCTTGCGTGAGATTCCGCGACTGCGCGTGGAATGACGAGGAGCCGGTTTGTCACGCAAGCCCCCGGCGAATATACTCTCGCTGGCTTCGCAGACAGCAGCGCAGAGGAAAGTGAAAACCGCCAGACCCGTCAATCTGAATCTTTTCAGCATCAAGTGGCCGGTGACGGCGCTGGTCTCCATTACGCACCGGATCAGCGGTGTATTGCTGTTTCTGGCCATGCCACTGCTGTTGTACGTATTCGAGATGTCGCTTTCCTCGGAAGCGGGCTTTCGTCAAGCCGGTGCGATGCTCGCCTCGCCCATGCCTCGCCTGCTTTGCTGGCTGCTTGCCGTGGCGCTGCTGTATCACCTGATCGCAGGCTGCCGGCATCTGCTCATGGATATCGGTTTCGGCGAGACCTGGCGCGCCGGCAAGGCGGGCGCTCGGGCGGTGATTGTGCTTTCCGCCCTGACCGCGGTCCTTGCGGGAATCTGGCTATGGTGACCAATGCCACAAGCCTGGGCCGTTCGGGGTTGTTCGACTGGCTGGTGCAGCGCTTCAGCGCCCTGGTGCTGCTCGCCTGGATCGCCTGGGTTTGCATTGGTGTGATCGCCATGCCGGAATTCGGCTACCCGCAATGGCGCGCGCTGTTCGCAGCCACCCCCATGCAGATATTCAGTCTGATTACCGTGCTGTCACTCTGCGCCCACGCCTGGGTGGGAGTGTGGACGGTTACCACCGATTATCTCAACGAAGCCCATCTCGGCAGGACAGGGACGGCAATCCGCCTGTGTACCCAGGCCGCCTGTCTCCTGCTCACTCTGACCTGCCTGCTGTGGGGAGCGCGGATTTTCTGGGGGAGCGGATGAGCGGATTCCGCCAGATTTCCTTTGACGCCATCATCGTCGGCGGCGGCGGCGCGGGTATGCGCGCGGCCCTGCAACTGTCCCAGTCGGGATTTCGCACCGCTGTGCTGTCCAAGGTTTTTCCCACCCGCTCCCATACGGTTTCCGCCCAGGGCGGGATAACCTGCGCCATTGCCAGCGCCGACCCGGAAGACGACTGGCGCTGGCACATGTACGACACCGTCAAGGGCTCCGACTACATCGGCGACCAGGACGCCATCGAATACATGTGCATGGAAGGCCCGCAAACCGTGTATGAACTCGAACACATGGGTCTGCCCTTTTCCCGCACCGCCAATGGCCGCATCTACCAGCGCCCCTTCGGCGGCCAGTCGAAGAATTTCGGCAAGGGCGGCCAGGCGGCGCGCACCTGCGCCGCGGCGGATCGCACCGGCCATGCCCTGCTGCACGCCCTGTACCAGGGCAATCTGAAAAACGACACGGTCTTCCTCAATGAGTGGTATGTCATCGATCTGGTGGTGAACCAGGACGGCGCGGTCAGCGGCGTTACCGCCGTCAATATCGAGGACGGCGAAGTCTGTTTCGTCGCCGCCGCCGCCACGGTGCTCGCTACCGGCGGCGCCGGGCGCATTTATGCTTCCACCACCAATGCCCTGATCAATACCGGCGATGGCGTTGCCATGTGCCTGCGGGCGGGTTTCCCTGCGCAGGACATGGAAATGTGGCAATTCCACCCCACCGGCATCCACGGCGCGGGCACCCTGGTCACCGAAGGCTGCCGCGGCGAGGGTGGCTATCTGATCAACAGGGACGGCGAGCGCTTCATGGAGCGTTACGCCCCCAACGCCAAGGATCTTGCCGGTCGCGACGTGGTAGCCCGGGCCATGGTGCTCGAAGTGCTGGAAGGCCGGGGCTGCGGCGAGCAGGGCGACCACGTCATGCTCAAGCTTGACCATCTCGGCGCTGATGTACTCAACAGCAAGCTCCCCGGCATTCTCGAGCTGTCACGCACTTTTGCCCATGTGGATCCCATCCGGGAGCCGATTCCCGTGGTGCCCACCTGTCATTACATGATGGGGGGCATCCCCACCAATATCCACGGCCAGGCCCTCACCCGCAACGAAGCCGGAGAAGACGAGGCGGTTCCCGGCCTGTTCGCCGCCGGCGAGGCCGCCTGCGTTTCGGTCCACGGCGCCAACCGGCTCGGCGGCAACAGCCTGCTCGACCTTGTGGTGTTTGGCCGCGCCGCGGGCAAGCACATCGATGAGCTGCTGCAGCAGGGCATGCAAGCCCGCCAGGCTGCGCCGGAAGACGTGGACCGGGCCCTGAGCCGATTGCGCCGGCTCGACACCTCCAGCGAAGGTGAAAACACCGCTGCGCTGCGCGAAGAATTGCAAAGCATCATGCAATTGCATTTCGGCGTGTTTCGCACCGGGGAGTTCATGCGCGAAGGCATCGCCAAGCTCGAAGCCCTCAAGCCGCGCATCGAAAACTCTCATCTCGCCGACAAGAGCGCGACATTCAATACCGCCCGCATCGAGGCGCTGGAGCTGGAAAACCTGTTTGCCGTGGCCGAGGCCACCGCGATCGCCGCCGAAGGCCGCGACGAAAGTCGTGGCGCCCACGCCAGGGACGATTTCCGCGAGCGCGACGACGACAACTGGCTGTGCCACTCGCTGTATTTCCCGGAAAAGCGGAAAATCGGCAAGCGCGAGGTAAATTTCCGGCCCAATGTGGTCGATACTTTTCAACCCAAGGCAAGAACTTACTGAACCGGAATGAGCCAGGTCCTAATCAGCATCTATCGGTACAACCCGGAGCAGGACAGCAAGCCCCGGATGCAGAACCTTGAGGTGGAAGCGCCCGGGGACCGCGATCTCATGGTTCTCGACGTGCTCGAGCTCGCCAAGGCGAAAGACCCGTCGATCACCTATCGGCGTTCGTGCCGGGAAGGCGTCTGCGGCTCGGACGGGATGAACATCAATGGCGTCAACGGGCTTGCCTGCATCACGCCGCTGTCCAAAGCCGCCGGCCCCGCCCGCAAGCTCGTACTGCGGCCGCTGCCGGGATTGCCGGTGATCCGCGACCTGGTGGTGGACCTGTCACAATTCTACGAGCAGTTCGAAAAGATCAAGCCCTGGCTGATCAACGACGAGCCTCCCCCCGCCATCGAGCGCCTGCAGTCCCCGGAAGAACGGGAAAAGCTCGATGGACTGTACGAGTGCATTCTCTGCGCCTGCTGCACCACGAGCTGTCCGTCGTTCTGGTGGAACCCGGACAAGTTCGTCGGCCCCGCGGGGCTGTTGCAGTCCTACCGCTTTCTTGCCGACAGCCGGGATGAGGCCACCGCCGAGCGCCTCGCCGAACTCGACGACCCGTTCAGCGTATTCCGCTGCCGGGGCATCATGAACTGCGTCTCGGTCTGCCCCAAGGGGCTCAATCCCACCCGCGCCATCGGCAAGATTCGCAACATGCTTGTCGAACAGGGCACTTGAAGCCACAAGGCGCCGGACTCCTGGTCATGCAGCAAAACGACATGGAAACGCTCTGGAGCACGGGCCACCTGTCCGGACCCAATGCCGAGTATGTCGATGGCCTGTACGAAAGCTGGCTCGCCAATCCCGCCTCGGTGCCCCCGGAATGGCGCAGGTTTTTCGATGAACTGCCGGCAGGCAACGGCGGCGCGGCGGAAGTTTCCCATCTGCGCATTCGCGAGGATTTTCGCAAGCTCGGCAAGGTCAGCCGCTACGCCCAGGTGCTGAGCAATGACGCCGTCGTCAATTCCGAGCACGAACAAAAGCAGGTTCAGGTGCTCGAGTTGATCAGCTGCTACCGGGAACGAGGCCATCAGAAGGCGACCCTCGACCCGCTCGGGCTCATGGCCCGCCAGCGCGTACCCGACCTGGAAATCGAATTCCATGACCTGTCGCCCATCGACTATTCCACCATATTCCAGACCGGCGCCCTGTTCATCAGCAAGCCCAGGGACAGCCTGCGGAGCCTGATCGACACGCTGGAACGCATCTACTGCGGCGCCATTGGCTACGAGTACATGCACATCGTCAATCTGGCGGAAAAGCAGTGGATCGAGCAGGAAGTCGAATGCAATGACGGTTATCTCCGCTTCAGCAACAAAGACAAGAAGCACCTGCTGGAAAGGCTGACCGCCGCCGAGGGCCTGGAAAAACACCTGGACGGCAAGTATCCCGGCACCAAGCGCTTTGGACTCGAAGGCGGCGAAAGCCTGATTCCGCTGCTCGACGAAGTCGTCCAGCGCGCCGGGGCCAGGGGCTCCCGGGAAGTCGTGCTCGGCATGGCCCATCGCGGCCGGCTCAATGTACTCGTCAATCTGCTGGGCAAGAACCCCTCGGACCTGTTCGACGAATTCGAGGGCAAGGCGGTATACAGCAGTTCCGGCGACGTCAAGTATCACCAGGGGTTTTCCTCCAACATCATGACTTCCGGCGGCGAAGTGCACATGGCGCTGGTGTTCAATCCATCCCATCTCGAAATCGTCGCCCCGGTGGTGGAAGGTTCGGTGCGGGCCAGACAATCGCGCCGGGAAGATCGCCAGGGCGACCTCGTCCTGCCGGTGATCGTTCACGGCGACGCCGCTTTCGCCGGGCAGGGCGTGGTAATGGAAACCTTCCAGATGTCCCGCACCCGGGCCTTTCATACCGGCGGCACGGTGCACGTCATCATCAATAACCAGGTCGGCTTTACCACCAGCCGCCAGGACGACGCCCGCTCCACCGAGTATTGCACCGATGTGGCGAAGATGGTCCAGGCGCCGATTTTCCACGTCAACGCCGACGACCCGGAAGCGGTGCTGTTCGTCACCCGGCTCGCCCTCGACTACCGCTACCAGTTCAAGAAGGACGTGGTCATCGATCTCGTCTGCTATCGCCGCAAGGGCCACAACGAAACCGACGAGCCCGCGATTACCCAGCCGCGCATGTATCAGGCCATCCGCCGCCACAAGACCGTCAGAACCCTGTACGCCGAGCGTCTGGCCCGGGAGGACGTGGTCTCTCCCGCCGATTCCCGGGAACAGGAAAGCAGCTACCGCGCCGCCCTCGACACCGGCGAGCATGTGGTGAAGAGCCTGGTCAAGGAGCCCTCGGTGGAGCTGTTCGTCGACTGGAGCCCCTACCTCGGCCACGACTGGAGCCCCCACTACCAGACTTCGATGCCGCTGCAGAACCTTCAGGGTCTGGCGCGCAAGCTCGTCGCGGTCCCCGAAGGATTCCAGTTGCACCGCCAGGTGGCAAAGCTGATGGAAGATCGCCGGCGCATGGCGGAAGGCGAGATTCCCCTGGACTGGGGATTCGCCGAATCCCTGGCCTACGCCAGTATCCTGGTCAGCGGCAACAAGGTGCGGATTACCGGCCAGGACTGCGCCCGGGGAACCTTCGCCCATCGCCATGCGGTGCTTTTCGATCAACAAAGCGGGGCCGAACATGTGCCGCTGCAGCAGTTGGCCAAGGATCAGGGCTCGTTCACGATCTACGATTCCCTGCTGTCGGAAGAGGCGGTGCTCGCTTTCGAATACGGCTACGCCACCACCACCCCCAATGCCCTGGTGATCTGGGAAGCCCAGTTCGGCGATTTCGCCAATTCCGCCCAGGTGGTGATCGACCAGTTCATCACCAGCGGCGAACACAAGTGGCAGCGGCTGTGCGGGCTGACCATGCTGCTGCCACACGGCTACGAAGGACAGGGGCCGGAGCATTCCTCCGCCCGGCTCGAACGCTTTCTGCAGCTATGCGCCGAGCATAATATCCAGGTCTGTCTGCCCACCAACTCGGCCCAGGTTTTTCACATGCTGCGCAAGCAGGTGCTGTGCCCCCTGCGCAAGCCGCTGGTGGTGATGTCGCCCAAGAGCCTGTTGCGCCGGCGCGAGTGCGCCAGCAGCCTGGAGGAACTCGCCGGCGGCGCATTTCAGGTGGTGCTTGACGACCCGGCGAAACCCGCTCCCAAAACCGTCCGCAAGCTCGTGCTCTGCAGCGGCAAGGTATACTACGATCTCGATGAGATGCGCCGCGCCCGGGGCATTGAAGATATCGCCATTATCCGGCTGGAGCAGCTGTATCCCTTTCCACACGAAAACTTCAAGCGCTGCATTCGCCGTTACCGCAATGTGGAATCCATCATCTGGTGCCAGGAAGAGCCCATGAACCAGGGCGCCTGGTATTCCAGCCAGCACCATATGCGCCGGGACATCGCCGCCCTGTACCCGGAAATCTGGCTGGGATACGCGGGCAGGGAGCCTTCCGCCGCGGCCGCCGCCGGCTATCTGGCCCTGCATTTGCAGCAGCAGGAGGATTTTCTCCGCGAAGCCCTGGATCTGAAACCACCACCAGACAAGGGCAGGGCGGGCAAATCGGGAAGAAAGCAGAAATGACCATTGAACTGAAAGCGCCCACACTGCCGGAATCGGTGCCTGACGGCACGATCACCGCCTGGCGCCGGAAAGCCGGCGAAAGCGTGCAGCGCGACGAAGCGCTGGTGGATATCGAAACCGACAAGGTGGTGATCGAGGTGGTGGCGCCCGCCGATGGCGTACTCAAGGAAATCTACAAGCAGGCCGGCGAGACCATTATCAGCAATGAAGCCATCGGCAGGCTGGAGCCCCGGGCCGCCGGCGACGGGTCGCAAGCTCCCGATTCGGAATCGGAAGCCGGCGAAACCGCGGCGCCGCCGGCCGCCGGCCCCGCAGTACGCCGCCTGCTGGAAGAACACGGCATTGCGGCGGAGGAAATCAGCGGCAGCGGCAAGGGCGGCCGCATTACCCGCCAGGATGTGCTCGACAAGATCGCCGCCGATGAAACCGAAGCCGAACCGCCTCCGGCGGAACCGGCGCCCGCATCGCCCAGGCCTGCCGGGCAGCCCGCCGGTGGAAACCTGCAATCCATGGAAAACCGCAAGGAAGAGCGGGTTCCCATGAGCCGGCTGCGGGCCCGGGTCGCCCAGCGCCTGCTTGAAGCCACCACCACCACGGCCATGCTGACCACCTTCAACGAGGTCAACATGCAACCGGTCATGGCGCTCCGCAAGCGCCATCAGCAACGTTTCCAGGAAACCCACGACGGAATCCGCCTCGGTTACATGTCCTTCTTCGTGCGGGCCTCCATCGAGGCGCTGAAGCGTTTCCCGGCGGTAAACGCCTCCATCGACGGCAACGATATCGTCTACCACGGCTATCAGGATATCGGCGTCGCGGTTTCCTCGCCCAGGGGCCTTGTGGTTCCCGTGTTGCGCGACGCAGACAACATGGGCTTTGCGCGCATCGAGAAGGAAATTCTCGCATTCGGCGAAAAAGCCCGGGACGGCAAGCTCGCCATCGAAGAGCTCGCTGGCGGCACCTTCACCATTTCCAATGGCGGCATTTTCGGCTCGCTGCTTTCCACCCCGATTCTCAATCCGCCCCAGACCGCGATTCTCGGCATGCACAAGATCCAGGAACGCCCCATGGCGGTGGACGGCGAGGTGAAAATCCTGCCGATGATGTATCTTGCGCTTTCTTACGACCACCGCCTGATCGACGGCAAGGAAGCGGTGCAATTTCTCGTGGCCATCAAGGATCTGCTCGAGGACCCGGTGCGGCTCGTGCTGGAGATATGAGCGCCGCCACCTGCCAAGGAACCATTCATGTCGCAACAGTTTGATGTAGTCGTAATCGGCTCCGGCCCCGCGGGATACGTGGCGGCGATTCGCTGCGCCCAGCTTGGTTTCAACACCGCCTGCGTGGAGCAGTGGCTGTCCCCGGATCACAAGCCCGTGTACGGCGGCACCTGCCTCAATGTGGGCTGTATTCCCTCCAAGGCCCTGCTCGATACTTCCCACAAGTTCCATGAAATGCAGCACCGCTTCGACGCCCACGGCATTCGCGTGGAGCGGGGCGCGATCGATGTGGCCGCGATGATGGCGCGCAAGAACCAGGTGGTGGGGCAGTTGACCAAGGGGGTGGCCGGGCTGTTCCGCAGCAACAAGGTCACCGGCATTTCCGGCCGGGGCAGGCTGCTCGGCCGGGGCCGGGTGGAAGTCACCGCGACCGACGGTGAACGGCAGGAGATCAATGCCACCCATGTGATTCTTGCCAGCGGTTCCGAGCCGATGACGATTCCGCCCACGCCGGTGGACAACGATCTCATCGTCGATTCGAGCGGCGCCCTGGAATTCGATGCCGTGCCGGAAAAACTCGGCGTCATCGGCGCCGGCGTCATCGGGCTGGAACTCGGCAGCGTCTGGAGTCGCCTTGGCAGCAAAGTCACCATTCTCGAAGCGCTGGATGATTTCCTTCCCGCGCTCGACCGGAAAATGGCCAGGGAATCACTGAAGATCCTCGTCAGGCAGGGGCTCGACATCCAGTTGGGCGCAAGAGTCGCCGGCAGCAGGATCAACCGGCGCCGCAAGCATCCGGTCACGGTCAGCTACCGGAATGCCGAAGGCGACCGGGAAGCCTCTTTCGACAAGCTTATCGTTGCGGTGGGCCGAAGGCCGGTAAGCGGCGACCTCGCCGACCCGGCCGCCGGGCTTGCCGTCGACGAGCGGGGCTTTGTCGAAGTCGATGAATTCTGCGCCGCCAATCTCGCGGACGTGTACGCCGTGGGCGATCTGGTGCGGGGGCCCATGCTCGCCCACAAGGGCATGGAAGAGGGCGTAATGGTGGCGGAACGCCTGGCGGGCAAGAAAACCCAGGTCAATTACGATCTGGTGCCAGCCGTCATTTACACCCACCCGGAAATCGCCTGGGCCGGCAAAACCGAAGACGAAATGAAGCAGGCGGGCGTGGAAACGATCACCGGCAATTTCGCCTTCGCCGCCAGCGGCCGCGCCCTGGCCGCCCATGACACCGACGGCATGGTAAAGCTCGTGGTTGAAAAAGCCAGCGACCGCATCGTCGGCTGCCAGGTGATCGGCGCCAGCGCCGCCGACCTGTTGCAGCAGATGGTGATCGCCATGGAATTCGGCGCCAGCGCGGAAGATATCGCCCTGACCATGTTCCCCCATCCGGCGCTGTCGGAAGTCGTTCACGAGTCGGCGCTCGCGGTGCATGGCCACGCCATCCACAAGGCCAATCGCAAACGCCAGGAGCCTGCGCCGTAGGAATTCGCGAAAGCGAAAATTCGCTATCGCCGCGCCCCTGGCCGGTCGATTGAGGCGAATTTGGTGGATATGCAACGAAATCGAGCGGCCAGGGGCGCGGATGAGAGCGGATTTGCAGCCGTGAATTCATACGGCGCAGGCTCCTGGGGAAGCCCTGATCAAGTCAGAGCTTCCCTGGCCTGGCGGGTAGTTCTCCATTAAGGAAGGCACAAATGAATCTCCACGAATACCAGGCCAAGCAGTTGTTTGCCGAGTACGGCCTGCCGGTGTCGCGGTCGATGACCGTGAACACCGCCGCGGATGCCGCGGCCGCCACCGCGCAACTCGGCGGCGAACGCTGGGTGGTCAAGGCCCAGGTTCATGCCGGCGGCCGCGGCAAGGCGGGCGGGGTCAAACTCGTGCAAAGCGCAGCCGAGGCCGAGGAGTATGCCCGGCACTGGCTGGGGCGCAATCTGATTACCTACCAGACCGATTCGGAAGGCCAGCCGGTCCACAAGATTCTGATCGAGGAGTGTGTCGATATCGAAAGCGAGCTGTATCTTGGCTCGGTGATCGACCGTTCCTCGCGCCGTATCGTGTTCATGGCTTCCACCGAGGGCGGCGTCGATATCGAAAAAGTGGCCCGGGAAACCCCGGAAAAAATCCTCCGCGTCAGCATCGATCCGCTCACCGGCCCGCGGGCCTTCCAGGGTCGGGAACTTGCATTCCAGCTCGGGCTCACCGGCAAGCAGGTCAGGCAGTTCACCGAAATCTTTCTCGGCCTCGCCAGACTGTTTCAGGACCTCGACCTCTCCCTGCTCGAAATCAATCCCCTGGTGATCACCCGCCAGGGTGAACTCAATTGCCTCGACGGCAAGATCAATATCGATGGCAATGCCCTCTACCGCCAGCCCCGCATACGGGAAATGCACGACCCCAGCCAGGACGACGAACGCGAAGCCCACGCCGCCCAATGGCAACTCAGTTATGTGGCCCTCGACGGCAATATCGGCTGCATGGTCAATGGCGCCGGGCTCGCCATGGGCACCATGGATATCGTCCAGTTGCACGGCGGCAACCCCGCCAATTTCCTCGATGTGGGCGGCAGCGCCACCGCCGAGCGGGTGGCCGAGGCCTTCAAGATCATCCTTTCCGACGACAAGGTTCGCGCGGTACTCGTCAATATCTTCGGTGGCATCGTGCGTTGTGACCTGATCGCCGACGGCATCATCCAGGCGGTGCGGGAAGTCGGCGTAACCCAGCCTGTGGTGGTGCGCCTCGAAGGCAACAGCGCCGCCGAAGGGCGGCAGCGGCTCGCCGCCAGCGGACTGCGCATCATCGCCGCCAACGGTCTTGAGGACGCCGCGCAAAAAGTCGTTGAAGCTGCGGGAGGCGCGCAATGAGCATCCTCATCAACGCCGAAACCCGGGTCATCTGCCAGGGAATTACCGGCTCCCAGGGCAGTTTCCACACCGAACAGGCGATTGCCTACGGCACCCGGATTGTGGGCGGAGTCACGCCGGGCAAGGGTGGCCAGACGCATCTTGGCGTGCCGGTCTTCGATACGGTTCGCGAAGCCGCCGAACAAACCGGCGCGGATGCGACGTCCATTTATGTACCCGCGCCATTCTGTCTCGATTCGATTCTGGAAGCCGTTGCCGCCGGCATCCGCCTCGTGGTCTGCATCACCGAGGGCATTCCCACCCTCGACATGCTCCTCGCCAAGGCGAGCTGCGACGCAGCCGGGGCACGCCTCATCGGCCCCAACTGCCCCGGCGTGATCACTCCCGGGGAGAGCAAGATCGGCATCATGCCCGGCGATATCCATCTGCCCGGCAAGGTGGGCATCGTCTCCCGCTCCGGAACCCTCACTTACGAGGCGGTGCAGCAGACCACGGATCACGGCTTTGGCCAGTCCTCCTGCGTCGGCATCGGCGGCGACCCGATTCCAGGCTCGAGTTTTGTGGACATTCTCGGGCTGTTTGAAGAAGATCCCGCCACCGAAGCCATCGTCATGATCGGCGAAATCGGCGGCAGCGCCGAGGAAGAGGCCGCGGCTTTCATTGCGGAAAAGGTCAGCAAGCCGGTGGTGGCCTATATCGCCGGCGTCACGGCGCCGCCGGGCAAGCGCATGGGCCACGCCGGGGCGATTATCGCTGGCGGCAAAGGCACCGCCGCCGAAAAGTTCGCGGCGCTGGAGGCCGCCGGCGTCCATACCGTTCGCAGCCTTGCCGACATCGGCGCGGGATTATCCCGGGCTACAGGGTGGAAATCTGTTCTGACTGGTGGCAGGTAGTCGAATCCGGCTTGGACGGATGCGTGTCGCTTCCCTGTCATTCTGCGCAAAGTCATGGAATGACAGCGGAAGGCGGTGTCGAAAATGGAGTTGCCGCCACGCCAAAAAAGGGGTTCAACACTCTTGAGAACTTGTGTTAGGCTTGGGCGCAATCGGCCAGAAGCTGGAAAAAAGCGAGAAAAAGAGCCTGGCGACCAGATGTCTGGGACTCGCCGAACTGAACTCACTGTCCGGGCGCAAACGGCTGAAAATGCCAACCCTGCCCGGATTTGGTCTTTGACGAACGATTAGGATGGCACATGAAAATTCGCAATATCGGTAAGGTCTCGATTGCGCTGTTGCTCGCGGTTTTTGCCGGATCGACCCTGGCCCAGGATGCCGCGCCGGCCCAGAACGTCCCGGAACCCGAGATACTCGTGGACAGCAGCATGCTGGATCGGGCGATGAGCGCCATTGGCGAAAAGTACCGCGAGTCGGCGGAAGTTCAGCAGGAACTGACCCGGCTGGCGGATTCGGCCGGTTCCACCTTCGAGGAATTCAAGCGCGCCAATGACGCCCTGGAATCCCTGCTGGTTCTCAATGCCGGATTCCGCAAGTCGATTTCCATCCAGGAAGACAATATCGCCACCCTCGACGAATCCATCGCCTCGGTGGAAGAGGTGACCCGCAACATTCCCCTGCTGATGGAGAAGATGCTGGCGGCAATCGAGGAATTCATCGAACTGGACTATCCCTTCCAGCTTGAGGAAAGACGGGCCCGGGTCGAGTTCGCCCGCAACGCCATCGACAATCCCGATGTGTCCATCGCCGAAAAGTTCCGCCAGGTGCTGGTGATGTACCAGAACGAGACCGCCTATGGCCGCACCATCGAAACCTATGACGATACCATCGAGATCGAGGGCGTCGCCCGTGATGTCAGCATTGTTCGCATCGGCCGGGTGGCGCTGATCTATCAGACCACCGACCGCCAGGAAACCCGCGCCTGGGACAACCGCGGCAGGGAGTGGGTTGAGTTGCCGCCGGGCGAATACCGCACCGCGGTGCAGAACGCCATCCGCGTCGCCGCCCAGCTTGACGCCCCAAGAGTCATCGAACTGCCTGTACTGGCTCCGGAGATTGCACAGTGAACCGTCCAAATCTGAAAGCCCTATTCGTTTCCGGCGCCCTGTTGGGTTTCGCCGCGCCGCTCGCGGCCCAGGAATCCGCCGGCAATCTGGCCGAACTGCTCGACCTCGTGGCCGAGGACCGGGTAGCCGAATCCGAGGAGTACCGGCAGCGCCTCAATGAGTTCGAACAGAACGCCGCCCGCCAGGAAGAAATCCTGAATACCACCAACAATCGCATCGTCGAGCAGGAAACCCTGCAGACCGAGTTGAGCGACCAGTTCGAGCAGAACGAGATCACCATCGCCGACAAGCGCGAAGTCCTCCGCGACCGCCGGGGCGACCTGAACGAATTATTCGGCACCCTGCAGGGCGTGGCGGGCGATTTCCTGAGCACATTCGAGAATTCCCTGATCAGCGCCCAGTACCAGGGCCGCTCGGAAGCCGTGGAAGGCTTTATCGAGAAAGCGGGCAGCACCATCGCCCAACTGGAAATCGAGGAAATGGAGCGCTTCTGGTTCTACATGCACCAGGAGTTGACCGAATCCGCCCGGGTCGTCACCTACAACGGCGATGTGGCCATGCCCAATGGCGACACCGTCAGCCAGTCGGTGACCCGCATCGGCGCCTTCAACGCGGTGTCCGACGGCCAGTACTTGCGCTATTCCGGCGACATCGGCCACCTTCAGGTGCTGCCGCGCCAGCCCGATTCCGCCACCCTCGCCTCGGCCAGGGACCTGGAGAACGCCAGCGATGGTTTTGTCCGCGTGGGCATCGATCCCACCGGCGGCGTGGGCGGCCAGGTGCTCGCCAATCTCGTCAACTTCCCCACCGTGGAAGAGCAGGTGCGCAACAACTCGGGCATTATCGGCTTCATCATCATCGGCGTGGGCATTGTCGGCATCCTGATCGCCTTCCTGCGGCTGCTGATCCTTTCCCTGGTATCGCTCAAGGTACGGGCGCAGTTGCGCAACACCGATCGCCTGAACAAGAAGAATCCCCTGGGCAGGGTGCTGCTCGTGGGTGAATCCAACCCCGACGTGGATACCGAAACCCTCGAACTCAAGCTCGGCGAGGCCATCCTGCAGGAAACGCCTTCCCTGGAAAGCATGCTCACCCTGATCAAGATGATCGCCACCATCGCGCCGCTGGGCGGGCTGCTTGGCACGGTAACGGGCATGATCCAGGTGTTCCAGCAGATCACGGTCTACGGCGCCGGCGACCCGACCATCATGGCCGGCGGTATCTCCCAGGCCCTGATGACCACGGTGCTCGGTATTGTCGTCGCCATCCCGACGATCTTCATGCACACCGTGGTAAAGAGCCGCGCCGACAATATCACCCACATCCTCGAACAGCAGGCCACGGGCATGATTGCCCAGAAAGCCGAGCGCGAGGCCCGGGCCGCCGGCTGAAAGTGACCGAATACAGCGGGAGATGACGTAAATGTACTTTTTCTTGCTCGACATCATGGACGCCATCAGCAGCTTCATGCAGCGGGGCGGTCCCGTGCTCAACGTGATCGCCATACTGTTATTCCTGAAGTGGTCCCTGGTGTTCGAGCGGGTCTGGTATCTCAACACCACCCACAAGCGCAACGTCAAGAACACCCTGGCGGAATGGAACGCCCGCCAGGACACCGACTCCTGGGCCGCGCGCCGGATTCGGGAGATGATGATTTCCCGAATCTCCCTCGACGTGCGCAGCACCCTGCCGATTATTGAAGTGCTGGTGACGATCTGCCCGCTGCTTGGGCTGATCGGCACGGTAACCGGCATGATCGAAGTCTTCTTCGTCATGGCGGTCACCGGCGGCGGCGACGCCAAATCCATGGCGGGAGGCGTATCCAAGGCGACGATTCCCACCATGGCGGGAATGGTGGGCGCCATCTCCGGCATCTTTGCCTACAACTATCTGAAAGGCCAGGTGGATCGGGACCTCGAACTGCTTGAGGACCATTTGCCATTGAGCCACTAAGCCCAATGCGCAGCCTGAAGCAGCGGATCACGAATACGGGACAGCAGCAATGAAAAGCGGATTGATGAAACGGGCGGAAAACGAGGAAGCGGGCGAGATCGATCTCACCCCCATGCTTGACGTCGTTTTCATCCTGCTCATTTTCTTTATCGTCACCTCGGTCTTCGTCCGGGAGGCCGGCATCGACGTCGCCAAACCCGAGGCCTCCACCGGCCTCAGCCAGTCCGGCGACCTGATCCTCATCGCCGTGGGCGCCCAGGGCGACATCTGGATCGACGGCGACCAGATCGATCCGCGTTTCATCCGCTCCCGTTTTGAACTGCGGCTTGCCGACGCGCCGAATTCCTCGGTGGTCATCCAGGCGGACCAGAACTCCAATAACGAGCAGGTATTGCAGATTCTGGAGGCGGCCCGGGAAGCCAACATCGAAAACGTTTCCATTTCAACGGAGGCTTGACAGATGATATTCGTCAGATGGGGCATTTCCTTCGCCCTGGCCGTGGGCATCACCGGCGGCCTGTTCTATTTCATGCAATTTCTCATCGCCACCGGCGAGCAGCTTGACGAAGCGATTTCCGTGGTGCGGATCGTGGACGCCACCATGCCCGAAATTGAACTCGACGTGGTGGAGGAAATCGAGCGTCCCGAACCCATCGAGGAAATCGTCGAGCAGGAAGTCGATGTGCCCGACAAGCAGATTACCCTGGACAGCGGCCCGTCCATCGCCATCGCCCGGGGCGACGTGGATATCGGCGACGGTCTCGATCTGACCCCGGCCACCATCAGCAGCACAGATGGCGACTATCTGCCCCTGGTGGCGATTGCGCCCCAGTATCCCACCCGGGCCGCCCAGCGCGGCATTGAGGGCTGGTGCCTGGTGAGTTTTACCGTGGATGGCCTCGGCAATGTGGTGGAAGACAGTATTGTAGTGGTCGATGCCGAGCCGCCCAACATATTTGACCGCTCATCGGTTCGCGCCGCGGCGCGCTTCAAGTTCCAGCCCCGGGTTGTCGACGGCCAGGGCGTTGAAGTGCAAGGCGTACAGTACGTGTTCCGCTACGAGCTCGAAGAATAGCGGCCAGGGCAACAGGAGCCGGCGACATGAAGAGAATCTATGGTCTGATGCCCGCCTTGCTGTCGGGTTTTGTACTGATGCTGGCCCAGCCCGGCGCCCCGGCGCTGGCGGGGGAAGAATCGCGGCCGCCGCCGGAGGCGCGTACCGCGGGAACTCTCGGCCCCCAGGTCATGCGGGCCATTTCCGAAATCCAGGAAATGATGTCGCCGGAAGATCCGGAAGACCCGGTGGACCTGCAAGGCGCCAAGGAAGCCCTGGACGAGCTTCGCGAACGCCGCTGGGAGCGCATGAACGATTTCGAAAAATCCACCACCCTGAACTTCTACACCAACTACTATCTCGCCATGGAGGACTTCGCCGGCGCCCTGCGCACCTTCGAGGAAATGCTCACCATCGAGGACCTGCGCGAGGACACCCGCCGCCGCACCCACCGCTCACTCGGCCAGCTTTACGCCGCCGAGGAAAACTGGGAACAGTCCATCGCCAACTACGAAGCCTGGCGGAACATGACCGTCGAGGAAGACGAAATCGTGTTCAAGGGCCTTTCCTACGCCCATTACCAGCTCGACGACATGCTGCCGGCCAGGGATTACTGGCTCGACTACATGAAGCTGTCCCTCACCAATGGCCTGGAGCTTGGCCGGGATGACTACGCCTATCTCAATGGCGTCTATTTCACCCTGGAAAGTTTCGACGATGCCCTCGATCTCACCAAGACCATGATCATGAAGTTCGATGACCCCACCGACTGGCAGAACCTGAGCGCGATCTACGCCAGCCTCGACCGGGAAGACGAGCGGGTGCAGTCCCTGAATCTGACCTATCTCCGCGGCCTTGTGGATGACGACACGCGTTTCCTCAATCTCGGGCAGTCCCTGGCGGGCATGGAGATTCCGCTTTCCGGACGCAAGATTCTCGACGACGGTTTCGCCCAGGGCCTGATTCCCGACGATCTCGAAAACAACACCACCCTGGCCCAGATGTCCATGCTCGGCGCCGAATACGACGAAGCCCTGGAGCCCGCCCTGCGCGCCGCGGAACTCGACAATACCGGCAACTCCCACGACACCCTGGGCTACCTGTACTACGTGCTCAACCGCTACGAGGAAGCCGCGGAAGCTTTCCAGGAAGCGCTGGACCGGGGCGGACTCGAAGACCGCTCCGACACCCTGCTTTTCCTCGCCCGGGCACTGGTGGAACTGGATCGGTTCGGCGAAGCCCTCGAAGCCACCAGCGATTCCGCCGAAGCCGGCGGGGAGCAGGAACGGCAGGCGGCCGGCAGCTACCGGCAGTTCATCGAATCGACCCGGCAGCGATACAATGTACTCGCCGAACGCCGCAACGACGCCATGGACTTCTACGAAACCTATCCATCATTGATCGATTGACTGTCATCCTGCGCGTAGTGACTCAGGGCATCCATTCCCTTCGCCCCGGCGGGGCGGCGCTCCACGCAGAATGACGGGGCGAGGAAAAGGCTTGAAATCTCCCCGCTAACCCCCATCTGAAAACCCAGCCGCAGAAGCGGCTGGGTTTTTTGTGTAATGGGGACCGAAAATGGCCGAAACCGCCGCCAACACCGAAACCAGAGGATTCGAAACCGAAGCCAGACAGCTCCTGCATCTGATGATCCACTCCCTGTACAGCAACCGGGAAGTGTTTTTGCGCGAGCTCATTTCCAATGCCTCGGACGCCGCCGACAAACTCCGCTTCGAAGCCCTCTCCAACCCGGAACTGCTCGAAGAAGACCCGGACATCCAGGTCAGAATCGAATTCGACCCGGACAACAAGACCATCAGCGTGGCCGACAACGGCATCGGCATGAGCCGGGAAGAGGTCATCGGCAATCTCGGCACCATCGCCCGTTCGGGCACCGCCCATTTCCTCGAATCGCTTACCGGCGACCAGCAGAAAGATTCCCAACTCATTGGCCAGTTCGGCGTCGGCTTTTACTCCTCCTTTATCGTCGCCAGGGAAGTCGAAGTGCTCACCCGCAAGGCCGGAACCAGGCCCGGCGAAGCCGTATTGTGGAAGTCCAGCGGCGAATCGGAATACTCGATCGCCGACGCCGAAAAATCCGAACGCGGCACGATCGTTATCCTGCATCTGCGGGACGACGCCAAAGAGTTTCTCGAAAACTACCGCCTGCGCGGTATCGTCAAGAAGTACGCCGACCACATTTCCATCCCCGTGCTGATGGCTGAGCAGAAATTCGGCGATGACGAAGAGGGCGACGACAAGGACGGAAAAACAGAGCCCGCCTTTGAACCGGTGAACGAGGGCAAGGCGCTTTGGACCCGTTCGCGCAGGGACATCAAGAAAAAGGAATACCAGGAATTCTACAA
The DNA here is from genome assembly GCA_022819645.1 of Pseudomonadales bacterium. Lineage (GTDB taxonomy): Bacteria > Pseudomonadota > Gammaproteobacteria > Pseudomonadales > Pseudohongiellaceae > UBA9145. The sequence continues at coordinate 34,783 of JAJEGU010000082.1, forward strand.
GCACATCGGCCACGCCTTCGACGAGCCCCTCGACTGGAGCCACAACCACGTGGAAGGCAAGCTCGAATACACCAGCCTGCTGTTCCTGCCCAAAAACGCCCCCTTCGACCTCTGGAATCGCGACGGCGCCCGGGGCCTCAAGCTCTATGTGCAGCGGGTATTCATCATGGACGAGGCGGAACAGTTCCTGCCGCTGTACCTGCGTTTCGTGAAGGGCATTCTCGACTCCAACGACTTCCCTCTAAATGTTTCCCGGGAGATCCTGCAAAAAGACCCCAAGGTGGAAAAAGTCCGTACCGCACTCACCAAACGCGTGCTCGACCTGATCGGGCGGCTGAAGAAAAAAGACGCGGATGCCTACGCCGGATTCTGGAAGGAGTTCGGTCAGGCGCTCAAGGAAGGCCCGGCGGAAGACTTCGCCAATCGCGAGAAAATCGCCTCGCTGTTTCTGTTCAGCAGCACCGAATCCAGCGGCGACGAGCAGGACCAGGGGCTCGGGGACTATGTCGCCCGCATGAAGGAAGGCCAGGACAAGATCTACTATCTGGTCAGCGATTCCCTCAAGGCCGCCCGCGGCAGCCCCCAGCTCGAAGTGTTCCGCCGCAAGGGCATCGAGGTGCTGCTCATGCACGACCGCATCGACGAATGGCTGATGGGGCATCTCCATGAATTCGACGGCAAGTCATTCCAGGACATCGCCCGGGGCAAGCTCGACCTCGGCAAACTCGAGGACGATCCCGAGCCGGAAGACGAAGGCGAGCACGCCGACCTGCTCAAGCGCATCAAGGACAGCCTCGGCGAGCAGATCAAGGAAGCTCGGATCACCCGGCGGCTTACCGATTCCCCCGCCTGCCTGATCGTCGATGAACACGACATGGGTATGCAGATGCGGCGAATCATGGAAGCCTCGGGCCAGAAGGCGCCGGAATCAAAGCCGATCTTCGAAATCAATCCCGACCATGCGCTCCTGCAGCGCCTCAACCGGGAAAGCGACGAATCCCGCTTCACCGATCTGGCAACCATCCTCTTCGGCCAGGCCAGCCTCGCCGAGGGCAGGGGGCTTGACGACCCGGCGCAGTTTTCCAGTAGATTGAACAAGTTGTTGCTGGAATTGACAGGATAGCCAATTCCCTCAATGACCCACCCGCCGGTCATGGATTGTGCGACGCGCCCAGCCATTCCGGGTGAAGTAGGCCGGGGATGAGTTGCAGGGTTTCCTGGAAAATTCACATCCTCTCCAAAGTCTGGATTCCCAACAAATCCAGTCCCTGTTCCAGCGCCTGTTCGGTGAGCCGGGCCAGGGCGAGCCGGGAGTTTCTGACTTCGGGCTCTGCCTGGAGTATGGGACAGGCTTCGTAGAAGCGCATGAAGCTGCCGGACAGTTTGTACAAATAGTTGCAGAGAGTATTGGGGTAGCATTCCTTTGCCACCAGATTGACGACTTCAGGTAGTTGCAGGGTTTTCAGTAACAGGGCCCGTTCTTCGGCCGCCGAGATTCGCAGCAGGCTGGAAGTTGAAGCTTCGGCGGGCAGCTTGCGCAGGATGCTCTTGATTCGGGTGCCGGCGTAGAGCAGATACGGCGCGGTATCGCCTTCGAATGACAGCATGCTCGACCAGTCGAAGACATAGTCGCTCATGCGGTTCTTGCTCAGGTCGGCGTACTTGACCGCGGCGATGCCCACGGTTTCGGCAATCTGCCGCCGCTGTTCCTCGTCCAGTTCCGGGTTCTTTCCAGAAACCAGATCGTAGGCCCGCGCCATCGCCTCATCGAGCAAATCGGCGAGTTTTACCGCATCTCCAGAACGGGTCTTGTAGGGCTTGTTGTCCTTGCCCATGATGGTTCCGTAGGCGATATGCTCCAGCGATAGCCTGTCGCCCACCATTCCCGCCGCCCGGGCCACGGCGAACACCTGCTGGAAGTGGAGCGACTGGCGGGCATCCACCACGTATAGCGAGCGATCCGCCCTGAGTTCGTCCGCGCGTAGCTTCACGGCGGCGAGGTCGGTGGTGGAATAGAGATAGCCGCCGTCCGATTTCTGCACGATGACGGGCAGGGTTTCGCCGTCCTTGCGCTTGAATTCCGGCAGAAAGACACAGCGGGCGCCATCGTTTTCCTGCAACAGCCCCGTCTCGTCGAGTTGGCGGATAATACCTTCCAGATCCTTGTTGTAGCGGCTTTCGGCATCGAGGTCGGAGTGGCTCAGGCTTACCTGAAGCCGGTCATAAATGTTCTGGCAGTGGTTCAGGGATTCGTCAATGAAGCGCCGCCAGGCTGCCAGGGTTTCCGGGTCTCCGCCTTGCAGCTTCACCACGCTCAGGCGGGCCCGGCCGGCGAAATCCGGGTCGGCGTCAAAACGGTTCTTGGCGGCGCGGTAAAAGGATTCCAGGTCAGCCAGTTCGGCTTGCAATACGTTTGCGTCCTCGCCGAGTTCGCGCAGATAAGTGATCAGCATGCCGAACTGGGTTCCCCAGTCACCCACATGATTCTGGCGAATCACCTCGTGGCCGAGGCGCTCAAGCACCCGAACCAGACTGTCGCCGATGACCGTGCCGCGCAAATGCCCCACGTGCATTTCCTTGGCGAGATTGGGCGATGAATAATCGACGACGATTTTCTGTGGCTCGGGAGCATCCGGGATCAGCCTGTGGGGCGCGGCGAGCACCTGATTGCCGCGTTCGAGCAGGGCGCTGTCGGCAATCCGGATATTGATGTAACCGGGGCCGGCGACTTCCGCCGCGGCGATCAGGCCTTCGCTATCCCTCAGGCCTGCAATGGTGGCTGCGGCCACATCCCGGGGTTTGCGCCCGGCGCGCCCCGCCGCGGCCATGACGCCATTGGCCTGATAATCGCCGAACTCCGGTCGCGAAGCGGTGATCACATTGGGGTCGCAATCCGCCATGCCACAGGCTTCGCTCAGGGCCGCGCCCAGCATACGCGTCAATTGTCCCTTGCAGTTTTCCATCGCTTTCGCCTTCGAAAATCCTTTCACTTATCAGAAAATCACCGTATTATACTGTCACTGAATAGAACAGGGATGAAAGCAGTGGCATCCGGGGGAAGGACTGGCCACTGTAATCGAAAGCAGTATCAGCAAACAGGAGAAAGATGTTTTATGAGCAAGCCTGAGGGGACGCTTGACCAAATCGCCGAGTACCTGATACTCGGCTACTTCAGGGACGTTACCGGCCCAAACGCCACTTCCACCAAATGGTCTGATTCGGAGATTCGGGTCGATTTTTCCCGCCTCGACGCCAAAGGCCAGTTCCTCGCCCGCACCGCGCTCGACATGTGGTCAAGCGCCACGGGGCTCGCCTTCAGGGAGGTGAGCATCGACCGTGACGATGGCCGCAGCGACAATGATCGTGGCATTCTCTTTCAATATGGCCCCGCGACGAAAGCGACGTGGCTGCAATCCGGTTCGGAGGGATGGATTTCCTGGAACATCGAGCTGCTCAAATCCACGCAATCCAATGCCGTGGGTACGAAAGAATCGGGCGAATATACGGTCATCGGACCAAGGGCGCTGTATCACTTCATTCATGAGATCGGCCACGCGTTGGGGCTAGGGCATCCAGGCAACTACAACGGTAGCGTCAGCTACCAGGGCGATGCCAAGTTTGCCAACGACAGTGTGCAAATTTCGGCCATGTCCTACTTCGGGCCGACGGAAAACCCGACACTGAAAGCAAGCCTTGCGCGTCCCGCCACCCCGATGAGCGCCGATATTCTCGCCATTGAAAAACTCTACGGCGATAGTAACGCGATGCGTACCGGCGACACGGTCTACGGCTTTAATTCGACCGCGGGCGGCTTTCTCGATGACCTTGCCGGGCACATGAACGCCGGCAAAATCTTTAGCTTCACGCTGATCGATGATGGTGGCAACGACTCCTTCGACTACTCCGGCGCATCACAGGGCAGCCGAGTGGACTTCAATCCCGGCGCCGTCTCCGACGTCTTTGGCCGCAAGGGCAACATGGTCATCTACAAGGACACCGTCATTGAGCATTTTATCGGCGGCGGCGGCACGGACAATGTCACCGGAAACGATGCGAACAACATGCTCTTCGGCGGCGCCGGTGACGACACGCTTGACGGCGGCGCCGGCGACGACATCCTGATCGGCGGGATTGGCGCCGACACGCTCACCGGTGGAGGCGGTTCGGACACCTTCCGCTATACATCCGGCACTTTCGGCGCCGACACGATTGCGGACTTTGAAGATGGCTCGGACATCATCGATCTTGGCGCTGCAGGACTGCAATTCACCGACCTGACCATCAGCAATCGCGCCCTGGACAAGATCATCGATGCGGGCTCCGGCAATACCATCACCCTTACCGGGCAGGCGGGCGCCACCATTGATGCGACCGACTTCTCCTTTACCGGCGGGACACTTCAAGTTTCCATTGAAGATGCAAGCATCGCGGAAGGCGGCGTCGCGAGCTTTGTTCTGCGCCTGTCGGAGCTGTCCCACAAAGCTGTCAGCGTGGACTGGCGCACGCAGGATGGCACTGCCGTCGCTGGCGGGGATTTCACTGGTGTCAGCGCATGGCGGACTGTTACCTTCGCGCCGGGTCAGCTTGCCAAGCGCATTGCGGTGCAGACATTCAACGATGATGTGTCCGAGCCCAATGAGACCTTCAGCATTCAACTCGGCAATCCGGTGGGCGCGACAATCAGTGATGACACGGGCAACGCGGTGATCGTCGAGAACGAAAACCCCACCGTATCGATCAGCGATGGCACGGGTAGCGAAGGCGGCTTTGTAAGGTTCCAGGTCAGCCTTGACAAGATCTCGCAAGCAGACGTTACCGTGAATGTCGCCGTAGACAATGACAGCGCGGAGGAAGGCGCCGAGAACCATGTCGATTTCAAGCTTCCCGCCGAGAGCGACATCACCATCCCAGCCGGTCAACGAAGCGCCGAATTCAAGGTGCAGACTTTTTACGACAAACATGTCGAACCCGATGAGACCTTCTCGGTGCGCTTGCATTCTCCGGACGATGCGTATCCTCTTAATCGGTCCGCCGCGACGGGAACCATACAAAACGTCGACGCGTCACAATTGCCCACGCCGCCAGGCATTTCTCTCGCGGATGTCTCTGTCATGGAATCCGATGGCGTGGTGCGGGTTCCGATTCATTTCGACAGGCTGGTTGAACCGGGCGAGCGAATCACTTTCAGGATGCGCCTGCTCGACGGCAGTGCCGAGAGTGCGCGCGATTTCTGGCACATGGGTTCGGCCCAGGCCACCGAACTGAAGGTCGTTGAAGGCAACGGAACGGACCGGGCGTTTGTTTCCCATCGTTTGGTCAATGACGAGTATCCGGAAGGCAATGAGCAATTTGTGCTTGAGATATTCAATGTTGACGGCGCCTTCCTCGCCGATGGAACCAGCAGCATCACCATCCTTGATGACGATGCTCCCAGGATCCAGCCTTACGTCGCCATTTCCACGAACCCTTCGGCAACCGAAGGCGATCACGCAGTGTTCATGTTGCGTTTGGGGCATCGGATGCCCCAGGACGTCACCGTCAACTGGTCGCTTGGTGGATCTGGCAGTGCGACAGGCGGCGAAGACTACGACAACAACCCCGCGAGCGGCACTGTCACCATACCGGCGGGAAAGCGTACCGCGCCGGTCATTGTGGAAACCTATGCCGACAATGAAACCGAAGGTACGGAAACATTTTCCTTCAGCCTGACATCGGCCTCCGGAGCGTTGCTGCACCCGGCCCTGCATCATCGCCAGGCCGAAATCCACGATGATGGGATATTTCATCCCGGCATAAGCATCAGTGACGTGACGGTGACCGAGGGTGGTACAGCACACCTGTTCGTTACGCTGCGCCACCCGTCGCAAGGTGTCGTCATTGACTGGAGCACGTCCGATGGCACGGCCAGTCAGGGAGATGACTATGTCGCCGTCAGCGAGGGGCAGGTAATCATCCCGACGTTCCAGACATCGGCGCGCATCGTCATAGCCACGAATGCCGATAACCTGCTGGAGGGGAGTGAGACCTTTACCGTCACCTTGAGCAATCCGCGCGGCAGGGGCGCCCTGAAAGACGCCACCGCCACGGTCACCATTGTCGATGGGCCGACCCCGCCACAGCTTTCCATCGATGACGTGACGGTCGCCGAAGGCGGGGAGGCGCGGTTCACCGTCAGCCTGGAGAGAACCTCGGCCGAGGATGTCACCTTCACCTGGGCGACCTCGGATGGCGCTGCGAAAGACGGCAGCGACTATACCGGCCAAAGCGGTCAAACAGCGACCATTCCCGCGGGCAGGTACAGCGCCAATGTGACGGTGCAGACCATCAATGATGGTGAGGGCGAAAGGGATGAAACCTTCACCGTGGAACTCAGCAGTCCCGTCAATGCCACCCTCGGTGACGCCAACGGCAAGGCAACCATCACCGACAACGATGACGCACCCGACAACAAGTACGCCGCGCTGATCGCCACCCTGAAAGGCTACGCCAGCGAGACGCATTACGGCCAGGACCACGTGGACCGCTGGATGGAGGCGCTGGCGGGCCTGGGCGAGGACAACGGCTACGATCCCATGACTGTCGCCGAGGCCAATGTCATGGCGGGCACCTATAGCGCCAGCCGCTGGAACCCGGTGTTGGAGGCACTGAGGGATATCGAGGCGGAAAGAGCGGCGGAGCGGACGGCGAACACATTGCCGGTCGCCTCCATCGACGATGTGACCGTAACCGAGGGCGGACAGGCACAGTTCACGGTGAATCTGGACAAGACCTGGAGTGACGATGTCACCATGATCTGGAACACGTCTGACGGCACCGCGACAGACGGTAGTGATTATACCGGTCAAAGCGGTCAACCACTCACCATTGTCGCGGGTCAGCAAAGCGCCACGTTCAACGTGCAGACAACAGGCGACAGCCTGGATGAGGACGACGAGAGCTTCACCGTCACCTTGAGCAGTCCCACCAATGCCACCCTCGGTGATGACACCGGCGAGGCCACGATTACCGACGATGATGCCGCGCCCGCGTTGTCCATCGACGATGTGACCGTCACCGAAGGCGGCGTGGCGCAATTCACCGTCGAACTCGACGCGGTGTCCGGCAAGGACGTCACCGTCAACTGGGCTACGTCCGACGGGACGGCGACCGCCAGCAGTGACTATACGCCACAGGCGAGTCAATCTGTCACCATTGCCGCAGGCCGGCAAAGCGCGACGGTGAGTGTACAGACCACGGACGACGGCGACGATGAGAGCAATGAGACATTCACCGTGGAACTCAGCGGCGCCGCCAATGCCACTGTCAGTGACGCCACCGGCGAGGCCACCATCGTCGACAACGACGATCCGCCCTCCGACAACAAGTACGCCACGCTGATCGCCACCCTGGAAGGCTACGCCGCCGAGACCCAGCACGGCGATGCCCACGTGACCCGCTGGAAGCAGGCGTTGGCCGGTCTGGGCGTAGACAACGGCTACCACCCCATGACCGCCGATGAGGCCGGGGACATGGCGGATACCTATACCGCCAGCCGTTGGAATCCGGTGGTGGAGGCGCTAAAGGAAATTGAGAAGGCGCGCGAAGCGGAGCAGACGGCAAACACACCGCCCGTCGTGTCCATCGACGACGTGACGGTTACCGAAGGCGGGCAGGCGCAGTTCACCGTGAGTCTGGACAAGACCTGGAGCGATGACGTGACCCTGACCTGGGACACGTCCGACGGCTCGGCAACGGACGGCGCCGACTACACCGGTCAAAGCAATCAAACGATCAGCATCACGGCAGGGCGGCAAAGCGCCACGTTCAACGTGCAGACATCAGGCGACAACCTGGATGAAGACGACGAGACCTTCACCGTCACCCTGAGCAGCCCCACCAACGCCACCCTCGGCGATGACACCGGGGAGGCCACGATTATCGACGATGACGCCGCGCCGGCGTTGTCCATCGAGGATGTGACCGTCACCGAAGGCGGCGTGGCGCGGTTCACCGTCGAACTCGACGCGGTGTCCGGCAAGGACGTGAGTTTTAGCTGGGGCACGTCCGACGGCACGGCGACCGCCAGCAGTGACTATACGCCACAGGCGAGTCAATCCGTCACCATTGCCGCGGGCCAGCAAAACGCGACCCTGAGCGTGCAGACCACAGACGATGGCGACGGCGAAGCCAACGAAACGTTCACCGTCGAACTCAGCGACGTGGCCAATGCCACGATTGCCGACGCCAGCGGCGTGGCCACCATCACCGACAACGACAATGCGCCGCCACCGCCGCCGCCGCCCGTCCTGCCGGTCGCATCCATCAACGATGTGACTGTCACCGAGGGCGGGCAGGCGCAATTCACTGTAAATCTGGACAAAACCTGGACCAGCGATGTCACCCTGACCTGGAACACATCTGACGGCACCGCGACAGATGGCAGTGACTACACCGGCCAGAGCGGCCAGACACTCACCATCGCCGCGGGCCAGCAGAGCGCGACGCTCGCCGTGCAGACCACCGACGATTCCGACGACGAGAATGACGAGACCTTTACCGTCACCCTGAGCAATCCCACCGATGCGACACTCGGCGATGATACCGGCGAGGCCACCATTGAAGACAACGATGACGCTCCCGACCCCGACCCCGACCAGTGGGACCATAACGGCCTGACCCTGATCGGCACCAACGCGTACGATTACCTTGCGGGAGCGAATGACAACGACCTGATTGACGGACGCGGCGGCCCCGACTGGATCGATGCCGGCTTTGGCGATGACCGGATGACCGGGGGCAAGGGCGCCGACAGTTTTGTCATATCCAGCAATCGCGGGCACGATGTCATCACCGACTTCAGCCCGGATGAAGGTGACACCGTCATCCTGGCAGGCCCCAACTTTCCCAGCTTCGGCCATATGCTGGAGAATCACGTCGAACAGGACGGCGATGACGTGATCATCTATACCAGCCCCGATCGTGAGGCGCACAGCCTGACCCTGCTGGACACGCAGCTTTCTGCGCTGGATGCGGCGCAATTCATGATCATCGGGGGATACGGTTCATCGGCTGTCACGTCGGCGCATTTCCAGGCCAGCGCCTTCGCCGGACGGCACGAACCCCTGTACCTGCAAATCAACGAATCTCCCGTTGCCGCAGAAGATGCCGATTTCGCCGCGCATTCACTGGCTGTATTCCATCCCGCGGAATCCCAGGGAGACCTGATCTGGTAAATTCGCACGTCGCGGGCCCGGAAAAGTACAATCTGTACCCATGAACCCATCTGGCAAGGTACGGCATGTGCAAGTCCCCGGGCGCCAGTCAGGCCAGCGGCTGGACAATTTCCTGCTGCGCGAACTCAGGGGCCTGCCCAGATCGCGAATCTACCGCCTGATCCGGCGCGGCGAAGTGCGCGTCAACCGCGGTCGCTGCAAGCCCGAAACCCGCCTTGAAGAAGGCGACCAGGTGCGGATTCCACCCCATGCCGGCCACCAGGGCGCCGCCCCAGCCGCGGCCAGCGAAAAGCTCAAGCAAAGCCTCATCGAGTGCGTCCTGTTCGAAGACGAAGCCATGCTGGTCCTTGACAAACCCGCCGGTTTGCCGGTCCATGGCGGCAGTGGCATCAGAATCGGCCTGATCGAAGCCCTGCGCCAGACCCGCCCCGAATGGCTCGAAGCCGAACTCGCCCATCGTCTCGACCGGGAAACCTCGGGCTGCCTCGTCATCGCCAAACAGGCCGGTTTCCTCCGTCACCTGCAGCGCCAACTCCGCACCGGCGCCGTGAACAAACGCTATCTCGCCCTCGTCCAGGGCCACTGGCCGCAAGCTCTCCACCTGATCGACCAGCCCCTGCGCAAAAACCGACTTTCCTCCGGCGAACGCATGGTGAAACCCGACCCGGACGGCAAAGCCGCCAAAACCCGCTTCCAAATCAAACAACAATTCGTTAACGCAACCCTGCTCGAAATCCAGCTCGAAACCGGTCGCACCCACCAGATCCGCGTCCACTGCCAACACGCCGGCCACCCCATCATCGGCGACCGGAAATACCATCTCACCACCCCGGCCATTCCCCACAAACACCTGACCCTCCATGCCCAAAAAATCTCCTTCCACCCCACTCCCACCACCCCCCAATCCACCTTCGAAGCCCAATTACCCCCCCACTTCGCCCAATTGCTCAAAAGTTTGCGCGAACATCCCTCTTTACCCTGAACCAGTTTAGGGATGCCGTTTGTACTCACCCTGCCGCGCGCGCTTTCCCATCGGAATCCAGGGATGGAAGTCTGGCAATTGCAGCACCGTTCTTCTGCTCGGCGCACCGGAGCTCAAAGATTTTCTGCAAGTTGAGCCAGAATTCGGCCGAAGTGCCGAAGAAGCGCCCCAGTCGCAGCGCTGTGTCGCCGGTTATCGCACGCTGTCCATTCAATATCTGTGTAATGCGATTGACCGGCACTTCGATCCGTCGGGCCAGTTCAGCCGCGCTCATGCCGAGCGCACCCAGATCCTCGCGCAATGTCTCGCCGGGGTGGATAGGTTCACGCATGGCAAAATTCCTCTCAGTGGTAATCAACAATTTCTACTTCGATCGGGCCAGGACTTCCATCGGGCCACTTGAAACAGACTCGCCATTGGTCATTGATGCGAATGCTGTGCTTTCTTCAGCTCCGCTGACCCACACTGCTCTAATGCCCTGCACTTGAAAGCACTGTCCATTCATGTATCTGGCATCTGGCGGAAAGCTGAACCGCATAGGCGCTTGCCCCGCAAAGCCTTCTTGCTGAAGGGATATGTTCGCACTTTCTGGGATCGTGATGACATCTAAGTTGTAGGCAGAACAACTACATAGAGCAGCAAACAAAACAAAGATTGTGGGAAGTTTCATCTGCGAATACCCAAGTGGCGGGCGATGTCTTCAGGCCATTCGTCGAATTCATCAACCAGACGGATTTTTCCTTCCAGCAGAACGAGGCAGCGGTTCGGACTCGCGGATTCGAAGCGTGTGATGCGTACAGTGGCACGCCCCATTCGGGTGATGATGATGTCTTCGCCCAAGCTGGCGCGTTCTACAATTTCGGCAAACTCCGCTTTGGCCTCACTGAGGCTTAGCACGGTTGGCATATGGCTTTCTATTTGACCAAACCAGGTCAGACTGTATCGAAAGGGCTGAAATCAGGCAACGCTTGTGTCATTACTCTTTCCTAATGCCGCAAGGGGTTCAAGCACTTAAGGCCCTTGAAATCCTTTTCGTTATCCGTCACCACTACGCAATCGTTCGCCAGCGCCACCGCGGCGAGGATCATGTCGAGGGCGCTTCGTGGGTAACCCGCGGCTTTTCCCTCCGCCATCAGGCGCGCCCAGATGAGTCCAGCCCTAGCGTCAAACAACAAAATTCGCCCCGCAAACAGCGCCTGCGGTCCTTCCTCTCCCGCGAACCATGTTTCAAGAGCATCTCTCTTGCGACCGCCAGGCAACTCCAGAATGCCGCGCCACACCTCCGCAATGGTGAGCGAAGCGATATACATGTCTTCGTCTTGCTGCGCGGCCATCCAATCGAGCAATGGCGCAGATGGTCGGGGTTTGACTACATTGCTAATGATGTTGGTGTCGAGCAGAAAGCGCGTCAAAGTTCAACCCTTCGTCCATCGACACGCGGACGCGAAAGGTCGAGGTCCGCCCCGACTAGGGGCGAGCGCCGTAGCGCCGCGAGAATTCCTCCCGGCTTTGGCTGCTTGCTCTCAACAAGCGCCTTTATGGTTGTCCGAGCCTGATCCGCTTCCGGCCCTTCTTCGGACAGACGGCGCGCAAGCCCGCGAAGCAACTCCCGATCCGATTCCAGTGCCATCACCTCGAATCGTTTGATTCCGCGCTGTGCTAGACGCTCACGGTAGTTTCGGTTCGCTCTTTGCTGAGCGGCATTGGTCATGATCGGCCTCCAATCTATAGCCAGATATATACACCAAAACTGTATTGCCCGCAAGCGAGGAGTGGCATCCGAGGGTGGGGGCCGACTCAACTAAGGATTTGAAGTCGGTCTATTCGCAATAGCCTTCATTGGCCCGCAGATATTCAAGTATGAATCGATCTAGATACTCGGAAACACTATTGATTATGTCGTCTGCAACCTCTCCTGAATCGGTATTGGTTGCGGCTCCATAAAATCCATACCCTACGACCGTGCCGGGCATTTCTGCACCATACGAATCAGTGAGGACTTTTCGAAAATCCAGAGAGAGCATGTAAATCGTCATTTCACTGCCTAAATCGACATCAATGAAAATAAATAACTCTGGATATATGAAGTCCCCGTAAATCCTGGCGGCTCTCATTCGACTTTCAGCCATCGTTTCCGCCCGACCGACGATATTCAGACTTTCAGCATCTTCAGTGCCAGCGACTACAAGATCAACCAAACCACACCGATTAAACAACGCGGCGTAATTGACATCCTGTGCTACCGTCATTCCGGGTAGCATGGTCAGTAGGCCAATCAGCACGGTGGGCAACAAACTTTTGGTGATGGAAGTCCAATTAGTATTTGAGGTTAGGCTATTGGACCAAAGTGACCGCAACCCGTCACTCCACTGCCCATTTCGTCGACCCTTAAGTGCCTTCAGGCGGTTGCCCGACCTTTCCAGGTCGCGCAGCCCCGTAGCTGCGTCAAGTTGGTCCAGCTTGCGTGACGCCGTTCTGGCAAAACCCGAAAATGCCGCGACTCGTTGCCCAAGATGGAACACAGCAGCCCTTTTGTTCGCGAAGCTGACAATCACAGCGTATTCCAAGTCCATTACAACGAATCGCCGTCAAATTTAAGTGGAAATCCGTTCTACGTCAAGCGCGAACCTTTGGGACTTGGAAATGGCCCTGAATCGGTCGTTTTTGATCTCTGTCGTTGCGTGACGGTTCCGGTCTGACGGAATCCGGATTGTTTTTTCCGTTTTCAGAATGTTCACCGCGATTTTCGGGCAAGATTCCCTCTCCGCAGACACGACCGGCGGATACGAAGCGCAGCTTCGTGCGCGGTCCCGAGCTATGCTTGGTGGCTGGGCCAGCAAGAGTGGGGAGCAGCAAAGTTCATAATGTTCCGCCAGAGACGGCGGTAAACGCCTCCGGCCCAAGGGCAGCCACTCGCTGCACACCGCCTGTCAGTAAACAGCGAGATGCCCATTCTTTTCTCAAATCGTTTAGCGTTTTTGACACCGGCCCATCACATCTCTATCATTGCGCGCCAATCGCCCAAGCTCAGGAGCTATCATGGCCGTCCAGCAAAACAAGGTGACCCGTTCGCGGCGCAACAAGCGGCGCACCCACGACTCCCTGCGCGAACCCACCCTCTCCACCGATCAGGTTTCCGGCGAAATCCACCGCAGACACCACGTTACCCCCGATGGCTTCTTCAAGGGCCGCAAAGTCGTCGAGACCGAAACAGATTGAGTTCCCCGCAACGCATAGCCATCGACGCTATGGGTGGCGACCGGGGCGTGGAGGTTACCGTTCCCGCCGCGGCCCGCGTGCTCAACCGCCGCAAGGACCTCGCACTTACTCTTGTAGGTGACCGCGACCGGATCAAGCCCCGTCTCGCCCAACTCAACAAGGCCGAGCGGGATCGATTGCAGGTGTTGCACACCGATCTCGCCATCAGCGACGGGGACCGGCCCGAATCGATTCTGCGAACCGCCAGGGAAAGCTCCATGTTCCTCGCCGCCGAACTTGTCAAGAGCGGCGACGCCCAGGCCATGGTGAGCGCCGGCAATTCCGGCGCCCTGCTCATGGCGGGGCGGCATCTGTTGAAAACCATCCCCGGCATCCAGAAACCCGCCATGGTCGCCACCATTCCCGGCGCCGCCCGGCAATGCCTGCTGCTCGATGTGGGCGCCAATCCGGAATGTAACGCCGGACAACTGTTCGAATTCGCCGTGATGGGCTCCGTGCTTGCGGAAAGCCTCAACGGCGCCCCGGCCAAAGTGGGACTGCTCAATATCGGCGCGGAAATCTACAAGGGCACCGAAGCCGTGCGGGAAGCCGCCGAAAGGCTCGAAAACTGCCCCGCAATCCGCTACGCGGGATTTATCGAAGCCAATGAGATCTACCGGGGGCAGGCCGATGTGGTGGTATGCGACGGCTTTGTCGGCAATGTCACCATCAAGGCCTCGGAAGGCGTCGCCAATGTCATTCGCAACGTGCTGTACCACAAACCGGCGGCGGGATGGATTACCCGGCTGTCGCGCTTTTTTTCGGCCTCCATCGTCCATAGCCTGACGATGCAGATCAATCCCGAGCGGTTCAACGGCGCCTGCCTGCTCGGCCTGCAGGGTAATGTCGTCAAAAGCCACGGCAACGCCTCGGTACTCGGCTTCAGCCATGCGATTCTCGCCGCGGCCAGCGAAATCGACCACCAGGTGCCGCGCTTGATCGGCGACAAGGTAGCGGCCATCATGGCCAGTAGCAATTCTGAACATGGCTCCTAGGGAGCGTGGCGGTAACGGAAAGGGGCCCGGCGCAAGCCGGGAAGGATTCCGTTACCGACGAAAAGCGACCGGAGCCTGGAGGTAACCATTCCTGACCATGACAAGAATCGCAATCGTATTTCCCGGACAGGGTTCCCAGAAATCCGGCATGCTCGCCGCGCTCGCCGAGGAACACGGCGTCATCCGGGCCAGCTTTCTTGAGGCTTCCGAAGCCATTGGCGAGGACCTCTGGAACATTTCCCAAAACAATCCCGATGGACTGCTCGACCAGACCCGGTTCACCCAGCCCGCGCTGCTCGCCGCCGGCGTGGCCCTGTGGCGGCTGTGGAAGGAGCGGGGCGGCGCGAAGCCCGAACTGCTGGCGGGCCACAGCCTCGGCGAATACACCGCCCTGGTGGCCGCCGAAGTGCTCACATTCGGCGATGCCACAAAAGCGGTTCACAAACGCGGACAATTCATGCAGCAGGCCGTGCCCCGGGGCGCCGGCGGCATCGCAGCCATTATCGGCCTCGAAGCCGACGCACTGGAACAGGCCTGCCACGAGGCTACCGCGGCAGGGGAGGGCGCCGTCAGCCCCGCCAACTACAACTCCCCCGGCCAGACCGTAATCGCCGGCAATGCCGCGGCGGTGACTCGCGCCATGAATCTTTGCAAGGAGGCCGAAGCAAAACGAGCGCTGCCCCTGAAGATGTCGGTGCCATCCCACTGCGCCCTTATGGAGCCCGCACGCAAACAACTCGAAAAGGAACTCGCCAGCCTCACATTCCAGCCAGCGAAAATTCCCGTGGTACAGAATGTTACCGGCGAAACTTGTAGCGACCCGGACCAAATCCGCCAAAATCTGGTAGCCCAGCTATGCAGCCCGGTACGCTGGATAGATTGCGTCGAGACCATCCACAGTTCCGGCATAGACAACTTCCTCGAATGCGGCCCCGGCAAGGTCCTGGGCGGCCTCATCAAACGCATCGTCCCCGCGACCACCACATGGAACTGCGACGACCCCGACAGCTTCTCCCAGGCACTGGCCGAAATCGCCTGAGGGGGAACGAATCATGTATACTTGCGCGCCAATCGGCCATGGCAACGCGGAACAGGCCCTGATTTGAACATGCAAGACAGCAGTCCCAAACTGGCGCTGGTCACTGGCGCGAGCCGCGGCATCGGCAAGGCCATTGCCCGGGCTCTCGGCGAAGCGGGTTTCATCGTTGCCGGCACCGCAACCACCAGCGATGGCGCGGAGGGCATTTCCGCCTGGCTTGCCGAACGGAGAATCGAAGGCGCCGGCTTCCGCGTCGATGTGGGCTCCAACGAATCGGTTGCCGAACTCATGGAAAATCTCCAGAGCAGCCTCGGCGCGCCGGCGGTGCTCGTGAACAATGCCGGCATTACCCGGGACAATCTGCTGCTGCGCATGAAGGAAGAAGAGTGGAGCGAGGTCATCAACACCAACCTCAATTCCATTTTCCGAATGACCCGGGCCTGCCTCAAGCCCATGACCCGGGCGCGCTGGGGGCGAATCATCAATATCAGTTCGGTGGTGGGCTCCAGCGGCAATCCGGGGCAAAGCAATTATTGCGCTTCCAAGGCCGGCGTCGAGGGTTTTACCCGCTCTCTGGCCAGGGAAATCGGCTCCCGGGGCATTACCGTGAACGCCGTGGCGCCGGGCTTTATCGAAACCGACATGACTGGCAGCCTCCCCGAAGTCCAGGCCCGGGAACTGCTGCAAAAGATCCCTCTGCAGCGGCTTGGCCGCGCGGAAGAGGTCGCCGCCGTGGTGAGATTCCTCGCCCTCGACGGCGGCGCGTACATCACGGGTGAAACCGTGCATGTCAATGGGGGGATGTACCTCGCCTGAACAACTGGCGACGCCATCCCGGAAACGCCCCTCAGGGCAATTTTTTGCATTTGCACATTACATCAATCACAAATAAGGGTAAACTTGCGCTCTGTGCAGACAGGTGGATCGACGCCGCCCGGTTCAGGTTCAGGGAAGAACGCAATTGCCGCTGCCAGATTGATGATAAAGTGACGGTATCAGGAGCTTGAACAGATATGGCTAACACTGAAGAACGCGATAAGCGAATTGACGATCGGGTCAAGGAAATTGTCTGCGATCAACTCGGCGTCAAGGCGGAAGACGTGAAACCTTCATCTTCCTTCGTGGAAGACCTCGGGGCCGACTCACTGGACACAGTCGAGCTGGTCATGGCCCTGGAAGAGGAATTCGAAACCGAAATTCCCGACGACGACGCGGAGAAGATCACAACCGTCCAATCCGCGTGTGATTACATACGCAACCATCTGTAAGACATTCTGCAACCGGAATCCCGTGTGCCACCCACAGGCTCGCCGCATTTCAGTGAACTTGTGGGACAGCACACCAGGCCGCCCGGTCTTCGATATCGGGCGGCCTTCCTGCTTCACCGCGAACCGAGGATAGCCCATTGAACCGCAGACGGGTCGCTGTCACCGGCATGGGCATGATCAGCCCCGCCGGCAACTCGGTTGCAGCAAGCTGGGACGCCATTCGCAATGGCCGCAGCGGCATCGGGCCCATCGACAGTTTCGACGTATCCGGATTTTCCACCCGCTTCGGCGGCCTGATCCGGGATTTTGACTGCGCGCAATACCTGCCCCCCAGGGACGCCCGCCGGATGGATACCTTCATCCACTACGGCATTGCCGCGGGCATCCAGGCCATGGACGACGCCGGGCTCAAGGACTGCCAGTGGAATCCCGACCGCGCCGGCGCAGCCATCGGTTCCGGAATCGGCGGCATTTTCGCCATCGAGAAAACCTCGCTGCAAATCCGCGACACCGGCCCGCGCAAGACCAGCCCATTCTTTGTTCCCGGCTCGATCATCAACATGATCGCCGGTAACCTGTCGATGCAGTTCGGCCTGAAAGGCCCCAATATCGCCGCGGTGACCGCCTGCGCCACCGGCACCCACAATATCGGCCTCGCGGCCAACATGATCCGTTTCGGCCAGGCCGACATCATGCTTACCGGCGGCGCCGAAATGGCCACTTGCCCGGTGGGTCTTGGCGGATTTTGCGCCGCCCGGGCGCTTTCCACCCGCAATGAGGACCCGGAGAGGGCCAGTCGCCCCTGGGACCGGGACCGGGATGGCTTTGTTCTCGGCGACGGCGCCGGCATTCTGGTGCTCGAAGAGATGGAGCACGCCAGGGCCCGGGGCGCCCGGATCCACGCCGAACTGCTGGGATTCGGCATGAGCGGCGACGCCTACCACGCCACCGCGCCGGCCCCGGAAGGCGCGGGCGCGGCAATGTGCATGGGCAATGCCCTCGATGATGCTGGCCTGAACCCGGAGCAGGTGGACTATATCAACGCCCATGGCACTTCGACCCAGGCAGGCGATATCGCCGAAACCCAGGCCATCAAGAGCGTATTCCGCGATCACGCGGGCAAGCTTGCCATCAGTTCGAGCAAGTCCATGATCGGCCATCTGCTCGGCGCGGCGGGTTCGGTGGAAGCGATCATCTCGATACTTGCTCTCGACGAAGGCGTGATTCCCCCCACCATCAATCTTGACGATCCCGACGAAGGCTGCGATCTCGACTATGTGCCCCGTGAAAGCCGTGAGCGGGACATCCGCGTGGCCCTGAGCAATTCATTCGGTTTTGGCGGCACCAATGCTTCGCTGATTTTCGCCCGCCACGGTTGATTTCCGCCATTCCGGAACGCCATGAAGGTAGAGGAAGCACCCAGTCAATCATTCCAGTTCCGGCTCGTGTTCGCCGCCGCCCTGTTGCCGGTAATCGCGCTCTTCGTTCTTGTCTTTATCGAAGTCCAGTTCAACCGCCCCTTGCCGGGACTCACGGAAGCCCGGATATTCACCATCGCCCCCGGCGCCTCACTCACCGAGCTGAGCCGAAACCTGCACGAGCAGGACATTATCGAGCAACCCTGGCTGTTCAATGCCCTGGCCCGCTTCCGGGGTCTGGAAAACGCCGTCCGGGAAGGCGAATACGCATTGCCCGCCGGCGCCACATCGGTGGATTTGCTGGTGCTGTTCGTTTCCGGAGAAACCCTGCAGCGCCGACTTGCCCTCATCGAAGGCTGGACTTTCGCCGAGGCGCTGGCCGCAATCCAGGGTAGCGAAGGCGTCAAAGTGACACTGGCCGGCGCGAGCGGGGCGCAGATCGCCGAGGCCATGGGCCTCGCTGGCGATGCCCTGGAAGGAATGATTTTCCCCGATACCTATTTTTACGCCGCCGGCGATTCCGATCTCGACCTGCTGCTGCGCGCCAGCGCAAGACTGCAACAGGTGCTTGGGGAAGAATGGCCATTACGGGAGCCGGACCTGCCGCTCGCCTCGGCGTACGAGGCGCTGATCCTCGCGTCCATCGTGGAAAAGGAAGCCGCCGGCCCGGATCAGCGCGGCCTGATCGCGGGAGTCTTCCAGCGACGCCTGGGACAGAACATGAGACTGCAATCGGACCCCACGGTCATCTACGGACTTGGCGATGCGTTCGACGGAGACCTCCGCCGCGCCGATCTCGAACAGGAAACAACCTTCAACACCTATCGAATCGACGGCCTGCCGCCCACGCCCATAGCCCTGGCAAGCCGTGACTCCATTCGCGCCGCCTTGCGCCCGACACCATCGGAATACCTGTATTTCGTCGCCGATGACCTGGGCGGCCACTATTTTTCCGAAACCCTGGAAGAGCACAATGCCGCCGTGGACTGTTACCAGCGCAAACTGGACAATGGCAGTTGCGAAAAACTCAATAGCCGGTGAGCGGCATGACAGGAAAGTTCATCACCATCGAAGGCACCGAAGGCACCGGTAAAAGCACCAACATCGCCGTGCTCGAAGCCATGCTCGGGGAAAACGGCATCGACTGCCTCCGCACCCGGGAGCCGGGCGGCTCCGTCATTGCCGAGAAGATCCGCAGCCTGCTGCTGCGCAACGAGGAAGAAAAACCTGCCGACCTCACCGAATTGCTGCTGATCTTCGCCGCCCGGGCCGAACACCTCGCCAAACGCATCCAACCCGCCCTGGCCAGCGGCAAATGGGTGCTATGCGACCGCTTTACCGATGCCACCTTCGCCTATCAGGGAGGCGGTCGCGGCCTTTCCCGGGAGTCTATCACCACCCTGCAAACCCTGGTACAGGGCGAACTGCGGCCCGATCTCACGTTCATCCTCGATCTCGATCCGGAAATCGGTCTCGGCAGGGTCGGCCGGCGCGGCGACCTCGATCGTTTCGAGCGGGAGGCGATCGAATTCCATCACCGGGTCAGACGGCATTATCTCGATATCGCCCGGCGGGAGCCTGAGCGCTGCGTACTCATTGACGCCGCGGGCGATCCGGACGAAGTGGGGCGCAGATTGCGCGGCGCCGTCATCCATCGCTTGCCGGAGTTGCAATGAGCCTCCTCGATGCCAGCGACCGGCCGCCCTGGCCCTGGCAGGAAGCCGTCTGGCGGCGCCTGTGCCGGCAGCGGCGGCAACAAAGTCTGGCCCATGCCTATCTGTTCTGCGGTGACAGCGGAGCCGGTAGCGCGGGATTCATTCATGAATTCGCCAACTTGCTGCTGTGTGAAAGTCCTGTGGACCAGCGCGCCTGCCGCCAATGCCGCAGTTGCCGCGCCGGCGGCGCCGAACATCATCCTGACCTGCTACAGGTGCTGCTCGAAGAAGGCAAGAAGGAACTCGGCATCGGCCAGATTCGCGAACTCACCGAATTCCTCAGCCGCAGCGGATTTTCCGGGCTTGCCCGGGTCGCCATGATTCCCCAGGCCGAAAGACTCACGCTTGCCGCCGCCAATGCGTTATTGAAAACCCTGGAAGAACCCGCCGACCGAACCTTTCTGCTACTCGCCGCGGTCAGCCCGGGCCGTCTCTTGCCCACTATCCGCAGCCGCTGCCAGATTCTGCCCTTGCCGGGTCCCGACCCCGCAAGCGCCGCGGACTGGCTGCAACAACAGGCTGGCCGGCAACAGGCGCAACTTTCCGAGAAGGCGCTGAATGAACTGTTGGAAGCCTGCGGCAACCGCCCCCTGGAAGCGCTGGCCGCATTGCGCTCGGGCAAACAGGAAGGACTTGCCGCCATGCGACGATGCTTGCATGGATTGCTCAGCGGTGAAACCGGTATCCATAAAGTGGTCACTGATGTGGGAAAAATCGGCGAAACCGCGGTTTTCGAGCAGCTTTCCATCATCTCGACTATAGTTATCCGGGGCCTCATCGAGGATGCCTGGCAAAACCCGGAAAACCGCAGCCTTGCCGAGGCCCTGCCGGGAGAGGGTCGCGCAGCAAGGCTTGCCGCCCTGCTCGAGTTTCACCGGCAAGTCATCGAGGCCAGAAAACTGCTGGCGGGGCCGGGAAACCCCAATCCGCAGTTGCTGCTGGAAAGCGTTCTGCTTTGCTGGCAGCGGCAAGGCGGAGAGCAGGCGGCCTGAGCGGGCAACAAACAGCGGAAGGAGCGGAATCATGCGGCAACAGCAGGGCAGGGTGCTTCCCCTGCATATCGACAGTCCCGACAGTTTGCAGGCCATGTGGATGCCTTTCATCCTCTCCGGCGGGCTGTTCATCCCCGGGGCGGAAGCCGGCGAACTGCGGGAAAAAGTCTTTCTGCTGCTTTTGCTGCCAGGGATCGAGGAACGAATCGCCGTGGGTGGCGAAGTGATCTGGATCAATCCCGCGGGAACCGTCCCCGGCGCTCCGTTACCGGGAATCGGCGTTCGATTGCTCCAAAACGACGGCGCGGCCAAAAAAGCCATCGAGCATTGCCTGGCCGAAGCCCTGCCTGGCCAGCAGCCGCTGTACTGCCGGGAAAACCCTTGAAATCGTTCGATTTTGACTTTTTTGTCATTGGCGCCGGCTCCGGCGGTGTACGCGCGAGCCGGATTGCCGCCGACCTCGGCGCCCGGGTCGCGGTGGCGGAAGAGCGCGATTTTGGCGGCACCTGCGTCAATATGGGCTGCGTGCCCAAGAAACTGTTCAGCTATGCCGCCCATTATGCCGAAGACTGGCAGGACAGCCGCGGTTTCGGCTGGAACCCGGGAGCCCCCGAGTTCCACTGGGAAACGTTGCTCGCCAACAAGAACCGGGAAATCAGTCGCCTTAATGGTATTTATCGGGAAATCCTCGCAAGCCGGGGAATCCGGATCTTCAGCGAACGCGCAAGACTCGCCGGGCCCAACCTCGTGGAGGTGGGAGGCAAGCGCCACAGCGCCCGCTGCATTCTCCTTGCCACAGGTGGTTGGCCTTGGAAAAATCCTTTTCCCGGCAATGAGTTGGCCATTACTTCTAATGAAATATTTCATCTTTCGAAGCTGCCACGGGCAATGCTCATCTACGGTGGTGGTTATATCGCCACCGAGTTCGCCAGTATCCTCCACGGCCTCGGCGTGGAAGTCACGCTCGTTTATCGTGGCGACACACTGCTGAGAGGATTCGACGAAGACCTGCGAACCTTCATTACTCGAACCCTGGCCAGCAAGTTCCGGCTGGAACTGAACCGACAGATCGTGGAAATCGAGCGTATCGACACCGGGCAGTTGCGGGTAATCCTCGATTCCGGCAAGGAATACCGCGTCGGAGAAACCCTCTGCGCGACAGGTCGCAGGCCCATGACCCAAGACCTCGGCCTTGAGCACACCGCCATCCGGACCAGTTCCAGGGGCGCCATTCAGGTCGATGGCCGTTTTGAAACCTCAGAGCCGGGCGTATTCGCGGTGGGCGACGTGATCGACCGTGTCACCCTGACCCCGGTGGCGCTCGCCGAAGGCCAGCTCGTCGCCCGCCGCCTGTTCGGCGAACAGGACCGCCAAATGGACTACCAGTACATCCCAAGCGCCGTGTTCTGCCACCCGAACATCGCCACCGTGGGCCGCACCGAAGTCGAGGCCCGGGCCAACGGCGAAGCATACGAGGTTTACCAGTCCCAAACCCGTCCCATGAAACACAGCCTCAGCGGCAGGGACGAACAGGCCTTCATCAAACTCATCGTCCACAGCGAATCCCAGCGAGTCATCGGACTTCACCTTGCAGCCCCCGACGCCGGCGAACTCGCCCAGGGATTCGCCGTAGCCATGAACTGCGGCGCCACCAAGGCCCACTTCGACCAGACCATAGGCATCCACCCAACCCTCGCCGAAGAACTTGTTACCCTCCGAACCCCACGCTGATCGCCAACCCCTGTTATGTCCGGTAATAAAGATTACCGGACATAATGGGCTATACTCACCGGACGTCGGCCATTCCCAATTAAATTTGCACCCCCCCCCCCCCCCCCCGATGAAACTTAAGTCACC
>JAJEGU010000074.1 GCA_022819645.1 Pseudomonadales bacterium
TAGGCGATCAGCACGCGGTACCAGTTCGCGCCGTAGTTCGGGGAGCGGTTGGCGTTGGAATCGTAGTAGCCCTTGACGGTGTTCCACTGGGCAACGCTCACACAAGTGCCCTGGGCGATCACCGGCGGAGGGGGCGGCGGATCGTCGTCGTCGCGCACGGTCACCGAGGCCGTGTCGTTCGGAGAGGACGCCACCGTGTAGCCCGTTCCCGTGTCGAGGGTGAGGCTGACGGAGCCGTCGGGCTCGTCGGTGTTGTCGTTTACCGTGGCGACAGCGATGCCGGCGGCGGTCGCGCCGGCGGCAAGAGTCACGCTGCGGGTTCCCGCGCCGGGGGAAGCGAGCCAGTCGCCGCTCTGGGCGACGCTGACGCTCACCGTCACGTCGGTGGCGGGCGCCGGGTTGGCGTGGATCGTGAACGACGCGCTGGCGCCTTCGTCCACGGCGGAGCCGCCCGACAGGCTCAGCGCGGGAATGGGATCAGGCTCGGGTTCCGGTTCGGGCTCCGCGCTCTGTCTCGACTCCAGATCGGTCAGGGCCTCCACGACCGGGTCCCAGCGGTTGGCGGAATAGGTGTCCGCCATGTCCTGGGCCTCGTCGGCGGTCATGGGCGGATAGCCTTCTGCAATGGCGTCCCCGTCCCCCAGCCCGGCCAGCGCGCGCTTCCAGCGGCTGACATGCTCGGCGCCGTGCCAGGTTTCTTCCGCATACCCCCGCACCGTGGCCTTCAGGGCGCTGTAGTCGGGCGGCGTACTGCCGGTTTCCGTGCCCCCATCGTCATCCACGTTGCCGTCGTTGCCGTCATCGGACTGGTTGTCGTCCTGGCCGTCCCCGGACGACTTCACGTCGGTGGTCCCCTGTGCCGCGTGGACCAGCACCGTGTGCCCCGACGGGCAACTGCTCCCGGACGTCGGCGCATCCCCCGACGTCCCGCCCGGCGTGTAGCCATTGCCCGGCAGCACCCACGCGCACAACTGGTAGTCCCCGGTCACCCCGTTCGTCGGCACCTCGAACCACTCGCTACTGCCGCTCAACACCGCCGTGATGATCGTGGTCGTCCAGACCCGGTCGCTCCACGGCACCCGCGCCGCCACCTTGATGTGCTGCCCCGGCGTCCCCGGCGGCCTTTGGGTGCCCGGCGCCTGCGCGACCTTCACCCGGAACCTCGCCAACTCCCCCTCGTCCACCGGCCCCCCGGCCTGGTCGATCGTCACCTCCGGGTCCGCCACCCGAACGTGAAAGTCATCGTTCCTGATCGTGTAGGTCCCCGGGTGGACCTGTATCGAATCCCGATGCGCCGACGAAATCAACTGCACGGTCAAGACCACCGTCTCGTCCGGCTCGCTGTCCTCATCGTTCCTCACATCGATCTCGATCCTGTCTGAGGAAAATCCATTTGAACCGAAACTTAGACTGCCCCGGCACCGGCCATTCACGATGCTGCCACCGACGAGCAACCGGTAGTCCTCGCCCGCATTCCAGGTGCTGTCGTGATCCCGGGTCGCCGTGCCGCCGGAAATGCATAAATTGAAGGTGACCCCCGTGATCCCCCCCGGGATGTCGTACTTGGGGTTCTTGACCAGCTGCACTCTGATCTGCCGCTTGGTGTTGGGGGTTATTCTTCTATTGGGGTCTTCGGAATCGGAATCGCTGTAGACGACTATGGAATGATAATAGAGCGGCTTCGGGGACGGGCGGGTGATCACCCGGGGCTGGTCGTCGTTCATGATCGTGAAGGACTGCTGGGTGTCCGCAGCGGCCAGACTGATCCCGTACTTCATCTGGCTGCGATCGGTGTAGTTGTAGGGAACATTATCACCGTAGTGCCTATCGTCACCCATGTAGATGAGAGGTTTGAGCTCCACGTCTATTTTCTCATCCGGCTCCACGCGCGTGTCGCCCAGTACCCGGATACCGATCAGGTCCCCCGTCGCGGTATTCGTCTGGCCCGCCCTGATGATCGACTGGTGACACGTGGGGCGGCCGTTCTGCACCACTCCCCCCTTGATCAACCGGAAGTCGTCGTTGCGGGTCGCATAGTTCTCGCCGGCGGAGGCGCTCGAGAAACAGAGCATGTAACCCACATCGCCCGCCACCGACTGCGTCAGGGTCACCTGGAAAGTATGGTCGGTGTGACCGCTATCCCCCTCGCTCGCACTCGAAAAGCGCGACGCATTGAGTGCCAGATCCTGCGCCATAACCCCCCCCCCCCCGAGTAACAGCAGCAGGCCCAAAAGAAGCCCAACCGCCGAACGGAGTGTGGGGCGCAGGGCGCGCCTTTCGAGCGCACTCATGGCTTGGCTGATAAGACATGATCTTGTTTGCGGATTTTCCATCGTCAACTCCTGATTACGGACGGGCTGAATCTATTCCCCCGTCCTTCATATTCGGGTACTGGGAAACTATATCCCTAATCTGATTGAGAGTACAAGACTATGGCCATATAATTTCCCGAGGCGCAGTATGCTAGTCCGCGTAGGGCGTGGTGATGTGCGCCGGACTTTCGGCGTCCCGCGACCGGGGCACGATGGCGGTCATGGCCGAGCCGATGACGAGCACCAGGGCGCCGCCGATGGAAATCCAGCTCAGGCGGTCGGAAAAGCCATAATCCGGATTCACCAGCACCACCAGCTTCAGCGAGCCGATGGTGAACAGCGGCGCCAGGGCGAGTACGGCGCTGACCTTGGATGCATCCCAGAACTTCAGCGCTTCGGCGAAACAGCCGTAGGCGATCAGCGTGTTCAGGCAGGCGAAGGTCAGCATGGCGTATTGCAGGCCGGTCAGGCCCAGCAGCGCGCCGGGGCTGATGAAGGGCAGCAGCACCACCGCGGAGAACAGGTAGATGAGCAGCAGTATCTGGGCGGAACTGAAGTCCGAGTGCAGTTTCTTCTGCAGCAGCGCGTAGATGGTCCAGGTGACTGCGGCGGCAACCACAAGCATCACGCCAAGGGATTGTTCGCTGTCGAAATCGACCAGTTCCGCGAGGCGGTCATGGAAAAACAGCAGCAGGCCGAGGACGATCAGCCCGGTTCCGGCTTTCTGGGCGATGGTGAAAGGTTCGCGATAGAACAGCACCCCCCCGAAGATGAGGAACAACGTGGTCAACTGGATGACCGCTTCGCCGGTTTCGCCATTGATGAAATTGAGGGCGAAGGAAAACAGGTAGTAGTTGACGCACAGGCCTACCGCCGCCAGCAGCATCCACCAGCCGGCGCTGCCGCGCAATTGCCGGGGCGCGGGCAGACGGTCGAGCCAGGCAAGCCAGGGCCCGAGCAGAAGCGCCGCGAACAGGAAGCGGTACCAGACGATGGTCTGGGCGTCCATGCCGAACAGCAGTTCCTTCAGGGTAATCGGCAATACCCCCCACATGCCGGCCGCCACCAGGGCGAGCAGAAAGCCGGCAACGGGCTTTCTTACAGGTGTTTCCATAATTGCAGGCCCCCCGAGCCGCTCGCGGAGCGACGGCGGCTCAGCGTTCCCCGTTGCGATAGAAAACCACATTCCGGCTCGCCGAGCCGATGGCGGCAAGGTCGATATCGCCGTCGCCGTCCACATCCGCCGCCGCCAGGCCGGAAACCGCCACTTCGTCGTCCAGGTCCGTGCGGCGCCAGCGGTCGGAGCCTGCATCGTACTGATAAACCGCCAACTGGTAGGGTTCCGCGCGACCGCCCGCAATGATCTCGCCAACGCCGTCATTATTCAGATCTGCGGTGACCAGGCCATGGCCGCCGGCGATGCGGTCGTCAATCTCGGTGCGCTCCCAGGGCAATTCCGCGCCGTTGTACACCACCACCTGATTGCCGTGCCAGGGCTCCACCGCGGCGACGAAACGCCCGCCGCCGGGCAGGCTGCCCACGTCGACTTCGCTGGAGCCCAGGCTGGGCCGCTCGCCCTCCTGCATGCCTTCGCCAAGGCGGGTTTTGGCCACAGCCTTGCCATCGGTGGCGAGCTGGAACAGGTCCACGCCGCCAAGACTTGCGGTGAGCAGGTCCTGCCGGCCGTCCCCGTCCCAATCGACGCTGACGATGCCGTGTGACAACTTGAGGCTGCGGTCGAGCGCCACGCCATTCCAGCTTTCCACCGAGAGATCTTCGGGAATGGGGTAGGACTTCAATTGCAGGCCCACATCGTAAAGCGGCGCCGTGGCGCCCACGCCGACGACGGGCAGGTTGACGAGTTCCTGCCTGCCGTCGCCGTTGACATCGGCCCAGAGAATGCGGTGCGAAGTGGGAATCTCGTCGATGTAATGCGCCTGCCATTCCTGGTTGGTCATGGGATCGCCGGGATTTTCCAGCCAGTGGATAATACCGCCCCCGGTGGAATTGCCGAGGCTGAAATCATGGGCCAGGGCCAGGTCCAGATCGCCATCGCCGTCAATGTCGAGGGCCGCGCTGTCGATATTGCCGCCCATCGTGGTGCTGATGGCGTACTTGTCCCAGCCCGGATTGCGGAACCAGGCGAGCTGGCCGGGATTGGTGGCCCAGGCAACGACGTCCGGCAGGCTGTCGCCATCGATATCGGCAAAGTCCACGCCATAGCCGCCCTGGAAGTCGGCATCGAGCACCTGCCGCTCGAAATCCGGCAATTGCTGGGCCGAACCCGGGCCGGCAAAGCACAGGGCAAGCAGGCCGCCGAATACGACGGGAACAGCCGAAGGCATCCGGTTGCGGCTGTCGCGATAGCGAACAATCAGGGGAAGATGTGCCACTGCCAGTCTCGATTTGAAAAGGCGGGACAAGGTACTGCCAAATCCACCGCAAAGCAAACCCGGGTGGTTCCCTCATTCTGCGCGAAGCGAAGCGGAGTCGCGGAATCTCATGCAGTGGCCCGCGAGAAAGATTCTGCGACTGCGCGCAGAATGACAGGGCTTCGTTCAACTCATGAAGCGCGAGAAGCGGGCCTTGAGAAACTCCATCTGATCCGCCAGCACGTTGTGGTTCGACAGGTACAGGAACTCGTACTGGTTCGGCGCAAACGGCACCGCGAGCAGATGCATGCCGGCTTCCTCCGGGGTGCGGTCGGCCTTGCGGTTGTTGCAGCGGCGGCAGGATGTGACCACATTGGTCCAGACATCCTGGCCGCCCCGGGACAGCGGCAGCACATGGTCCCGGGACAGGCTCGCCGTGGCGAAGGCATTGCCGCAATACATGCACAGATTCTGGTCGCGACGGAACAGGAAGCCGTTTTCCAGCGGTGGCTGGCAATGGTCGGCATGCACCTTGCCTTCGCAGGCGAGGATGCTTGGCAGCCGCAGCACCGAGCGCTCGCCGTGGCGGTTATAGCCGCCGCGCATTTCGAGCACGCGATCCCCCAGGGACCAGATCACCATCTCCTTGACGAGAAGTGTGGCCGCCTGCTGCCGGGTCAGCCAGGCAATGGGAGTGCCGGCCTTGTTCAACCTCAGTACTTTCGCGGTCACGCAAAAATCCTCGCCATTGAAGTGGCTCAGCCGCCCAAGCGCGGCGCTCGATAAGTGTATCGGCGCAAACGCGGGGGATTGTAACCGCGCCACCGCGCATGTCGAGGTTTCGCCGCAACAAAAATGACGCCATGTGACTGCGGTCACGAAGCAAATAGCCTTTTGGCTCCGATCCGTCCCCGTCGAGCTGGGGAGGAGGCCGCGGACGCTGTGAATACATCCATGCAAGCTTCGCTGAACGAGCACCAAAGCAGGACACCCATCGAGAGCAGCCAAAGCGGGACACCCATCGAGAAACCCGTCATTCTGCGCGGAGTCGCAGAATCTCATGCAGAGGCCACTTCGGGGAGATTCTGCGACTGCGCTTCGCTCCGCGCAGAATGACGGACATGGGCAACAGCGGGAAACCCATCGGCCGGGTTACATTCCCGGGCAGCCTGGAAACGAGAATCCCCTTCATGAGTACCGATTCCGACGAACTGAATTTTCCGGCGCCGCTGCGCGGCGACCGCCTTTCGATCTGGACGCTGGCGCGGGTGTTCCGCTGGAGGATTCTGGTCACCTGGACGCTGACGATTCTGGAAACCGCCATGCTCGCGCTGTTCCCCCTGCTGATCGGCCGTTCCATTGACGGATTGCTCGCCGGAGAACTCAGCGCCTTTCAGCAACTCGTTGCCGCCATGGCGGTGCTGCTTGTGGTGGCCACCGGGCGCAGGCTGTACGACACCCGCGCCTACGGTTCCATGCGGGTGGCCCTCGGCCAGGCCCAGGCGCTGCGGGCCGGCGACGAGGCGGTTTCGGTCACCAATGCCAGAGTGCTCATGGGCCGCGAACTCGTGGACTTTCTGGAAAGGGAAGCGCCGCTTTCGATTACCGGCGTGATTCAGGTCATCGTTGCCCTGATCGTGCTGTTTTCCTTCCACGGCGTCCTCGCGCTTTCCGCCGCCGCCGCGGCTGCCGCCATGCTGGGCATTTACGCCGTGACCGCGGGCCGCTTCTTCCGGCTCAATGCCGACCTGAATCAGCAGTCCGAGGCCCAGGTCGCCGAGCTCGAAAGCCGCAGCCTCGCCCGTATCGGAGCGCATCTGCTGGGCCTGCGGCGCCATGAAGTGCGCCTGTCCGATACCGAAGCCATCGTCTACGCGCTGATTTTCGCCGCCCTGCTGGCCATGCTCGCCTTCAATCTGTGGTTTGCCGCCGCCCGCACCGGTGCCACCACCGGCGAGATTTTTGCCATCGTGACCTATTCCTACGAGTTCATCGAAACTTCAGTCATCCTGCCAATGACCCTGCAAAGCCTGACGCGCCTGTCCGAGATTACCGATCGCATCAACAAGTCTGAGGCTGCTGGCTGAAACATGGGACACATTCCGCTGCGAGTTGCCGTCCAGCCCGGCGGCGACGGACCGAAGCCCCCGCCCCATGGGGATTTGGCCGGCACGGGTTTCAGGGCGGTGGGCGAATTGCTATAGTGCCCGGTTATGGCGGCGCATGAACCGGGGACAGTCAGGAGAGAGGAAATGATGAAGCTGCTGAAAGGTCTGGGCATAGCCATCGTCGGTGTGGCGCTGGTGGTTTTCGTATTCCTGTTCGCCATGCGATTCAGCGACGGCCCCATGGCGATCTTTCCCGGCGGAGCGTTTGCGAGCGGCGAACCCGCGCCGGTTCCCGCTGACTGGAGCTTCCTGCGCGACCGCATGGAAGTCGAATTCCAGACCATGGACCCGGACACCTCGCGCACCGTCTGGGTGGGGGTTCACGACAGCCGGCTGTTTCTCGTCAGCGGCTACATGAACTCCTGGTACGGCGGCATCTGGAAACAATGGCCGCATTACCTCGGCGATGACGCCAACATCGTGCTGCGGGTGGACGGCAGGCTCTACGACCTGCGCCTCGAGCGCGTCATGGACGGCCCCGACATCATCCCGGTGCTCAGCGAATTCGGCCGCAAATACGGCGGCGCGCCGCCAAATGCGGTGGATTCCAACGAGGCGGTAAGCTCCGGCTCGGTATGGATGTACGAAGCCGTGGCGAGATAAACTGGTGCAAACATGAGCGGCTGTTTATGCGAAATGGTTAACAGGAACGCTGCGAAATCATCGTAGAAATATGCAAAAAGGACTTGACTTTCGTTTGCGGATTCGTATAATCATCGCCCGTGTCAGCGAAGCGATTCCGTCGCAGTGGTATCCGCTTTTCACAGTCATTGACATGAACCCTGCATTGATTCCAGAAGCTGTCCGGCTGCATTGCAAGCCGATTGTCGGGTTGTGTCTCAAAAGTACAAGCGATGGAGGAAAATGAAATGTCAAAATTCTATGCCACCAATCCGGTGGATGGATTGGTCCCGCTCGAAGGCGATACCTTGATGGACGCCATTGCATACGCGGCAGACTTCAATTGGAAATTCAACGAAGGCAGCATAGCCATCTTCGACGGTACCGCCCAGCCCATAGCCTGGCTCGACCCCGAAGACTGCGCCTGGACCCTTTCCCCACCCGCCACCTGGTGGCCCGCCAAACCCGGCCACGAAGTCGAAGTGAAGAATATCCGGCATTGATTTTTGGGCAATGTTAGCACCCAGGGTACATAATGGATCAATGGATGTCCTGTTCAGTTAACTTGATCGCTGGGTCAGATATTGTCCTTATGAACAAAAATAGGGAATTAGTTAGTGATAGGAATAGTGCGCAAAATTATGAAATATTCTGCAACGCAGTGGATACCCTAAGAGATAAATTACGATTATCTCGCGGCGAACTCGACTGTGCATTGTTCTGTAAAGGAGGTCGATACAAGGGGTCATGGCGCAAGTATGTGATTGCGAACAGATGTGGCTGATTTGGACCAGTGATAGATATATCTAGCCCATACGCAAAGATAATCAAATTGTAGCAATACTTACAGTTTCGTGAGAAAACCAAATTTATTCCGTCAGTTGATTCAGTTTTGCTGAAGGCTGGCGGGTGCGTTCGTCCTTGAAAATGTAACTAGAGGTAAAACTATGGCGAAATATTATGCAAGTAGCCCGGAAATCGGGCTGGTTCCTCTCAAGGGGGATGGTCTGCTGGAAGCGATTGAAGATGCGACCGGGCGGAGTTGGAAGGTTTCCGAGAGGAAAACGATTCCGATTCTGAATATCGATGCCAGTGTGCCGTCCCATAAGTTCGCCGTATTTCAGAGCGGTCCTGAAGCGTCAACGCAAGGCGCCGGCGGCAGGCAATACCGCGAGTATTGCCAAGGGCGGCAACGCCGCGGTGGCGCTTCAGGGCCGCTCCCGAAGGGCGCG
>JAJEGU010000046.1 GCA_022819645.1 Pseudomonadales bacterium
GTCCGGTCGGCGCAGCCGACGAAAAGCACCGCTTTTCGAGGAGTGAGGTCCGGTCGGCGCAGCCGACGAAAAGCACCGCTTTTCGAGGAGTGAGGTCCGGTCGGCGCAGCCGACGAAAAGCACCGCTTTTCGAGGACCGAACGGCTCGACATGGGCGAGGGCAGGCGTTTACGAAGCGCGGCTTCGTGCGCAGTGCCGAGCTACGCTCGGCGACTGGACTGTCGAGGCTTGGGTGTGGCAAATCCAGAAGTGTCTCGCCATCAAGGATGGCATAAACATACTCGCAGAATCCCCCGTGAGATTCTGCGACCGCGCTTCGCTCCGCGCAGAATGACATGAGGGTCAAAGCGCCAAAATGAGAATTGCCGCTTCCGTTCTCGAGCGCTGGATTTTGCCTGGCGGGTAAATTATTCTGCCCGCTCCCGGCGGACGATGATTCCGCACAACTGGATGACAAAGCCGCCGCGGAATCGGGAACCACGCAGTCGGACCCTGGGAGCCGGCGAATGAACTTCGCTTGGCATGCTGCGATCTTGACTGCCGAAAACTACCCTTTTCGACAGGATAATCATGAATACACCCCTCGCCACGAAACCGGACCCGTCCACAGACAACGACCCAACATTCGTCTTCGCCTTCGGCAGGCAAACCGACGGCCATGCCGGCATGCGCGACACCCTCGGCGGCAAGGGCGCCAATCTGGCGGAAATGGCCGCCATCGGCCTGCCGGTGCCTCCGGGATTCACCATCAGCACCGAGGTCTGTTCCTGGTTTTACGAAAACGAACGACAGTATCCGCCTTCCCTGGCCGGAGCCATTGACGCCGCGATTGCCAGCATCGAAGAGCAGATGGGCAAGAAATTCGGCGCCCGCCACAATCCGCTGCTGGTTTCGGTCCGCTCCGGCGCGCGGGACTCCATGCCCGGCATGATGGACACGATTCTCAACCTCGGCCTCAATGACGAAACCGTGGAAGGGCTGGCGGAAGTTTCCGGCAATCCCGCCTTCGCCTGGGACTGCTATCGCCGCTTCATCCAGATGTACGGCGATGTGGTGATGGGCGTACGGGCGCGCAGTGAAGAGGAGGAAGACCCATTCCACAAGATTCTCAATGCGGTCAAGCAAAAGGCGGGGGTCGAGTCCGACGGCAAGCTGGGGGTCGCCCGGTTGCGCAGCATCGTGCGGCGCTACAAGACCCTGATCCGGCGCCGGGCAGGCCGGGAGTTTCCCCAGGATGCGGGCGAGCAGTTATGGGGCGCCATTGGCGCGGTGTTCGGCTCATGGAACAACGAAAGGGCGGTGCTGTATCGCCAGCAGTACCGCATTCCCGCCGAATGGGGCACGGCGGTGAATGTCCAGGCCATGGTGTTCGGCAATGCCGGCGAGGACAGCGCCACGGGAGTCGCCTTCACCCGGGACCCGGCCAACGGCGAAAACGGGATCTATGGCGAGTACCTGATCAACGCCCAGGGCGAAGACGTGGTGGCGGGCCTGCGCACGCCGGAGGCCATCAGCGGCATGGCCCGGGAAATGCCGGACAGTTACCGGGAACTGATGCAGGTGCGGCAAACCCTGGAGCAACACTTCAAGGACATGCAGGATTTCGAGTTCACCATCGAAAACGGTCGCCTGTTCATATTGCAGACCCGCAACGGCAAGCGCACGGGCCAGGCCGCGGTGCGGATCGCGTTCGAGATGCAACGGGAAGGGCTGATGTCGAAGGAGACCGCCCTGCTCAAGATCCCCGCCGAATCCATCGATTCGCTGCTCGTGCCGGTATTCGACCCCAAGGCGCTCAAGTCCGCCGCGGCCATTGGCCAGGGCCTGCCCGCGGGCCCCGGCGCCGCCACCGGACGGGTGGTGTTCACCACGGTGCGGGCGGAGCTTGAAGCCCGCGATGGCAACAAGGTCATTCTGTGCCGGGTCGAGACCTCGCCGGAAGACCTCAAGGGCATGCTGCTGTCCCAGGGCATTCTCACCTGCCGCGGCGGCGTTTCCTCCCACGCCGCCCTCGTGGCGCGGCAACTCGGCAAGGTCTGCGTCTGCGGCGCCAGTGAAATCCGTATCGACTATGAAAGGAAAACCCTCACCGCCGGCAGGCATGTGATCCGCGAGGGAGATTACATCTCCATCGACGGCAGCACCGGCGTCATCTATCAGGGCATGATCGAAAGCGCCGACTCGGAAGTGAAGCGGGTACTCGGCGGCGGCCTCAAGCCCGAAAACAGCTACACGTTCGAGCAATTCAATACCGTGATGCGCTGGGCCGACGAAGTTCGCAGCCTGAAAATCCGCACCAATGCCGACACCCCGGCCATGGCGGAAGAGGCGGTGCGCTTTGGCGCCGAGGGCATCGGCCTGTGCCGCACCGAACACATGTTTTTCGAAGGCGAGCGGATCAATTACATGCGCCAGTTGATCCTCGCCGCGGACCAGGTCCAGCGCAAGCAGGCCCTGAAAAAACTGCTGGGCTACCAGCGCCGGGACTTCATCGGCCTGTTCCGCGCCATGGAAGGCCGCCCCGTGACAATTCGCCTGCTCGACCCGCCCCTGCACGAATTCCTGCCGCACGATGATCTCGTGCGGCGGCAGCTCGCGGTCAAACTCGGCGTCTCCTTCGAATACGTCATCGAAAGGGTGAAATCGCTGCACGAGGAAAACCCCATGCTCGGCTGCCGCGGCTGCCGGCTCGGCATCCTGCATCCGGAAATCACCGAAATGCAATCCCGGGCGATCTTCGAGGCGGCGGCCCAGGTGGTCAAGCAGGGCATGGAAGTGGCGCCGGAAATCATGATCCCGCTGGTGGGATTCAGGGCTGAACTCGCCGATCAGTTGCGCACGGTGCACCGGGTCGCGGGGCAGGTGCAGAAGCGCCAGCACGTGGCCATCGATTATCAGGTTGGGTCCATGGTGGAAATTCCCCGGGCCGCGGTCACCGCCAACGAAATCGCCGAGGAAGCCGACTTCTTCAGTTTTGGCACCAATGACCTGACCCAGACCACCCTTGGCCTGAGCCGGGACGACATGGGAATGTTTTTTGACGAATACAAGAAGAAGGAGATTTTCAACCAGAATCCTTTCGCCAGCCTTGACCAGAGCGGCGTGGGCCAGCTGATCGAAATGGCGGTGGAGCGCGGCCGGGGCGCCAATCCGGGAATCAAGCTCGGCATCTGCGGCGAACACGCGGGCGATCCGGCATCCATCGAGTTCTTCCAGCGCCAGAGCCTGGATTACGTGAGTTGTTCGCCGCCCAGGGTTCCCGTGGCGCGCCTGGCGGCGGCCCAGGCAAAACTCAAAAGCTGCGTGTAGTCACAGAATCCCACGCAGGTGACAGCAGGCAGGCAGCCAAGGGTTACGCGCAGCCAAGCTTATCTGCTAGGCTCCCCCTTACCCATTCCGCCGGGATGAAAACTCATGAGCATCGGTGTGCTTGCCCTGCTTTCCCTGTTGCCGATCATCTCGGTGGCTGTCTTCCTGGTATTGCTGCGCTGGCCCGCGAGCCGCGCCATGCCCATCGCCTATGCCGTCGCATTCGTGCTTGCCTGGTTTGTCTGGCAGGTGCCGCTGACCCAGATTCTGGCGGCGAGCGTCAATGGATTGATTATCGCGGCGACGCTGATCTTCATTATTTTCGGCGCCATCCTGCTGCTCAACACCCTGCGCCAGAGCGGCGCCATGTACGCCATCAGGGAAGGATTTTCCGACATCAGCACCGACCGCCGGGTGCAGGTCATCATCATCGCCTGGCTGTTCGGCTCCTTTATCGAGGGCTCCGCCGGATTCGGCACGCCGGCCGCGGTGGCGGTGCCCTTGATGGTGGGGCTTGGCTTCCCGGCCATGGCCGCGGTGGTGGCGGGCATGATCATCCAGAGCACGCCAGTCTCCTTCGGCGCCA
Organism: Pseudomonadales bacterium; assembly: GCA_022819645.1. Lineage (GTDB taxonomy): Bacteria > Pseudomonadota > Gammaproteobacteria > Pseudomonadales > Pseudohongiellaceae > UBA9145. The sequence goes on from JAJEGU010000046.1 coordinate 3,896, forward strand.
TGGGCACGCCGATACTGGTGGGTATCAATACGGGCCTGTCGGCGGACCCGGAAATGGCCGCCTATGCCCTGCAGCGCGGCTTTGGGGAATGGGACGAGTTCCTTGCTTTCGTCGCCACCAAGGTTGCCATAATCCACGCCCTCGCCGGGACTTTCGTACCGCTGCTGGTCACCGCCGTCATGACCCGCTTTTTCGGCCCCGAACGCAGTTTCGCCGCGGGCTTCCAGGTGTGGAAATTCGCCCTTTTCGCCGCTCTGGCCATGACGATTCCCTATGTCATCGTGGCGGCGGTGTTCGGACCCGAGTTTCCGTCGATGTTCGGCGGATTGATCGGTCTGGCCATTGTGGTTTCGGCGGCGCGCAAGGGATTTCTGGTGCCGAAAGAAGAAGAGGCCTGGGATTTCGGCGACCGCGCCGACTGGGAGGAAGAATGGACCGGCGCCCTGCAGGACCGCGGCCACGTGCCCGACCCGGACCATCGCATGAGCCTGCTGAAAGCCTGGTCGCCCTATCTGTTCGTCGCCGGCCTGTTAGTGCTCTCGCGGCTGCCCCAGGTGGGCATGGAGCCTTTGCTGCGCTCGTCCAATCCTTTCATTACCTGGTCCTGGCCGCAGATTTTCGGGAGCGATATCAGTGCCTCTTTCCAGCCGCTGTGGTCGCCGGGGACGATTTTCATCATCGTCTCCCTGCTCACGATTCTGCTCCACGGCATGCGATTGCCGGAGTACAAGGCCGCTCTCGGCAGTTCCCTGCGCACCCTGCTGCCGGCTTCGGCGGCGCTGGTGTTTACCGTGCCCATGGTGCAGGTGTTCATCAATACCAGCGGCGGCGGCGCGGGCTTTGAGCAAATGCCCATCGCCCTGGCGGAAGGCGTGGCCAATATCGCCGGCTCGGCCTGGCCCTTCTTTTCCACCTTCATCGGCGGGCTTGGGGCTTTCGTCGCCGGCAGCAATACCGTGAGCAACATGATGTTCTCGCTGTTCCAGTTCGGCGTCGGCGAGCGCATCATGGTCGATCCGACCTGGATCGTCGCCCTGCAGGCGGTGGGCGGAGCTTCGGGCAATATCATCTGCGTACACAATGTGGTGGCGGCCTCGGCGGTGGTGGGGCTCGTGGGCAAGGAAGGCGCGGTCATCCGCAAGACCCTGCTGCCCTTCCTCTACTACGCGCTGATCACCGGCTCGATCGGCTATGGCATCGTCACCGGCGGCATCTTCAACGCGGGATTCATCGTGGTTGCGATGATCGTGGCGTTGATGATTTACCTGATTCTGCGCTTCAATCGCCCTGGCGCCGCGCCCGCTCCCGGTTGAAGAGGCGCCGGGACGACGCCAGCACGCCATGAGCAATGCGCCTTCCCCCCAGCGCACGCTGACCATCGCCACCGCGGGCCATGTGGACCACGGCAAGACCCTGCTCGTGGGCAATCTGACCGGCGTGGAAACCGATACCCTGGCGGAAGAAAAGCGCCGCGGGCTTTCCATCAACCTCGGCTTCGCCTACCGGCGATATGAGGCCGACGACAGGGAATGCCTGCTCGGCTTTGTCGATGTGCCGGGGCATATCGATTTCATCGGCAACATGCTTGCCGGCGTCGGCGCGGTGGACGCCGCCATGCTCGTGGTGGCGGCGGACGACGGCGTCATGCCGCAGACCATCGAGCACGCGGCGATTCTCGACTTGCTCGATATCCGCGCCGGCTGCGTGGCCCTGACCAAAATCGACCGGGCGAGCAAGACCCGGATCGGCAAGGTCAAGTCCCGGATTCGCGAACTCCTCGCCGGCGGCGTCCTGGCCGATGCGCCGGTTTTTCCGGTGTCCAATATCTCCGGCGAGGGCATCGACCGGCTCACGGATTTTCTGCACAAACTGCTGCTCGGCAAGTATCGGCGCGCGGCGAAAGCCGGCGAAAGCCGCTTCCGCTTTCTGGTGGACCGCAGTTTCAGCGTGCGCGGCATCGGCACCATCGTGACGGGAAGCTGCCGTTCCGGGGAAATCGCAGCGGGCGATGCCTTGCTGCATAGCGGCAGCGGGTCCGAAGTCCGCCTGCGCGGCATCCGCGTGCACGACCAGGATCGCGATCAGTTGCGCGAAGGCGAGCGCGGCGCGCTCAACATCACCCTCGACCAGGACCTCGCCAGCCGCGGCGACTGGCTGCTCGAATCCGGGCTGCACCAGCCCGTGAGCCGATTCGATGCGCGATTGCGGCTGCTGCCGGGAGTCGCGCAACCCAAACCCAATACCCGCTACCACCTGCACCTCGGCGCTGGGCATCATCTGGCCACCCTGCGCCAGCTCGGCGACAGCGACTGGTTCCAGTGCAAGACCCGGGAGCCCGTGCATGCCCTCCATGGGGATCACTTCATCCTGCGCGACCCCGCCGCGAGCCGCACCCTCGGCGGCGGAACCGTGGTGGATATCTTCGTACCCGCCAGGGGCCGGGACACTCCCGAACGGCTGGCCTTGCTCGCCGCCATGGACCAGCCACCGGACGCCGCCGGCAGCGCGCTGACCGCCCTGCTGCCAGAGGGGCTGGACCTCGACCAGTTCAGCCTGTGCCGTAATCTGTCAGCCGCAAGAGTGGAAGAGCTTGCCGGAAAACTGCAAAAACCGACCGCCAACTGCATGGCGCTGCGCATCGAAGGCGGTGAGTATCCGCGATTGCTCAGCCAGGAACATTTCAAGACGCACCGGGAAAACCTGCTCAGGGCCATTGCCGGCTACCACAGCGCCCATCCCGACCGCCAGGGCATTGGCGAATCGCAGTTGTCCGGGCTGGCCGGCGCAAAAGCGCGAAAGCCGCTGCTAAAGGCCCTGGCCACCCGGCTCCTCGAAGAAGGCACCCTGCAACGCAGCGGCTCGCTGCTGCATCTGCCGGGCCACAGCACCCGCCTCGGCGAACAGGTCGAGCAACTCCTGCAAAAGCTGCGCCCCATTCTGCAACAGGCCGAACTCGTTCCCCCCCGCACACGGGAACTCGTGGAAATGATCGGCCTACCCCTGCCGGAACTCGAACAGGTACTGCGCCAGGCTGAAATCTCCAAACAACTGGTCAAGGTAGCCCCCAACCGCCACTACCTCCCGGAAACCGTTGACAACCTCGCCGCCAAGGTAGAAAAAATGGCCGGACAAGCCAACGGCAACCAGGGCTTCACCGTAATCGCCTTCCGCGACACCACCGGCATCGGCCGCAACCTGTGCATCGAGATCCTCGAATACTTCGACAGCATCGGCTTCACACGGAGGGATGGGAATGTGCGGTTTTTGCGTACGACAAAGAGATAGTACAACACCCGGGAAATAACGGATTTAAACTAGGGAAGCACTCCAACCAATACGAGCGGAACAGCGGGTACGCCCCTGCCTTGGCGAAGGACATTGAGTAAGTCGCGTTCGTAGTATGGAACGCCGCTCGACATTTCCTTTTCCAGATCTTTCATTGGGAGTATTTCTACCCCAACGTCAATTATGTCGGACACGTAGAAACTCAAGTGCTTGACGAACAGGTCATGCGCGACAAAAGCGTATTTGCCAAATTGGACCTCGACAGCCACACGGTCCTTCACAAAATCAGTCTGATTATAGGACATAATCGGCTCATGCCCCGTATCCTGAATTTTTTGTTTCTGTTCCTCAGGCGAAAGTCCATAAATACCACGTAATAGCTTCTCGTCATCAGTGACCCAAAATGTGTTTCTGCGTTCGTCCCAGCCAGTCGATTCAAGACCCTCTTTGAATGCGACATTCATATCTTTGGGAGAGTACAGCAACTGCCCTGGCATCGTTTTTTCCTTTGAGACTTTCGTCTTGCACGCCGCTGCATCAACGCTGGCAATGACGTCCTGAACTTCCTGCCATAGTGCTGGTTTGTGTACAAGCAAGTACTCTTCACCATTCAAATGAGAATACTTCGCTCCAATCTGCATCAGTGACCTCCTCTCGGCAAGCCTGGCTCGTATATGGGTTTCCCCATTGGCCTGGTTCGGAGAGTTCCTGAATCCATGTCATCTAGTCGGGATTGGGCGATATCAACATATTCCTGTACGATATCGCACCCATAACCTTGTCTGTTATGCATGGTCGCTGCGACCACCGTCGATCCGACTCCCATGTAAGGATCGAATACACAGTCACCCTCGTTGGTCATCGACAGGACCAAACGTTCGACAAGCTCCACAGGAAACTGGCATGGATGACATGTCTTCTCGGGATGATTACTTTTGACGTTGGGAAACGCCCAAACGTCGCTTGGATTTTTACCCTTCGGGTTGCCTGATAGTTTCCCCACATTCGGGCCCTTGAAGTGCCTTTTATTGGGATACTTAGAAGGTACCCTGATCGGATCCAGGTTCCATGTGTAATCGTCGCTTTTAGTCCACCAGTTGATCGTCTCATAGCGACCGGATAATCGATTCTTGCAATGAAGACCGTGGCCGAAATGCCAAACAATCCGATTGCGCAATTTTAGCCCTTTCGCTCGAAACAGCGGATACAAAAGCGTATCAATCGGCATAATCTCGCCATTTTGAACATAATTCCCCACTTGCCAGCAAACAGAGCCGCGATCATCCAACAGCCGAACACATTCATCAATCACACGCTCTTGCATCTTCAGATACTCGTTGAGGTCAGATCGCTCCTCGTATGACTTTCCGAGATTGTACGGTGGCGAAGTTACAATCAGTTTGAACATTGAATCGGGTAGTTTTTCCATGAACGGAATGTTGTCAGAGCAGGAGATCATGCCCCGCTTGCTCGTACTATAGGGCAGAGTTAGTTGAAAAGATGCCCCATCACCTTGCGGCGTGTAATTGCCGTTACTCCTTCCGTCTATCATCCGGGCGCTGCCTCTCTTTTCGCTCTCTTTCGAGTCCACCAATTTTCAAACCGGAACCGTGCAAGCAGCGGGCTGGCAAGGCACTTTTATTTCTTGATAAATCAGTTAGTTATGACAATAATGGGCGATGCTGCCTCAGGCGGATTGTATACTGATGCCGGGCCGTTTGCCACGATTATTCAATCTACCCCACCCTGAAATACTGTCGCCTCGGGTCTTGCGGACCGGTTCCGATGACGCGCACCAGGCCCCGCTCGACCAGTTTGAGCAGGCGGCTGCGGGTGGCGCGGGGTGTCAGGCCGATGACATTGGCGATCTCTCTGGTCGATAGTCCTTTGTCATCCGCAAGGGTGTCGAGCACGGCCTGGTCGGTCCGGTCGACGCTGGGAGCGCTGATGCTGGACGTGTGGATGGTCACACGAAAACGGGTGCCGATTTCTTCCAGGACGGGCGATGCCAGACCCGCGTCGCGGCAAACCGCAATCATGCGCTGGATGCCGCTGCCCCACTGTTCTATCAATCCCAGTTCATGGAATACGCGGCCGATGACTCGATTGCGCAGCTTGGAAACGCCCTGGAGCAGATCATCCACCGTCAGGCCAAAAGGCAACAGGCCGGGGTTTTCGACTTCCAGCCGGTCGTCGAAAATGGAAACCCGGATGGGCGCGCCGTGTTGGGAATAATCGGTATGCACGATGGCGTTGATGATCGCCTCGCGCACCGCCACCGGCGGGAGATTCCAGCGTTCCTTGCGACGTACGGCGCCAATCTCCATGCCGCGAAGAGAGTGCTTCTGAACGAAAGCAATAGCCTCTTCCACCGCATGCAAGGGAAGGCTCCTGATTTCCAGTGTGTCGATAATATGGGCCTTGTCGGTCCCCCGAAAACGGCCCGCCTGAATCCATGCATCTGGAAAATAGTGATGACGTTGCTCGCCGAAAAGCAGCATCCCACCAACCGTGGGCACCTTGCGCCCCCGGTGCTTTATCGTCAGCCGCAACGTATCCAGGTCAGCTCGTTTGAGTTTGCGTACAGATGCAAACGACTCGGAAGCAACTCGGAAGTCGATGGCTTCCGAGTCGCAGTCGGGCATCGCCTGCTCGTCGAAGGTTTCGCCGCGGGCAAAACGCCGCAGTTCATCGATCAATTCGCGGTCGGCGCGGCGATTGGTCGAGCCGACCCGCACATAGGCGCCACCCTCAAGGCCGGCGCTTGCAAGGTAATGGGGACGGGCGGGACTTGGATGTACCTGAACCGCAAGGACATGAGTGCTGTGCCACGGCAATACCTCGATATCCGGAATGAGTCGCGGGAGAATGCTATCGCTGATCAGGTTTGCCAGACGTTCTTCCATGGCCAGCGGCTTCTCAACCCCGCGAATATTCCGCGTGGCATCCTCCACGCCGAGCAGCAATACACCTCCAGCCGTGTTGGCGAACGCCACGATGGTGCGCAATACACCACCGGGAGATGAGAGGTCTCGCTTGAACTCCAGCGTCTTGCTCTCGGGCTGCTTCAAAAAGTCAATCAAATTCATAACTCGGAAGTATACTCTGAAGCACGTGTCCGCGCAAAGCTTCCGAGTTGAGTCAAGCATTCTCTTGTTGACACTGAATTCCCTGCTGTCATTCTGCGCGTAGAATGACGGGAAAGGACCACGCAGAATGACAGGAAAAGGGGCGCGCGGATGACGGGAAAGAGGTGGTCCGGCTTGCTTTACCGGGGGTGTTCAAAAATGTAGTCTAGTGCGCTGTCCCTCGTTGGAGACGGCGGGAAAGCGGGAATAATGGGCCAGGAAATTACTACCGAGCGGTTCGACAACGCGCAGTTCGAGAAATTCGGCAAACGGCTGCGGGCGAATCTCCGGGCGCTGGAAATGCTGCTGCAAAGGCCGGGCTTTGGCGAAGGGGAGATTACCTTTGGCGCTGAACTCGAATTGTACATCGTCAATGCGCAGGGCCAGCCGCTGCACAAGAATCAGGAGATCATTGCGGAACTCGACGACCCGCAGCTTACCCTTGAGCTGAACCGTTATAACCTCGAATACAACTTCAGCCCCTGCCCCATTGCCGGGCATTGCTTCCGCCATACCCAGCGCGAGGCCAGCGCGGCCATCGACAAGATCAATGCCTGCGCGGCGCGGTGGGGCGGCGCGGTGGTGCCGGTGGGTATCCTGCCTACCCTGCAACAGTCCGACACCGGCTACGAGGCCATGACCAAGCTGCCGCGCTTCGAGGCGCTGACCCGGGAGTTGACCCAGATCCGGGGCGGGCCCTTCACGATCAATATTTCCGGGGACGACACCCTGCAGCTCGCCATGGATGACGTGACCCTGGAAGGCGCCAATACCTCCTTCCAGATTCATCTGCGGGTGCCAGCGGCGGAGTACGCCGAGTTTTACAATGCCGCCCAGTTGGTCACTCCCCTGGTGGTGGCGCTGGCAGCGAACTCGCCGACACTGTTCGGCCACCGCCTGTGGCAGGAAACCCGCATCCCCCTGTTCAAGCAGTCCATCGACTGCCGCCCCCGGGACTCCATGCATCCGATTCCAGCCCGGGTCAATTTCGGCAATAACTGGATTCGCAGCGGCGCTTTCGAATTGTTCGCCGAGGCCGCCATGCTCTACCGGCCGATTCTGGCCACCTGTGACGAGGAGGACTCGGTGGCGGTGGTCGAGTCCGGCAGGATTCCCTCGCTGCATGAACTGCGGCTGCACCAGGGTTCGATCTGGCTCTGGAACCGCCCGGTGTACGACCCGGCCGACGGCGGCCATTTGCGCATCGAGTTTCGCGCCCTGCCGGCGGGGCCGAGCCTGGTGGACATGCTCGCCAATGCCGTGCTCGCCATTGGCCTGGCCAAGGTGATGCAGGAACATATTCTCGACTTGTTGCCGGCGATTCCCTTCAACTACTGCACGGCGAACTTTTATCGCGCCGCCCAGCGCGGCCTTGAGGCCGACCTGTTCTGGCCTTCCCGGACCCAGATCCAGCCCGAGTATTACCCGGCGCCGGCGCTGCTGGAGAAGCTGCTGCCGAAAGTGCCGGAGAAGCTGGCCGCCATGGGCTTTCCCGAAGACGACTTCATGCCCCTGCTCCGGGTGATCGAAGAGCGCTTTGCGGCGCGCATGACCGGCGCCCGCTGGCAGCTCGACAAGGTCGCAGAACTGCGGCGGGACATGCACAAGCGCGAGGCCCTTATCGAAATGCTCAGCCAGTACCGCGCCAACAGCGCCGCCAACATCCCGGTGGCGCAATGGAAGTAGCCCGCAAGGACGCGGCGGTAGCGGCCCCCGGGCTGTTTCACCACTGGCGCGACCCGGACCCCCACGCCATCGGCGCCAGCGCGGTGGAGTTTCTGCATCGCCTGCGCGGACCCACCTGCATCCACCTGACGGGCAACGACAGCAGCCGCTTGCGGGTGGTGGCCACGCTCCTCCACGGCAATGAACCCGGCGGCCTGTTCGCCCTGTACGAACTGCTGCGGCTCGGCCTGCGCCCGGCGGTGAACATGCTCTGTTTCATTCCCTCGGTGGATGCGGCCAAGCAGGAGCCGGGCTTTGTGTACCGGATGCTGCCGCATTGCAAGGATCTGAACCGCTGTTTCACCACGCCCTGGGGCGATACCGAAGTCGACCGGGTCGCCCGGGAAATGATGGAGCTGATCGACGCCGCCGGGCCGGAATGCGTGGTGGATGTTCATAATACTTCCGGTTCGAGCCCCTCTTTCGGCATCAGCACGGTGATGGGGCCGCAACACGCAGCGCTGATTTCCCTGTTCACCCAGCGCATGATCGTTACCGATTTGCGGCTCGGCTCGCTGATGGAGCGCACCCGGGACGACATGCCCATCATTACGATCGAATGCGGCGGCGCCGAGGATCGGGAATCGGCACTGCTTGCCGGGGAGGGCCTGACGCGATACTTCACTTTCGAGAATGTGCTGGAGGCGAGCCAGTCCGAAATGTCGCTTGAATATTTCCACCACCCCATGCGGCTGGAACTCGCGCCGGGCAGCGAAATCGCCTATGGCGAGCACAGCCTGCTTGCGGATGGCGTGACCCTGCTGCCCTCGGTGGAGAACTACAATTTCGGCCATGTGGGTGCCGACACCCTGCTTGGGTTTGTGTCCGGCGCCCTGGAAAACAATCTGCGGATTCGCAATGGCAATGGCGAACTGCCGGTGGCGGAATATTTCCAGCTCGTTGAAGGGCGCCTGTATCCGAAACGGAAACTGAAACTGTTCATGGTTACCACCAATCCGGAAATCGCCCGCAAGGACTGCATGTTTTATCTGACCGAAGCTTGAGATTAACGCCGGTTCTTTACAGCACTGTCATAAAAATCCCCGGCTGGACTATGGCCGGGGCGGGTCATCGGTGATTTAATACTGCCGGGGCGAATGCCTCCCGCCACCAGGGGAACTTTCCAACCGATTCCAAAGGGCTTTCATGTCTGAAGTCATCGCGCAGTACGGCACGATTTTTCTCGCTATGGCCGTGATTTTCGGCTTTTTCATGGCCTGGGGCGTGGGCGCCAACGATGTGGCCAACGCCATGGGCACCTCGGTGGGCGCCCGGGCGATCACCATCAGACAGGCCATCCTGATCGCCATGGTGTTCGAGTTCGCCGGGGCCTATCTGGCGGGAGGAGAGGTTACCGAGACCGTCCGCAGCGGCATTATCGATCTGGAAGGCGCCGGGCTGGAGGAAAACCCGGAACTGCTGGTGTACGGAATGCTGTCCTCGCTGCTGGCGGCGGGGGTGTGGCTGCTGGTGGCATCCTGGCGCGGCTGGCCGGTTTCGACGACGCATTCCATCGTGGGGGCCATCATCGGCTTTGCGGCGGCGGGTATTTCCCTGGATTCGGTCATGTGGGGCGAAGTGGCCGCCATTGCCTCAAGCTGGGTGGTGTCACCGGTATTCTCCGGCGTCATCGCCCTGGGTCTTTTTCTCAGCGTACAGAAACTGGTGCTCGACACCGACGACCCACTCGCCAATGCGCGGCGTTATGTGCCCTGGTACATCTTTCTGGTGGGATTCATCATCTCGCTGATGACCATGATCAAGGGCCTGAGCCAGACCAGCCTCGAATTCAACTTCGCCCAGACCGCCCTGGTGGCGGTCGGCGTGGGCCTGGTCACCATGGGGCTTGGGGTCCTGCTGCTGCGGCGGCTGGCGCTGGACGCGGCCGGGGACGGCCATGAACTCGACAACCTGGAAAAAGTGTTCGGCGTGTTGATGGTGTTCACCGCCTGTTCCATGGCCTTCGCCCACGGCTCCAACGATGTGGCCAACGCCATCGGCCCGCTGGCGGCGGTGGTGGGCGTGGTGGAAACCGGCGGCATATTCGCCCGGGAATCCTCGGTGCCCGAGTGGATTCTGCTGCTGGGCGGCGCCGGCATCGTCATCGGTCTGTCCACCTGGGGCTACCGGGTCATCGCGACCATTGGCCGCAAGATCACCCATCTCACCCCGAGTCGCGGATTCGCCGCCGAACTTGCCGCGGCCACTACCGTGGTGATCGCATCCGGCACGGGCATTCCGGTTTCCACGACCCACACCCTGGTGGGTGCCGTGCTCGGCGTGGGGCTCGCCAAGGGCGTCAGCGCGCTGAATCTCGGCATGGTGGGCCGCATCGTGCTGTCCTGGCTGATTACCCTGCCCGTGGGCGCGGTGCTGTCGATTCTGTTCTTCTTCCTGTTCCGGGCGGTGTTTGCCTGATCAGGACACGGGTATTCGTTCCATGGCAACAACAGCCCGGGCCTGTATTCACCGGGATGAAAATCAAGTAAGCTTCGCGGGTTACAAAACCTTTCCGGCAATGCGGGGTCGGCCCATGGCGGTTCTCGCCGGCCCCGGATTGGCCGGACTGCTTGCGGGATGCGGGACAGGAGCAAATTGATGTATCACGCCGAGATCACCGGCTGGGGCATGTGTGTGCCGCCGGCGAGGCTCACCAATCACGATTTGGCCACTTTTCTCGACACTTCCGATGAATGGATCGTCACCCGGTCCGGCATCCGGGAGCGGCGCGTCAGCCACGTCAATTTTTCCGAACTCGGCCTCGTTTCCGCCCGGCGCGCACTCGCCGCGGCCGACATGGATCCGGCCGAGCTTGACCTGATCATGCTGGCCAGCCTGACCAATGACAGCTACTGCCCCAATACCGCCGCCATCATCCAGGACGAACTCGGCGCCCGCAAGGCGGCGGCGGTGGACATCAACACCGCCTGCACCGGCTTTCTCTACGGCATGCACCTGTGCCGGGGCCTGATCGCCACTGGCCAGCACCGCAAGATCCTGCTCATCGGCGGCGAATACATCACCCACTATCTGAACTGGAGCCAACGCAACTCGGCGATTCTGTTCGGCGACGCCTGCGGCGCGGTGATCATCGAGCCCAGCGAGAAACCCGTGGGGCTGCTGGCCTCGCGCATCGGCTGCGAGGCCGACGCCAAAAACGCCATTCAGATCACCAATTTCGGCTCCGCCTACGAACGGCTCACCGATGACTTTCTCTATGTGGAATGGAACTTCGACGGTCGCGAAGTATTCAAGCGCGCCGTGCGCAGCATGGCCCAGGCCTGCATCGACGTGCTCGAGGAGGCCAATGTCGCCATTGAAGACGTTGCACTGGTGGTGCCCCACCAGGCCAACAAGCGCATCCTCGACGCACTCGCCACCCGCCTCGGCGTCCCCGAGGAAAAGGTGATCATCAATGTGGACAAGTACGGCAACACCTCGGCGGGCACGATCCCCGTGGCGCTTGCCGAAGCCCTGGACCAGGGCCGCATACGGCCCGGGGACTACGTGCTGTCGGCGGCTTTCGGCGCCGGGCTGACCTGGGCCGCGGGCCTGATTCGCTGGGGCGAGCGGGTAACGCCGCGCAAAACCAGCGACGCTGAACTGCCGCCCTGCGACAAGACCGCCCTGGAACTGCTGGCGCCGCATATCCAGCGCTATCAGCGCTACGCCGAACGCAGGAATGGCGCCGCCGCCGAAGCGGACGCCGCGTCAGCTGAAACCCCCTTGATCTGAGTGAACCCGGTCCGATTCTGAATGCAACAAGCAGGAGTGAAGCTGTAATGCTGAGTCTGAGTGTTGTCATCTTTCTGGCCATCGCCGCCGTGATCTTTGCCTTCTGGTGGCAAAGCGACAAGATCAAGCGCCTCACGGTGGCCTACGCCCGGCGCTACTGCCGGCACCGGGGCCTGCAATTGCTCGACCAGACCACGGTGCTGCGCGGCATCTGGCTCAGCCGCGACGAGGACGGCTTCCTCGCCGTGGGAAGGCGCTACCAGTTCGAATTCTCCACCACCGGCGAGCACCGCTACAGCGGCGGCATATCCGTGCTCGGCACCAAGCTCGTCGCAGTGAAGACCGAAGCCTACGCCATTCCCGCGGACTGATCCGCGGGCCGGGAGATGGACGCCCGCAGCCCAGGCAGATACAGCAGCAGGGCCCAGGCTCTCGCCACCACAAAGACGATCATCGCCTGCCACAGGCCGGCAACCGCCATGCTTCCCGCAAGCAACCACCAGGCGGCAAGGAAGACTCCGGCAGCCAGCAGGGCGGCATTGCGCAACTGCCGGGTACGGGACACCCCGATGAAAATGCCGTCCAACTGAAAGGCGGCGAAGCAGAGCAGCACGTAGATCACCGCATAATGCAGCAATTCCCCGGCGGCGAGGCGCACCTCGGGGATGTCCGTAAGCCAGGACACGAATTGCTCTCCCCCCAGCATCAGCAGCAAGGCGAGCAGGATGGATGTCCCGCAGGCAATCGCAGCCGAACGGCGCACCGCGAGATCGAACACATCGCGCCGCCCCGCCCCGGCCGCCTTGCCCACCACCGATTCCACCACATAGGCATAGCCGTCGAGAAAAAAGGCCGCAAAGGCCAGAAACTGCAGCAGGATATGGTTGGCGGCCAGGGTCACGTCGCCGAAGCGGGCGCTCTGGTTGGTGAAAAAGGCGAAGGAAAGCACCAGGGTCAGCGTGCGCAGGAGAATATCGCCATTGGCGGAGAATGTGCGCCCCAGGGCCTGACGGTCGAGAATCCGCGCCAGCGGCCAGAAGGCTTCTCCCGCCGGCTTCCCTGCCGCAAGCTCGCGCCACAACAGAAACCCGCCGAAAACCAGGGTGGCCCATTCCGCCAGCAAGGTGCCCAGGGCAATGCCCGGGACACCCATCTGCAGCACGCCGGCAAAGAGCAGGTCGAGAGCGATATTGAGCCCATTCAGAAACAGTTGCAGCGTCAGCAGCAGCCGGCCCCGGCCCAGCCCCACCAGAATCCCCGACAGGGCGAATACCGACAAGGCCGCCGGAGCGCCCCAGATGCGGATGCGATAATACTCCCGGGCCGCCGACTCCACCGAAGCGCTGCCATCGAGCAGGAAGAAGGCAATCCACTCCACGGGCGCCTGGGCCAGCAGCAGCAACGCGCCAAGCGCCAGGGCAAGCAGCAGCGCCCGGCCCATGATGGCGCGCACTTCGGCCTCGTCCCCCGCCCCCGCCGCCCGGGCGGCAAACCCCGTGGTACTCATGCGCAGAAAACCGAAACTCCAGTACGTCATGGAGAAGATCAGCGCGCCGAAGGCGATCGCCCCAAGCGTCGCGGTATCGCCCAGATTGCCGATAATCGCGGTATCCGCCAGCCCGAGCAGCGGCCCCGCCATATTCGCCAGAATCAGCGGCAGGGCTCGCAGCAGCAGGCCGCGATGGGTGATTTCCGCAGGATTTGTCATACGGGAAAACAGTGGGGCATGGCGGGCGAAACTGTAGCGAAAAATCGAAAGTTCGGCGAGGGGCCGGTGCTTGTCGGTATGTCAATTGAACCGTACTGGCCTTTGGCATATAGTCCCGGTCGGGATTTCCCCGCTTTTTCCGGGACGGTTGATGGCCCTGAATTTTCTATCCCTGCCGGACATTCCGCCCCGGCTCCGTCCCAAGCTTGTCCGGGGCCCGCGAATCCCGCCCGTGCTGCGCGATCTGGCGCGGGCATTCGGCGACAGCGTTCGCGATCTGACGCCCATCGTTTCGGTAATCGCTTTCTTCCAGATTCTGGTGCTCGGCCAGGCGCCCGACGACTTCCTGACGATTCTCGCAGGTATGTTATGCGTCGCCGCGGGATTGACCCTGTTCGTGGCCGGGCTCGAAATGGCGCTGTTTCCACTCGGCGAAAGCATGGCGAACGGTTTCGTACACAAGGGCAGTCTCAGCGCCCTGATCGCCTTCGCCTTTGCCCTGGGCTTCGGCACCACGGTGGCCGAACCCGCGCTGATCGCGGTCTGCGCCGAGGCGGCCCGAGCGGCAGCGGTCGCGGGCGTCATTGCCGACGACCCGGCCGCAATCGCCAGATACGCGCTGGAATTGCGCTTTGTGGTCGCCTTCGCCGTGGGCATCGCCATCGTCATTGGCGTGACCCGTATCCTCATGGGTTGGCCGATCCACTGGCTGATTATCGGCGGCTATGCGCTCGTCGTCATGATGACCACACTCGCGCCACGGGAGATCATCAGCATCGCCTATGACTCCGGGGCCGTCACCACTTCCACGATCACCGTGCCCATGGTCACCGCGCTCGGGGTCGGCCTGGCGAGTTCGATCCGCGGTCGCAACCCCATGCTCGACGGCTTCGGCCTGATCGCTTTCGCATCCCTGACGCCGATGATCTTCGTCATGGGCTATGGCATGGCCACCAACTGATGGACTGGGCCGGACTCATATTCTCGACCTTCTTCGGCACCTTGCGCGATGTATTTCCCATCGTACTCGTCGTTGTCGTGTTCCAGTTCCTCGTGCTGCGCCGGGGTCTGGCCAATCCGGCCCGGGTGCTGACCGGATTCGTATTCGTGGTGCTCGGCATCGTGCTGTTCCTGATCGGCCTGGAAACGGCGATCTTTCCACTCGGCCGCGGCATGGCGGAGCAGTTGATTACCCAGGCCATCTCCGGCGTCAACGGTGATGGCTGGCTCAGATACGGATGGATCTATCTGTTCGCCTTCGCCATCGGCTTCAGCACCACCATGGCCGAACCCTCGCTGATTGCGGTGGCGGGCAAGGCGGGAGACATTTCCGGCGGCTCGGTAGGCGTTTTCGGACTGCGCCTCGCGGTGGCCCTGGGCGTCGCGACGGGCATCACCCTGGGCGTCTACCGGATCATCCACGGGCTGCCGATTCACTGGTTCATCATTGCAGGTTACCTTGTGGTCGTAATGCTGACCGCCACGGCGCCGCGAAAAATGGTCCCGCTGGCCTACGATTCCGGCGGGGTGACCACATCCACGGTCACGGTGCCCCTCGTTGCCGCGCTCGGCCTCGGGCTCGCCGGCGCGGTGCCGGGGCGCAATCCGCTGATCGACGGTTTCGGGCTGATCGCCTTCGCGGCCCCCTTCGCCATCATCAGCGTGCTGGCCTACGCCCAGCTTTCCGTAACCATGTCCCGCAAGGGCTGAAAGAGAGGTTCCCGCAAATGAAGTTCAAACTGATCGCGGCTTTCGTCGATGACCGGCTGACCGACAAGGTCGTCAAGGCGGCGCGGGAACGCGGCGCAACCGGCGCCACCATCATCCCCACCGCGCGGGGCGAAGGTCTGGATGCGCCCAAAGGCATACTGGGACTGGCGTTGGGCTCGCGCCGGGATGTGGTGCTGTTCACGGTGGAACAGAACATGAGCCGTCCTATACTTGAGGCGATCTGCGAGGCGGGCGAGTTCGAGAAAAAATCCGGCGCCGGGATTGCCTTGCAGCTCGACGTGGAAGACGTGGTGGGCGTGTCGGGGCAGGTGGACAAGCTGGCGCGGGCATTGGGCGATAGTATTTAATCGGGAAATTCACGGAGACCGGCAAATGAGCGACAAGAACGTGGTAACCGTCCGCGAAGTCATGAACCAGCGCTATGTCCGCGTCAGCGGGATGGACACGGTAGCCGACGCGTTTCTGCAAATGCGCGAGGCCGACGCCCACTGCATGATCGTGGAACGGCGAGATGAGGCTGACGAATTCGGCCTTGTGCTGTACACCGACATCGCCCGCAAGGTCATCGGGCCGGACCGTTCGGTGGAGCGGGTTCGCATCTATGAAATCATGAGCAAACCGGTGCTTTCGGTGCATCCGGACATGAATATCCGCTACGCTTCGCGGCTGTTTGAACATTTTCGCATCCGGGTGGCGCCGGTGGCGGAAGACGGGGAGGTAATCGGCATCGTTACCGACCGGGATATCGTGATGCAGGGGCTTGCCCAGTTGCTGGAGAGCCCAGCCGGGTAGCAGAAATCATGAGCCGGAACAAAACAGAAGAATTCAATTTCGAAGCAAGACTCGGCGAACTCGAGCAGCTTGTCACGCGCATGGAAGAGGGCGAACTCGGCCTGGAAGAGTCACTGCAAACCTTTGAACAGGGCGTCAGGCTCGTCAAGCAATGCCAGCAGGCCCTGGCGCAAGCCGAGCAGAAGATCAAGGTGCTGGTTTCCGCCGACGGCGAAACCGAAGATCTCAAGCTCGACCCGGTCGGGGACTGACGCCGGGGGGCGGTCATGACCCTGGCCTTTGACGAATTCCGGGAGACCTGCCGGCAGCGGGTAGACCGGAACATGGCGGCCTCTCTCGATGCCGCGCCGCTGCCCTGCCCCGGACTCGAAGAGGCGATTCGCTATGTGCTTCTCGCCGGCGGCAAGCGCGTACGGCCATTGCTTGTCTATGGCGCCTGCCGGGGCCTGGGCGGCAAGTTGGCCGATGCCGACGCCGCCGCCTGTGCGGTGGAGTGCATCCATGCCTATTCCCTGATCCACGACGATTTGCCGGCGCTGGACGATGACGATCTGCGCCGGGGCCGGCCAAGCCTGCACAGAGCCTTCGATGAGGCCACCGCCATTCTCGCCGGCGACGCCCTGCAAAGCATGGCTTTTGAGATGCTTGGCGCATCCGGCGGCAATGGCAACCGCGCGGAGATGGTGCGGGAACTTGCCCGGGCGGCCGGCCCCAGGGGCATGGTGGCAGGGCAGGTACTCGACCTTGCCGCCGACAGCGCCCACACCTCGCTGGAGGAACTCGAATCCATCCATTCGCTCAAGACCGGCGCCCTGATTCAGGCCAGCGTGGCGCTCGGGGCCATGAGCACCGGCAAGGCCGCGCCAGAACAGCTAGCCGGCCTGCGTGATTACGGCCGCTGTATCGGCCTCGCCTTCCAGATTCGGGACGATATTCTCGATGTGGTTTCCGATACCGCCACCCTCGGCAAACCACAAGGCTCCGATGAGGCGCGGGACAAGACCACCTATGTCTCCCTGCTCGGGCTGGATGCGGCCCGGAACCAGGCGCGGGAACTCGCCGCGGACTCCCTGGCGGCAATCAGGGACCTCGGGGATGCCGCCGCGCCCCTGCGCCAGCTCGCGGATTACATCGTCGAGCGAATCGACTAGGAGCCTGCGCAGTCGCGGGATCTCATCGCGTGGCCACTGCAAGAGATTCCGCGACTACGCTTCGCTTCGCGCGGAATGACATGAAGGCTGGAGCGCCATAATGAGAATTGCTGCGGGCGCAGCGCTGTATTCCGGCAGGCTTGATGCGGTATCCTTTCCGATTTGAAGGAGTGCGTGAAACGGCATGCTCACGGAAATACCAACAACAAGACCTGAAACGCCGCTGCTCGACGAGATCGATTCACCGGCGGACCTGCGTGAACTCGAAACCGGTCAACTCGAGGCGCTTGCGGATGAATTGCGGGCGTACCTCCTCTACTGCGTGGGCAAGACCGGCGGCCACCTCGGCGCGGGCCTTGGCGTGGTCGAGTTGACCATCGCCCTGCACTACATATTCGATACCCCAAACGATCGGCTGGTATGGGACGTGGGCCACCAGGCATATCCACACAAGATTCTTACCGGCCGCCGGGAAAGCATGCAGACGATTCGCCAGGCCGGTGGACTCGCGGCCTTCCCCGCCCGCGCCGAGAGCGAATACGACACTTTTGGCGTCGGCCATTCAAGTACCGCAACCAGCGCCGCCCTCGGCATGATGGTGGGGCGCCGCATGAACGGGAAAAGCCACAAGATCGTCGCCGTGGTGGGCGACGGCGCGATGACCGCGGGGATGGCCTTTGAGGCGATGAACCACGCAGCCCACCTCGAAGAGGACATTCTCATCATCCTGAACGACAACAACATGTCGATTTCCCACAATGTGGGCGGCCTGTCGAACTATTTCGGGAGACTGTGGGCGAGCAAGTCCTACAATTTTTTCCGCGCCGGCAGCCGCAAGGTGCTTGCCAGGGCGCCCAAGGCGCTGCGGGCCGCCGACCAGACCGAAAAATACATGAAAGGCATGCTCTCGCCCGGCACGGTCTTTGACCAGCTCGGCTTCAACTACATGGGCATCATCAATGGCCACAGCCTGCCGCAACTGCTGGAAGTGCTGGCCAACATCAAGGACCTCAAGGGTCCCCAGTTGCTGCACATCGTCACCCAAAAAGGCAAGGGTTACAGCGAATCCGAAAGCGACCCGTTCGGGCTGCACGCCATCGGCAAGGTCGCACCGCTTGCCGAGGCGAAAAAGGTCCCGGGCGGCAAGGCCGCGGGCGCGCCCGCCTATTCCCAGGTTTTCGGCCAGTGGCTTTGCGAAACGGGCCGGCGGGACGAAAAGCTCGTGGCGATCACCCCGGCCATGGGCCAGGGCTCGGGCATGGTGGAGTTTTCCCGGGAATTTCCCGACCGATTTCACGATGTCGCCATCGCCGAGCAGCACGCGCTCACCTTCGCCGCCGGGCTTGCCTGTGAAGGACTCAAACCAGTGGTGGCGATCTACTCGACCTTCCTGCAACGGGCCTACGACCAGTTCATCCACGACATTAGCCTGCAGAATCTCGATGTGCTGTTCGCCATCGACCGCGCCGGCCTCGTGGGAGAAGACGGCCCCACCCACGCCGGCAGCTTCGACCTGACCTACCTGCGCTGCGTGCCGAATATCCTGGTCATGGCGCCCAGTGACGAAGAGGAAACCCGCCTATTGCTCTGCACCGGCTATGAGCATACCGGGCCCGCCGCCGTGCGCTATCCCCGGGGCAAGGGACCGGGCGCGGCGATCAGCGGCGACTGGAAGAGTGTTCCCATCGGCAAAGCCGTGCTGCGGCGCCGGGGAGGCACTGTGGCGATTCTGGCTTTCGGCAGCATGGTGGCACCGGCCCTGGAAGCGGCGCAAGAGTTCGACGCCACGGTATACGACATGCGCTTTGTCAAACCCATCGACGAAGACGCCATCCGCACTGCCGCGGATTCCCACGATTTGCTGGTCACCGTGGAGGAAAACGCCATCATGGGAGGCGCCGGGGCGGCGGTTGGCGAGGTCCTGCTGCACTATGGCTATCAGCTTCCGGTACTCCAGCTCGGCCTGCCGGACCGGTTTCTCGAACACGGCAAGCCCGCCGACATGCTGCGCGATGTCGGCCTTGACGCCCGGGGCATTTCGGCTTCGATCAGCACCCGGCTCAAGGCGGAAAAGACTAGCCGCCGGGCGGTTTGAATCGGGATTTTTCGACCATGGAAACCGACCGCAACCTGCGTCACAAGCGCGCCATGAAGCGCAGAAAGGCCCATGTGGACAGCCGCATCGCAGCCGCCACCGAAGACCGGGGACTGCTGCTCGTTCTCACCGGCAACGGCAAGGGCAAGAGTTCTTCGGCGTTCGGCATGCTGGCGCGAAGCGTCGGCCACGGCATGCGCTGCGCC
Organism: Pseudomonadales bacterium; assembly: GCA_022819645.1. Lineage (GTDB taxonomy): Bacteria > Pseudomonadota > Gammaproteobacteria > Pseudomonadales > Pseudohongiellaceae > UBA9145. Next base: position 23,452 of record JAJEGU010000046.1, read on the forward strand.
GTGGTGCAGTTCATCAAGGGCACCTGGGAGTGCGGCGAGCATCTGCTGTTCGCGGAACATCCGCTGGTGGAGTTTCACGTCATGGGAACCGGATTCACCTGGGAAACCCAGGACCGGGAATCCGATATCGCCGCGGCGAAACAGGCATGGAGCAAGGCCGAAACCCTGCTTGCGGATGAGTCGGTCCAACTCGTCATACTCGACGAACTCACCTATATGCTCACCTACGGCTATCTCGACAAGTCCGCGGTGCTGGAAACCATTGGCACCAGGCCATCCCGGCAGCATGTGGTGATCACCGGGCGCAACGCCAGCCGCGAACTGCTGGAAATCGCCGACACGGTAAGTGAGGTGAAGGACGTGCGCCACGCTTTCAACCATGGAGTGAAAGCGCAAAAGGGGCTGGATTACTGAGCGGAGCCTGCGCCGTAGGAATTCGCGAAAGCGAAAATTCGCTATCGCCGCGCCCTTGGCCGGTCGATTGAGGCGAATATTGGTGAATATGCAACGAAATCGAGCGGCCAAGGGCGTGGATGAGAGCGGATTTGCAGCCGTGAATTCCTACGGCGCAGGCTCCTAGCCAAGGCTGGCGTTGTGGAACAGCAGGCTGGCGCGGCTGGCGCCATCTTCCACACTGAGCAGAATCCGGCTCAGGCAGGCGAAGGGAATGTTCAGCGGATTGCTTTGATTCAGCGGCATGCCGAGTACGCTGGGCAGGATGACCCGCATTACGCCGCCGTGGGTCACGATCAATACATGGCTGCCGTCGGGCAGTTCTGAAATCCCCTCCCAGGCCTGCAGCACCCGGTCGCGGAAATCGACGAAGCTTTCGCCATTGGGCGGCGCCAGGGCGGTGATGTCCTCCCGGAAACCGCGGAACTGCGAGGCCGCCAGCTTGCGCCACTCGCTGATCTGCATGCCGTCCCAGTCGCCGTAGTCGATTTCCTGCCACTGATCTTCAATTCGCGGCGCGAGCTGCCGGCTCCGGGCCAGACGATGGGCGAAGTCCCGGCAACGCCTCAGCGGCGAAGAGTACAGGTGAGTCCAACTGGCGTCCGCCCGCTCTGCCGATGCTTCCATCTGCCTCCAGCCGCGATCCGTAAGTTCCGGGTCAACTCGCCCCCGCAGGATATCGCCGCCGCCAGGTTCGCCATGGCGCAGCAGGTCCACCGTTACGAGTTTGCAGGCTGTGTTCATGAATGTCCTATTCTTGCCTGATCTGGGATTTTTCCTCCCGCGTCACTCTGCGCGTAGCGAAGCGCGGTCGCAGAATCTCATGCGGTGGCATCCCAACAAGATTCCGCGACCGCGCGCGGAATGACGGGGGGATCATCCCATGTGGCCTAGCTTGGCGATTTTTACTGCGAGGTAGCTCTCGTTGTGGGGATTGGCGCCGGTGTGGATGGGGAGCACTTCGCTGACTTCGATGCCCATGTCGCGCAGGGCTTCGACCTTGGCGGGGTTGTTGGTAAACAGCCTGACATTGCGGATGTCGAGGAAATCGAGCATGGGCTTGCATATCCGGTACTCCCGGCTGTCGGGCTCAAAGCCGAGTTGCACATTGGCTTCCACGGTATCGGCACCCTGATTGTCCTGCAGGGAATAGGCCTTGAGCTTGTTCAGCAAGCCGATGCCGCGACCTTCCTGGCGCAAGTAGAGAATCAATCCCCGCCCCGCTTCGCCGATTCGCTTCATGGCCAGTTCGAGTTGCGAGCCGCAGTCGCAGCGCAGGCTGAACAGGGAATCGCCGGTGAGGCATTCCGAATGGATGCGGCACAGCAGCGGTTCACCGTTTCGCAAATCGCCCAGGGCCAGGGCGACATGCTCCTTGTCGGCTTCCAGGTCCCTGAAGCCATGAATGACGAACTCGCCCCACCTGGTCGGCAGTCGGGCCGATGCGACAAACTCGATGCTCAATTCGACTTCCCCGGATTCGCTTCGCCACAACGCTCAGACGAGCAGATAGATGCTCCGCATGCAAAAGGCGGCCATTATACCCGCAAGCACATCGTCAAGCATGATGCCCGCGCCGCCTTGCAGATTGCGGTCGAACCACTTGATGGGCCAGGGTTTGAGAATGTCCAGCACGCGGAACAGCGCAATGCTTCCCAGCGCCGGGGGCAGGCCGGCGGGGGCCAGCGCCAGGCTGATCCAGCAACCGGCGAATTCGTCCCAGACGATGCCGGGATGGTCGCCAATCCCGCGCCGCGCCGCGCTGCGGCCACAAATCCAGAAGCCCGCCAGGGTCGCCAGTATGGGCAATAACAGGCTGTGGGGCGGCGTCTGCGCCGGCAGGGCGAACCAGATGGCCGCGGCCACAAGGCTGCCGGCGGTGCCCGGCGCCCAAGGCGAAAGCCCGCTGCCGAATCCGAAGGCCAGCAGGTCCACGGGATTCCGCAGCAGTTCGGAGAACCTGGGATTTGCCGCGGATTGGCCCGGGGGTTCGTTCACGGCCTCATCCCTGGTCGGCGCCGGAAAAATGATCAAAGGACAACCAGCCGGAGCTTTCCACGCCGGGGCAGTGAACTCCCTCTCCGGCGATCACCTCGCCAATGCGGGTCAGCGGCAGAACCAGGCCGGCGGCGATTGCCATGAGTTGCGATTCATTCGCCGGGTCGCTGGCAAAGCACAGTTCGTAATCGTCGCCGCCGCAAAGCGCGGCGCGCAGGCGCGATTGCTCCCCGGCGCAGCGCCGGGCCGCCGGAGAATACGGCAAAGCTCCGGCATCCAGCACAATGCCGACTTCGCTTGCCGCGGCCAGATGTCCGGCATCGCCGAGCAGACCATCGGAAACATCGATGGCGCTTGCGATGAACGGCGCGGCGGCAAGTGCGAATTCGATGCGGGGAGTCGGGTTGTAAAAGGCCGCGTGGAAATGCGCCCGGCAGTCTGGCGGCAATTCATCAGGCGGCAGGCGGAGCCGCGCGCCCCGCGCCTCAAGGCCGAGGCTGGCGAGCCCGAGCGCGCCGTCGCCGGCATGGCCGGTGATGTACACACCCTGCCCGGGGGCGGCCCCACCGCGGCGCAGTTCGCGCCCCGCTTCACAAAGACCGTGAACCTGAATCGCGATCTGCAATGGCCCAAGGCTGAGATCACCGCCCACCAGCGGGCAACGGTGCGCCCCGGCGACTTGCGCGAGGCCGCGGCTGAAGGGCTCCAGCCAGTCCGGATCTGTGGAGGGCAAGGTCAGCGCCAGGGTGAAACAGAGCGGCTCCGCCGCCATGGCCGCCAGATCGCTGAGATTCACCGCCAACGCGCGGCTGCCAATCGACTCGGCAGGGGCGCCGGCGGGAAAATGCGTTCCCGCGGTCAGCACATCGGTGGATGTTACCAGGCGCCTGCCTTGGGGTATGCGCAGCACCGCGGCGTCATCGCCGATGCCGAGTTCGATTTCAGCACGCGGCAGAGCGAGTTCCGGCATGGCAAAGTAGCGGCGGATGATGTCTTGTTCGCTGGTGGACACGCGCAGGCTCGTCAGTTCCGGTCGGCTTCCGCGCCGCGCAGTAAGGGGGCGAGCTTATCGAGCACCGCATTGACGTACTTGTAGCCGTCGGTGGCGCCGAAAATCCGGGCGAGTTCCACGGATTCGTTGATGACCACGCGATAGGGAGTTTCCGGCAATCGGGCGAGTTCAAAAGTTCCAAGCCAGAGCACGGCCTGCTCCACGGGGTCGAGCTTGCGCTGGTCGAGCGCCGGCGCAAGCTGTTCTTCGAGTTCGCGCCTGCCATCGGCGACCGCCGGAAACAGGCGGTTGAAGTAGTCCCAGTCGATACGACCGCCGGCGTCTTCCCGCAGTTGCCTGGCGATGACTCGCGGGTCGTTGTCCGACAGAATCCACTGGTACAGCGCCTGCAGGGCCAGCCGCCGCGCGCCGCGGCGCCGGGAAGGCAGGCGCCTGGGCTGGGTAGCGCCGCTCACGGGGAGGCCAGACGTGCCTGCAAACTGACCATTTCCATGGCCGCCAGCGCCGCTTCCGCTCCCTTGTTGTCGCTGGGGCAGGAGCGGGCTTCGGCCTGCTCGACGGTTTCCACCGTCAATACCCCGAGCGTGACCGGCTTGCCGCTTTCCAGCATGATCTGGCGCAGGCCGCAGACGCATTCGCCGGCCACATGCTCGAAATGCGCGGTTTCGCCGCGAATCACCGTGCCGAGGGCAATCACCGCATCGATGTCCTCCCGCCGCGCCAGGGTCTGCACCGCCAGTGGCAACTCCCAGGCCCCCGGCGTCTGGACGATCCGGATTCGCTCCCGGGGCACGCCCCGGGCGATGAGGGTTTGCAGGGCGCCATCAAGCAGCCGTTCCACGATAAAACTGTTGAAGCGGCTCATGACGATGGCGTAGCGCGCTTCGCCCGGCTGCAAGTCTCCCTTGAGCACTGTGTTGGCGTTCATCCGGCTTTTCCTTCATTGTGCGTTGCGCCATTGCGCGACTTGCGGAAGCGCACGAATTCCTCCACTTCCAGGTCAAAACCGGAAATCGCCTTGAAGCGCGCCGGGTGGCTCAGCAGCCGCATCCTGCCGACGCCGAGATCGCGCAGAATCTGGGAGCCCGTGCCGATGGTGAGGTCGCTGCGCAGTTCCTGCCCGTCCCCGCCGCCGCGGCGGCGGCCCGTGGCGAGCGCCAGCGCGAGGGATGAATCGAGCCCGAGGCCGTAATCATCGCCGGACAGCAGCACCGCCACGCCCCTGCCTTCCTCGCTGATCCTTTCCAGCGCATTGCCGAAGGACCAGCTTGTGCGCTCGCCGCTCAGCACTTCGCAGACATCGCGCAGGGTGTTCGGGATATGCACCCGCACCAGGGTCGGCTCGGCGGGGGAAATCTGGCCGAGGGTGAAAGCCAGGTGGGTGCTGCCGCTGATGGAATCCTGGTAGCTGTGCACCTGGAATTCGCCATAGGGGGTGTTGAGGCGGTTGCTTGCGGTGCGGGTCACCGTGTGTTCGTTGGCCAGCCGGTAATGAATCAGGTCGGCGATGGTGCCGATTCCGAGCCCGTGGGCGCTGGCGAACGCCTCAAGATCGCCCCGGCGCGCCATGCTGCCGTCTTCGTTCATGATCTCGACGATGACCGCCGCCGGGGTATGGCCCGCGAGCCGGGCGAGGTCGCAACCCGCTTCGGTATGCCCGGCCCGCCGCAGCACGCCGCCGGGCTGGGCCATGATGGGAAAGATATGGCCCGGCTGGATGATGTCTTCCGGGCGGGAATCAGGCGCCACCGCCACCTGCACCGTGCGCGCCCGGTCGGCGGCCGAGATGCCCGTGGTAACCCCGCTGGCGGCTTCGATGGATACCGTGAAACTGGTTTTGTGACGGGTGCGATTGTCATCCACCATCAATGGCAGCTGCAGGAATTCGCAGCGCTCCCGGGTCAGCGTCAGGCAGATCAGGCCCCGGGCGTTCTTGGCCATGAAATTGATGTCTTCCGGACGCACCCGCTCCGCGGCGATTACGAGGTCGCCTTCGTTCTCGCGCGCCTCATCGTCCATGATGATGACCATTTTGCCCTGGCGGATATCGTCGATGAGTTCCGCCGCCGAATGCAGTTTCATATGCTGTTTGCCGCCCGCTCTTCGCCGTTGCCCTGCATCAGCCGTTCCAGATAGCGTGCCAGCAGGTCGGCTTCGAGGTTGACCTGCTGCCCTTCCCGGTACTGGCCGATAATGGTTTCCGCCCGGGTGTGGGGAATGATGTTCACGCTGAATTCCGCGCCGTCTGCCTGGTTCACCGTCAGGCTCGTTCCATCAATGCAGATGGAGCCCTTGGGGGCGATGTATCGCGCCAGGGACGCCGGCGCCCGGAACTGAAGCCGCAGACTGTCGCCGTCGCTCTCGCTCCGCAGCAACTCGCCCAGGCCATCCACATGACCGCTCACCAGATGGCCGCCGAGTCGATCTCCCACCTGCATGGCGAGCTCCAGATTCACCCTCCGTCCCGGCGCCAGAGCGCCCAGGGTCGTGCAGCGCAGGGTTTCCTTCGATACATCGGCGACAAAGCTGTCGCCATGCAGTTCCACCACGGTCAGGCAGCAGCCGTTGACGGCAATGCTGTGGCCGATCTCGACATCGGCCAGGTCCAGGCCGCCCGCGGCCACCCGCAGGCGGCAGCCGCCGCTGTTTTCGCTGCGTTCCAGCACGGCCCCCATGGCGGCGACGATTCCGGTGAACATCGGATGACTCTAGGAGGCTGCGCCGTAGGAACTCACGGCTGCAAATCCGCTCTCATCCACGTCCCTGGCCGCTCGATTTCGTTGCATATTCACCAATATTCGCCTCAATCGATCAGCCAGGGGCGCGGCGACAGCGAATTCCTACGGCGCAGCCTCCCAGGTGCTTGCAACGGCCCCGGCGCTGTCAATGATCCGCCGGGCGAAGGGTGATCTTCAGATCATCGCCGATTCTTGCGACATCCCGGATCAGCCAGTCCGGCTTCGATTCCAGATTGTCCATCCCGGTCAGCGCCAGCAGGGGTTTGGCGTCGCTGCCGAGCAGGCGGGGCGCCATATAGATCACCATTTCGTCCACCAGGCCAGCCTTGACCAACGCTCCGCTGAGCGTCGGGCCCGCTTCCACCAGAACCTCATTGCACGCAAATCTCGTGGCGAGGCAGTCTAGCATGAATCCGGGGTCCACCCTTTCCGAGACCGCCGGCGCCATGATCAGTTCGACATGATCCGGCAAAGCGCGCTTCCGCGAGGTTTCCCGCAGGCTGAAAACCTTGACCGCGCCATCCCGGGAGAAAGTTTCCGCATGGGGCGGGGTGCGCAGGCGACTGTCCAGTATCACGCGCAGGGGCTGTCCCGTTTCGTTTTCCGGCGATGGGTGTCCCATGCCGGCGCGGAGGCGGGCGATGGCTGCCAGGCGTTTTTCCACCAATTCCCGGGATTCGTCCGGGAGCAATTCGGGACGGACATTCAGGGAGGGATCGTCGGCGATAATCGTGCCGACGCCGGTGATGATGGCGCAACTGCCGGCCCGCAGCATCTGCGCGTCGGCCCGGGCCCGCTCTCCGGTGATCCACTTGCTGACGCCATTGGCGAGAGCCGTCCCGCCGTCAAGGCTCGTGGCGAGTTTGCAGCGCACATGAGGTCTGCCGCGCCGCATTCGGGAGACAAATCCCCGGTTCAGTTCCTCTGCCGCGCCGACAAAGTCCCCCATATGGAATACCGGAATGCCGGCGGCTTCGAGTTGCCGGACGCCGGACACCTTCGGATTGGGGTCGAGGCCCGCCACCACAAGCTGGCGAACGCCGGCGTCAATCAGCGCCGCGCTGCAGGGGCCGGTGCGGCCCTGATGGGAACAGGGCTCCAGGGTGACAAAGACCGTGGCGCCGGCACCGCCCCGTGGATCAGCGGCCAGAGCCGCGATTTCCGCATGGGCTTGTCCCGCTCCGGCGTGAAAGCCTTCGCCCACCCGGCGGCCATCGCGAACCAATACACAGCCCACCCGGGGATTGGGGGCGCAGGACAGCACCGAACGCGCCAGTTCGAATGCGCGCTCCATATGCCCTGGCCAGTCCGCCAGCGCGCCGCTGCAATCTGGCCTGGAGATCGCACGCATCGGAATCAGTCGGAGGCCCTGGAGAGGCGTTCGATTTCCTGGCGGAATTCCTCGAGATCCTTGAAGCTGCGATACACCGAGGCAAAGCGCACAAACGCCACCTCATCCAGCTCGCGCAATTCCTTCATCACAGCCTCCCCCACCATTACCGAAGGAATCTCCCTTTCACCGCCGGCCCGCAGTTCCCCCTTGATGCGGTTGATGGCGGCTTCCACGAGTTCGACGCTTACCGGCCGTTTTTCCAGCGCCTTCTGCAGCCCATCGCGGAGCTTGTCCTCGTGGAAAGGCTCCCGGGAGCCGTCGCTCTTGATGATGCGGGGCATGACGAGTTCGGCGGACTCATAGGTGGTGAACCGCTCCTCGCAGGTGATGCATTCCCGGCGCCGGCGGACGTGATTGCCGTCTGAAACCAGCCGGGAATCGATCACTTTGGTGTCCACGGCGCCGCAAAATGGGCAATGCATCGCTGTCAGCTCCGCTCAGGCGAATTGCCGGTACACCGGAAACTCGCGGCACAGGGCCAGAACCCGCTGCCGGACTTTCGCAATCCGGGAATCATTGTCCAACTCTTCGAGAATATCGCACATCCAGCCGGAGAGTTCCGCCACGTGAGACTCGCGCAATCCCCGGGTGGTCACCGCCGGCGTGCCGATCCGCAGGCCGCTGGTGACGAAAGGCGGCCTGGGATCATTGGGCACCGCGTTCTTGTTGACCGTGATATTGGCCCGGCCGAGGGCGGCGTCCGCGTCCTTGCCGGTCAGCCCCTGCCGGATCAGGCTGAGCAGGAACAGGTGGTCGTCGGTGCCGCCGGAAACCACCTCAAACCCGCGCGCCATGAAGCACCGTGCCATGGCCCGGGCGTTATCGAGAACCTGCTGCTGGTAATCCCGGAACCCCGGGCTCATCGCCTCCTGGAAACAGGCCGCCTTGGCGGCGATGACGTGCATCAGCGGGCCACCCTGCCCCACGGGGAAAACATTGAAATTGAGCTTTTTCTCCAGTTCCGGATTGGATTTCGCCAGAATCAGGCCGCCACGGGGGCCGCGCAGGGTCTTGTGGGTGGTGCTGGTGGCGACATCGGCCCAGGGCACCGGGCTCGGATACAGGCCGGCGGCTACCAGTCCCGCCACATGGGCCATATCCACCACGAAATACGCGCCCACCTCGTCGGCGATGTCGCGGAATCGCTGCCAGTCGATGATGCGGGAATAGGCGGAAAACCCGGCGACGATCACTTTTGGCCGGTGTTCCCGGGCGAGGCGCGCCACCTCTTCGTAGTCGATCTCCCCGGTTTCCTCGCGCAGGCCGTATTGCACCGCCTGGTAGATTCTCCCGGAAAAACTGACCGGGGCGCCGTGGGTCAAATGGCCGCCATGGGCCAGACTCATGCCGAGCAGGGTGTCGCCCGGTTGCATCAGCGCGCTGTAGGCCGCCACATTGGCCTGGGAGCCGGAATGGGGCTGGACATTGGCGTAATCAGCGCCGAAAAGTTCCCGGGCGCGGTCGATGGCAAGCTGTTCAATGACGTCGACGTGTTCGCAGCCGCCGTAATAGCGCTTGCCGGGATAGCCTTCGGCGTACTTGTTGGTCAATACCGTGCCCTGGGCCTCAAGCACCAGGGGGCTGACGTGGTTTTCCGAAGCGATCAGTTCGATATGGTTTTCCTGGCGGTCCTCTTCTGCGCGGATCGCGTCGGCCAGCGCGGGGTCGCAGTGGGCCAGGGTGTCGTCCTGGTTGAACATTGGCGATTCCTTGGAACTGATGTGAGGGGGAGCGGATTATACCCGAAGCCCGGCGGGCGAAAGCCGGTGCGGGCCGCTCAGCTTTTGAGATCGCGGCGCAGTTCGCTCGCCAGTTCGAGCAACTCTTCCGGGCTGAGTTCGGTCCGGACCTGTCGCGGCAGCGGCGTGGGCCGCTCTTCCGCTAACTCAGCGCCTTCCACCACCTGCCTGCAGAAGTGACGATAGTGGTATTCGAACTGCGGAAAGCTGACGGACTCGGCTTCGCCCGCAAGCAATTGCCAGCCAGTGGCGCGGCCGGCGAGATACACCGCCTCGTGGGACCAGTTCTGCCCGGCCTTGGGCGAGGGTTTCAGGCAGGCTTCGTGGTAGGCGCTGCGGATGGAGGGGAGACCGAAAAGGGCCGTGTCCCGGCGGCAGGTATTGACCATATCGGCGAGAGAAGGCATGAACTCGCTGGAAGAGACGAGTTCGGCGCCGGCGCGAACGATCTGGTTCGGGCTGAAACTTTTCAGATGGCCAAGCCAGTATTTCTTGGCCCGGTCCAGTGTGGAGCGATTCGGAAATGCCTTGCGATATTGATTGTGATAGGCAAGGGCGAACTCTTCGAACAGGCGCGTCACCGCATCCACATGGTCCTGTCCGCCCGCTGCGGAATCAGGCCGGCCCCGGGAATCACTCGGCCCAGCTTCGATCGGCGATACGCCGGTACCAGGCGTCATCATCTTCTCCGTAAGCTGAATCAGGGACTTGATCTCCTTCATTTCCGGTCTCGGTTAGCTTGCCATTCAGGCGTTTGGCCCACAATTGCTTGACCCGTTGCAGGAAGATCGTATTCCAGGATTCCCTGGCCTCGCCGGTTTCGCGCCAATAGAGCACGAATTCCGGGACCTGCCGCAACGCCCAGCGCTCGTCGATCCGGGCCAGTTGCAGAATTTCCAGGCAGGGCGCCGCCGGTTGCCAGTCCTCGCTGATGGGCCGGGTCTCGTTGCCATACAGTTCCGCAGCCTGCAGACGGCGCCACTGGCGCTGGACATGGGTGATGAATTTCGAATTCCAGTCATCCCGGTCCACGCCCCGCTCCATCCAGTAGAGTACAAATTCCGGAATGCTGTCGTCGACAAAGTTCCGGTTTATGCCGTCCCGGACAAGAATTTCCACAGCAACCTCATCAGGCCGCCAGTTCGAGCCCATGTCGCGGAAGCGCTCCCGGGCGGCGTCGGCGGTCTGTTGCTCACGCCACTGTTTCAGCACATGCTTGACGAATTCATTACCCCAGGAGTGCCGCGCTTCGCCGCGTTCGCGCCAGTACATCACGAAGCGGGAGACTTCGCGGTGGCTGAAGTCGTCCGGGATATTGAGCTGGCGGCACTGCTTGATCCACTCCGCATCCGGTTGCCAGTCGGGAGCAATGGGGCCTGTGGTTCCGCGCCGCCGCCGCACCCCGCTTTGCCGGGGCGGGGCGCTGTCGATTCGCTGCAGGGCGTACCAGGCCGCGCCCGAGGTTTCCGGGTGCGGCTCCCAGACAAGCATGTCGAGTTGCATCAGCCGCAAGCGAATGCGGTCGATATCCGCAGGCTTCCAGAAAGGGAAAAAACGACCTGCGTCTTGCGCATCCAACAGCACAAAATCCAGCCCCGGATGGGCGGGCAATTGCTCGCTGGGGCGGAAGGTGATGAGTTCGGCAAGCACGTGAATCATCACCGCCTCCTCCAGCCCGATGGTCGCTGCCAGCGCGGGGGAAATCGCGAGCGGCCGGTCGGAATAGAGGGATCCCAGCATCGATATCAGGCAGGCTGCAGGACAAACATTTCCAGACCCGCAACTCTACCACAAGCCCGGCATGCAGGCTCTCGTTCGACGCAGCCAACAAAGAGCAAACCTCCTTGAGGGGCGAGGACAAGCGTTTACGAAGCGTAGCTTCGTGCGCAGGCCGAGCGACACCGAGCCGTGCTCGGTGGCTGGGATGGCGAGGCTGGGGTTTAGCGAAGCCACTGCAGCCGCGCCAGGGAAGGCATGCACCCTCGCACAGAATCCCCAAAGAGATTCTGCGACCGCGCTTCGCTTCGCGCAGAATGACGGAGGGGGAGGGCTTCGCTTCGCGCGGAATGACATGAAGCCTGGAGCGCCAAAATGTGAATTTCTGGTTGACCTCCCGCTGCATGGAAATTCGCGGGCAAGCCTCAAGCGGGCTCGGCGCGCACGGCGAGCAGGTTGCGTTCTTCCCGGCCGAAGACCGCGGCCAGCAGGTGGATCGGCTCTTCGCGGTCGCGGTAACGGTCGGCGTAGCCCCGGGCGCGGATCTGGCTTATGGCGCGGTCGAGGGCGGCTTCGGTTTCCTCGCCCTCTTCCGCCGTCTTGAACTCCATGACGAAGACCTGGCCGCCATGCAGCAGCACCATGTCCGAGCGGCCATGGCTGGTGGATTCCTCCACCCGGAGATCGACGCCGATGGTGCGGAAGCAGGCGTAGAGCATGCCCGCGTACCAGGCTTCGTAGCGGGCGAGTTCCGGCCTCGTCTGCCACTGGTACGGGACGCCGGCGAAAAAGGCGCGCAGCTTGTCCGCGAATGCGTCGAAGTCGTTTTCGGCCAGCAGGCGGCACAGGTCCTTGCCCCGGTTCGAGACCTCCCTGGGCGACTGCTCCAGATGGGTCAGCAATCCCTGGTTCAGGCTGTGGCGCACTTCCAGATTGGGATAATCCAGGGTGTAG